>CALWSU010000073.1 GCA_944384295.1 uncultured Lachnospiraceae bacterium | reverse complement strand
GCCTGATTCGTAAGATTTTTTGCTATACGACAAAGTTCTTTCATGGTTTTATAATCGTCTTTTGACAGATGTTTAACCTGTTGCTTTACTGTTAAGTACATATGTGATTTCTCCTTTCTCAAGATTTAGAGAAATTCTCTATGCACTAATGATATCATATATTTTACTGAAATAATATTATTTTAGTAAAATATTATAGGCATTCATCTCGCCACCTATAGAGGTGGGAGTATTCTGCTGATTTTTAAGATAAATTGTTGACTGCCATACTACCAGCAGAAATTTCATGATATGGCAGATGTCTGCATAGTTGGTTACTTCCTCAATATATCAATTTGTTTTTTACACATTTCTTTGCTATACTAAGAACGCAAGAAACAGATATTTTGGGGGGATTATAGGTGAACAAAGATGAGAAAAACGCTCTCAATCTTAGTGAATTTGTGAGAACATATAGAGAAGATACTGGGCTATCCCAGGTTGAATTAGCGAAAAAACTAGGTATTAGTCAGGCTTCTATTTCTAAAATAGAAAATGGAATACCTGTACATATAAAAATATTGCAGAAAATAGCAGCAATTTATGATATGCCATATACTAGCATACAGAAGAAATTGAATAAACCAGTTGTTATGACAAATGAATTGCTGATTTCAGATTTCATGAAGTTATATAACAAAAGACAGCCAATTATTGTTAAAATCTTAAAATCATCGCGTTATGAATATGGTGAGTTGTTTCCAGCCATCATTGGTCTGAGAACAGTTGATACTGCCAAAGAAAAAATTGTCGAGTTTGTTGTAATTTATAATTATGATTGTATACTGACCTTGAACAATTATAAAAAAACATGGACAGCATATAGATATAGTGAGGAGTTAGTGACATACTCCCACCGCCTATAGCATATAGGTGGTGGCTTCTCGCTCAAGTACCCTAACGAGTACAGTATCAACGAGCTAACCCCGTGTGCCCCACGGTTTATGCATATGATTCATGCGTTTATGAGCCTCATTCCCTCGTTCATGATATTTATTGCGGCATTCACATCTCTATCGTGATGTGTACCACACACAGGACAATCCCATACTCTGACCGATAAATCCTTTGTTTTGGGATTTTGGTAACCACAAACATGACAGGTCTGACTGCTTGCAAAGAATTTGTCTACTTTCACAAGTTGTTTTCCCATATCCGCAAGTTTATAAGCCAGAAACGATGTAAACATTCCCCAGCCATTATCCGATACGGACTTACCGAAATGCAAAGATTGTGACATTGCTTTCATATTAAGATTTTCAATACATACACAGTCATAAGCATTGGTTATCTGCTTTGATTGCTTATGCAAGAAACCCTTTCTTTGATTTGCCACTTTTTCGTGAAGTTTTGCAACCTTTAAGCGTTATTTGTTACGGTTATGAGGTGACCCCAAAAAGTTAGACTTTTTTTGCGTAACAGATTTTGTCTGTTACGCATTTTTTATGCAGCCATGAGGTTGAGTCTGTATTCTACAGGACTCATCCATCCTAGTTTCTATTTTATTCTATATTCGTTGTAATATTTGATATATCGTTCTATTTCTAATTTTAAGTCCTCATAACTATAATAAACTTCCCCATAATAGATTTCTTGCTTGAGCAGTCCGAAAAAATTTTCCATTACTGCATTATCATGACAGTTTCCTTTTCTAGACATGCTTTGCAATATTCTTTCTTCCTTAAGACGATGTACATATGCCTTCATTTGGTATGCCCACCCTTGATCTGAATGGAATGTTCGGCGATAGGGGCAGTCAGAAGTGATTTCTATTGCTTCTTCTAATGCTTCCATTACATTCTTGGCTGATGGCTGTTTTCCTATACGAAAGCTTAGTATTTCTCCATTGCATAGATCCATAAATGGATCAAGATATAGTTTTTGCGTAGTCATATGACCTTTTTCATCTATTGTATAGTACTTGAATTCTGTGGTATCTGTTGTTATTTTTTGATGGAGAATACCCTTCGTAGTGACCTGATATATGAAGGGATTTTTTCTGGAAAAAACAAAAAGGGCATTAAAAAATATACATAAAACACCTTTGCTTTCAACACCTCGAATTTAGGCAAATATAATGAACTTTAAAAAGTTTTGAAAAACTGGTTATAAAATGCCTTCGTAGTGACCTGATATATGAAGGGATTTTTTCTGGAAAAAACAAAAAGGGCATTAAAAAATATACATAAAACACCTTTGCTTTCAACACCTCGAATTTAGGCAAATATAATGAACTTTAAAAAGTTTTGAAAAACTGGTTATAAAATGCCTTCGTAGTGACCTGATATATGAAGGATTTTTTTGTCCCTTTCATTTGTATTGAAACTACATACCCAAAAACAAAAATTAGGTAGGACAACGGCAACCAATAGACGTAAAAGTGGATTTTGAAAAAAATCAAAATAAATTGCACAAAATTTTCAAAATTGGTTGTTAAAGGGTACGTTTTTTCGGCTTATAAGTGAAGGGTTTTTTCTTTCCCTTCAATGTACCTTGAAAATTGTATAGAGGCAATATAAATACGTTACTCTGTTTCGCCCGAAAGGGAAAAGCAGTACCATACAGTACGCCATGACGATCAACAGGATATGAAGCAAGAATGATCCGAGCGATTTTTACTGTAAGGGTATGATTTTTTGGCAGGATCAAATGCCATGACCGAAGCAGAGCCATAATGATACTTCTGCCGAGTCCTAGACATCGCAAGGACGGCAGCCCGCATGACGGGGGAGGTGAGATGCCTATGTGTGCAGCCAAGCACAGTTTATATTGCTTTTTCTTATTTATAGGTTTTCATTAGGAAATTGGGTTGCTTGCTGATGAAAGTCTATAATTTTCTGGAAAAAACAGAATACATATTGACAGAATGTGATGACAGACTGGTGCGCCAGCTGATTCAGAATATCCATGTAGTGAATATTTCGAAGATAGATGTGGTATTCAAGTCGGGGATTGTGATACAAGAATATTTATCAATATATAATTCTAAACAAACATAAATTTACATGATTAGCTAAAAGTAAAATTCTAATAGGGTTTACTGATGATTTAATAGTTAGTTAATTTTGCTTGATTTCTGAATAAAAGTAAAATATAATAATATAGACTAAACGTTTAGACATTTATGTGATATGGAGGTAAAAATGATTCTACACAATACTGAACTGAATATTCTAGAAGCGTTATGGGAATTTGGGGATCTGTCGGCAGGACAAATGACAAAGATTATGGAGAAACGTGTAGGGTGGAAAAGACAAACAACCTATACAATCATCAAGCAATGTATAGATAAGGGACTCGTTGAAAGAATAGAACCAAATTATATTTGTAGGGCTAAAGTAACACGAGAAGAGGTGCAAAAAAATGAGATTTCTATTTTGATGGAAAATCTATTTGATAATTCACCACGAAGTTTTTTTCATGCGTTTACTAACTGTGGAAAGTTGTCAGAACAGGATATAGCAGAGTTACATGATATGATCGATAAGATGGAATGAGGTCATGTGAAATGAGTTTTTTGTATATGAATTTATCTGCAGCATTCATGATTTTAGCGATCATAGGTGTTAGGGCAATATGCAAAAACAAAGTTCCTTATATTGCGATTTGGCTTCTATGGGGACTGGCAGTAATGCGTCTCTACATTCCATTTCATTTGGAATCGAATTTTAGCATATACAATGGGATATATCATATCAGAAGATGGCTAGCAACGAGTGATTTTATACAAGTTGGTCATAATAAGTATTATTTTGATAGGGTAATATACCAATTATGGGCAATGCCAGAAGTGAAGGTTGTTGTATTTGGTATATGGATTGTTGGTGCAAGTCTAATCAGTCATTATTATTTGAAGGATTATAGAATCTGTAGAACAATTTGGAAGACTGCAGAAGAATCGCCTTTACAGCCAGAAATGGAAGCTATTTTATCAAAATATGACTGTTGTAAGGTAATTCGTATACGACAATCCAATCAAATCGATTGTCCAGTAGCCTGTGGTATTTTTTACCATGGTATCATAATTCCTACAAATCTCAAACAGATGGATCAAAAAAAATTTGAGCAAATGTTGTTGCATGAATATATGCACCATAAGTATATGCATCCACTTTTAGAGCATATCCTTGTTATGATACTTTGTTTAAATTGGTTTAATCCAATGATATGGCTTTTCTATTTTTATGTGAACAGAGATATGGAAATATTGTGTGACAATCATGTTCTACATGTAATTGGAGAAGAGGAAAAGGCGATATATGCTAGAAACCTACTTGATATGGCAAGTGTAACAAGAAAAGAATATATACTTTACAAAGGATTTGCAAAACAAGCAATTAGAGAAAGGATTGTTGCGATTATGAAATTTAAAAGATTTTCTGCATTAGCAGTTGTATTTTCCATGTTCATTCCTACAACTATGGCAAGTGCATTCTGTACAGATAGTAATTATGTGTTTGGCGATGAAATTAATGATAGTGAAATGATTGTTTTGGCAGAAAAATTTTCGGATGAAGAAATGATCTATGTTACATATGAAGAACTGTTACCTTATATTACGGTACAGGAAACCAAAGCAACTTCAAAGATCAATATTGAAAGATATGCTAGAACGTATACCAGTCCATCGATTCCTGATAGTATTAAAGTTTCTATGGAAAGAAACGGTTATACATATAGTGGTACATTGCAATTAGTCGAGATAGACAGAGTTGGTTCTAAATATATTGGATATTACAGTGGAACATTATATAGAGAATAAGAAATCAGAGAAAGCAGATAGAGAACAATTTTTACTGTTCTTGATCTGCTTTTTTTAGTTAAAAGACGATATAATACTTGACTAAATATTTAGTCTAATATATAATACTTGACTAAATATTTAGTCTAATATATAATAGGAAATGACTAAATAATTAGTCAATTTTTGCAAAGTTATGAAAAAACTAATGAATCTGTTACCTTAATATGATGAAAATACAGATTGGTAAATTCTTAAAACCAAAACCAACTACCTTTCTGTTTTGTATAACAGATATCTGAACCTTCTGCTGGTACATGATGATTTAAAGAAGAATGTTAATGAATGAAATTGTAGTAAAACAGGAAAATAGTAATTGAGTTTTTGCGGATTCCAAAGAGTGAAATTTTTTCTTGCTCTTATACTAGAACTTGAATGTAAGACCGTTAGTAATGATTGTTTGTGGTTGTTTTTCTGTTTGCTTTCTCTCTCAGCAAAACAGACGATAGGCAGAAGGGCAATCACAAATAGAAGATAGATGCTATGCAATCACAGTTCAGGTTTCAGAATCCAGTAAAATCCAAAGGTAATGCTGTACTCCCTGAATCCGAATGAAAGTTTCGTCTGCATGCCATTCATCAGATTGGAAATCCGCATTCTGTAATAAAAAATGGGAAGTGGAACGAAAAAACGCTGCAAAGTGATTGAGCCAACGCCAAATGGAAACATGAGAAACAGAGATATGATATTGCTGTAACAAAAATCGCTTTATTTTTCTGAGAGAACAAGCATTTTCAAAGTACAATATCAAAGCTAGAAGAATGATTTGTGACGAAAATCGAAACCTTTTGAAGCACGCAGCAGCGAACTTTGAGAATGACTTTTTCTTCAACCAAGGGGCGGCAATGGGAACCTTGATAGAATGATGTTTCTTTTTGGAAACACAGCGAAAGTGAATGTAATGTGGATACCGATGCCAAAGGAAAGTTTTTCTTCCGCAAATCGGGCATACGGGATATCCAGAGTTTTGCTTGTTGGATTGTTTTTTGACTGTAACAAACTGGTGATAGCAGTCACGACAAAGATATTTTTGGTTTCCATGCCGATCCTTTCCATACTTGTATATGGATTTAGAAAAACAGTGTGGGCAAAAAATAACAGATTTGTTTTCAAAAGTAATTTTTATATTTATACATGATAACACCTCTTTCTTGGGAGTAAAAGAAAACTATTCTCATTTCCATAATATATCAAGAAAGAGAAGGTATCAATTCATATTAACGTAACAGAATCAAAGATAGTATGAGGAGGATATGTTATGAAAGTTATTTTGGTACAAAAAAAATTTAAGATAAGCATTATGATACTATATTGCCTTCTACTATTTATGTTTTATTTCAAAGGCTTTTTTATGAATCATATGTCTTTTGTGCAAGAAATATATAGTTGGAATAACTCTTATAGTATAGAAATGTTTAATTTTATTCCTTTTCAAAATATAATTCATTATATTTCTAATCCAGGGAGAAATGGTGGAATAGAATATTTGTTTACAAATATTCTGCTGTATATTCTATTATGGATACCAATAGGATATTTTGTTCGTGAGATTCAATTAGACTTTAAAAAGTCTATATTGTTTACTATTATCATTTTGATTGTAATTTCTTTATTAAAGGTGGCATTTTTAATTGGATTTTTTGATATTGATAAAATTCTTCTAGCATGTATAGGTTTTTGTTTAGGTTTTTATATCAAAAATAAAGGCAATCTAAATCGTATAAAGAAAGGAATGATTAGAAATGAAAATTAAAAAATGTTTTGCGTTGGTACTTTCCTTGTTGCTTTCATTAAGTAGTTTTTCGTTTGCTTTTGCGGCTTCTTCGGAGGATGAATATATTAAATTTAATGTTAATCAAGATGAAAGAATGGATTCTAATGGTGACTTTGAATTTTTGATTAGATCAAGTGTCAAATCTGATACTTTTAAGGCACAACAAGATAGTATTACAATAAAAGTATCGGGAAAAGTTTGGGATAGCAATACACAAAACTTCATAACAACATCAGATACTTTTACAGTTCAGTTATATACATCGTTGGGAAGAAAAGTTGGTAGTTTTACTGTTGATTGTGATGGAAAAGATGATTTTGCATCTTTTGATGTAACAGAAGGCAACAAATATTATATCAAGGTTGTATCAAATCAATCATATAGTGGTACTGGATATTACATTAAAGGGTATGGAAATGTATCTCCAGTAACAGTATTGTAAATTGTAAGTGGAAATTAAGTTTATATAAAAGCCTTTATAATAAAATAAAAACCTAACTTAATATAATTTTGATATGCTCCCTTTACAATAGACGATTCTGTTACGTTAATATGAATTGATACCTTCTCTTTCTTGATATATTATAGAAATGAGCATAGTTTTCTTTTACTCCCAAGAAAGAGGTGTTATCATGTATAAATATAAAAATTACTTTTGAAAACAAATCTGTTATTTTTTGCCCACACTGTTTTTCTAAATCCATATACAAGTATGGAAAGGATCGGCATGGAAACCAAAAATATCTTTGTCGTGACTGCTATCACCAGTTTGTTACAGTCAAAAAACAATCCAACAAGCAAAACTCTGGATATCCCGTATGCCCGATTTGCGGAAGAAAAACTTTCCTTTGGCATCGGTATCCACATTACATTCACTTTCGCTGTGTTTCCAAAAAGAAACATCATTCTATCAAGGTTCCCATTGCCGCCCCTTGGTTGAAGAAAAAGTCATTCTCAAAGTTCGCTGCTGCGTGCTTCAAAAGGTTTCGATTTTCGTCACAAATCATTCTTCTAGCTTTGATATTGTACTTTGAAAATGCTTGTTCTCTCAGAAAAATAAAGCGATTTTTGTTACAGCAATATCATATCTCTGTTTCTCATGTTTCCATTTGGCGTTGGCTCAATCACTTTGCAGCGTTTTTTCGTTCCACTTCCCATTTTTTGTTACAGAATGCGGATTTTCAATCTGATGAATGGCATGCAGATGAAACTTTCATTCGGATTCAGGGAGTACAGCATTATCTTTGGATTTTACTGGATTCTGAAACCAGAACTGTGATTGCATGGCATCTATCTTCTATTCGTGACGGACCTTCTGCCTATCATCTGTTTTGCTGCGCAAGAGAGCAAACAGAGGAACAACCACAAACAATCATCACTGACGGTCTTGCATCATATGAGATGTCTATTCAAATGACATTTCCAAATGTAATCCATCATGTATACGAATCATTTGCAGATGAAAAAAACAACAATATTCTTGAATCATTTAACGGTACATTCAAGTCCTGGTACAAAAGTAAGAAAACATTTCACTCTTTAGAATCTGCAAAAAACTTGATTACCATTTTCCTGTTTTACTATAATTTCATTCATCAACATTCTTCTTTGAACCATCATGCACCAGCAGAAGTTGCGGGCGTTCGTTATACAAAGAAACAGAAAGATAGTTGGTTTTTGTTTTAAAAATCTACAAAAACGAGCTTTTATTTGTGTGGCATTTTTTCATTTGTATCTTCAAACATCATTTCCGTATTTTTATTTTCATGTTAAGGTAACAGATTCCAATAGACAAGTAAAATAATAAAAATTTGTTTATTGAAAAGGGGCATATTTTTTATAAGAAGATAAGCAAGGTTTGCTGTTGAAATCAAAATAGATATTGTTCTTAGATGTTTAAGAGGAGAAAGTCTCATAAAAAGATTTTCGGAAAAATTTTAAGCCAGAACTGGTTGATTTCATAGGCAATTTACATACAATAAAAGGTGTAGGAGGTCGATATTTTAATGAATTTGATAATAGAGATACTTATGTTTTTGTATCCAATGATATTGTTGATTTTATTTATGTGTATACTAGATCAAATCTTAAGTTCAGATTCATATAAGGAAACTGTTGAAGTGAATGGTTCAATTTGTGGAATTCAAGATTTGATTCCATATAAAATGAGAAAAAAATTGAAAGGGGAAAATGATACAGAATTAGCCAAAAAAGCATATAAGATATATATAAAACTTTTATTTGTTTTATTTTTATATTTAATATTATGGATTATATATATAGGAATAATAGTTTTAAAAATTTTTAATTTAATAGAGATTTCTCAGTTACTATCTGCAGATGAAATGTCTAGAATCTTTGCCTGCAGAATAATGAACATAATGATGATTTATTGGTTCTTCCTCACACCAATATTTGAAAAAATTCCTCGATTAAAGATTTTTGCTACAGTTGGATATAAAACGTTCAATTCTTTACGAGAAATATGTGATAAATTAAATGAAATATCGAAGAATTTAGCTATAAAAGTTGTTCCTTTTGTGTTATCATTTATCTTATTGTTTATCTATCTTTGTTTAGCAATATTTGCTTTCGATTTTATAAATCAAAAAATTACACTTTGGAATATGTTAATTGTATTCCTTCTGTACCAATATTTTCTGTTAAAAATTGGGTGCAAGATGATGACTCAGTGTAAAATTATAAAAAAATTGCCAATCACAAGACGATATTATAAGAATAGTATATTATATCTGAGGGCTAGAAATGTTACGTATTTGATTATGGTTTTTCTTTACGCAAATGCAGTTGATGTTAATATATCATCATTACCTATTCCGGCTGCTCTTAGTATACTATTCTTAATAGATACATATATCACACAAGAGGAAAATATTCAGAAAATGGAAAGGCAATAGAAAAATGGACAAAATTTTGAAGGAATACTACTTGGCTTCTACAGGTGTGTTATAATTTAAGGATATGTAAAACTTTTTCTGTAAATATATCATGAAAAGGTTCTTCTATGATAAAATATTATTTATAGGAGGACCTTTTATTATGGTTTGAATTGTCAAGTTAAATGCAACACCTCTGAATAATAAATCTCATAAGGCGTTCTATACCCTAAACATTTTCTGGG
>CALWSU010000072.1 GCA_944384295.1 uncultured Lachnospiraceae bacterium | reverse complement strand
TAACAATATACAAAATAATGTTTCGTGCTTTTCAAATATTTTTTTCATAACTATCTCACTTTCAAATTACTATTTGTTGTTTAGATAATTATAACATTTATTAATAAAATAAAAAAGCTTGGAATAACTATTAAAGTGTTCATATTAAAAAAAGCTAGGCATAAGATTTGTATCTAGCAATAATTTATTTATTTTTTTCGTTTTTTTAATTTGTCTGTTATTGTAAAAATAATAAACCCTACAAGTAATAAGATAACAATACCTAAAATAGTAATCCAAATTGGAGAGAAAATCCAAATCCAAGACCAGTTAATTTGTTTTGTTAATTTTAAAGTGATAAATATAAGGGTTAATGCAGTTGAAAAACCCATACCTGTATTTTTTACTACTTTATTATTTATCCTTTTCCATTCGGTTAATTTTAAAGATGCACTAATACATAATAAAAATAATGCGATAGAAATAGTAATAATGGATAAGGTTATATCAAATCTTTTAATTGATGGTATAAAAAGTAAAGTAATAGCAATAGCTAGAAAAATAGTTGATACCATTTGAATAATTACACTTCTTTTTTTATTTTCTACCATCTCATATAACACTTCATCAGCTTTTTGAATAGTATTTTCTGGTATAATTTTCTCGCCATTAAAAAATTCTGTTAGGCTAATTCCTAATATTGAACATAAAGGTTTATATAAAGAAGGATCAGGTAAACATTTTCCGTTTTCCCATTTACTAATAGCTTTATGTGTAACTCCAAGTTTTTCGCCTAATTGTTCTTGGGTTAAGTTTTTTTCCTTTCTTAATTCTGCAATAAATTTTCCAATTTTTTCTTGATCCATATATAATTGCTCCTCTCATACTTACAAGTATATATTTTATTTATGTGTTTGAACACCTACTAAAAGTAGAATTGAAGTAATATACAAATATTAATACTATTATACCATTTTAAAAATAAAAAAGACGGGAATACCTATTAGATATTCCCAATAAAAAACTAGGCTTAAAACCTAGTAAAATAATCAAAATTGGTAGCGAGAGGGGGATTCGAACCCTCGACCTATCGGGTATGAACCGATTGCACTAGCCAACTGTGCTATCTCGCCATAATACAACGTGAACAATATAATGTTATCATATTTATTCACGTTTGACAATATGTTTTTTCTTTTTTTGCTCGTTTTTAATGAATTTATAACGCAATTTCTAAAGTATCCTGTAACTTTTCTTTAAATTCTTTTCTTTTTTCTTTTGAGTGTATAGTTTCTATTTTAAATGAATCGCCAAACAATTCTTTTCCTTTGTAGATAGCCTCCCAGTCGTTTGGTGTCTTTAAAATAAAGGTTGTAATATCTTTATACAGATTATTATTATTTTCTAAAATCTTTTTTAATTGAAATAACATTTTAGGTATTTCCTTATATGTTGGATCGTAGTTTAAAGAATAATACCTTTTTACTATGTCATACATCTCATCACTATTAGTAAAAACTTTTCCAGATAATATAGTTGCTACTTGTTCAAATTTTAAATTAATAAATAATTCATTATTATTATTTAACTTTTCTTCAAATTTATTAAAAATCATACTAGAATTTTTAAGATTACTTTCTTTAGGGTGCGTATAGTGTTGTGTCATTTTTATATTTACACCATGTCCCATTAAAATAGCTAGTTCTTTTTCAGTTAAATATTTGTTCTCATGGTATTCAGCAGTACACCAACTATGTCTTAACCCATGTGGTGTAACTTCACCTAATGCGTTTTTATCTCTAAAATCACACCAAATTTTATATGGTGTATCAGGGTGCATTATTTTACCAAATCTACTTAATAACATATTATCAGGTGGAACATAATCTTTACCGTACCTTTCTACAAATTTATTAATTAATTCTTCACGGTATTTTAAATAAACTTTAGCAATATTCATAACAAATGGTGGTAACGTAATCACACGTTCGCCATTTTCTGTTTTTGTTTCTTTTTCATAAGTAGTACCTTTTCGTTTAGTACTAACTACATTATGACGAACAGTAATTGTATTGTTTTCAAAGTTAAAATCTTCTACGTGTAATCCGACTAGTTCACCTTTTCGTACACCAGAACATACAAGAATGGCAATAACGTATTTATCTCTAATGTTTTCGTCTTTTAATTTATCTAAAACATTATACATTTCTTCTAAATCATAAATTTTAGTTGTTTTTGTTTTAAATTTTGGTGGCTTAATATTTTTCATGGGGTTACGTTCTATACCGTTCCAGTCCTTACAAATGTTAAAGAAAAGATTAACAACGTTATAAATACTATTTTGATATTTAGTAGAAATCATTTTATTAGGATTAGTTTTATTTGGAGTTTCTTTTAAGCCATTAACAAAAGCCTGTAAATCATCTGTTTTATTTTCCATTTCTTGCATGGTAAAATTACCAAATTTAGGTATAAAAAAACCGTCTAGCATTCTTTCGTAGCCATCGGCTGTAACTTCACTTAAATTACCATAACAATACTTTTCTAAAAACTCTGTTTTAAAATCTTTTACTAACATTTTTCTATATTTAGCAGTAGGAACTTTACCGAGTTTAGCTTTTGATATAAGTTCATCTCTATAATCTTTTACTTCTTTTAAACTCATATAAAAATAATCGCTATAACCATCTGGAAATAATTTGTTAGGTTGAATAAAAATTCTATAATAATCCTTACCATATTTATAGATATATTTATCAATATTTGTACCTTTCTGTTTTTGTTTCTTTTTATTTTTTATTTCTATATGATTTTCAGTATATAATTTATTTCTATAATTAATAGCATCATTATCAGAATTAGCCTCAAAGTACTGTTGAATATTAACTAATTTACCAAGAGAGTTTTTTCTTTTAATTGCTACTAGATAAGTGGTATCACTATATTTGTATAAGTTATTATCGACTTTTATCATTTATTTTCTTTTTTTAATGACTATATTTATATTATTTTGATTTATGATCCATTTATCAATAGCATCTTTTTTAAAATATCTTTTATGTCCAACTCTAAAATGAGGTAAATTATTTTTTTTGATAGCCATGTCTAAACTATATTTTGTAAACATTGGATAATGTTCTAAAAACTCATTAGTATTATAAATAATTTCATTTGGTGTATTTTGCTTTACATTATTACCAGAAGAAGAAATTAAAGAAAACAAATCATTTATAGACATATTTTTTATTTCCTCGATACTATATAATTTATCATTTATAATAATCTACCTCCTCACTAATTTTTAATATAGTTTTACTTTCTTTATTACTAATAATCATATCTACAACAACATAGGGTGTAATTAAATCTAAAATTTTGTTCTGTTCAAATAAATTAATTTTTCTATCTATTTCTATAATGTAATTGTTATTTAATATAGTTGTTTTATCACAACGAATAGTATCTTGTAATATGTTAATAAAACTTTGTAATTGTTCTTTTTCAGTATCTGGGTTATCTTCTTGTGAATAAGTTTTTTGCATTTCATTATTAAATAAATTCTCATAGTTGGCTCTCATTTGTTCAACAGTATAATAATTTTGAGTATTTTTCTTAATCATTTT
>CALWSU010000071.1 GCA_944384295.1 uncultured Lachnospiraceae bacterium | reverse complement strand
TCTATAAGGAGGTGCATTTTAATGCCAACGTTTAACCAGTTAGTAAGAAAAGGCAGACAGACTGTTGAGAAAAAATCTACAGCGCCCGCTTTGCAGAAAGGTCTGAACTCTCTGCAAAAGAAAGCGACAGACGTTTCTTCTCCTCAGAAACGCGGTGTTTGCACAGCAGTAAAAACATCTACACCGAAAAAGCCTAACTCCGCTTTGAGAAAGATCGCCAGAGTACGTCTTTCCAACGGTATCGAAGTAACCGCTTATATCCCCGGTGAAGGTCACAACCTGCAGGAACACTCCGTTGTTCTGATCCGTGGTGGTAGAGTAAAAGACCTGCCTGGTGTACGTTACCACATCATTAGAGGTACACTGGATACCGCAGGGGTTGCAAACAGAATGCAGGCGCGTTCCAAATATGGTGCAAAACGCCCCAAAGCAGCAAAGAAATAAGTAACTATATGACATTTGAAAATGCCTTATACCGATCAATACAATCTGCGATTGCTTAGAGGACGGATAAATATGACGTGAGATAAGGCATGAACACACAGGCTCAGTATCCTGTGAAGTACCGAGAATATCATTATTCATTAAGGAGGGAAGAATCGTGCCAAGAAAAGGACATGTTGCAAAAAGAGAGGTTTTAGCTGACCCTATTTACAACAGCAAACTGGTAACAAAGCTGATCAACAGCGTAATGCTGGACGGCAAGAAAGGTGTTGCTGAAAAAATCGTTTATGGTGCATTCGATCAAGTAGCAGAAAAAACAGGAAAAGAAGCACTGGAAGCTTTTGAAGAAGCTCTGGGCAATATCATGCCTGTACTGGAAGTAAAAGCACGTCGTGTCGGCGGTGCTACTTATCAGGTACCTATGGAAATCAGACCTGAAAGAAGACAGACATTGGGTCTGAGATGGCTGACCATTTTCGCTAGAAAACGTGGCGAAAAAACAATGGTAGATCGTCTGGCAGCTGAAATCATGGACGCGCTGAACAACACAGGCGGCGCTTGCAAGAAAAAAGACGAAACACACAAAATGGCAGAAGCAAACAAAGCTTTCTCCCATTTCAAATGGTAATCAAGGTAATCAATATCTTAAAGTATGGCTTGTGGCAATTCTGGAAAGACTACAAGAGAGTCTTTTCAGGATTTGCCCAATTTCAGTATAATACGAAGGAGGAGTAAGTGTGGCAAACAGAGCGTTTCCGCTGGCCAAAACCAGAAATATTGGTATCATGGCTCACATCGACGCCGGTAAAACAACACTGACAGAACGTATTTTGTTCTATACAGGTCGTAACTATAAAATCGGTGATACTCACGAAGGTACTGCTACCATGGACTGGATGGAACAGGAACAGGAAAGAGGTATCACAATTACTTCCGCTGCAACCACTTGCCAGTGGAATGAAAACAGAATCAACATCATCGACACACCTGGACACGTTGACTTTACAGTAGAAGTTGAACGTTCCCTGCGTGTATTGGACGGTGCAGTATGTGTATTCTGTGCAAAGGGTGGTGTAGAACCCCAGTCCGAAACCGTATGGCGTCAGGCGGATAACTACAACGTACCCAGAATGGCATTTGTCAACAAAATGGACATCATGGGTGCAAACTTCTATAATGTACTGCAAATGATGGTAGACAGATTGGGCTGCACACCTGTAGCTGTGACTCTGCCAATCGGTGCAGAAAGCGATTTCGTTGGTATCATCGACTTGATGAAAATGAAAGCTTTCATTTATGAAGATGATCTGGGTAAAGAAATCGACGAAGAAGATATTCCTGCGGAATATATGGAAAAAGCTGAAGAATACAGAGCAAAAATGGTGGAAACCATTTGCGAAACAGATGAAGAATTGATGGAAAAATTCTTCGCAGAAGAAGAAATTTCCGAAGAAGAACTCAAAGCAGCATTGCGTAAAGCATGTATCAACTGCGAATTGGTTCCTGTATTCTGTGGTTCTGCATATAGAAACAAAGGCGTACAGAAACTGCTGGACGGCGTAATCGAATATATGCCTGCGCCTATCGATATCCCTGCAATCAAGGGTATCGACCCTGAAACAGAACAGGAAACAGAAAGACATTCTTCCGATGAAGAACCTTTCTCCGCACTGGCATTCAAAATCATGAATGACCCCTTCGTTGGGAAATTGGCTTTCTTCCGTGTATACTCCGGTACACTGGATGCCGGCACATACGTTTATAACTCTACAAAGGGCAAAAAAGAACGTGTGGGTCGTATCTTGCAGATGCACGCAAACCACAGAGAAGAAATTGACAAAGTATATGCGGGTGACATCGCTGCCGCTGTTGGCTTCAAACTGACAACTACAGGTGATACTATCTGTGACGAAGACCATGAAGTAATTCTGGAATCCATGGTATTCCCTGAACCCGTTATCTCTGTTGCAATTGAACCTAAGACAAAAGCAGGTAGAGATAAAATGGGTATTGCGCTGGCAAAACTGGCAGAAGAAGATCCCACATTCAAGACATATACCAATGCAGAAACTGGCGATACCATCATCTCTGGTATGGGCGAACTGCACTTGGAAATCATCGTTGACCGTCTGCTGAGAGAATTCAAAGTAGAAGCCAACGTAGGTGCGCCTCAGGTAGCGTACAAAGAAACATTCCGCAAAGCAGTTGACGTAGAAGGTAAATTTGTACGTCAGTCTGGTGGTAAAGGTCAGTATGGTCACTGTAAAGTGAAATTCTCTCCTATTCCTACAGATGCGGAAAACAACTACGAATTTGTAAACAGCACAGTCGGTGGTTCTATTCCAAAAGAATATATCCCCGCTATTGATAAAGGGATTCAGCAGGCAATGCAAAGCGGTATCCTGGGCGGTTACCCTGTACTGGGCGTAAGAGCAGAAGTTTACGATGGTTCTTACCATGAAGTTGACTCCTCTGAAACCGCGTTTATGGTTGCTGGTTCCATGGCTTTCAAAGAAGCAATGAGAAAAGGCGACGCTGTATTGCTCGAACCCATCATGAAAGTTACTGTAACAGTACCCGAAGAATACATGGGTGATGTTATCGGTGATATTAACTCCCGTCGTGGTCGTATCGAAGGTATGGAAGCAAGAAACGGTGTACAAGTAATCCACTCTTTCGTGCCTCTGGCAGAAATGTTTGGTTACTCTACAGACCTGCGTTCCAGATCTCAGGGTCGCGGTAACTATGTTATGGAAGTAGACCATTACGAACCTTGTCCAAAATCTGTACAGGAAAAAGTTTTGGAAGGCAAGAAATAATTGTAAAAACCGTAACATTATTGTATTTTGGACTTGCAAAACAGACAGAAGTCTAATATAATTAAGGACGATAGGTACATTTTCGTGAGAATGTATGTATTTGCCTTAGTTAAAAGTAAAAGGAGGATATTTAGAAATGGCAAAAGCAAAATTTGAAAGAACCAAACCTCATATGAATATTGGTACTATCGGTCACGTTGACCATGGTAAAACAACTCTGACAGCAGCTATCACAAAAACTCTGCATGACAGATATCAGATTGGTGAAGCAGTTGCTTTCGAAAACATCGACAAAGCTCCTGAAGAAAGAGAACGTGGTATCACAATTTCCACAGCTCACGTTGAATATGAAACACCAACCAGACACTATGCACACGTTGACTGCCCAGGACACGCTGACTATGTTAAAAACATGATCACAGGTGCTGCTCAGATGGACGGCGCTATCCTGGTAGTAGCTGCTACAGATGGTCCTATGGCTCAGACAAGAGAACACATTCTGCTGTCCCGTCAGGTAGGCGTTCCTTACATTGTTGTATTCATGAACAAATGCGACATGGTTGAAGACGAAGAACTGCTGGATCTGGTAGAAATGGAAATCAGAGAACTGCTGAACGAATATGAATTCCCTGGTGATGATATTCCTATCATCAGAGGTTCCGCATTCCAGGCTCTGCAGGATCCTTCCAGCGAATGGGGCGACAAGATTCTGGAACTGTTCAACGAAATCGAAGCTTACATTCCTGAACCTGAACGTGACACAGAAAAACCTTTCTTGATGCCTGTCGAAGACGTATTCTCTATCACAGGTCGTGGTACAGTTGCTACAGGTAGAGTAGAAAGAGGCGTTGTTAAAGTACAGGACGAAGTTGAAATCGTTGGTCTGACAGAAGAAATCAGAAAAGTAGTTGTAACTGGCGTAGAAATGTTCAGAAAACTGCTGGATCAGGCTGAAGCTGGTGACAACATCGGTGTTCTGCTGCGTGGTGTACAGAGAGATGAAATCGAAAGAGGTCAAGTATTGGCTAAACCCGGTTCCATCACACCTCACACAAAATTCAAAGCTCAGGTTTACGTTCTGAGCAAAGAAGAAGGTGGTCGTCATACTCCTTTCTTCAACAACTACAGACCTCAGTTCTACTTCAGAACAACAGACGTTACAGGCGTTATCTCTCTGCCTGAAGGTACAGAAATGTGCATGCCTGGTGACAACGTTGAAATGACAATCGAACTGATTACACCTGTAGCTATGGACCAAGGTCTGCGTTTCGCTATCCGTGAAGGTGGTAGAACAGTTGGTGCTGGTTCCGTAGTAGAAATTATCGAATAATTTCAAACGAAACAGAAGTATCTATCGAAAGATAATCATATAAAAGATGCTGACAAAAGTCAGCATCTTTTTTGTATCTTGTAAGGCATGTTATTGTCAATTTTCATAAAAATAAAAAGTGAGAAAATACAGCCTTCATACTGCATGAGCAAAGAAAATATGGCAGCAGCGGCTTCTTTTTCAGAGAAAAACGACATCAAATGACGCAAAGATACGAGAAAATAGCAGAAATATAGAAAAATTACACAAAACTTGTCTGACAAAAAAAGAAACTGCAAATACATACCAGCACTTGGGATATTGACACAGAAAAGACAATGGTGTAAAGTATAGACAGGACAAAGGGACAGCAACACACAAAAAAAGAGGAAAGTGTGTTATTTTTTCGACAGTATATTTCGCATACAAAGTATCGGAAAACAAACATATCTTTTTGTAATACTTCCTATCCACAAAAGCAATAGAACCAAATGCGGCAGCAGGGATTTCAGAAGGCAACAAAAAGAGATTTTGGGCAAAAAGGCGAAGAAAGCACGTCGGAAAAGCTACTGTTTTTTTGTTGGTTTTTTTATGGAAACCGATGGGGAAGCACTGTCGGTATTACCATAAATGCATGCCGTTTTTTATCTAATATTTATCGACAAAAATGTTGACAATTTTTAGACAAAAATGGTATAGTTCATGTAGAAGCGTACAAATGCTTTTCTGTTGTGGTGCAGAAAAAGCAGGCGGCACTTCGGGACGGTAGCGTCGGATGTAGTTGTATAGTTAAAACAATCGATTGCCTGTTTGGTTGTTTTAAAATTTATTCAAAAATAGGAGGAATATTCAATGGATTTCAAATTGACAAAAACTCAGATGCTTCAGCAAGAGTTGTTCAGAAAATTTGCTGAAACAGAAATTAAACCTATCGCTAAGGATATGGACGAAGCAGAAGAATACTCTGCTGAACTGCTGCAGAAATTGCAGAAGATCGGTGCATTCGGTATTCCTTACTCCAGAGAATATGGCGGTCAGGGTGCAGACGTTCTGACATATACACTGTGTATGGAAGAAATGTCCAAAGTAGATGCTTCCACAGGTATCACACTGTCCGTACATACCTCTCTTTGCTGCCCTTGCATCAACGAATTTGGTACAGAAGAACAGAAACAGAAATATCTGAGACCTCTGGTAGACGGTTCCAAAATCGGTTGCTTTGGTTTGACAGAACCCGGCGCTGGTACAGACGCTGCTGGTGTACGTACAGAAGCAAGACTGGAAGGCGACTACTACATTCTGAATGGTACAAAGATCTTTACAACAAACTCCGGCTTTGCTGATACATTCATCGTATTCGCATTGACAGATAAATCCAAAGGTCCTAAAGGTATGTCCGCTTTCATCGTAGAAAGAGATTCCGAAGGTCTGACAGTTGGTCCTAACATCGAACGTATGGGTATCAGAGCAGCTTCCAACTGTGAAGTTGTTTATGAAAACGTAAAAGTACCCAAAGAAAATCTGCTGGGTAAAGAAGGTCAGGGCTACAAAATCGCTATGACAGCTCTGGGCGGCGGTCGTATCGGTATCGGTGCACAGTCTGTTGGTATCGCACAGGGTGCTATCGACGAAGCTCTGAAATATGTAAAAGAAAGAAAACAGGGTGGCAAACCCATCGGCAAATATCAGAACACACAGTTCAAACTTGCTGAATGCCAGACAAAGGTAGACGCAGCTAGACTGATGGTATGGAGAGCTGCAACAGCAAAAGACAATCATGACAACTATGCACCTTTGGCTGCAATGTGCAAATTGTTCGCTTCCGAAACAGCAAACGAAGTAACAAGAGTTTGCGTACAGCTGTTCGGTGGTTATGGTTACTGCCGTGAATACCCCGTAGAAAGAGCTATGCGTGACGCCAAAATCACAGAAATCTACGAAGGTACTTCTGAAGCTATGAAGATGATCATCTCCGGCTCCATGAAGGTTTGATCCGTAGACATTCTTCAATTTAGATGACGAAGCTAAATTACTAATATTTTGGAAGGAGAACTATAATGAAAATCGTTGTATGCATTAAACAAGTACCAGATACAGTTGAAGTAAAAATCGATCCCAAAACAGGCACTCTGATCCGTGATGGTGTTCCCTCTATCATCAACCACGACGACAAAACAGGTATCGAAGCTGCTCTGACATTAAGAGAACAGCTGGGCGGCACTGTTACAGTTGTATCCATGGGTCCTCCTCAGGCTGATGTTGCTCTGAGAGAAGCTCTGGCTATGGGTTGTGACGAAGCAATCCTGGTAAGCGGCAGAGAATTTGGTGGTTCCGATACATACGCTACATCCGGTATCCTGGCTGCAGCTCTGAAGAAAATCGGCTATGACCTGATCATCACAGGTCGTCAGGCAATCGACGGTGACACAGCTCAGGTTGGTCCTCAGATCGCTGAAAAACTGCATGTTCCTCAGGTTTCCTATGTGGAAGAAGTAAAAGAAGCTACAGAAGATTATGTAGTTGTAAAAAGACAGTTTGAAGATGGTTACCACATCATCAAAATCAAAACTCCTTGCCTGCTGACAGCTATCGCTGAACTGGCAACACCTAGATACATGTCCGTAAGAGGTATCGTAGAAGCTTATGAAAAAGAAATCAAGATTCTGGGCTTTGAAGATCTGAAAGATGACCTTGAACTGGATATGATCGGCTTGAAGGGTTCCCCTACAAACGTATATCAGTCCTTCACAAAAGAAGTAAAAGGCGCTGGTACAATCCTGAAAGATCTGTCCGCAGACGAAGCTGTTAAAGCAATCGTTGACAAGCTGGAAGAAAAATTCATCATCTGATAACGGCTTAAGCATTGCGGCATAAAAGCGGCAAGGAAAAAAATCTTTTTTCCACTGACAAAGAAGCTAAGACGAAAATTTGGAATATAAGGAGGAAACCCTACAATGAGTAAAGGTATTTATGTAGTAGTTGAACAAAGAAGCGGTAAAGTTCAGAACGTAGGTCTGGAACTGATCGGCGAAGCTACAAGACTGAAAGCAGATTTGAAAGATGACGTTGTTGCAGTTCTGCTGGGCAGCGATATCGAAGGCGAAGTTGACAAACTGTTCCACTATGGTGCAGACAAAGTAGTTCTGGTTGACCACCCTTATTTGAAAGAATATGTAACAGAACCTTACACAAAAGCTGTTACAGCTATCATCAAAGAATATGATCCTGAAATCATGCTCTTCGGTGCTTCTTCCATCGGTCGTGACGTTGCTCCTCGTGTAGCAAGCCGTGTAAGAACAGGTCTGGTTGCTGATACAACAGGTCTGAGAATGGCAAAAACACAGGAAGAATTCGACAAAGAAGCTTCCATGGGTTGCGAAGATCCTACAAGAGCTCTGTTGATGACACGTCCTGCATTCGGTGGTAACATCATGGCTACTCTGATGTGCCCTAGAACAAAACCTCAGATGGCTACAGTACGTCCTGGCGTTATGAAGAGAATCGACAAAGACGAAAGCAGAAAAGGCGAACTGATCAAATTCAACGTTGATTTCACAGAAGCTGATATGAACGTAGAAATCTTGGAAGTTGTAAAAGCTGACAAGAAATCTGTTGACCTGACAGAAGCAAAACTGATCGTTTCCGGCGGTCGTGGTATCGGTAGCGCACAAGGCTTCGATATGATTCGTGACGTTGCAGACGCTCTGGGCGCTGAAGTTGGTTCTTCCAGAGCATGTGTAGACGCTGGCTGGATCGAAAAAGATCGTCAGGTTGGTCAGACAGGTAAAACAGTACGTCCTGACCTGTACATGGCATGCGGTATCTCTGGTGCAATCCAGCATGTAGCAGGTATGGAAGGTTCCGAACTGGTTATCTCCATCAACAAAAACGATACAGCACCTATCTTTGAAGTATCCGACCTGGGTATCGTAGGTGACGTAAAAGTTATCCTGCCTAAACTGGCTGATGCTATCAGAAAATACAAAGCAAACAAAGTTACAAACTAATTGAAAATATAACTTTGTTGTGTTGATATTAGAATCATTTTCTGAATATCAAATAAAACAATAGAACAATAAAACAAGAAGGGTATGAAATCTCTTATTTCTAAGGGGTTTCATACCTTTTTTTGATTTCATTTGGTAGTATCCGCTAATATCCGCTAGTAACTAGTGATTATCTTGAGCATTACTTTTGAACGAAGATTTTTAGAATTTATGAAAAAATCTATTAGGATTTGCAAAACACCGAAAAAGCGCGGTTTTTGTCTTTTCTACACGAATTTGTTATGTTATACTTGCAAGAAAAGGAGAGGTTATACCATGGAACAAAAGCAAGATAGCATAGAAAAAATTTTAGACCGTAATTTTGATGAAATTATGCAGACAGAACACCCAGAATATGTATTGCGTCGTGTCAGACCATTTTTGGAACTGATGATGGAGTATAAATGTGCATTGCATGAAGTGGAAACAAAATTGCATGTATTGAATGAAGAATTTGCAATGAAGTATCAGCGCAATCCGTTTGAATCCATCAAATCCAGAATCAAAGAACCTGAAAGTATTGTCAATAAATTGCGCCGCAAAAATTTGCCGCTGACAGTAACAAGTATGGAGGAAAATCTTGCGGATATTGCAGGAATTCGCGTGATATGTTCATTTTGTGATGATATTTATACGATTGCGGAATTGTTGGTACAGCAAGATGATATTATTTTATTGGAAACAAAAGATTATATCCGCAATCCAAAACCAAATGGATACCGTAGTTTACATATGATATTAGATATTCCAATCTTTTTATCAACTGGAAAAAGACATATGAAAGTGGAAGTACAATTTCGTACCATTGCCATGGATTTTTGGGCAAGTCTGGAACATAAAGTCAAATATAAAAAAGATATTCCTCATTCCGAAGAAATTGTAGCAGAGTTGAAAGAATGTGCAGATGTGATTTCTGCGATGGATTGTCGTATGCAAGAGATACGAAAGAAGCTGGAGGGAGAGGCTTAAATATGAGTTTGCAAGAAAAGCCAATGGTACAAAAAGGAAAGAAAGGACTTTTGCATGTTTTGTTCGGCAGAACAAGCGTCATTATGATTCCTATATTGGTACAAGTGGGATTGTTGGGTTGGGTGATTGATTACTTCAATCGTGTTGTACCTTATTTCTTTGGTGGTCATTTACTGATTGGTTTGGTTGTGTCGCTTTGGATTATCAATCAACCCAATAACCCTACCATTAAACTTTCTTGGGTCATGTTATTGATGTTTTCTCCTGTGATTGGTGGATTGCTGTATTTGTATGTTAAAACCCATCCTGGACAAAGAATTTTGGAAAAACGATTAGAGCATATGTACCAGCAAACAAAACAGTATGTATCACAAAATGCAGAGGTGCGTGAAGCCTTGGAAGTACGCAGCAAAGCAACCGCAAGGTTAAGCGATTATGTACGGAAATTTGGAAATTATCAAATTTATCAAAATACAGATGTCACATATTTTCCATTAGGTGAGGATAAATTTGCAGCCATGCTGACAGAATTGGAGAAAGCAGAGAAGTTTATATTTTTAGAATATTTCATTATCGAAAAAAGCTATATGTGGGATGAAATCTTGAAAATATTGGAACGCAAAGTATCTGAAGGCGTTGAGGTGCGATTGATGTATGACGGTACTTGTGCATTTCATTATCTGCCATATCGCTATCCAGAAGAAATGGAAGAAAAAGGCATACAATGCAAAATGTTTTCTCCTTTGCGTCCCTTCCTCTCTACACATTACAACAATCGTGACCATAGGAAAATATTGGTGATAGATGGTAAGGTTGGCTTTACTGGCGGCGTTAATATTGGCGATGAATATATTAACCGTAGGGCGCCATTCGGACATTGGAAAGATACGGCATTGATGCTCAAAGGAGATGCTGTGGAAGGCTTGACACAGATGTTTTTGCAGATGTGGAATGTTACGGAAAGACGAGAGGAACAATATCAAAAATATTTGTTGCCAAAACAAAATGATAACACGCAAAACACGCAAAATACACAAGGTGGATTTGTTATGCCTTTTGCAGACAGCCCTTTTGATCAGGAGCAAGTCGGAGAAACTGTGTATATGGATATTATCAATCGCGCGGTAGATTATGTACATATTATGACACCTTATTTGATACTAGATAATGAAATGGTGACCGCTTTAACCTATGCGGCAAAAAGAGGGGTAGATGTCAAATTGATTCTACCACATATTCCAGATAAAAAAATGCCATTTGCATTGGCGAGAAGCCATTACCCGCAATTGTTGAAAGCAGGCGTAAAAATATATGAATATACACCAGGCTTTGTACATGCAAAAGTATTTTGCAGCGATGCAAATACTGCTGTGGTAGGTACCATCAATTTGGATTATCGTAGTTTATATTTACATTTTGAATGTGGTGCATTTTTATTTGATTTACCTATGATACAAGAAATAGAAGCTGATTTCCAAACGACATTAGAAAAATGTGAACAAATTACAATCAAAACATACCATATGATGCCGATTTTCCAGAAAATCATGGGCAAAGCGCTGCGGATTTTAGCACCATTGATGTAAAAATAACTGATAAATCAATATGGGTTTTGGCAGTATCTATGACATCCAGGATATACTGTTATTTCGTTCAGTGGCAGTACAAAATAATACTGGACTTTTTGTATAAGCAGTATTAGAATGTTTTCATAAAACGAAAATTTGACAAATATAAGCAGGAAGTATGGAAAGTAAATTTATGTTTGTGATATTTCGTTTTTTGGCTTTTTTGCAAGCGCAGATTGCCATTTTGCCAGAATGGACGATGCCGCAGAAAACAACAAGAAATCGGAAACAGATTCAAGGAGGTCAAAACAATGAAAAAAGCAGTCATTACGGTATTGGGTCAGGACAAAGTGGGTATCATCGCCAAAGTATGTACCTTTTTATGTGAATCCAATGTGAATATATTGGATATTTCTCAAACCATTGTGGGTGGATACTTTGATATGGTAATGGTGGTAGATATTACCGCTATGACATGTCCATTTGATGATGCGGTAGAGCGTTTGGCAGGAATTGGCGAAGAAATGGGACTGAAAATCAAAATGCAGCATACAGAAATTTTTGATGCTATGCATCGTATTTGATGGGAGGTCTAAAAGAAATGATTACAAGAAATGAAATTCTGGAAACCAATCAAATGATTGATGATGCCAATCTGGACGTCAGAACCATTACCATGGGGATTAGTTTGCTGGATTGTGCAGATGCAGATATTGATAAATTTAACGAAAAGGTTTATAACAAAATTACAACCTATGCCAAAGATTTGGTGAAAGTAGGGGACGAACTGGCAAAAGAATATGGCGTGCCGGTAGTCAATAAACGTATCTCTGTAACACCAATCGCCATTGCGGCAGCAGGTTGTAAAACAGATTCTTATGTCAGCATTGCGCAGACATTGGACAAGGCAGCCAAAGCAGTTGGCGTCAACTTTATTGGTGGATTCTCCGCTTTGGTACATAAGGGATATACAGAAAGTGACAGAAAGTTGATTGCTTCCATTCCAGAAGCAATGAAAGTGACAGATTTTGTTTGTTCCTCTGTCAATATTGGTACTTCTCGCAATGGTATCAATATGGACGCTGTAAAAGAAATGGGGGAAATCATTCATAAAACCGCAGAACTGACAAAAGATAAAGAATGTATCGGTTGTGCAAAACTGGTTGTATTCTGTAATGCGGTAGAAGATAATCCATTTATGGCAGGCGCATTCCATGGTGTCGGGGAAGCAGATTGCGCGATTAATGTCGGCGTAAGCGGTCCTGGTGTTGTGAAAAAAGCTTTGGAACAGGTAAGAGGCGCAGATTTTGAAACATTATGCGAAACCGTAAAACGTACGGCATTCAAAATCACACGTGTGGGGCAGATGATTGCAAGAGAAGCCTCCAAACGTCTGAATGTGCCATTTGGTATCATTGACTTGTCTTTGGCACCAACTCCAGCAGTGGGTGACAGTATTGCAGAAATTTTCCAAGAAATGGGGCTGGCTGAACCTGGCGCACCTGGTACAACCGCTGCATTGGCATTGCTGAATGATAATGTCAAAAAAGGCGGTGTCATGGCATCTTCTTACGTAGGTGGTTTGAGCGGTGCATTTATTCCGGTTAGCGAAGACCATGGTATGATTGAAGCAGCAGAAAAAGGCGCATTGACATTGGAAAAATTGGAAGCGATGACTTGCGTTTGCTCTGTTGGTCTGGACATGATTGCAGTACCAGGCGACACAACACCAGCAACATTGTCTGGTATCATTGCAGACGAGGCAGCCATTGGTATGGTAAACAACAAAACAACAGCGGTTCGTTTGATTCCTGTGATTGGTAGAGGCGTAGGCGAATCCGTAGAGTTTGGCGGTTTGTTAGGATATGCACCTATTATGGCAGTCAATCCATATAGCTGTGAAGACTTTATTGCAAGAGGCGGCAGAATCCCTGCACCAATTCATAGCTTTAAGAATTAAGATGTAACAAACAAAAAAGAAATAGAAGCGAAAAGATGTAACTCAATCAAAAGGGTTGCATCTTTTTTTGTTTGGTTGGAAGATATTATATATTGCTATAGAGTATAGAAATATATTATTATAGTAGAAACACAAAATCAGTTTGAAATAAAAGAAATGTGGCTATACTAAAAAAAGATAGTGGCAAACAAAAAACAGATGTCCACAGCTCCTTGCTTCTGCGTGCATAAACATAGAAAAGCACCATGTAAAATAATGCAATAGTGACAAAAAACAAGGTGAAATATAGTTTGCGTACGCTTACTCTTATATAGTTTGTACAGGAATCTTCAAAAATGAAAGTTTGTTTTTTGTTAATTTTCAGAGAAAAAACGGTAAAAAAATTGCAAAAAATACTTGCCAAATACAGCTTTGTCGTGTATACTAGTTTGTGTTGTGACATAGAGTGTTGATACGGAAGGTTGCCACAGTCGAAATGAGCGGCTGTTGGGTGTTTCCGAGGAGCGATGTCCAGTTCAAGAAACCGGGCGACAAGGTCACTGTACTGAATATTTAGGGAATGGTTATCTCGACAGGATAGCTATGCGTGTCTGACGTTGCAAGATACACCCGGATAAGTTGTGCAGTCGCCACTTGTCGTGCTGAAACGAAAAGTACGAATAAGGAGGGGACTTTTTTTATGGCTAACCCAAAAATCAGAATCAGTCTCAAAGCATATGATCATAAGTTGATCGATCAGTCTGCAGCGCAGATCATTGACACAGCAAAGAAAACAGGAGCACAGATCAGTGGTCCAATTCCTCTGCCAACAAAGAAGGAAGTTGTGACTATCATCAGAGCAACACACAAATACAAAGACTCCAGAGAACAGTTTGAAATGAGAACACACAAGAGATTGATTGATATTCTGAGCCCTACTGCAAAAACAGCAGACGCTCTGAGCCGTCTGGACCTGCCCGCAGGTGTAGACATTACATTGAAAGTAATGAAATAAGAAATCTAAGAAATCTCGAGGAAATCACAGCCGGGAAGCAACGACCGCTGATTTCAAATAAAACAACAATCCAAAACACTGGTTTATATAAGAAACGGCAATCATGCAGACTCTTATATAATCTAGTATGATTACTCCGAAACAAAGAAAAAGGAGTAGGAGCAATCCGCTGTAGAAAATTTAGGAGGTGCAACTACATGAAAAAGGCTATTATGGCTAAGAAAATCGGTATGACACAGGTTTTCGCAGAAAACGGCACACTGGTACCGGTAACCGTTCTTGAAGCAGGCCCCTGCGTAGTGATCCAGAAAAAAACAATGGAAAACGACGGCTATGAAGCAATTCAGGTTGGTTTCAAGGATGCAAAAGCAAAACACGTAACAAAACCTGCAAAAGGTCACTTTGACAAAGCAGGCGTAAGCGCAAGAAAATATCTGAAAGAATTCAGATTGGATGACATCGCAGCTTATGAAGTTGGCGCAGAAATCAAAGCAGACATCTTCGCAGCAGGCGATAAAGTAGATGCAACAGGTACTTCCAAAGGGAAAGGCTACCAGAGCACAATCAAGAGATATAATGCGCAGAGAGGTCCCATGGGTCATGGTTCCAAATCTCACAGAGTTGTAGGTTCTATGGGTTCTTCCGCAACACCCAGCCGCGTGAAAAAAGGTAAAAAGATGCCTGGTCACATGGGTAGCGTGAAAGTAACTATCCAGAACTTGGAAATCGTTCGCGCAGATGCAGAAAAGAACCTGCTGCTGATCAAAGGCGCAGTTCCTGGTCCTAAGGGTTCTGTTCTGGTAATCAAAGACAGCGTAAAGGCTTAATAAACTTTACGAAAGGAGGAAACTAACATGGCAAATGTTGCAGTAATGAACATGAATGGCGAACAGGTAGGTTCTATCGAACTGAACGACGCTATTTTCGGTATAGAAGCAAATGAACACGTAATGCATTTGGCAGTTGTGCAGTATCTGGCAAACCAGAGACAGGGCACACAGAGCACAAAAACACGTGCAGAAGTACGTGGGGGTGGCAGAAAGCCTTGGAGACAAAAAGGCACAGGTAGAGCAAGACAGGGTTCCATCCGTTCTCCTCAATGGGTAGGCGGTGGCGTAGTATTCGCTCCAAAGCCAAGAGATTATTCCTTCAAACTGAATAAGAAGGTAAAAAGACTGGCTTTACAGTCCGCATTGTCTACAAAAGTAGCAGAAGGCAAAATCATCGTATTAGACGAATTGAATCTGACAGAAGTAAAAACAAAAGAGATGGCAAAAGTGCTGGCAAACATCAACTGTGGCAAAGCACTGATCGTAATGGACGGCGCAAACACAAACGTAATGCTGTCTGCAAGAAACATCCCTGATGTAAAAACAGCTTCCGTAAACACAATCAATGTATATGACCTGCTGAAGTACAATACTCTGGTTGTAACAAAAGACGCGGTTGCAAAAATCGAGGAGGTGTACGCATAATGGCAGATTTGAAATATTATGACGTAATCTTGAAACCTGTAATCACAGAAAACAGTATGGCTGTTCTGGAAGATAAAAAATACACATTCTTGGTGCATCCTGAAGCAACAAAAGCACAGATCAAAGATGCAGTAGAAAAAATGTTCGAAGGCGCAAAGGTAGACGCTGTTAACACAATGAACTACAGCGGCAAACCCAAAAGAAGAGGTTATATCTTTGGCAAAACCAAAAAATTCAAAAAAGCAGTTGTAAAACTGGCAGCAGAAAGCAAAGACATCGAAATCTTCCAGGGTATGTAATTGCCTTGGAAGTCACCAAAACGCAAAACACACGGAAACGTGTAGACAGATAAACACTTATCGAAAGGAGTGGAAGAAATGGCAATTAAAAGATATAAGCCATATACACCGTCCAGAAGACACATGACAGTGTCCGCATTTGATGAAATTACAAAATCCACACCCGAGAAATCTCTGGTGGTACACCTGAAGAAAAACTCCGGTAGAAACAACCAAGGTAAAATTACAGTACGTCACAAAGGCGGCGGCGCTGCAATCAAATACAGAATGGTTGATTTCAAACGTATCAAAGATGGTATTCCTGCTACAGTAAAAGCAATCGAATACGATCCAAACAGAACAGCAAATATCGCGCTGATTGTTTACGCAGACGGCGAAAAATCCTATATTTTGGCACCTGTTGGCTTGAAAGTTGGCGACCACGTTATGAACGGTCCTGAAGCCGAAGTAAAACTGGGTAACACACTGCCTATGAGCAAAATCCCTGTTGGTGCAAACATTCACAACATCGAAATGAAACCTGGTAAAGGCGGTCAGTTGGTTCGTTCCGCTGGTAACGTAGCACAGCTGATGGCAAAAGAAGGTAAATATGCAACTGTAAAACTGCCTTCTGGCGAAATGAGATTACTGCCTATCGAATGCAGAGCTACTATCGGTCAGGTTGGTAACATCGACCACGAACTGATACACATCGGTAAAGCTGGTAGAAAACGTCACATGGGTATCAGACCTACAGTAAGAGGTTCCGTAATGAACCCTAACGATCACCCTCACGGCGGTGGTGAAGGTAGAGCACCTATCGGTCGTCCATCACCTATGACACCTTGGGGCAAACCTGCAATGGGCTATAAGACAAGAGATAAACACAAAGCTTCCAATAAATATATCATTCGTCGTAGAAACGGCTAATGAATTCCGATGCGCCGCATGAGCGCAGAGCATGAAACAAGGAGGATGAAATCATGAGCAGATCACTGAAAAAGGGACCTTTCGCTGACGATCATCTGCTGAAGAAAATTGATGCAATGAACGCAGCAGGCGAAAAGAACGTAATCAAAACATGGTCTCGCCGTTCTACAATCTACCCCGATATGATCGGTCATACTATCGCGGTATACGACGGCAGAAGACATGTTCCTGTATATATCACAGAAGACATGGTAGGCCACAAACTGGGTGAGTTCGCATTGACAAGAACTTACAGAGGTCATGGCAAAGACGCAGAAAAGAAATCCAGAGTTCGCTAATCATTTTGTTTGGAAAGGAGGTTTCGTTCATGGCAAAAGGTCATAGAAGCCAAATTAAGAAAGAAAGAAATATCGCAAATCAGGAAAAAAGACCCCACGCTACTGCAAAATACGTTGGTATTCCTGCTCCGAAAGCAAAAATCGTTTTGGATCAGATCAAAGGCAAAGACGTTGTGACAGCAGCAGCGCTGTTGAATTATTCTCCAAGATACGCTTCTGAAATCATTGCGAAAGTTTTGAAATCCGCAGTGGCAAACGCAGAAAACAACTTGGGTATGGACGTGAGCAAACTGTATGTAGAAGAGGTAAGCGCAAATCAGGGACCTACAATGAAGAGAATCCGCCCCAGAGCACAGGGCAGAGCTTACCGCATTTTGAAAAGATCTTGCCACATTTCCATCATTCTCAATGAGAGATAAGGAGGTATACAATGGGACAGAAGGTAAATCCGCATGGATTAAGAGTAGGTATCATCAAAGACTGGGATACCAAATGGTATGCTGAAAAAGACTTTGCTGATTACCTGGTAGAAGACGTTAAAATCAGAAAATTCATCAAAAAGAAACTCTACGCAGCAGGCGTTTCCAAAATCGGTATCGAAAGAACCGCTGGTCGCGTAAAGATTAGTGTATATACAGCAAAACCTGGTATCGTAATTGGTAAAAACGGTCAGGCAATCGAAGAACTGAAAGGTCAGATTCAGAAAATGACCGCTCAGAAAGTATTCGTAAACATCGAAGAAATCAAAAGACCTGAAACAGATGCACAGTTGGTTGCAGAAAACATTGCATTACAGCTGGAAAACCGTGTAACATTCCGTCGTGCAATGAAACAGGCTATGAGCAGAACCATGAAATTTGGTGCAAAAGGTATCAAAACAGCAGTTAGCGGTCGTTTGGGCGGCGCAGATATCGCACGTACAGAAAGCTATCATGAAGGTACGATTCCTCTTCAGACACTGCGTGCAGACATCGACTATGGTTTTGCAGAAGCAGACACCACATACGGCAAACTGGGCGTAAAAGTTTGGGTATACAAAGGTGAGGTACTTCCTGTAAAAGCAGCAAAAAAGGAAGGAGGCGCTAAGTAATTATGTTAATGCCGAAAAGAGTAAAACATCGTAAACAACAGAGAGGCTCCATGAAAGGTCGCGCTTACAGAGGTAACAAAGTTACTTACGGCGATTTCGGTATCATGGCTATGGAACCTACTTGGATTACTTCCAATCAGATTGAAGCAGCGCGTGTAGCGATGACAAGACATATCAAACGTGGCGGTGATGTTTGGATCAAGATTTTCCCTGACAAACCCGTTTCCGCAAAACCTATCGGTACTCGTATGGGTTCCGGTAAAGGCGCACCCGAATATTGGGTAGCAGTAGTAAAACCCGGCAGAGTAATGTTTGAAATCGGCGGCGTAGCAGAAGAAACAGCAAGAGAAGCATTGAGACTGGCAATCCACAAACTGCCAATCAAATGCAAAATCGTTTCCAAGGCAGAAGCAGCAGAAATGGCAGGTGATCATCAGTGAAAACAAAAGGTTACGTAAATGAATTGATGGGTAAAACTGCAGATGAATTACAGAAGGACCTTGTTTCCGCTAAGAAAGAATTGTTCAACCTGAGATTCCAGAATGCAACCAATCAGTTGGATAACACAGCAAGAATCAAGGAAGTTCGCAAGAACATCGCAAGAATCCAGACAGTTATGACACAGAAAGCAAGAACAGCAGAATAATTCAGACGGTTTAGCGAAAGGAGGCACACAACGTGGAAGAAAGAAATCTTCGTAAAACCAGAATCGGTAAAGTAGTCAGCGACAAAATGGACAAAACTATCGTTGTTGCTGTGGAAGATAAAGTAAAACACCCTTTGTATGGTAAAATCGTAAACAGAACATACAAGCTGAAAGCACATGACGAAAATAACGAATGTGGTATCGGCGACCGCGTAAAGGTTATGGAAACAAGACCTCTGTCTAAAGATAAGAGATGGAGACTTGTAAGCATCATCGAAAAAGCAAAATAATCCTTTAGAGAGGAGGAATTTAGATGGTTCAGCAAGAAACCAGATTAAAAGTAGCAGACAATTCAGGAGCAAAAGAACTCCTTTGCATTAGAGTACTGGGTGGTTCCACCAGAAGATATGCAGGCGTTGGCGATATCATCGTAGCAGCGGTTAAAGATGCAACACCCGGCGGTGTTGTTAAAAAAGGTGACGTAGTAAAAGCAGTTGTTGTTAGAACCGTGCATCCCGTTGGCAGAGCAGACGGCAGCTATATCAAATTCGACGAAAACGCAGCGGTAATCATCAAAGAAGACAAAAACCCTAGAGGTACTCGTATCTTCGGACCCGTTGCAAGAGAGCTGAGAGAGAAACAGTTTATGAAGATTCTTTCTCTGGCACCAGAAGTATTATAAGGAGGTGTGCTAGGTGGCGAATATGAAATTGAAAACTGGCGACAAAGTTGTTGTTATCGCTGGGAAAGATAAAGGCAAAGAAGGTAAAATCCTTCATGTAGATAGAAAAAATAACCGTGTCATCGTGGAAGGCGTTAACATGATTTCCAAACACACAAAACCCTCCATGCAGAATCAGCAGGGTGGTATCGTGAAAAAGGAAGGTTCCATTCACGCTTCCAACGTAATGTATCTGCACAATGGCAAAGCAGTACGTCTGGGTTCTATGATCAAAGACGGCAAAAAAGTTAGAGTAGCGAAAAAAACAGGTGAAGTAATCGACTAATCCCTGTGAAAGGAGGTAAACAATGAGCAGATTAAGAGATTTCTACAATCAAGAAATCATTCCTGAAATGACAAAGAAATTTTCCTATAAAAATAATTTGGCTGTACCCAAAATTGAAAAAATCATCATCAACATGGGTGTTGGCGAAGCAAGAGAAAATGCAAAAGTTCTGGATGGCGCTGTAAAGGATATGGCAACCATTTCCGGTCAGAAACCACTGGTAACAAAAGCAAAAAAATCTGTCGCAAACTTCAAACTGCGTGAAGGTATGAATATCGGCTGCAAAGTTACCTTGAGAGGCGACAGAATGTACGAATTCGCAGACAGACTGATCAACATTGCACTGCCTCGTGTACGTGACTTCCGTGGCGTAAAAGCAAACAGCTTTGACGGCAGAGGGAACTACACAATGGGGATTAAAGAACAGCTGATCTTCCCTGAAATCGAATACGATAAAGTAGATAAAATCAGAGGTATGGATATTGTTTTTGTTACAACAGCAAAAACAGATGAAGAAGCAAGAGAATTACTGAGATTGTTCGGTATGCCATTCGCTAAATAAAAAAGGGAGGGACAAAAATGGCTAAAACATCTATGGTTGTAAAGCAGCAGAGAAAACCTAAATTCTCTACAAGAGCTTACACACGTTGCAGAGTGTGCGGCAGACCCCACGCTGTGCTGAAAAAATATGGAATTTGCCGTATTTGCTTCCGTGAATTGGCATACAAAGGTCAGATTCCCGGCGTAAAGAAAGCAAGCTGGTAAGAACGAAAGGAGGAATTTACAATGTCCATGAGCGACCCTATCGCAGATATGCTCACAAGAATCAGAAATGGTAATATTGCGAAACACGATACAGTAGATGTTCCTTCTTCCAAGATGAAGAAAGCAATTGCGGACATTTTAACAAAAGAAGGTTATGTAAAGGGTTATGAAGTCATCGAAGATGGCATCAAATCCACACTGCGCATCAGCCTGAAATATGGTGCAGATAAAAATGAAAAAGTTATCACAGGTCTGAAAAGAATCTCCAAACCTGGTTTGAGAGTTTTCGCAGGCAAAGACGAACTGCCTAAAGTACTGGGTGGTCTGGGTATTGCTATCATCTCTACAAGCAATGGCCTGATGACAGATAAAGAAGCAAGAAAAGCAGGCGTAGGCGGCGAAGTTGTTGCTTTCGTTTGGTAAGATATAAGATAAATCGACAGATATTAGGAGGTGCAGACCATGTCAAGAATCGGTAAATTGCCTATCGCAGTACCTGCCGGTGTGGAAGTAAAAATCGGTGCAGAAAACCTGCTAACTGTAAAAGGTCCTAAAGGTACACTGGAAAGAAAATTATCCGCTGACATGCATATCGCAATGGAAGATGGTCAGATTGTGGTAACAAGACCAAATGACCTGAAGAAAAACAAAGCTTTACACGGTTTGACAAGAACCTTGATTTATAATATGATCGTTGGTGTAACACAGGGTTATGAAAAAACTCTGGAAATCAACGGCGTTGGTTATAGAGCTGCAAAATCCGGTAAAAAATTAACTCTGACACTGGGTTATTCTCATCCGGTAGAAATGGTAGATCCCGAAGGTATCGAATCTATCGTAGACGGCACAAACAAAATCATTGTTAAGGGTATTGACAAAGAAAAAGTTGGACAGTTTGCTGCGGAAATCAGAACAAAACGTCCCCCCGAACCCTATAAAGGCAAAGGTATTAAATACTCTGACGAATATATTAGACGTAAAGTTGGTAAGACCGGTAAGAAATAATTACGCAAAAGCGGCGTAAGGATTTATATCGGAAAGTGACTGATTTTTGAAGAAACGGAGTGAAAATACTATGATTAACAAGCCATCTCGTGCAGCGGCTCGTAAAAAAAGACATCTCAGAATCCGCAATCATGTAAAAGGTACTGCAATGCGTCCTAGACTGGCAGTATTCCGTTCCAACAAACACATGTATGCACAGCTGATCGATGACGTTGCACATCACACATTGGCAGCAGCTTCCACTATGGAATCTGAAATTGCAAGCACAGTAGAACATACAGATACCGTTGCAGCAGCAGCTGCTGTTGGTACTGCAATCGCAAAGAAAGCAGTAGAAAAAGGTATCACAGAAGTGGTATTTGACCGTGGCGGTTTCGTATATCACGGTAAAATCAAAGCTCTGGCTGACGCAGCAAGAGAAGCTGGTTTGACATTCTAAGGCAAGGAGGAAAGTAAGTTGAAAAGAATCGATCCAAGCACTTTAGATCTGAAAGATAAAGTAGTAACCATCAACCGTGTTACAAAGGTTGTTAAGGGCGGTCGTACCATGAGATTCTCCGCACTGGTTGTTGTTGGCGACGGCAACGGTCACGTTGGCTGCGGTATGGGCAAAGCGGCAGAAATTCCTGATGCAATCCGCAAAGGCAAAGAAGATGCTATGAAAAACATCATCAAAGTAAACAGAAACGATGTTGACAGCATTTATCACGAAGTAACAGGCGCATACGGTAGCGCAAGCGTACTGTTGATGCCAGCTGCAGAAGGTACTGGTATCATCGCTGGCGGTCCTGCACGTGCGGTGCTGGAATTGGCAGGTATCCGTAACATCAGAACAAAATCCCTGGGTTCCAACAACAAACGTAATGTAGTAAGCGCAACTATCGAAGGTTTGTCCAGAGCGACAACACCGGAAGCAGTTGCAAAACTGCGCGGCATTACTGTAGAAGAACTCTTAGGTTAAGGAGGAATTGACAGTGGCTGAAATTAAAATCACATTGGTGAAATCTACAATCGGTGCAATCCCGAAACATAAAAAAACAGTACAGGCACTGGGTCTGAGAAAGACAAACAGCAGTGTCATTCAACAGGACAATGCGGCAATCAGAGGTATGATCCATCAGGTTAGCCATCTTGTGAAAGTTGAAGAAGTTTAATTCTTAGGAGGTGCCAAAATGAACTTATGCGAATTAAGACCTGCAGAAGGCTCCAGAGAAAAGAACTGGAGAAAAGGCAGAGGTCATGCAACTGGCAACGGTAAAACAGCAGGCAGAGGTCACAAAGGTCAAGGTCAGCGTTCCGGCTCCGGCGGTAAATGCGGCTTTGAAGGTGGTCAGATGCCTTTGTACAGAAGATTGCCTAAGAGAGGTTTCACTTGCAGAAACAGCAAGGAAATCATTGCAATTAACGTGAGCATGTTAAACGTATTTGAAAATGATGCAGTAGTAGATATCGATGCTTTGAAAGCCGTTGGTTTGATCAGCAATCCTAGAGATGGTGTAAAAATCCTTGGCGAAGGCGATCTGGAAAGAAAGCTGACCGTAAAGGTAAATTATTACAGCAAATCCGCTCAGGAAAAAATTGAAGCAGCCGGCGGAAAAGCAGAGGTGATTTAATTGTTTAGAATTTTCGTTAACTCTTGGAAGACGAAAGAAATTAGAAACAAAATTTTGTACACTCTGATGATTTTCGCAATCATGAGAATTGGTACACAAATTGCTCTGCCCGGTATTGACGCTGCAAGCGTGGTTGCGGCAAGAGAGTCCGCGGGCGTAGGTACACTTTATAGCATGATTGCCGGTGGTGCAAATTCCAGCTGGTCAATTTTTGCGATGGGGATTGGACCGTATATCAACGCTTCCATCATTATGCAGTTGCTTACGATTGCAATACCCAAATTTGAACAGCTTTCCAAAGAAGGTCCGGAAGGCAGAAAAAAATTACAATCTTATAGCAGATATTTAACAGTAATACTTGCACTCATACAGGGTATTGGGTTAACATATACCTATCAGAATATGTATGTAGAAGCAAATATGCTGTACTATATTGCTTCTGTGGTAACCTTGGTATGTGGTTCCACATTTGTTATGTGGCTGGCGGAACAGATTACAGCGAAGGGAATTGGTAATGGTTCTTCTATGGTAATCTTTATCAACATTGTTTCCGGTCTGCCCATGGCAGCAGCTAGTTTATACTATATGGTATCCGGTTCCGGTGCCATTGGTGCGGTAAAAGTAGCTGCAATGATCATCATATTGCTGGTTGTATTGGCGTTTGTAGTTTGTGTAAACAAGGGCGAAAGAAGATTGCCTGTGCAATATTCTGCAAAAGTGGTTGGTCGCAAACAGGCGGGCGGAAGAAATACAACTATGCCAATCAAAGTCAATACTTCTGGTGTAATTTCTATCATCTTTGCAATCTCTTTGCTGCAATTCCCGCAGCAGATTGGCGGCTTTATTCAAAATAAGGGTGAAATCTTTACAAAGGTGATTGAAGTATTGAACATCACACACCCCATTGGGGCGTGTCTGTATGTATTGCTGATTATCTTCTTTACCTATTTCTACACATCCATCGTAATCAATCCAAACGAAATTGCGATGAATATGAAGAAAAACGGTGGTTTTATTCCCGGTATCAGACCTGGACAGCCCACGAGTGCATATATCACAAGAGTGGTAAGCAGAATTACACTGGTAGGCGCAATTTGCTACGCAATTTTGGCGTTGGTGCCTGTGATTTTACAATGGGCATTCCAAATCAATGTTGGTTTCGGTGGTACAACACTGATCATCGTTGTTGGTGTAACGCTGGATATTGTCAAAGCATTGGAAAGCCAGTTGCTGATGCGTCATTATAAAGGATTTTTGAGCGAATAAAAACAGCCGTCAGGGGAATGCAGATGCATTTCCCGCCGGTTGTTGGTGGGGGAGAGCAGACAAAGAGAAGGCCTATACAGAAAAGAGGTTGATTCGTGTGAAATTGGTACTCATTGGCGCGCCTGCGGCAGGGAAAGGCACTCAGGCAGCAAGATTGGTGAAACATTATGGTATCGCGCATATTTCAACAGGCGATATGCTCAGAGAAGAAGTAGCAAAAGGAACAGAACTTGGAAAACAAGCACAATCTGTAATGGCAGCGGGCGGATTGGTTTCCGATGAGTTGATCATTGCGATTGTAAAAGAGAGAATCCAGCAGGACGACTGCAAAAATGGATTTATTTTAGACGGTTTCCCTCGTACAGTCGTACAGGCGGAAAAACTGGAAGAAATGGTAAAATTGGATAAGGTTGTATATATCAATGCTCCAGATGAAGTGATGTTGGAAAGATTGACAGCAAGACAAACTTGTCCAAAATGTGGCGCAACCTACAACAAACTGTTCCTGCCTTCTAAAGTTGAAGGAGTCTGCGATGTCTGTGGCACAGCATTGACACAGAGAAAAGACGACACAGAAGAAGCTGGTCGCAAACGCATTCAGACTTTCCACGAACAGAGTGAACCACTGGTAGGCTTTTATGGTGAGAAAGGTATTTTGATAGAGGTTGATGGCATGATGCCGATTGATGAGATTACAAAAGCAATCATCAACGGATTAGATGCATAATTTGACCAAAGTAACATTGGGGAGCAGCGCATGCGGCTTCTGCGAAGCAAAACTTCGCACAAGACAGATAACCGTTTTGATGGAGGCTGTAAAGTCAAAATCCTTACGTTATCCCACAAGTGTAACGAGGTGAAAAGGATGGAATATCAGAGCGGGCAAATGGTATTTTCTAAAAGCGGACATGACAAAGGCGATATATTGGTTGTACTATATGAAGAAGGTGCATATGTATATCTGGCAGATGGCAAACGCCGCAAATTAGAAAAACCAAAACGCAAAAAGAAAATCCATGTCCAGCCAACAGGCTATGTGGATGCGGCTTTGGCGGAACGATTAACCGTTGGGGCATATCTGCTGGACGCAGATATTGCGAAAGCCATCCGGACATATCGAGAAGTAAGCGCAAACAAAGTTTAAGGAGGTTCTTGGGTTTGTCTAAAGATGACGTTATCGAAGTAGAAGGAACCGTGCTAGAAAAATTACCAAACGCCATGTTTCAGGTGGAATTGGAAAATGGCCATCAGATTTTGGCGCATATCTCCGGCAAGCTGCGTATGAATTTCATCCGTATTTTGCCTGGTGACAAAGTATTAGTGGAAATGTCTCCCTATGATCTGACAAAAGGCAGAATCATTTGGAGAGCGAAATAAGGAAGGAGCGATCACAATGAAAGTAAGACCCTCTGTAAAGCCTATGTGCGAAAAATGCAGAATCATTAAAAGAAAAGGTCGTGTAATGGTCATTTGTGAAAATCCCAAGCATAAACAAAAACAGGGCTGATGATTTCATTATGGTATAAAGGAGGGTACATGTCCTCCCATATCGGTTGATAAATCCGTCAAGGTATGACGAAGGAGCATACAGTTAACAGCGGGAGCAGCAGGCAGACTGACGGCTGTTCGTCCCGTTTGTAATGCCCAACGCATACAGCAATTATTTATGCGAAAATAAGATTTTATAAAATATAAATAATAAGTTGACTGAATCAAAAAAAGATTCAAGTGTATTGTGATAGTAGAACACAGGAGGTGCAACAGATACATGGCACGTATTGCTGGTGTAGACTTACCAAGAGAAAAACGCGTTGAAATTGGTTTGACATACGTTTATGGCATTGGTCATTCTAGTGCTGTTCGTATTTTGAATGAAGCAGGTGTAAGCCTGGATACAAGAGTAAGAGATTTGACAGACGAAGAAGTATCTCGTATTCGTGATGTCATCGACAGAACACAGACCGTAGAAGGTGACCTGAGAAGAGAAATCGCTCTGAACATCAAACGTCTGATTGAAATCGGCTGTTACAGAGGCATTCGCCATAGAAAAGGCCTGCCTGTAAGAGGTCAGAAAACAAAAACAAACGCAAGAACAAGAAAAGGTCCTAGAAAGACTGTTGCGAACAAGAAGAAATAATTGATTTCATGAAGGAGGTTTGAAGAAATGGCAAAGAAAACTGTGAAAAAGGCAACAACTCGCAGACGCCGTGACAAAAGAAAAGTAGAACGTGGTCAGGCACATATCCAGTCTACTTTTAATAATACAATCGTTACTATTACTGATGCTGTTGGCAATGCACTGTCTTGGGCAAGTGCAGGTCAGCTGGGCTTCAGAGGCTCCAGAAAATCCACTCCTTACGCTGCACAGATGGCAGCAGACACAGCTGCAAAAGCTGCATCTGATTATGGTCTGAAAACAGTAGAAGTTTTCGTAAAAGGTCCTGGTAGTGGTCGTGAAGCTGCAATCCGTGCATTGCAGGCTGCTGGTCTGGATGTAACACTCATCAAAGACGTTACACCTGTTCCTCACAATGGTTGCAGACCACCCAAACGCAGAAGAGTATAATTTTCAGGAGGTGTCGAACGAATGGCTAGAGATAGAGTACCAGTATTGAAAAGATGCAGATCCTTGAATCTGGATCCCATCTATCTGGGTATTGATAAAAAATCCAAAAAACAGAACTTAAAAGCAAACAGAAAAATGAGCGAATACGGCTTGCAGATGAGAGAAAAACAAAAAGCAAAATTCATCTACGGCGTATTGGAAAAACAGTTCAGAGGTTACTATGCACAGGCTGAAAAAATTGCCAAAAAAGAAGGTATCCCTGGCGAAAACCTGCTGATGCTGCTGGAAATGCGTTTGGATAACGTTATGTTCCGTCTGGGCTACGGCAGAACAAGAAAAGAAGCAAGACAGATTGTACGTCATAAACACGTTACTGTAAACGGCAAACCTGTAGATATTCCTTCTTATCAGGTAAAAGTTGGCGACGTAGTAGAAGTAAAAGAAAAATACAAAACTATTCAGAGATACAAAGATGTGCTGGCTGTAACAGACGGCAGACTGGTACCTGAATGGTTGACAGCAAACCATGACGCATTGAGCGGTACTGTGGTTGCAAAACCTACAAGAGCACAAATCGACGTTCCTGTAGAAGAAACACTGATCGTCGAACTGTACTCCAAATAATCTTTGATTCGATTGTGCAGTGAAGTCAATTATGATAACGCCGCAAGGCAAACCTTGCGGCAATCAATTATAAAAAAGGGAGGTTTGAATGAGTGTTTGAATTTGAGAAACCTCGCATTGAGATTGCTGAAATGTCACCCGATGGAACGTATGGCAAATTTGTTGTAGAACCTCTGGAAAGAGGCTATGGCACCACTTTGGGCAATTCCCTGAGAAGAATTTTGCTTTCTTCCTTGCCTGGTGCAGCAGTCAGCAACGTAAAAATTGATGGTGTGCTTCATGAATTTAGTGTGATTCCTGGCGTCAAAGAAGATGTGACAGAAATTATACTGAATTTGAAGGGCTTGGCTATCAAAAACACCAGCGAAAGCAACGAACCCAAAATTGCGTACATTGACATGGAAGGCGAAGGCGAAGTCAAAGGCTCTGATGTAAAAGCAGATGGGGATATTGAAATTCTCAATCCCGATCACCATATTGCAACATTGTCTGGCGGCTCTGCAAGCAAGCTGTACATGGAGATTACAATCAACAAAGGTCGTGGCTACATTGGTGCAGATAAGAACAAAAAAGACGATCAGCCAATCGGCATGCTTCCAGTAGACAGTATTTTCACACCTGTTACAAGAGTGAATTTCTTGGTGGAAAATACGCGTGTTGGTCAGATTACTGACTATGACAAATTGACATTGGAAGTATGGACAAATGGTACCATTGCGCCCGATGATGCGGTAAGCTATGGTGCAAAAATTCTGAATGAGCATTTGAACCTGTTCATCGACCTGTCGGATAATGCGAAAGATGCTTCCATCATGGTAGAAAAAGAAGAAGGTAAGAAAGAAAAAGTTCTGGAAATGAGCATCGAAGAACTGGATCTGTCTGTACGTTCTTATAACTGCCTGAAACGTGCTGGTATCAACACAGTGGAAGATTTGGCAAATAAGACCGAAGAAGAAATGATGAAGGTAAGAAATCTGGGACGCAAGTCCTTAGAAGAAGTTTTGAATAAAATGGCAGAATTGGGCTTATCTTTACGCCCAAGTGATGAATAATATCACTCTGTCAAATCAACAACTATTGGTACTGCGAAATTACGACACACATAAGCCCGAAGAGCAGTGGCGTCGGGGTCAGTTTTGCAGGTGTAAACAAGGAGGATTCAATCATGCATGCATCCGGATATAGAAAACTGGGTAAAACCACTCCGCAGAGAAAAGCACTGCTGAGAAACCAGGTAACAAATCTGTTGTATCACGGTAAAATCAAAACAACAGAAACAAGAGCAAAAGAAGTAAAAAGAATTGCTGAAAAAATGATCACTCTGGCAATCAAAGAAAAAGACAACTTTGAAGAAGTTGAAGTAACAGCAAAAGTTGCAAAGAAAGATGCAAACGGTAAAAGAGTGAAAGAAGTTGTAAATGGCAAAAAAGTAACTGTTTATGACGAAGTTAAGAAAACAGTGAAGAAGGATAAACCTTCCAGACTGGCAGCAAGACGTCAGCTGTTAAGCTACCTGTACCCTGTTACAGAAGTACCTGCTGATGGTAAAAAAGTAAGAAAGAACAGCAAAAAAGTAGATATGGCTGCAAAACTGTTCGATGAAATCGCACCAAAATACGTTGGTCGTAACGGTGGTTACACCAGAATCGTAAAACTGGGTATGCGTAAAGGTGACGGTGCAATGGAAGTTCTGCTGGAACTGGTATAATTATAATTATATCATATTGCATGTCAAAAGGAACAAAACGTTTCCAAATCGTATGAAAGATAGAGAGCCGAGATTTCTTGGAGAAAGAAATTTCGGCTCTTTTTGAGGTGACCCCCAAAAGTTAGACTTTTTTTGCGTAACAGATTTTGTCTGTTACGCATTTTTTGGTGAATCCAATAA
>CALWSU010000070.1 GCA_944384295.1 uncultured Lachnospiraceae bacterium | reverse complement strand
GGTCAAGCACTTTGCTTCGCAAAGTCAGCTTCGCTGCCCCCGTCTCTTTCGGGGTGCGGCATTCCATCGGCTAAAAGCCTTGAAACTTCGGCTTTTCCTCGTCGGAAATAAATTCCGACTGCGGATTCCAGTTGGGAAATGACACACCGCAAAGAAGTGCGGACAGCCATTTATGGCTGGCGTTTGCGCAGCAAACGTGTTGAACATCGTTTCCCAAGCCCTTCCGCTCGCTTGAAAAATTATGAAATATAATTTTTTGACAAGCTAAAACCACGAAACAACGGATATTTTGTTGTTTCGTGGTTTTTGTATGCTGTGGAAATGGTTCCCTTTTTCTGTTGTTTTGTGGTACAATGGCAAAGCAAACCACAAAGAAAAGAGGAATCATATGGACATTATACAGACCTTACAACAGGAATTTTCCATACGCAAAGAACAAGTAGAACAAACCGTCCGCCTTTTGGACGAAGGCAATACAGTACCATTTATTGCGCGTTATCGTAAAGAAATGACAGGCGCATTAGATGACCAAGTGATACGCCATCTCGCAGAACGTCTGGCGGCATTGCGCAATCTGGAAGAAAAGCGGGAACAGGTCATGCGCAGCATCACAGAACAAGGCGCTATGACAGAGGAATTGGAAGCCAAACTCTTGGCTGCCCAAACACAGACAGAATTGGACGATTTGTACCGCCCGTATCGCCCCAAACGTCGTACCCGTGCTTCTATCGCGCGCGAAAAAGGACTTGCACCACTTGCCGAATATATTTGGGGACAAGCCTATTTGGTGCCTTTGGAAGAATACGCGCAAGCGTTTGTATCAGAGGAATTGGGCGTTGAAACTGTCGAAGACGCCATACAAGGCGCAAAAGATATTTTGGCAGAACAGATTTCCGATGATGCTGCTTTGCGTCAGATATTGCGCGAAGAAATTTTGCGCAGTGGTATGCTGACTGCGCAGAAGAACGCACAAGCACCCGAAGAAAGCGTATACGAAATGTATTATGACTATACAGAGCCCGTCAAACGTATGGCAAGCCATCGCGTACTGGCACTCAATCGCGGCGAAAAAGAAGGGGTGCTCAAAGTCGCTTTGGAATTGGACGAGCCTGTTTTATTGCAAAAATTGGCGCGTCCGATTATCAAAAAAGATAGTCCAGCAAAAGACATTTTAGAAGAAATCATCACAGACAGCTATAAACGCCTGCTTGCGCCGTCTTTAGAAAGAGAATTGCGCAGCGCATTGACCGAACAGGCGGAAGAAGCCGCGCTTTCTGTGTTTCAGGAAAATCTCAAACAGCTTTTGTTGCAACCGCCCATCAAGGGAAAAACGGTGCTTGCTTTAGACCCTGCGTATCGTACCGGCTGTAAAATCGCAGTGATGGACGAAACCGGAAAACCGCTAGCGACCACTGTGGTCTATCCTACGCCACCCCAGAACAAAACAAAAGAAGCCGAAGAGGTTTTGCGCAAATTGATTGCGGCACATGATGTAGATTTGATTGTCATAGGCAATGGCACGGCGTCCAGAGAATCGGAACAATTTATTGCAGATATGATTTCCCGTTTAGATAAGAAAGTCTATTATGTGATTGCGAATGAAGCAGGCGCTTCTGTGTATTCGGCTTCCCCTTTGGGCGCAGCAGAATTTCCAGAATATGACGTTGCATTGCGTTCCGCGGTGTCTATTGGTCGCCGTATCCAAGACCCTTTGGCGGAATTGGTCAAAATCGACCCAAAATCCATTGGCGTGGGGCAGTATCAGCATGATATGAACCAAAAACGCTTGGGCGAAGTGCTGGGCGGCGTGGTAGAGGATTGTGTGAACCGTGTAGGGGTAGATTTGAATACTGCAAGCCCTTCTTTGCTGTCTTATGTGGCGGGCATTAATGGCACAGTAGCAAAAAATATACTTGCCTATCGCGAAGAAAACGGCATGTTTCATAACCGGAAAGAATTGAAAAAAGTACCCAAACTAGGACCAAAAGCCTTTGAGCAGTGCGCCGGATTTTTGCGCATTGCCGAAAGTGATATGCCGCTAGATAAAACAGGCGTACACCCAGAAAGCTATGACGCGGCGAAAAAAGTCTTAACATTAGCAGGCTATACTTTGGACGATGTGACAAACGGCGGTATTTCTGGTTTATCCAAAAAAATTCCGTTAACAGAAGAAACCGCGCAACAAATCGGTGTCGGTCTGCCCACCTTACAGGATATTGTCAAAGAATTGGAAAAACCGGGACGTGACCCCCGTGAGGATGCACCCGCACCCATATTGCGCAGCGATGTACTCGAAATCGAAGACCTCAAACCGGGTATGGTGCTTAAAGGTACCGTGCGCAATGTCATAGACTTTGGCGTGTTTGTGGATATTGGCGTACACCAAGATGGCTTGGTACATATTTCCAAGATTTGCGACCGCTATATCAAACACCCCTTAGAAGCAGTCAAACTGGGCGATGTGGTCACGGTCAAAGTTTTGGACATAGATGTCGCACGCAAACGGATTGCACTTTCTATGCGTGATGTAGAACAAAATTGATTTTGTGGTTTTGCACAGCGCAAAGTATATATTTTTGTCAGGTATTTCCTTTGCTTTGCGTTGTGCGCCACTTGACAATATAGAGGAAATTGTTATAATAAAGACAAATCAAAGAGTGGACAAAGTAGTTTTTGTAGTATATCAAGAACGCGGAAAGGTTTGGAAAACGAAGCGTTTTCCAAGTGGAATCCGCAGTCGGAATTTATTTCCGACGAGGAAAACAATGAGTTTCGAGGCATTTATGCCGCTGGAACGAGTTGTTTGTACTTTTGTCTACTCGTCAAAGGCTTGAATGAAATGAGCCTTTGACGAAAGGTTGTCGCCAAAGTCGACAACCGCAATGAAATTCTTCAGGGCAGGGTGTAATTCCCGATCGGCAGTAAAGTCTGCGAGCGCATACGTGCGCAGGATGCGGCGCAATTCCGCAACCGACAGTGATAGTCTGGATGGGAGAAGAAGATGCAGTGCTTTTTTTGCTGTGCGTTGACAGTACGGCAGAGAAAGACTCTCCTTGTAATGTTTGCCTGAAGATTTTCAGGCTTTTTCTTTTGGCTTGAATTGTCAAGTTAAATGCAACACCTCTGAATAATAAATCTCATAAGGCGTTCTATACCCTAAACATTTTCTGG
>CALWSU010000069.1 GCA_944384295.1 uncultured Lachnospiraceae bacterium | reverse complement strand
CAAGCAGTGATTTTGACTCATTTATGAAATTAGCAGTGTAGTTTTGTGCAATTTTTCAAATTTGCTCATTTATAGTAAAAAAATTAAAAGAGATAGATCCAAAGTCTATGCGAGAGGAAAAATTTTTTTGGAGAAGAATGTGCGAACCGGATATCATTTAATATCTTTTTCAAAATATGTTTTATATGATAAGGCAAATAGAAATGGAAAAGATTTTTTCTTGATACCGTATTTATAAAATAGCTAAAATAAAATCCATACAAGTTCTTTCATCTATGTTATGAGAAAAGAACCTGTATGGATTTTTATAGAACATAGTTTATGATATTTCTTTTTGAACCTACAAATCTGTTGTTGTATGCTGTTCGGTATTGTCCAAAAGATATTGCTCCACCAATTCTGCTGCATCGACCATACAGCCAATACAACTACGCAATGGGACACCTGTTTCGATGCCTTTCAAATCTTTGCACAGTGTGCTTTTATTTTTTGCAGCAAACGCTTCACTCATAGGCTCAAAAAAATCATAACAAAATCGTTTTGTGCCAGGTTTTTCCAAGTTGCCATCAGAAAATTTCAGCCCAACTAAATACGCCATTGCAGAAACAGCGCCGCAAGTTGCTCGTACACTCATACCACGACCAAAACACTCCACAGCACGAAAAGCATCTTGTTCTGCCACACCAAATAAATCACAATAGGCACAAGCAACTGCTTGTGCACAATTATATCCTTTTTTATAATTTTCTTCTACTTGCTTGATACGTTCTGTCATAAAAACCACCTCTTTTCCAAAGGTTTATAATAAAATAAGAGCTGCAATATATGCAAATATGAGAAAGAGGAAGATAGCATCATTCAGGCAGCTCTTATTTTACCTTTGTTACAATCTGTGTACTTAATCTGGAATATCTCCAACACCATTTAAAATCAAGCGAGGACGATAGGGAAATGCTTTCACACTTTCCGTAGTGGTGACACCAGAAAGAACCAATACAGTATCTAAACCACTTTCAATACCAGACACAATATCTGTATCCATACGATCGCCAATAATGGCGGATTCGTTCGAGTGTACACCTAACATATTTAAAACGGTACGCATCATCAAAGGATTTGGCTTTCCAATAAAGTATGCCTCCGATCCAGTAACCATTTCTACTGGTTTGACAAAAGCACGGCATGCAGGCATAAGTCCGATTTCAGTTGGATTTGTCAAATCGGAATTTGTTCCAATCAAACGAGCACCATTTTGTACATGATACACTGCACGACAAATATTATCATATGTATATTTTACTGTTTCACCCATAATGACATAATCTGGGCTATGATCATCAAATATGATTCCTTTGTCATATAAGGCATTATATAAACCAGGTTCACCAATCACATAAGCACGTGCATTCGGTGTTTGTGCAGCGATAAAACTGGCTGTCGCAAGGGCACTGGTATAAAAATGACTTTTATCTACATGCAATCCCATATGGAATAACTTTTCTTGCAATTCTTCTGGTGTTTTTCCACTATTATTTGTCATAAATAAAAATTTCTTATCCTCACGATAGAGCCAATCAATGAACTCTTTGACGCCAGGTAAAATGCGATTTCCATGATAAATGACACCGTCCATATCGCAAATAAAACCTTTTTTCTTTCTTAATTGCTCCATAAAATCTCTCCTGTTTTTATAAAAATGAATCAGAAATGGAAATCAGTTTTTTAATATGTTTTTATGCAGCTTTCTGTTGTTTTTTTACAATGCGGCTTAAAGCAAAAGTAATGATGATACAAACAATTGCACAGCCGATTGCATAAGCCCAAGTCATGTTATATCCTGTTCTGCCGTAGTTATCCATCCAGCTACCTACCAAAGTATACAAGAATAAGTCAGGCATATATCCCAAACAAGATGCAATACCAGATACACGTCCGCTCATATGTACAGGGATACCAGCATCGTCATGTACTGCAAAATACTGGCTTCTTACTGCATAGATAAAGAATAAGCCAATAAAGAAGTCTACAATAACTGCGCTACATAAAGCACCATTTTCGGGAATGAAAATCAATGCACCAAAAGAAAGCGCCAGACCAATACAACCTAATATAATTACTTTAAAACGAGATTTCAGTTTGTCGGCAATAAAACCACCAATGATACCACCAAAACCTTGAATTAAATAACGAATACCGCCAAGGGTTGCAGCAGATGCTGCGATAAACCATAAAATTCCTGTGCAAAAATGCTTACATAACCAATCAAACCATACATACTATAAGCAGTAAATACAATTGCTACCAATAACCATACTCGTGGAATCAGCAGTGCTTTGAACATACCTTTTGTGACTTCTATCAATGATTCAGAATTTTCTTCTTTTTTGGTATCTTCAATAAAAATATAGTTTAATATACCAATAATAATCACGACAACAGAGCAAACTTTAATTGCAGCAGATGCGCCTTTGACTTCATCTGCAAATGCAGAAAATGCAGCGGTCATACCAAATACCAATACTGCGTTTAATACACCACGCAGACCTTCTTGCAAACCGAACAAACGGCCTTGTTCTTCTTCTGTACCTAGCATACGAGTTGCTTTGATACAAGCGGACCAATATGTGATAATGGTAGATACACCCATCAATACAAAGATGATACGACTTACAGTATATCCAGGGAAGGTAGAAAACCAAAAACCTAAAATACCAGTTGCTAAAAAAGAAAATGTTAACAATTTTCGTGCTGAAAATTTATCTGCAACAATCCCGCCGACAAAATAAGATAGCGTAGCCATTGCTGCATAGTCAGCAGATAATAACCCCATTTGTTCATTCGTTAAATTCATTGCATTTTGAATTGGTACGTAAAATGTTTCACGAATATATGGCAACTGAAAGATAATACCTGCACCCGCAGCAAGTAATAACAAAGTACCATATTTTTTAATTGTAGCTTTGTCCATAGCATTTCCTCCTTAAAAAATGTTTGTGTGTAGATGTGTTACTTGTTTGAAAAAGTCGCTTCCTTTTTCAATTTTGTACTATGTGTGCTGCAGTCACATACAGTACAATATCTGCATACAAAAAACAAAAAAAGAGAGAAGTATACTATTTAAAATAGTGTTACTTCTCTCTTGTCTCTTGTAACTTAAGGGGAATTATAAAAGGTTTATAGGCGAAAGTCAATGTACAAAATGGGAAAAAAAGAAATCTGTATAAATCATATAAAATCTCATGTACATTTTTATGCACAATCAATGATTGACAAATAAAAAGCTAGCCTATATACTGATAGCAGTTACCAAGAGACGACATGAGAGAAAAGTAACCGATTAGGCATCGTTATGTACCGACCCCCCAAAAGTTAGACCAAAAATCTAACGATTGGAGGTCGGTATTTTTATGTCAAAATATAGCTTTGAATTTAAGAA
>CALWSU010000068.1 GCA_944384295.1 uncultured Lachnospiraceae bacterium | reverse complement strand
GGTCCTCCTATGATTTAAATTTTACCATAGAAGAACCTCTTCAATTACATATTTACAGAAAAAGTTTCACACTGCCTAATTTTTCAGCATTCCACCAAATTTTATCATAGAAGAATCCTATTTATAGACTTTTTTCCGTACACTTACATCTGTCTACGCAGAGTATGAAATTATAATCTTCTTACATACTCTGCACACATAAGCCGCTGGAAACTGCACATCACCATCAGAAACAATATCTGGAGGCAATAGAATAGCTCTGCTCTTATTCATTGATTTTTCTGTAAACAGGGCAGGCATTTTTTCGCCGTCAGGCAAGAAAAAATTACCACCTCTACTGATCAATTTTCCTTTTTCCAATTCGCCACCGCAATAGGGACATTTTTCAGCGCACATAGCATCGCCTCCTTGAAAAAATATATTGTAAAATACATTTGTGATAACACTGTCTAAGAGTAGGGAGAACTCCTAAAATAAAGGGGTTCTCCCTTATTTTCTGTCAACAAGTACGTAAGAAAGGATAGCACAAGGACATATTATACTCAAATTTTCTGCACCCACAGTATCACTCAGATTCCTGTTCCAACGCTTGCAAAGAATCAAAGATATTTTTCAATGCCTTTTCTGCTGCATGCTGTTTAATCAGTCCTTCTTTGGCATAGGCAGCAAGGTAGAGCGTTTGATTCTCCATCATTGCCACAACAAGGGCAGGATTCATATTTGCAAATCCAGAACCGACAACAGCAGTACATACCTGCTTTTCCTCATCAAATTGCAGTATATTTCCGATGGCATTCAGCAGTTGGCTAACTAGCAGAAAATCTCCATTTTCAATATTTATATGAACTGCTTCGGTAGGTAATTTAGAATGAATTTTTCGGAGCAAAAAATTGTTTCCGCCAACAAGATTTGCGCAGTCGGATAATGCGTCACACAATATGGTCAATATGGTATTGATTTTTTCCTTTGCATCCATGGGATTCACCTTGTTATTTTCATAGGGCAATTTCTATAAAAAGTATACCATTGCAGGGAATGTTCATTTATATATTCGAATTGAAAATGCTCCTTTCTGGTTTCTCCAAATCCTCACTGTGGTACCACAATTTCACCACCTTGTATCCCACATTCACCTCCCTTGTTTCATCCATTCACCCAAACTATACTCATAGAACTATACCCATACACATATATTCTATCTATCATATCCTGGGTGGAACTGCCGTTGCCAGAAGCAGCTGTTCGTTCCAAATATATTCCAGAAACATAGTTTTCAAATAAGCCTTCATATTTTTCACACCAGAATAATTCTGATTAGTCGCATGTTGTAAAAACCCGATAATCTCCAGACTGCTGACTTGATTCAGCAGTTTTCTGTCTTCAGGGAAAGAAGTATCATAAAGTTCTGGGATACATCGGCAAAGAAAATCCACCATATACAGCTGATCTGGCATGTTTTCCGCAAAGTAATCATAGTTAATCTGATTTTTAATGCCTTCTAAACGTTCTGAATATCTATAATATCCTTCATTATCAGAAGAAGAATCAGATTTTTTCTGTTGAGAAGGAAGCTCTGGTTCTATGGGAGCAGGGGAAGTGTTCTGTTTTTCTGGTGACAAAGATAGAAAATACCGATTGCTACGATGTCCGCCTTTCTTTGTACGTTGTTCCATCTTCTGCATCCATCCTTTTTCACACAAGGAAGCGACGCATTGTATCGCAGTCTTTTTGGAACAGCCAACTTTCTCTGCTATGGTGTTATAAGAAGGGTAGCAGGAACGAGTATTATTATCAGAAAAAGCGCACAAAACGCAGTAAACTAATTTTTCAAGGGCAGTCAATTCTGGGGAAAAGAGGACATCTTTTTCCACCATAACAAAAGGTCGTGTTAATTTCATAAACATTCCTCCAGACAGAAAAAAACCACACAGAGAGGATTTTTCCTCTTTCTGTGTGGTCTTTTGACCTAAGACAGATGATATAAACAATGATATTTGCTAACAAAATGCTAACAAACCAACACAAAACATGCTTTTTTCTCTGGCTGGACAAAAGCCTGAATTTTTCTTGCTTTCTGCCATAAAACCCAGTGTTTTCAAGGCTTTGCGCCATCACTTGTTAACACAAACAAGCACCAAAAAACACTGGAAAACCCTCACCCCAAAAGACTCGAAATCATGTTTAATTTCCATATATCAAAAATGAATTTTGATTATGGATCAAATTTGGAAAACTCTTTGTTTTACAAATCTTTTTTTGCTCTTAAAGTTGGTTTTTTATCATTATCATTTTGGTATTTTGAAAGTGCCTTTTGATATTTTTCTATGAAATGATTTCTTATGTTTTCTGGTTCCAAAATTTCAATATCACTACCAAATTTAAAGAAATATGCTTCTATTTGTAGAAAAGTAGCTTGAAATACATAAGTGTAAGTATCTATTTTTTGAATCAATGGAGGTCTCAAATAAAGCAAATTTTGATATTGCTGCAAGCCTTTACTAGAAAAACGAATTTTAACTCGCATTGTGTCATTGAGCAAAAAGGGAACTTCCCGATACTTCATAGTAGATAATAATATTTCTTCTTCAGAATCTGTCAGTTTTCTTTTATCATTACGATTCGTTTTGACCGATTGCATTCTAGCAACACGAAAAGAAGCACAGACAAAGTCAACATCATATTGATGGTGATATGGGCGGGATAAACCAACTAAATATTGATAAGTATGGAAATGATCTGAAAAGATTCCATATGGAATCACTTCATATGCTTGATTACCTGTTTCTATATATAAAGTATAGTGGAGATCTATCGCATCTAAAATTCTGGTCAATATTGTTGCATAATAAATTTTTTCACGTTCCATATAAGATAATTTACTATATTCTTCAAAAATCGCTTTTAGATATTTTCCTGGTTTGTAAAACAGTTTTTCGATATAGCTTTCGGATGGAATAGAAATAAGCTTCTGATATGTTTCCGCTTGTATGTAAATCTTTCTACCAATACCTTTTTGATATGATGATATTTTTTGATATAGATCTTTCAAATCATTTTTTTCAATGATGATGTTTGTAATAGATTCTATATCTTTTTCAGAATAAAAAGAAAAAATAGCGTTTTTATAAATTTCTTTTTTTTCTGCAATCATCTGATCCAGATTGCAAGGAAAAAGATTTGCTTCAGTATAGTTCAAAAAAATGCGATTTAGGAAAGGGTTAATTTTCAATGGTTCGATACCATTAGAAAACAGATATAAATCGCTTTCAATTACATTCCAAGCATATTGACTCAAATTTAGATGTTGTTTTCTCGTATCATTGATATAAAAATCCGCAAAAGACATAATATCACCCATTTAAAAGTTATCATATTAGGAACAAAAATATAAAGTTAAAAACGTAATTATAATAAAAAATATAAAAATATAGGAACAAATATTTTTCTTTTTTAACAATTTTTACTCCTCTTTATTTATTATATCTATAAATGAGCAAGTTCATGATTTTGCATAAAAGAAAGACACCTTAAATCATTTGTGTTGTATAATGAAAGTGACA
>CALWSU010000067.1 GCA_944384295.1 uncultured Lachnospiraceae bacterium | reverse complement strand
TGGGGTGAAGTCGTAACAAGGTAGCCGTATCGGAAGGTGCGGCTGGATCACCTCCTTTCTATGGAGTATAGGTTGAAAATCATCACTATTCTATTTTGAATGCTTGCGGCGTATTTTTTATTCTAAAATGGCGCAGTATGGACAACCTTTTGTAGTATATTAATAATATAAACGGTTGTTCCTAAACAGAAAATCATTTCCTTAAAATTAAGGTTTATTTTTTTCTTTCTAACGAAAGAAAAAAACACTACATGATTTTCTATTCACAACCTCTTTCGCACTTTGTGTGTTGGTCGGTTGTTCCTAAACAGAAAATCATTCCGTTATATGGGTGGATTCCCGAGCGGCCAAAGGGGGCAGACTGTAAATCTGTTGCGATAGCTTCGAAGGTTCGAATCCTTCTCCGCCCAGTGGATATTAGGTGAGTATTGCGATACTCACCTTTTTTCGTTTTTAAACTATAATTGCATGCTTATGGTTGGATGAAAAACAATCTGATTAGCGAAATCAGTAAAAATGCCTGTTGTATAGCATGATTGGGACTGTATATACTGCTTTTTTAAGAAAGGTTTAAGATTTATTTTAGTTTAGTTTCAAATGCGTATAAGCTATAGACAGACGTATTTTACCATGGTATAATTTGTAAAAAAACACACAATAATAGTAGGATATAACAAGAAAGGGGTATGGCATATGAAAAAATATATTGCTTTGGCAGTTGCAACAGTAGTAACCGCATCCGTAGCAGTGCCCGTTTTGGCACTGAATAACCAAACACCAATGCAACAAAATGCAGTACAAACTACACAAGGTACACAATCTGTATTGACTGCGCAGACAACACAAACAGCGCAAGCAATCCAAACCGTACAGGCACAATTAAGACCGGATATTTCTATCGTGATTGATGGAGTGGATACAGATTTCCAAACAGCATCTGGTGCAGCAGTGTATCCGATTTTGTATAATGGTAGCACCTATTTGCCACTGCGTGCGATTGGTGAAGTGATGGGCAAAAATGTAAACTGGGACGAAGGAAATAAAATTATCACATTGAGTGGTACCAGAACAGACACAACAACCAATAAACAAAATCCAGCTGCAGAAACACAAAATATTCAGATTCAGGTACGTCCAGATTTTACAATCGTAATCGATGGTACAGTGCAACAATTTAAAACAGCATCTGGTAGCGTGATTTATCCCGTTCTGTATAATGGCAGTACTTATTTGCCACTGCGTGCGATTGGTGAAATCATGAATAGCCAAGTAGGTTGGGACAGCCAAAATAAAGTAGTAACATTGACCAGTTCTTATACTGTAACAGATGCAGATTCTTTCAACAATGGACAGAATGGACAGAGTGGACAGCAGACAACAACGACAGGTGATGTCGGCGCAGAAAAAGCAAAAGAAGTTGCTTTGCAGCATGCAGGTCTGAAAGCATCTGATGTAACATTTATCAAATCTGTATTGGATTATGATGATGGCAGAAAAGTATATGATGTAGAATTTTACTCTGGTAATAAAGAATACGATTATGAAATCGATGCACAATCTGGTCAAATTGTATCCTATGACTATGATGTAGAAAACTGGACTAGACCAACGACACAAACTACACCTGCAACAGGTACTGACATTGGTTCCGAAAAAGCAAAACAGATTGCATTGCAAAATGCTGGTTTGAGCGAAAGTCAGGTAACCTTTGTTCGTGTACAGCCGGATTATGAAAATGGCAGAAAAGTATATGAAGTAGAATTCTATGCTGGTTATACAGAATATGATTATGAAATCGATGCAACCAATGGCGCAATTGTTGGCATGGACCATGATGCAGAATATTATGCAGCGCCACAACAGCCTCAGCAGTCTGCAAACAGTGGTGCAGCCATTACCGTAGATCAGGCGAAACAGATTGCACTGCAACGTGCAGGTGTAAGCGCATCGGATGCTATCTTTATGAAGGCAAAATTGGACTATGATGATGGAATCCAAAAATATGAAATCGAATTCCGTGTAGGTCGTATGGAATACGAATGTGATGTAAACGCACAGACAGGTACGATTACAGATTATAGTGTGGATTATGATGACTAAGTAAAAGTACAGTGAAAAAAGTGAGAAATCCAAAATGGGCTGCCGCATGTGTCGGCAGCTCATTTTTTTAGAAATAAAGAAATGGTGATACAGTATAAAAAATATGTTAAATTTTACTAAAAATTATGTAATGTAAAAAAAACACATACAAAGGAGTTTATTTATGATATAATAAAAAAAATATATTATTTGATAATAAATATCAATTGATACAAACAAAATAAATCAGGAAAGGGGTAGCAATATGATTCAATGGAATGAATATTATATGATGGGTATTGAAGACTTTGACAATGACCATAAACAATTATTTAAGATTGCAGACAGAATTATCAATATGGTCAATCAAAGTATGGGTGATTCCAATACTCGTTTACATATTATGCGTGAGGGAATTAAATATTTAAGAAGCTATTTTGACAACCATGCTTTGCGCGAAGAAGCCTATATGCGTAGAATTGGATATGCAGATTACGCGATGCACAAAAATCTACACGACGAATTTCAACAAATCCAGCTTGTCAAATATGAAAAGCTGATTGAAGATGGCAATTGCAGCAAAGACGATATTTTAGATTTTGTGGGTACTGGCATTGGTTGGTTGCTGGAACATATTACAACGGCGGATATGGCAATCGTAGGCAAAGGATTTTTAAGTAAACCCAAGGTGCATAATACCATCAATCCTGAAATTTTAGAAGAAGAAATCAATCATCTGTTTGTTGCTACCTTAAATATGGATATACATGCCAGAATTATCAAAGATGATTATCAAGGAGAGAGTTTTGGGCAGGGAGTATATCAAATGCTTACCTACCGCAGAGGACAAAATACCATATCTGTTATGGCAGGGATTGAAAATAAATTCTTGTTGAGTGTTGCCAATATGGTATATGGCGATGAAATTGATCAGGCGGATGCACTGATTGTATCTACATTTGAGATTTTTAGTGCCAATTTCTGGAGAACATTAGCAACGCGTTTTACATTCCATGACGATAATCTGCAATTCAAAGAAAATCATTTTATGACACAAAAACAGTTACAACAACATTTTGAAAAAGAGCAAGTGATATCTGTTCTGTTTGAGAGTGATAAAGGAAAGTTTTTCTTAGCTTCTGACGATAGATTTTTAAAACAAAATTATGCCACAAAAGAACCTGTACCAGTGTAAAATCAAGCAATCTTAGGCAGGTGGAAAAAGTATATTTTTTTCTGCCTGCTCCTAACAAAAAAAGTAGAGAAAAAATTGAAAAAAAGTGTTGACATTTTTTTTGTCTTTTGGTATGATAAACAAGTCGTCAGCGATGGCAAATTAAGCCCGAGTGGCGGAATTGGCAGACGCACAGGACTTAAAATCCTGCGAGGTAACACTCGTACCGGTTCGATCCCGGTCTCGGGCAGCTTTTTTGCACGACATATGACATTTAATTTCATACGCCCAGATAGCTCAGTTGGTAGAGCAGAGGACTGAAAATCCTCGTGTCACTGGTTCGATTCCGGTTCTGGGCACTGTATGCGCGAGTGGCTCAGTGGTAGAGCATCGCCTTGCCAAGGCGAGGGTCGCGAGTTCGAATCTCGTCTCGCGCTTT
>CALWSU010000066.1 GCA_944384295.1 uncultured Lachnospiraceae bacterium | reverse complement strand
CGGTCGATGGTACTTGGTGGGAAGCTGCCTGGGAGAGTAGATGGTCGCCGGAATCCAGTAAAAAAAGAACTTCAAACTTGGTTTGGAGTTCTTTTTTTATATATCGTTTAAAAAATTATTATCGTTTTATTGCTTTTTATTCTACGATTAAGTATATTTTATGGAACGTACAAGAAAAAACTATATTTTATATCATTTTTGATATAAAATAGATATGAAAATACATTTGAGATCAGAGAATATGAGGGGGGATTTTATGGAAGTAAAAGGAGAAAAAAATAAGAATCTAAATCAAACCAAAAAACGTCGTTTGACAATACGTGGGATATTGTCTCTTTTCATTATTTTAGTCATGGTTCGTGCGGCAATGACAGGCAATTATGAAAATATATTTGTTTGTTTATTGTCTTTGCTGTTGTTTTGTGTGCCTATTTTTTTAGAAAAACATTTGGCGATTGATATTCCGCCTGTGATGGAAGGAATTATATATTGCTTTATTTTTGCAGCAGAGATATTAGGTGAAATCAATTCATTTTATACGCGTATTCCTGGTTGGGATACCATGTTGCATACTTTAAATGGATTTCTAATGGCTGCGGTTGGTTTTGCCTTGGTAGATTTGTTTAATCGTAGTGAAAGAATGACGTTTAAACTGTCACCATTATTTTTGGCAATCGTTGCTTTTTGTTTTTCCATGACAATTGGTGTATTATGGGAATTTTTTGAATTTAGTATGGATTATTTTTTTGGAACAGATATGCAAAAGGATTTTTTTGTGACACAAATCAATTCTGTGCGTTTGAATCCATCTGGCTTAAACCAAGTGGTACATGAACCTATTACAAGTTTGATTGTGAATGGGAAAGATTGGTTGGAATTTCCAGGAGGATATATTGATATAGGTTTAATTGATACTATGAAAGATTTGATGGTAAATTTTGTAGGTGCAGTTGTATTTTCTATTATTGGATTTTTCTATGTAAAAACAAGAGGACAAGGAAAATTAGCATCTTCTTTGATTCCAGTGGTTTTGGAAGTAGAATCCAAAGAAAAAGATTCCAAATAATATCAATCAGCCAGAAGTCAAGAAGTACTTTTGGCTGATTTTTTCCATGCAAAATGAAATCAAGTACTTTTCAAGCATTTTATTCTGTGATACTATTTGGACTATAGACAATGATAGTAGAAGCGGAAAAGAGGAAACCGTATGCAAAGTGAACAAAGACAACAGAATATCAAAAAATTGTTAGCCCAAAGCGATGTACCTGTGAGTGGCAGCCGGTTAGCGGAACAATTTGGTGTAACAAGACAAGTAATTGTAAAAGATATTGGAATACTGAAAGCAAGTGGTCTCAATATTTTATCGACAGCAAGAGGATATTTGCTGCCAAAAGATACATTGTCCCCACTTTGTCGCGAAATTACGGTTTGTCACACAAAAGACCAAATTGCAGATGAATTGCGTTGTATTGTGGATTTGGGAGGGCATATTCGCAATACGCATGTAGACCACCCTATTTATGGAAATGTTGGAGAAGAATTGCATATCAAAAGTAGAAAGGATATACAAAATTTTTTAGATAAAACAGCACAGACAGGCTGTATGCCATTATTGGAATTGACCAATGGTGTGCATACACATACGATTTCAGCAGACGATGTTGAAACTTTAGATGAGATTTGCGAGGCGTTAAAGCAAGCAGGTTATTTATTAGATACAGAACATACAAAATGAATGTTGGCAAAATAAAATATATGGATAAAATGAAAACGACAACACTCAAAGCAATGATAGACCAGTGAAAAAGCTGGTCTATTTTTGTATGAAAGGATAAAATGTATTTTACTTTTTACTTGCAATCTTTGTTTATTTATGATACCATACACATTAGTGTAAATATATCTGTATATACAATAGGGGGTTATTTTGTGGAAACAAAAACAACAGAATCCACGTGGAATAAAATTCTAAAACGTTATTTTATTCATGGATTGAATGGTATGGCATTGGGATTGTTTTGTACTTTGATTGTGGGTTTAATCATAAAACAAATCGGTTCTTTTGTCGGTGGGGATATTGGTAATTTTATTGTCGGCTTGGGCAATTTTGCAACCATGTGTACGGGTGCTGCGATTGGTGTGGGGACAGCTTATGTCATGGAAGCACCACGTATGGTAGTCTTTTCCTCTGCTGTGACTGGATTATTGGGTGCAAATGCAGCAGCATTTGCGGCTGGAACGTTATTTCCAGAAAGCGGCGGTATGCTGTTATCTGGTGCTGGCGATCCTTTAGGCGCATTTATCGCCTCTGTAGCAGGTTTGGAATTTGGGCGATTGGTATCTGGCAAAACAAAAGTAGATATTATTGTCACACCTGTGGTCACGATTGGCGTAGGCGGCTGTATTGGCACTTTGATTGGACCACCATTATCCTCTGCCATGACACAACTAGGCGAATGGATTCGCGTTGCGACATATTTACAGCCATTTTTGATGGGCATTGTGATTTCAGTAGTGATGGGGCTTGCACTTACATTACCTATTAGTTCTGCTGCGCTATCTATTATATTAGGTTTATCAGGCTTGCCAGCAGGTGCAGCAACAGTAGGTTGTTCTGCACAAATGATTGGTTTTGCGGTAGCAAGTTTTCGAGAAAATAAATGGGATGGTTTATTGGCGCAAGGTATAGGTACTTCTATGCTGCAAATTTCAAATATCGTAAAAAATCCTTTGATTTGGATTCCACCTACATTGACATCTGCCATTCTTGGACCATTAGCAACGGTTGTGTTCCAGATGGAAAATAATCCTGCTGGTGGTGGTATGGGTACCAGTGGTTTGGTAGGTCAGATTATGACATGGCAAACCATGGCAGGCAGTCGTAGTTCTAGTGTATTGTTATTGGAAATTTTATTGCTGCATTTTATACTTCCTGCGATACTTTCCTTGTTTTTTTCTGAGATTATGCGGAAAAAAGGTTGGATTCGTATGGGTGACATGAAATTGGATATATAATGAAAACAACGGATTTTGTTCGATATGACAAAATCCGTTTTTGCTTTGTACATGGTTGCATATTGTTTTGTTGGAAAAAAAATGATACACTGTAAGAAAAAGGTATATGACAAAAATAGAAAGTAAGGAGGGTGTGCATGGCAAATTTCAGTGGGAATAAATTGCGTGAATTGCGCAATCAAAAACAGATGAGCATTGCAGAATTATCAAAACGCTCAGAGGTTAGCACTGGTTTGATCAGTCAAATCGAACGCGACTTAGTCATACCATCTGTGGTCAGTTTATGGCGTTTGGCACAGGTATTAGATACGAATATAGAGTATTTTTTTGAAGAAACCAAGGAAGATGATCAGGTAACGATTCGTAATGAGGATCATAAAATATTGGTGACACATCACAATAGTAGTTTTTATAAAATGTTAAGTCCAAACGTCAAAGGACGTTTATTGGATTTAACAGAAATTACATTGAAAAGTGGATGTACCTATGACCATTCCCCATTGGCACATTCAGGAGAAGAATGTGGTTATGTGATTTCAGGAGAATTGACGGTTTATCTCAATGGCAAAGAATATGTATTGCAAAAAGGAGATAGTATTTATTTCCGTAGTTCTCTGCCACATAAATACATCAATCGTGGAACCGAAGATTGCGTTTCAATTTGGGCAATGACACCGGCATTTTTCTAACAGTATGCCAAATGCATAAAAAAAGAGAAAGGATTGACATTTGTAAATCCTTTCTCTTTTTTTGGGTGCTTTAGCTTAACAAAACCCCTAGTTTTACTAGGGGTCAGACTGTCAAAAAAGTTCAACAATAGCTGGACTTTTTTGGTAAAATAAAAGCAGGTGATAAAAATGATAGAAAAA
>CALWSU010000065.1 GCA_944384295.1 uncultured Lachnospiraceae bacterium | reverse complement strand
TTTCATTTTGTTTTGCCGTCTTTTTCAGCGGCGAGGACTATATTATCACAACCAGAATCCCCTGTCAACAATTTTTTACGTTTTTTTACAAAAACATAAAAAGTATGCCATAATCTCTTTTTGAAATTATGGCATACCTATTCTCTTACCTTAAAACCTCTGATAAAAACTGACCTTTTTCGTAAAACAGTTCTCCATCTGCATATATCTTACCTTCCTTTGACATATCATTGATCATATCCCAATGAATGGCAGAACTGTTTTTCCCTCCCGCTTCTTGGAATGATTCTCCGATTGCCATATGCATAGAACCGCCAATCTTTTCATCAAACAATATATTTTTTGTATGCTTTTGTATCCCATAGTTTGTACCAATGGCAACCTCTCCAAAATAACGAGAACCAGCATCTGTATCTATATAAGAAAGCAAATTTGCTTCTTTTTCTTTATCTGCACAACTTGCTTCTTCAATACGCCCATTTTTTACCGTCAAGCGCACTTTTTCAAATTCATGTCCATTGATAATGGAAGGATAAGAAAATGTAATATATCCATTGATACCATTTTCGACAGGGGAAGTGAAAATCTCACCATCAGGAAAATTTTCCTGCCCACAACAATTAATCCATTTTCTTCCTGCAATATTGACTGTAATATCTGTATCTACAGAAATGATATGCAATTCTTTTTTACCATTCAAATATTGCACCCATTTTTCCTGTTCTGCCGCCATCTCTTTCCATTTCGCCACAGGATCATCTTCATATAAAAAACCTGCACCATATACAAAATCTTCATATTCTTCCAGACTCATGCCTGCCATTTGTGCCTCCGCATTAGTCGGAAATTGTGTACCACACCAACGCAATGCGCCACTTCCCATACGTTCTGTGTATAATTTTCTATTTTCTTTGTTTGCTAGTCTTCTATCTTTTAAATGTTCTGCTGGTATAGACTGCATGGTTTTTGTGTTTTCGCTGCCCCAAGCACTAATCCATACATCTGAAGAAGCACATGCACCAAAACGCTGATTTGGGCGTGCATATTGTTCTGAAGTGCCATTTTTGAGCAGTTCAGCATCTACATCTGGTACATCTACATAATATTCTACCAAAGCGCCTTTTTTGACTGCCGCTCTTGCGACTGCCTTAATAAATGGTATCGCACAATCTTCTGCCGAAATTGCTACGCGATCTCCCTTTTTTACATTGGTTGCATAATTGACTAAAACATCTGCCAATTTTTCCAATCTATTATCTTTCATATTTTCACCTCATTTCACAACACACTGACACATTTTCAAAGTGGTCAATGCTGCTTCATGACTTTCTGGTGTCACACCTGCACAACAAGAAGCATCTACTATGACAGTGACCTCTGGTAATCTTGTTTTTATCAAAATTGCATTGGATACGACACAAATATCAGTACAAAGACCAATCAACTCAATTTCCACCTGATCTTGTCCAAGGGTTTCAAAATATAGCATATCAGCTAAAGCTTGCGAACCAAATGTATTTTTATTGACAATGACTGCCCCCTCTAAAGCTTTTGCAATCTTTTCTGGAAATTCCCAGCCTTCTGTACCTTCTACACAATGCAATACTGGTAAAAATTTGCCTTCTTGCGTCTGCATATATTCGTTGGTATGTGTATCCTTGGTAGCATAAATACAATCTTTTGGATATTCTTTGATTTTTGCAACAACATTGTCCACAATGGTTTCGGCTTCTTTTGTGCCCAATGCGCCATTGATAAAATCATTTTGCATATCTATGACAACTAACAATTTTTTCATGTTTCTCCGTCCTTTCTCACCGATTGACTTTCTATTTTATTCTATCATTTCTTCTAACGCCTTTCAACCAAATCAAAGCCTTGTATTTTACATAAAATTCTATCGCTCACCCTTGACAGAAGCCCTCTTTTCGGTTTATTATGATATGGAATATCGGCATTGACCGGGAATAGTAAAAAAGTCACTTGTCTACAGAAAATAGGCGGTTGATGCAAGCCTTGACAAGCCTTTTGGAACCCACCCCGACAGCTCCGCAGGGAAAATGCGGCGTAATTCGGCGTTAACGAAATTTGAGTGGGCAGAAAAAACTGCCAAAAAGGGTGGCACCGCCAATATGACCTTGGTCCCTTATGATGGGACGAAGGCATTTTTTATGCAAAAATATTCCCCGTCGAAACAAATACTTTCATACAAAATAAGGAGGCAATAGCATGGCACAAGACAAAAAATTTGTAGAATCCATTACCGATATGGAACAAGATTTCCCACAATGGTATACAGACGTTGTCAAAAAAGCAGATTTGACAGAATATTCTTCTTTGAAAGGCTGTATGATTATCCGTCCTTATGGATACGCCATCTGGGAATTGATTCAAAAGCAATTAGATGAAAGATTCAAAGCAACTGGGCATGAAAACGTATATATGCCTATGTTTATTCCAGAAAGTTTATTACAAAAAGAAAAAGACCATGTAGAAGGTTTTGCGCCTGAAGTAGCATGGGTAACACATGGCGGCGAAAAGAAATTAGAAGAACGTATTTGTGTACGCCCTACTTCTGAAACATTGTTCTGTGAACATTACGCAAATATTATACAATCTTACCGCGACTTGCCAAAACTGTACAATCAATGGTGTTCTGTAGTTCGTTGGGAAAAAACCACACGTCCTTTCTTGCGTACCATGGAATTTTTATGGCAGGAAGGTCATACTGCACATGCTACCGCAGAAGAAGCACAAGAAGAAACACTCAAAATGCTGAATGTTTATGCTGATTTCTGTCGCGATGTATTGGCAATTCCTGTTATCAAAGGCGAAAAAACAGAAAAAGAACGTTTTGCAGGTGCAGCGCATACCTACACCATTGAAAGCTTGATGCACGATGGGAAAGCATTGCAATCTGGTACCAGCCATAACTTTGGTGATGGTTTTGCAAAAGCATTTGAAATTCAATACACAGACAAAGAAAACAAACTGCAATATGTGCATCAAACCAGTTGGGGCATGACCACACGTTTGATTGGTGCCATTATTATGGTACATGGTGATAACAGCGGTCTGGTATTGCCTCCTATGATTGCACCTACACAAGTTATTATCATTCCTATTGCACAGCATAAAGCTGGTGTATTGGAAAAAGCAAACGAATTAAAAGAAAAACTGTCCTCCATCTGCCGCATTAAATTAGATGATTCTGATAAATCCGCAGGCTGGAAATTCAGCGAATATGAAATGAAAGGTGTTCCACTGCGTCTGGAAATCGGACCAAAAGATATTGAAAAAAATCAAGCTGTATTAGCAAGACGTGATACAGGCGAAAAGATTTTTGTTTCTTTAGATGAGTTAGAAGAAAAGATTCCTGCATTGTTACAAGAAATTCAAGCAACTTTGTTGCAAAAAGCAACCGAACGCAGAGATTCTAAAACATATGTTGCACACAATATGGAAGAATTTGAAAAAACCATCAATGAAACACCTGGATTTATCAAAGCAATGTGGTGCGGTGACCAAGCTTGCGAAGATGCTATCAAAGAAAAAACAGCCGCTACCAGCAGATGTATTCCTTTTGAACAAGAAGAAATTGACAGCGTTTGTGTATGTTGTGGAAAACCCGCGAAACATATGTTGTATTGGGGCAGAGCATATTAATCTATATCTATAAAGATACAATCTAGTAGTCATAAGGTGTGAAACAATGTTTTTTGTTTCACACCTTAATCATATAAAACAATCATACAAGAAACCTTGTATGAAACTACATATCTAAAATATCTAAGAAATATATTTGTATTTTATGGAGATGCAAACACAGAAAGTATCTTCTTTTTTATTAGGATAACATCACAGAAAGAAAACGACAACTTCCAGCAAAGGGGAATCTATACTATGCAAGAAGAAAAATCATTTGAAATTTGGGAAACATATGGTATTGAAAATTTTGACGAAATGGTAGATTTATTTGCAGCATTTTTAGATGATACAGAAACCGCACAAGCAGAACAATTGCCAAAATGGGTGAAAAAGCATATCCAGCCGATTGATTTTTCAACTGCATATGCATATGATTATGATACTGCATATGATTTTTATGATGTTCTGTTTGCAGAAGGTGTACCATTTGAAGCATGGACTTTAAAATCCTTTTTAGCAAATTTTGATGTGGATACAGAAGGCGAATGGGCTGAATTTGCGGATTATTTTGATACAAAGTACGGCTGGTCTGTATATGAAATTTCCCCTTCTGAGAAAGCAAAATATATAGAAGAACTAGAAACTGACGAAGATTTTGATATGTGGTATGAATCTCTGTGTGGTTGTGCAGATGATTCTGAAGATTGAGCATGAAATCAGAAAAAGCGGAATAATACCAAGCAAGTCCCTCTTAAGAAAACATAGCTAAGCCATCTTAGCAAAAATAAGCATGCCGAAATCCTTTGTGTTGTAAGGATTTCGGCATGCTTTGTTTTCTTATGAGGGTCTATGAAGAAAAGTCTGTAAATAAGATTCTTCTATGATAATCATGGGTGAAATACTTAGAATCAAGGATTT
>CALWSU010000064.1 GCA_944384295.1 uncultured Lachnospiraceae bacterium | reverse complement strand
GGTCCTCCTATAAATAATATTTTATCATAGAAGAACCTTTTTATCATATATTTACAGAAAAAGTTTCACAGATCCCAAAAAAGTGAAAAAACAGCCTTTTTATTTATGGTTTTATCATTTATTTCAAAATAACATTATGGAATGTCTTTTTGCCTTTTTGTACCAACAGTTTTCCATCAGTAAATAAATCTGTGGTCACTTTGAAATCAACATCTGTGACAGGTTTTTCGGCAAGTTTTACACCGCCTTGTTGTACGGCACGTCTGCCTTCAGAACGAGAAGGTACGACACCGATTGTAGTTAATAATGTCAAAATATCCATACCTTCCGCAAAATCAGAAGCAGGCAGTTCTGTGCTTGGAGCGTTTGCGGTTGCTGTACCTTTGCCGAATAATGCTTTTGCAGCTTCTTGTGCTTTGCCTGCTTCTTCTTCACCGTGTACGATTTTCGTCAATTCAAAAGCAAGCACTTCTTTTGCTTTGTTGATTTCGCTGCCTTCCAATGCACCTAAACGACGTACTTCGTCCATAGGCAAGAAGGTCAGCAAAGCAAGACATTTTTCCACATCTTTATCCCCAATATTTCTCCAGTATTGATAAAATTCGTAAGGAGAAGTTTTTTCAGGGTCCAGCCAAACAGCACCGCTTACGGTTTTACCCATTTTTACACCTTCACTGTTGGTCAAAAGTTTGAATGTCATACCATAAGCAGGGTCACCTGTTTTACGACGAATCAATTCCACACCAGCAATGATGTTAGACCATTGGTCATTGCCGCCCATCTGCAAAGAACAGCCATAACGTTTATGCAGTTCGTAGAAATCATAGCCCTGCATAATCATATAGTTAAATTCTAAGAAAGAAAGACCTGCTTCTTTTTCCATACGTGTTTTAAAACAGTCCGCAGCCAACATACGGTTGACTGTAAAGTGAACACCAACATCACGCAAAAATTCGATGTAGTTCAAATTGCGCAGCCAGTCGGCATTATTCGCAATAATTGCGCCTCCATCGTCAAAGTTGATGAAACGGGACAACTGTTTTTGAATACAAGCAACATTATGGTCAATGGTTTCTACAGTCATCATTTTACGCATATCAACTTTACCGGAAGGGTCGCCAATCATAGCAGTACCGCCACCCACCAGACAGATGGGGCGATTGCCGCAACGCTGCATATGCGCCATAGCCATAACAGTAATGAAATGACCTACATGCAGACTGTCCGCAGTAGGGTCGATACCGATATAAAATGTAACCCCGCCTTTTTCAAATAATTCTTTGATTTCTTCTTCATGTGTGAGTTGTTCAATAAATCCTCTTTCTTTCAAAACTTCATAAGCATTCATGTTTTCTACGTCCTTTCTGATTGGTATTTGGTGTAGTCTTTGGTTATGACAGCAATGTAGATTGTACAGAAAATAAAAAAATAAAAAAACGGATTCTTTCGTCAAAGGACGAGAGAACCCGTGGTACCACCTTAATTTATGTTTATCATACAAAAAGACAAACATCTTTCGGTCTGTGTAACGGCAGACAGCCGTTGTGCCATTTCCTGCACAAAGCTCATGAGGCGTAATTTACAAATACTGTTCTGCAATCCTTTCACCGACCGGACTGCTCTCTGCGGCTGTAACCAGCTTTGCCCATATACTCAATCATCGCTGTTATTTTTGATAGTTTCATATTTTGATTATTATGAGTCTATCCTATCATATCTTTTTCGGAAAGTCAACCCCGCATGCCAGTTCTGCAATTTTTACAATCATTTGTACTGCTTTTTCCATAGAAGAAACCGGAATATATTCATATGGTCCATGAAAATTATGTCCGCCGGTAAATAAATTGGGACAAGGCAATCCCATATAAGACAGTCGTGCACCGTCTGTGCCGCCACGGATTGGCTGTATGATGGGTGCAATATCACAAGCAAGCATGGCTTGTTTTGCCAAATCTATGATTTCCATACAATCGGCAATCTTTGACGCCATATTGTAGTATTGGTCTGTAATAGATAACGTAACAGAATCTGGGTATTTTGATGCAATATTTTGTAAAAAGTCTTTTCTGGCAGCAAAATTTTCTGCATCAAAATCACGTATGATATAAGTCAGTTTTGCTTCTGATACAGAACCTTCTATCCCACATAAATGATAAAAGCCTGCATAGCCTTCCGTAGTTGCTGGTGTTTCATTTTTTGGCAACTGTTCCGCGATTTCGCAAGCAAGTAAAGCGGCATTTACCATAACATTTTTGGCTGTTCCGGGGTGCACACTACGTCCACGAATGGTAAAGATAGCTTGTGCAGCGTTGAAGTTTTCGTATTCTAATTCCCCGATTTTACCACCATCTATGGTATAAGCAAAATCTGCACCGAAAGCAGCAGTATTAAAGTGGTCAACACCTTTTCCGATTTCTTCATCTGGCGTAAATGCAATACAGATTTTTCCGTGTGGAATTTCAGGATGTTGTATCAAATATGACATTGCAGTCAAGATTTCTGAGATACCAGCTTTATCATCTGCCCCCAACAATGTGGTGCCGTCGGTGGTAATCAAAGTATCGCCTTGGTATTCCAATAAATCGGGAAATTCTTTCGGAGATAATGTAATACCATTCAGAACAATATCTTTTCCATCATAATTTTGTATGATTTGAGGTGAGATGTGTTCTCCTTTTGCGTCTGGACTGGTATCCATATGCGCAATAAAACCAATGACAGGACAATCTTGTGTTGTATTGGCTGGTAAATATCCTGTCACATAACCGTATGCATCTACTTGTACAGCATGTAAACCGATTTGCTGCATTTTTTCTGCTAATATTTGACCAAAATCGTTTTGAGTAGAGGTACTGGGAAAAGTATCTGCGTTCTCATCAGAAGTAGTTGGATATTGTATGATGTCTAAAAATAAATCTTTGACTGTTGTCATAAAAAATTTCCTTTCTTCGTTCGTATCTTTTTTGTTTTTTTAGTATAACATAGTTTCGTTTTATTTAAACAAAAAGATCAAATAAAAATTGGGACTTTGAGAAATATATTTAAAATCCAAAACATGATATGATAGCAATATGTCAACAAAAAAGGAAGGCAAAAGGGAGGCGGTTTTTTATGAAACGATGTATCAAATTGCTGTTGACTATGGTATGTAGTATTGTATGTACAACCACTGTTTTTGCAGAAAATGCAGTTGGGGACTACGTTCAACTATGTGTCAATGGACAGCAAGAGGACTATGTTGCAGTTTATAACATTAACGGCAATAATTATTTTCGATTGCGAGATGTTGCGAGTAAAGTGAAAGGAACCACAGCACAGTTTGATGTGTCTTGGAATGCACAAGAACGCAAAATCGAAATCACTTCAGGAAAGGCTTATACAGGCGCAGCAGAAGTGAATGGGGCGTATTATGAAACGATTTTTGTGCAAAGTAGCAATGCGGCAATCTTAGTAGATGGTGTACCACAAAATTTAAATGCTTATACCATACAAGGTAATACATATTTCAAATTAAGAGATTTAGCCGAACTATTGGGATTTTCTGTTGTATGGAATGGAGCAGAAAATACAATTGATTTGATTACTGGTATGACAGAGAATAAAATGTTGATAGAAGGTGGTGGAGAGAAAAGGGTGGTTACCCCACAAAGCAGTAAGGCAAATTATGCAAAAACAAGCAAATCCTATCTGTTTGATAATGGAGATGGAACATGCAGTATTTTAGATGTGAATGGAGATACAATACAGATTGACACATACCAAATGCAGGATTTTCAAAAAATTAGCGGAAAGACAATTGCTATGCCATTGCCTTTGTTCGGTGGTTTTTGTAAAGGGGAAGATGGTTACTATATTGCAGTAGGGCAAAGTGATCAGGAACAAGTCAATAAAGAAGTAATCAGAATTATAAAGTATGATACTGATTTTCAGGAAGTGGACCATGTTTCTATCAATAGTGCAGATTGTTTTACCACAATACCATTTGATGCTGGTTCTGGAAAAATGGCAGCACAAGGAGATAAATTAATTTTTCATACTTCACGAGAAAGATATTTGACTGAAGATGGATTGAATCATCAATCCCAGCTTACGATTGTGGTAAATACAGATACCATGACCGTAGAAAATGATATGGGCAGATTTCAACCCAATCATGTAAGCCATTCTTTTAACCAATTTGTTGCATATGATGGGTCATATCCTGTTTTAGTAGACCATGGGGATGCGTACCCACGTTCTATAGTGTTGCATGAGTATGGAAAGAGTGGTTCTCCATCCTATGATTTGGTTGAAATTCCTGGGGAAATTGGTGCAAATGCAACCGGAATTACACTGGGCGGTTTTGCAATTTCAGATAGTAGTTATATGGTGGCATACAATACAATTGATCATCAAAAAGTAACACAGTACAAAAATAATGAGATGGTAGGCTTAGATACAGACGAAAGAAATGTTGTAGTTACCATACAAGACAAAAATACACACAACATACAAGATGTTACTTTGACAGATTTTATTGGACATCAAAAATTAGCGAGCACACCCAAACTAGTGCAAATACAAGAAGATTGTTTTGCTGTATTATGGAATGTGTTTGATTATCAAAATCCTGCGCAAAGTACATTACAATATGTATTGATAGATGGTAGCGGCAATTTGCTTGGACAAACTGTGACAATGCAGGATATGGAACTTTCTTATGATTGTCAGCCTATGGTATATGAAGATACAATTTATTGGTATATCAATCAAAATGAAAATTCTAGAATATTATATCAAATAGAAATTTCATAAAAAATAGATAAAGAGGCAGAAAAGAAAATGAACTACTGTACCGACCCCCAAAAGTTAGACCAAAAATCTAACGATTGGAGGTCGGTATTTTTATGTCAAAATATAGCTTTGA
>CALWSU010000063.1 GCA_944384295.1 uncultured Lachnospiraceae bacterium | reverse complement strand
AAGCCCTTCCGCGTTCTTGAAAAAACATAAAACCTACTTTGTCTACAGTCTGAACATTTAGAAAAATCAAAAATTTTAGAAAATGAGGTATGTCCATGAACGAAAAAGTATTTCGTACATTAGAATATGATAAAATGATAGAAAAATTGGCAGGCTATGCGGTTTCGCCTATGGCAAAAGAAATGGCGCACGCATTACGTCCGTCTGTTGCCATGTCTGAAATTATATTAAGACAACAAGAAACCACAGAAGCGGTCAGTATGGTATTGCGAAAAGGCAATCCTTCTTTTGGCGGCTTCCGTGAAGTGCGTCCCCAATTGAAACGCGCAGAAATGGGCGGCGTATTGTCTATCTCAGAATTGATGTATATTGGTGAATTTTTGTATGTTTGCCGCAAAGCAAAAAATTATGCAAAGAGTGAAAATAAAGAGGAAGTGTATGAGCGTTTAGATGAGTATTTCGCACTCTTGACACTGATTCCAGAATTGGAAAACGAAATTGCACGTTGTATTGTGTCCGAAAGCGAAATTGCAGATGATGCCAGTGCAGGGCTGAAAAGTGTACGTAAAGAAATCAAAATTTCCAATGAGCGCGTCAAAGACCATTTGAATGGCGTGATCTCCTCCTCTGCATATCGCAATATGTTACAGGATTTTGTTATCACGATTCGAAATGACCGCTATTGTGTACCAGTCAAGAGCGAATACCGCAATACATTTCCAGGTATGATTCATGACCAATCGAATACAGGTTCTACATTGTTTATGGAGCCTTTGAGCGTCGTACAATTGAATAACAAAATCAAAGAACTGCAAGCCAAAGAACAAGAAGAAATCCAAAAAATATTGGTACAGCTTTCTTTGCTTGTGACACAACACGAAGCACAATTGGCGGCAAATTTAGAATTATTGACACAGCTTGATTTTATATTTGCAAAAGCACAGCTTTCCTTGTCTATGGACGGCACACAGCCTATGTTTCAAACAAAAGGGTATGTCAATATTCTTAAGGGCAGACACCCCCTTTTAGACCAAAAAACAGTCGTGCCAACCAATATCTATTTGGGGAAAGATTTTACCACACTTTTGATTACAGGACCGAATACCGGCGGGAAAACAGTAGCACTCAAAACTTTGGGCTTGTTGTGTTTGATGGGGCAGGCGGGTTTGCATATCCCCGCGAATGAAAGTTCCCAGCTTTCTGTATTCGACCAAGTCTTTGCAGATATTGGGGACGAACAAAGCATTGAGCAAAGTTTAAGTACCTTTTCTGCGCATATGACAAATATTGTACGCATTTTGGACGAAGTCACAGACCAATCTTTGGTACTGTTTGATGAATTGGGGGCAGGCACAGACCCCACAGAAGGCGCGGCTTTGGCAATGGCAATCATACAAACATTGCATGACAGAAAGATACGTACCGCCGTCACAACACACTATAGCGAATTAAAAGTATACGCATTGTCCACAGACGGCATCGAAAACGCTTGTTGTGAATTTGATGTAGAAACTTTGCGCCCGACCTATCGCCTTTTGATTGGGATTCCTGGCAAAAGTAATGCCTTTGCGATTTCAAAGCGTTTGGGCTTGCAAGACGAAATCATAGAAAGTGCAAAAGAATTTATTTCGCACGACGAGGCAAGATTTGAAGATGTCATTACAGATTTGGAAATCAGCAAAAAAAGTGTTGCGTTTGAACAAGAACGCGCGGAACAATACCGCAAAGAAGCCGAACGCCTGAAACAAGAAGTCGAACATCAGAAGGAAAAAACACAAAAACAAAAAGAAAAAATTCTGCAAAAAGCCAGAGAAGAAGCAAAAATGATTTATGCACAGGCAAAAGAAGAAGCAGACCAAATCATAAAAGACATGAATCGTGAAGCCAAGCAGAAAAATCAACAAAAGGCAATTGAAAGCAGAGCAAAACTCAAACAAAAACTTTCTTCTGTGCAAGAGGATTTCTTGAAATCTAAGAAAGTCAAACCCACACATAAAGCCCCCGAAACACTCAAAGCAGGGGACCGCGTTTATGTCATTTCTTTTGACCAGAATGGTACCGCGTTATCCGCGCCAGACAAGAACAAAGAAGTTATGGTACAAATGGGCGCGATGAAAGCCAAGATTCCTTTGGCAGAATTGATGCTCGACGATACACCGCAGCCCAAAGAACCCAAACAAAGACCAAATACAGTACGTCAAAAAGCCCAAAAGAGTCAGTTTATTTCTGCGGAAATTGATTGCCGCGGGCAATTGGTCGACGAAGCGATTGCAAATATTGACAAATATATTGACGACGCGTATTTGTCTGGATTAAAACAAATTGTCATCATTCATGGCAAAGGTACAGGGGCATTGCGTGCAGGCGTACAGCAATATTTGCGTACCAATTCACATGTAAAAAGTTTCCGTGCGGGTGCGTTTGGAGAAGGCGACGCCGGCGTAACGGTGGTAGAATTGAAATAAACAGAAAGTGTAAAAATGTGTGGTTTTAGGAGGTGTTTTCCATGAGTGACAAGCAAAAAATTTTAGTGGTGGACGATGACCAGCATATCGCAGAATTGATTTCTCTTTATTTGATGAAAGATGGTTTTGATACCAAGGAAGTCTATGACGGCAAACAAGCATTAGAAGAAGTCAATCTATATCAGCCGGATTTGATATTATTGGACTTGATGCTGCCTGGTATGGACGGGTATCAAGTTTGTGCAGAGATTCGCAAAACAAATAAAGTGCCGATTATTATGCTGACGGCGAAAGGCGAAACTTTTGACAAAGTGTTGGGCTTGGAATTGGGCGCAGATGATTATATCGTAAAGCCTTTTGAGCCCAAAGAATTGGTTGCCAGAATCAAAGCAGTACTACGCAGATATACCACAAAAGCAGAAGTCAACGAAGACGACGGGCAAGTCTTGCGCTTTCCAGATTTGGAAATCAATTTATCGAATTATACAGTCACATATCATGGAAAACATTTGGATTTTCCGCCCAAAGAATTTGAACTGCTTTCCTTTTTGGCACAACACCCAAACCGTGTTTTTACAAGAGAACAGCTTTTAGACCGCATTTGGGGCTATGAATATGTTGGAGATACGCGTACGGTCGATGTGCATGTGAAACGGATTCGCGAAAAAATGAATCAGGCAGACGAATGGGGAATCCGTACTGTTTGGAGTGTTGGATATAAATTTGAGCAAAAATAATCAGAATAAAAACAGCGTATACCATAGGAAAGTATACGCTGTTTCAAAATAAAAAAGGTTACAAGAATATGATTATGTAAATCATTATGCTTCTTTCTGTGTTTCTGTAGCTTCTATCACTTCTGCGGTTTCAGCCGGTTTTACCGTTTCTGCTGGGGTTGCGGAAGCTATAGCTTCTGTAGCTTCTTTGGTTTCTATGGGCATAGTATCATTTGTCTGCGCTGTTTGTTCTGTCTGTTCTGTCTGTTCTGTCTGTTCTGTCTGCTCTGCTTGTTCTGGCAAGGATTGCAGTTTTTGCTGTGCTTCTGCCTGCCGTTTGGCTTGTTCCATTTGTCTTCTGCCTTGCTTACGGACATTGGAAAGACGCAGCATGACGCAGAGCACATACAGGAAAAACATCAAATGATGAAACGAATTGGTATTCCCCCACGGTGTATTGAACAGCAAAAATAAAGCCGCGACAAACAGTACAACGTCTGTCAGATTGAGTCTTTTTTTGGGTGGTGTTGGTCTTTGTGGATTCATATGGTATGTTGCAGAAAAAATTTTCTGCTGCTCCTTTCTAAGAAATTTGAAACTGTTCGCAGTCAAGCAATCAAACCGCGTAATTAGATTGATTATATCATGGATTTTAGGATTTGTGGAAAAAAATATAAAATTTCTTTTTTGGAGGTGATGTCGTGTTTCGGAAATCACTTGTCAAACGACAGTTTTTACAATATATTACGACCATATTGGTTTGTATGATTTTGATGGGCGGTATGTTGTCTGTGGTGTATACCAAGCATTATATGGAAGACGCACGACAAGAATTGATAGACCAAGGCGAAAAAATCGCGTATGCCATTGACAAGGCATATAACACAGGCAATATCAGCAATCTGGCGTATGAAATGCAGGTGCTGGAAGAATATATGGGGGCAGGCATACTGTTGGTGAATGAGGAAGGTGTGATTGTGCTGGCGTCCCCCGGTTTAGATGGCAAATTATTGGGCAATGTGTTGTTGTATACAGAATTGGTACAAGGTGTGAGAGATGGTAACATTGTTTCTGTGGAAACGGGTGCTTCCTCTATCTTTGGCGTGCCGATGCTGATTGTGGGCTATCCGCTGTCAAAAGGGCAGTTATCCGGTATCTTCATGTGTCGCTCTATGCCAGAACTGCAAGTATCTTTATATGAAATGTACCATTCTGGCATTGTGATTTTGCTGCTTGTTTTTCTCATTACGGCATTGGTGAGCCTGCATACATCACGTAAAATGACACAGCCGCTCATGGAAATGAATCGTGCCGCAAAAGAGATTGCAGATGGAAATTTTGAAAAACGGGTAGAAATCACAAGCCAAGACGAATTGGGACAATTGGCAAATAGTTTCAATCATATGGCGGAGAGCCTCAATAATATCGAAAAATCCAGACGTTCCTTTATTACCAATGTTTCGCATGATTTGCGTTCGCCTTTGACCAGTATACAGGGATTTTTGACTGCCATGCTGGACGGTACCATACCGCCCGAAAAACATGAGCATTATTTGAAAATCGTATTGGAAGAAAGTCAGCGTTTGTCCCGTTTGGCGGAGGGCATTGTGGACTTGAGCCGTGCACAATCCAGTAAAATTATTTTGGAAAAATCAAAATTTGACATCAATGCTGTGATTCGAGAAAACAGCGCATTATTAGAACCACAATTGGAACAAAAACAAATGCAGATTCGTGTATCCTTTGTAGAAGAACAAACTTTTGTTTATGCAGACCAAGATAAAATATCGCGTGTGGTACAAAATTTATTAAACAATGCTGTCAAATTTTCAAAGCAACAAGGCAGTATCGAAATCGAAACATCATTTTCGGGCAAAAATAAAGTATTGGTATCTGTCACAGACCATGGCGCAGGCATCAGCGAAGAAGACCAAAAATATATTTTTGACCGGTTTTATAAAGCAGATGCAACCAGAAATCAAGATAAAACAGGCGCAGGCTTAGGGCTGTCGATTGTGCGCGAATTTATACAGGCGCATGGGGAAACCGTCGCTGTCAAAAGCAAATTGGGCGAAGGCAGTACGTTTGTATTTTCCTTAGAATTGGCACCACAATAAAGAAAAAATGGATTCTATCTTATGACAAATAGAATCCATCAGGCTGTAGAAAAAGTAGTTTTTATACTTTTTTCAAGAACGCGGAAGGGATTG
>CALWSU010000062.1 GCA_944384295.1 uncultured Lachnospiraceae bacterium | reverse complement strand
ATTTTCAAAGAGCCAGAAGAAGGTGTGCCATATGTGATTGGTGGGGACACCGCTGGAGAAGGCAGTGACCGTTTTACCTTACAGGTATTAGACAACCGTACAGGGGAACAGGTCGCACGCTTATTACAGAAATATGATGAAGATGCTTTCGCAGAACAGGCATATTGTTTGGGTATGTATTATCATACGGCTTTGATTGCGCTGGAAACGAATTTTTCTACCCACCCAATCAAGGTTTTGCAATGGCTGCGTTATCCAAAGCTATATGAAAGGGAAGTGCCAGACAACTATACTGGTTTGATGAGAAAAGCATTTGGGTATCATACAAACAGTATGACACGTCCTTTGATTGTTGCAGGACTGGTGACATATTTTCGAGATTTTTTACAATATGTACATGATGCGGACACCTTACGCGAGGCTTTGACCTTCATACGCAATGAAAAAGGCAGGGCAGAGGCGGAGGTGGGTGAGCATGATGATTTACTGATGGGGCTGGGGATTGCATTACAAGCCAGAACACAACAGCGTATGGAAAAAATGCTCCCAGAAGAAAAAAGAATGAAATGGACAGAAGATATGTGGGCGGATTATTGTCAGGCAGATGAAGCCGGTAGAGCAGTTCTAAGAAAGGTTTGGGGGGCACCCAACCGATAAAAGAAAGAAGGGAAAAAATATGTGGCAGTATGAAAACCGATTGCAGATGTGGCAAGAACGGCTGACAAACAATCAAAATGCATATGCCCAAGAATTGGCAGAGATGGACAGGCGTCAGGCTTTGTACAGCGGAAGTCGTGAAATTGTGCCGATGTATGGATTTACCACGGAAACAGAACAAAAACAGCCTGCCAGTGTAGTACGCAATATTGTTGCAGAATTGGTAGAGGCACAAGTGGACAGTTCGATTCCTATGCCAAAAGTGACAGCGCGGGAAAAAGAGGATGAAGGTTTGGCAAAAACAATTGAAGACCATCTCAAAAATGAAGTCGACCGTTTGCCATTTGAAGTACTGAATGATATGGACGAACGAATTACACCCGTACAAGGGGGAAATTTCTTTTTGGTGGAATGGGATGCAAAGCGGCATACACATACCACAAGTGGAGAAATTTCTGTCAGACTTTTACATCCAAAACAAGTGATTCCACAAAATGGCGTCAACGAAATTGAGGATATGGATTTTATTATTGTACGAATTGCAATGACAAAACAGCATGTCAAAGAAAAATATGGCATAGATGTGTCAGAGGAGGGGGAAGAAAGCCCGGAAAGTCGTGGGGGCGAAAGTTATGCAGATGATGTGGTAACGGTGAATGTGGGATATTTCCGAAACAAAAATGGCGGCATTGGGAGATATACTTGGGTAAATGATGTCGAATTGGAATATTTAGAGGATTATCAAGCTCGTACAGTATCACATTGTACTGTCTGTGGCAATGTGGTATATGGTGACGTTTGTACAGAATGCGGCAGTACAGAAATACAAGCACAAAACAAAGATACTTTTGTATTATACGAAAATATCAAACGCAGTGATGGTAGTGAAATTCCGGCATATCGTAAAGATACAAGATTTTCTGCAAAACAAATCCGCAATATGATGCATGACCCATTTTCAGGAATTGGCAATACAAAGCAGACATATGGTATGGAACAAAATGAATTTCCTTACTACAAGCCGGATTGTTACCCGATCGTGCTACGGCGCAATGTGAGTGCTTGGGGCAAAGTGTTGGGCGAAAGCGACACAGACAAAATACAAGACCAGCAAAATGCCATCAAAAAATGCGATACCAGAATACAGGAGAAATTAGACAAAGGCGGCAGTGTACTGACAAAACATATTGACAGTCGTATGACATTTACGGACGAGCAATTGAAAGTGGTAGAAGTACAAAATCCGGCAGAAGTATCTTGTTTGCGCGTTTACAATTTACAGGTGGATACTTCTGGAGATTTGACGATTGCAGAACAAAATTATCAAAGTGCAAGAAATATTCTTGGTATTACAGACAGTTTTCAAGGAAGAAAAGATACAACAGCAACCAGTGGTACCGCAAAACAGATTGCAGTGGCACAAGCGGCGGGACGATTGGAAAGCAAGCGCATTATGAAAAATGCGATGTATGCGGATTTATATCAAGTGATGTTCAAATTTTTATTGGCATACAGCGATGAACCGCGTACGGTACGGCATGACAAGTTAGACGGCAGTACAGAATACAATGTATTCAATAAATATGATTTTTTGGTACAAGATGATGCAGGGGCTTGGTATTGGAAAGATGATTTTTTATTTTCCATTGATACGGCATCTGCTTTGGCAAGCAACCGCGAAGCAATGTGGCAGGAAACCAGGCAAAATTTACAAAATGGCGCGTTTGGCAATCCGCAAGAACCACGGGCTTTGCTTTTATTTTGGGGCATGATGGCAAAACTGCATTATCCTATGGCAGAGGAAATCAAAGCGCAGATAGAAGAAATGCAGCAAGATAGCACAATGCAAAATATGCAAAACGAACAGAATGGAAAAAATGAAGAAAATCAACAAATGGCAATTCCAAATTCAGCATTGCAAAGGGGGTGAAACAATGCAATGTGAACAATGTGGATTAGATGGCTACATACGTAATCGAGAAATTTTATTTTCGGGCGACGATAGCCCAAATACAAAAACGCAGGCGTTTTATCGTCTGCATTTTTATTGCGAAAATCCAAATTGCGAACGATATGGTTCAGAAATTGGTACGACAGAAATAGAAATTTCATAATGCAAAAAAAGTGAAATATCACAAAAAGGGTGGCAGTGGGTGGGACAACAGAAAGGAGAGAGGATAGATATGAAAAAATCAGAAACAGCAAAGATGGAAATTGGACGTGCGGGCGCACAGTTTGTGGCATCTCCCAAAGGACCCAACAAAGGAAAACAACCTAAAAAACAGATGGGGAATGATTTGCGCAGTACAAAATAAGGAGGTGAGCAGATGCGACAAATACCAAACAGACCTTGGCAACAGGCAAATGCAGCACAATATGTACCACAACCTATGCCACAATCTGGAAATATGTTGGGCAAGGATACGACATACAGCACTATGCAAGGCATGCAAAATATGCAAAGTATCACAAATCCCAATATGGCAGGTATGCAGCAAACACAGCCGATGATGGGACAAGCAACACAAATGCCGTTTCAGCCAGCAGCAGAATCGCCTATGCAGGCACCACAACTGACACAGCCGCAAACAGAACAAACAAGACAGTTTGTACAAGAGGCAATTATGCGGCTGCATGAAGTGTTTCCTATGTGTAATATCAATAGTTTGGCGGATTTAGCGGCAACCGCGGAAGGCAGGCTGACACTGGAATATTGGCGCAGAGGGGTACCCTTAGAAGAAGCATATCGCGTTGCTTTTGGTGCGCAGTTACAGGAAAGTCAGGCAAAAGCAGCCAGACAGCAGGCTTTGAATGACGCAAACAGCAAACGACATTTGGCACAGCCTATGGGACAAGCAGCAGGCGGTGTGCGTATGAGTGCAGAAGACAAAGCCATTTGGCGCGAGTTTTTCCCAAATGCAACAGATGCGCAGCTACTGGAAAAATGGAGAAAAATGGGATAAGGAGGCAATGAAATGTTCAAAATTTTTGATGCAAATATTGGTGACAGTGAAATAATCGAATACAGAACCATGAAAAGTGAAGAAACAGCATCTTTTGGAGAAGCTTTAAAACTGACAGCAGATGGTTTGACGAAATGTGGCGCAGCGGAAAAGCCAGAGTACATTTGTCGTGGTGAGGTGCAGCAAGATGGTACCATTCCAGTAGGGGTTGTGATGGCAACGACAAATTATGCGGTACCTTATACAGCAAAACCAGCGGTAGCAGCACAGGTACAATTACATACAGATGGCATGCAGGTAACAGACAGCGCAGGCGGTGCGTGTTTTGTAGTAGCGGTACAGGAACAGCAAGGGCTTGCGATTGTACGTATTGTAGATGTAGCTTGAGAAAAAAAGGAGGAACAGATTTATGAGCGGTTTTATTTACAGCGAAAGCAGCGGTTTGAATCATGCAATCATTGGCAAGAAGCTTGCACCAGTGAGAGCCATTATTTCAGAGTGTGTGGAGGCATTTCAAAATGCTAGTTTGATTGACAAAATCTTTTTTATGGATAAATCCAAAAGCTGGGCATCTAATTACAGCAGTGAAACAGCGTTAGGCGGTTTCCAGGATGTAGGGGAAGGTGGTGCATTTCCACAGGACAGCTTTCAAGAAGGATTTGACAAAACGATTCAGTTTCGTATCTGGAAAGATCAGTTTACATTGACAAAAGAAATTTTGGATGATGCGAGTGTAGGGAAAATCAAATCCAAAGCTGGTATGTTTGCACAGGCATATGGCAGAGGACGTGAAGGATATGCGGCGGCACTGCTGGCTGGTGGTATTGGCAAGACTGTGAAATATAAAGACAAAGTATACGATACCACGAGTGCAGATGGTGTGCCTCTGTTCTCAAAAGAACACCCCAGCAAAACAAAAGGCAATAAATTTACACAATCAAATTTGTTCAAAGCCGCTTTTTCACAGGACAGTATGGACCAATTGCAGGAGAAAATGCAGGACTTTGCAGATGATGATGGAAACATTTTAAGTGTGATGCCGGATACCATTATCATTCCCAACAGTGCAAAACTCAAACGTGCTGTATTTGCGGCAGTGGGCAGTGAATTAGACCCCAATACCAACAACAATGCTATGAACTTCCAAATGGGGCTTTGGAATGTGCTTATCTGGCCTTATTTACCAAAGCTTTTGAATGATCAGGAATATTTCATGATGGCGGATTCTGACTTTTTACAGACATATATGTGTCTGCCATTTGTAGACCGTGTTCCATTGCAGGTAGACAGTCACATTGACAACAATACATGGAATACAGTATTTCAAGGGTATGCCAGATATGGTGCTGGCTTCAACAACTGGCGTGGGATTGCCATTTGTGGCGCTGGTTTAGATGGCACAGAATTGACTGTATAAGGAGGTGGCGGCATGACATGGGAAGAATTACAAATCAGTGCATTGCAGAAAATATTTGAAATTGAAAGTAATATGCTGATTGTAGACGACAGCACAGCCCCCTACATTGCCGCCATGCCGGGGGCGGCAAATGAAGCTATGCTGTTGCTGTGTACAGATGCAAGGTATTTCAAAAAAACAGGAGAAATCATACAAAAACAGCCGGAGGAGCAGCCAGAAGAAATACCAGAGCAACCAGACAAAACGAAAGCGCAGAAAGAAGAAATACCAGAAGAAACGCCGGAAGAAGGGGGCGCAACGCCCCCGACCTTTGCGGCGGGCAAATACAATGCTTATGACCTGCGGCAAGTATTTCCTGACTTTTATACATTATATGACGGTTATATCATGTATACAGATGGTGTGGTGTATGAACGGGCGGAGTATGAAACAGAAGGGGACAGCATATTACTGTTACCGGCGGACAAAATGGGGACTTGGCGTGTGACATACTGTGCTTATCCAGAACGCATTACAAAAGAAACCACAAAGGACACAGAGCTGACACTTGCGCCGGAAGCCGCGTCTATGGTGGCGTTATACATCGCGGGGCAGGTATACAAAGAGGACGATATTTCTTTGGCGCAGACATACATGAATGAATTTTTAGAATGGCTGAATCG
>CALWSU010000061.1 GCA_944384295.1 uncultured Lachnospiraceae bacterium | reverse complement strand
ACCACTTTTGATAAAGTTTAGCGCTTGCTGAACTGCGGAGCGCGACGGGCAGCCTTGAGGCCGTATTTCTTTCTTTCTTTCATACGAGGGTCTCTTGTCAGGAAGCCAGCTTTTTTCAGTGCAGGTCTGTAATCATTATCTGCCTGCAATAATGCTCTGGAGATACCATGTCTGATTGCGCCTGCCTGACCTGTGAAGCCACCGCCGTGTACATTTACCAGTACATCAAATTTTGCTGTGGTTGCTGTCAGTTCCAGAGGCTGACGAACGATCAGTTTCAATGTTTCCAGACCAAAATATTCATCAATATCTCTTTTGTTGATTGTGATTTTACCGTTACCGGGTACCAGATAAACTCTAGCTACAGAAGATTTTCTTCTGCCTGTGCCGTAATATCTCGCTGCTGCCATGATGCTTTCCTCCTTCTATTAAAATTTCAGTTCCAGTGTTTCAGGTTTCTGCGCTGCATGGGGATGTTCTGCACCAGCATATACATGCAGTTTGGAGAACATTTTTCTGCCCAGAGCGTTTTTAGGAAGCATACCTTTTACAGCATGTTCGATGACTCTTTCTGGGTGTGTTTCCAGCATTTTGTCCAGTCTGATTGTTTTCAGACCACCAACATAGCCACTGTGACGGTGATATACTTTCTGTTCCAGTTTTTTACCTGTCACAGCTACCTTTTCTGCATTGATTACGATTACATAATCGCCCATGTCAACATTAGGTGCATACTGGGGTTTGTTTTTACCTCTTAAAATGTTTGCGATTTCGGAAGCCAGACGACCTAGTGTCAAATCTGTTGCGTCTACAACGTACCATTTTTTTACCAGATCTGCTTCTTTCGCAATGTAAGTAGTTCTCATGGTTCTTTTACCTCCCTTATAATATTTTTCTGACCCTTTGACTTTACAGACAGCACGGGAATACCGCTGTAATCTCCATTATGCCGCTTTGTATGGTTGCGTCATAACTTATTGGGTCCCACCTTGAGAAACATATATTCAAAGCGCATTATTACGCTTCAAAATCAAAATAACAGCTTTATTATTATAATACGCCAAAATAGCACTGTCAAGCAATTTCTAGGCAAAATCATAATAAATTTGTAGTAAAGTCAAGCCTTGTGGCTCTGCCGTCTGTCCTGCTTGTCGCCTGTCACGACTTTCTATGATTTGCGCTACCTGTTCGGGTAGTATCTTGCCTTCACCCACTGCAATCAATGTCCCCGCCAATATGCGCACCATATTATATAAAAATCCATCTCCCGTTACCAAAATTCGTATCTGCGTATCTTCTTGTACTACATGACAATCAAAAATTGTTCGTATGGTAGAAGAAACCTGACTTCCTGCCGCACAAAATGCTTGAAAATCATGTGTACCAATAAAAGCCTGCGCACCTTGATTCATTTTATCCACATCTAGTGTATGATATACAAATGTGCTATACAGTCTTTTTTTCGGATTTTTGTAGGGGCTTTGGTCGATACAATATTCATATGTTTTTTTCACACAATCGAATCTTGGGTGAAAGGTGTCTGGTACTTGTCTTGCTTCTGTTACTACAATGTCTTCCGGCAGATATGGGCGAATGGCAAGCGGTATTTTTTCTGGTGGTATGGTCGTTTCTACGTCAACCACTGCACGTTGTCCCAAAGCATGTACGCCGCGGTCTGTACGACTTGCACCAATACAAGTCAAATCCGGCATACGAAATAAAGCGCGCAATGCTTTTTCCACTTCTCCTTCAACCGTCAAAACTTCTGGAGATTTTTGTTTCTGCCAACCACTGTATCGTGTTCCGTCGTATGCAATCGTTAATAAAATCCTCATTTGTTTGTTTTCCTCCGCTTTCGGTACTGCCAAACTAACATACTGACTATGATTGCCAAACCATAGCACAAAATCATACGCAATAAAAATTCCCATTTGGGTTCTATGATACCCCATGCAGGCAAAATTCTGTCTTGTACAAAATACAACCATATCCCATGATATAGATATAATTCATAGCTAAAACCATCTATCGCCTGTATGATACGCCATTGCATGACTACCTGTGCTGTTTTTTGCGCTAACCCAAATACAAATACAATCGCACCACAGACATACAATGTGTGAATATCTTCTAAAAATGGAACAACGAACCACCCTCGCACACCGCCATAACTCAATAAGGCATCTGCGCAAACAAACACGAAAAATCCTAGCAATAAAATATATTGATTATGTTGTATACTCTCTAAAAAAGTATCATACTGTTTTCCAGCATAACAACCCAATACCCAATACGCAAGATAAGATGTAAAGACACGGTCATTATATAAAAAAGCTGTATCTGGGGATATGAGAGAAATCATTGCAGGTAGTCCTTCATGAAACAATCGCATCAATAACACAGATGCAACCGCTGCAATCCAAAAATCAACATGTTGCACCATCCATCGCCATAACGGCATTAAAATATAAAATTGGAATAATATGACTACAAAATAGAAAGGTGCAATCATATCCCCCAATAAAAACGACTTACAAAGAAATCGCATATCAAATGTATAGTATTCCAAAATAATTAAACCAATATACGAAAGTATCACCGCGCATAAATACGGGAATGCAATTTTTTTACATCTGCTCCACAAAAAAGATGGGTAAGAAAAGGGACGATGCTCCATACCACGAAAAAATTTCAATGCAGATAAAAACAAAAATCCCTGTACCACAAACGCAGACAAACGCCATGGAATATAAATCACACCAAACAATAAACTTCCTTTATCCGCGCCTGCAATTATAGTAGAACAAATATGAATCCACATCACTAACAGGCATAATACTACATTGACAAATGAAATTTCCCGATTGCGCACATTACCCCCGCCTTTTGCAATTTTTTCCCTCTCCCATACCAAACAACAAAGAAACCAGAAATCTTTCAGAAACATTCATATAAGAAAATATTACATTTTGTTTTCTCTTATATAGTTTTTTGCCAAATTTCTGGTTTTTACAAATCCATAGATTTTTTATTTTGTTATCATATCGCAAACGATGTCAGAATCAAATCATTTGTGGAAAGAAATTCACCGCCACACGCAAACCTACCACAATACACAGATACAAAGCTGTCCATACCATCGCTTGATAATCTCTGCGCTGCATACACATCACATTCATACGTGTTCTATTTTCGTCCCCATGATAACATCTTGCTTCCATCGCCATAGCAAGTTCTTCTGCACGCCGAAAAGCAGAGATAAACAATGGTACTAAAATTGGAATCATGCTTTTTGCTTTTTGCATCATATTCCCTGTATCAAAATCTGCACCTCTTGCCTGCTGGGCTTTGATGATTTTATCGGTTTCGTCCAACAAAGTGGGTATAAAACGCAATGCAATCGTCATCATCATGGCAATTTCATGCGCTGGTACACCGATTTTTTTGAGTGGGTGCAAGAGATATTCCAAACCATCTGTCAATTGTATGGGTGTTGTTGTCAATGTCAGCAGAGAAGAGCCTATAATCAAAAGCACCAATCGAACGCACATTTTGACCGCCATATAAATCCCCTCTACCGTCAAATGCAGTACGCCAAACTGCCATATAACTTGTTCCCCTTGTGTCAAAAAGAGGTTAATGACTGCCGTAAACAATATGATAATCATAATACTTTTTAAGCCGCGTACCATAAATTTGAATGGCACTTTGGAAATACGAATCACAATCCCCAGCAGTATGCTGACACAAATATATCCTATTATGGTATCTACAATAAACAGCGAAACAATAAACAAAAACGCTGCTATAATCTTAAATCTGGCGTCCAGCCGATGGATCGGCGATTCTGCCGGATAGTATTGTCCTATTGTAATATCCCGAATCATGCTTTCACCTACTTTAACATCTGATACAATACATTTTTTGCTTCTTCTACAGTATAGATATCTGTTGGCACATCAAATCCACGTTCTTTCAATGCAGCAAATACATAGCTGACCTGGGGTGCTGCCAAACCCATTTTCTCTAATTCCTGTACATGAGAGAAAATTTCTTTTGGTGTCCCTTGCATCGCTGCTTTTCCACGATGCATCACAATAATACGATCTACCAGCTTTGCAACATCTTCCATACTATGACTTACGAGTATGACTGTAATGCCTCTTTTTTCGTGTAAATCTTTGATTGCCTGCAAAATTTCATCTCGTCCTTTTGGGTCAAGCCCTGCGGTTGGCTCGTCCAAAATCAAAACTTCGGGATTCATTGCCAAAACTCCCGCAATCGCAACACGACGTTTCTGTCCGCCTGAAAGCTCAAACGGAGATTTTTCATATATTTCTTCTGAAATCCCCACCGTTTCCAAGGCAGAAACTACATTTTGATGAATTTCTTCTGGTGACAACTTCAGATTCGTGGGACCAAATGCCACATCTTTATATACTGTCATTTCAAATAATTGATATTCGGGATATTGAAACGCCAAACCAATTCTACGACGTACTTCTTTTAATTTTGTTTTGTCTTTGTGTATATTTTCCCCATCTAATAAAATCTCACCAGAAGTCGGCGAAATGATACCATTTAGATGTTGTATCAAAGTAGATTTTCCAGAGCCAGTATGTCCAATCAGTCCAATAAATTCTCCTTTTGCAATCTCCAATGTCACATCATCTAAAGCAACCTTTTCAAAGGCTGTACCGGGGTTATAGATATGTGTTAAATGGTTGATTTGTATTGACATATTGCACCTACCATTTCTTCTATCGTCAAAATATCTGCCGGCAAATCAATGCCTTCCTTGCGCAGCAAATCCGTCACCTCTGTCACCTGTGGTACATCCAAACCATAAGATTTTAATTTATCCACCTGTGAAAAAATTTCTTTTGGTGTGCCCTGCATCACAAGGTCGCCGTCATCAATCACAAAAACTTTATCCGCACGTACGGCTTCATCCATATAATGTGTAATCAATATCATGGTAATGCCTTCCTCACGGTTCAGACGTTCTATTGTTTCCATAACGTCTTTGCGTCCTACAGGGTCTAACATGGCTGTCGGCTCATCTAAAACGATACATTCCGGCTTCATTGCCAATACGCCCGCAATCGCAATACGCTGTTTTTGCCCGCCAGAGAGCTTAGAAGGGCTATGTGTGGCATATTCACTCATACGCACCGTTGCCAATGCGTCATCGACACGTTTCCGAATTTCTGCTGGTGCAATCCCCATATTTTCAGGACCAAAAGCAATGTCTTCTTCTACTACAGTTGCTACCAATTGGTTGTCTGGATTTTGAAATACCATACCTGCTGTTTGGCGAATTTCCCAAACCAAAGCGTCATTTTTGGTATCCATATCTTCTACCCAAAGTGTGCCACCTGTAGGCTGCAATAAAGCATTGATATGTTTTGCAAATGTGGATTTACCAGAACCATTATGTCCCAATACTGCAACAAAATCTCCTTTATTGATTTCGATATTGACATGCTTCAAAGCTGCTACTTTTTCTTCCTTTGTGCCGTGATCTGTTTCTAGAATACGAACATATTCATATGTCAGATCTTCAGCCTTGACCATTTTTTTCAATTATTTCTCACCTATTTTCTCTGTAAATATTACCTATATTTACAATCCAAAGTCTATGGTAAAATTACTCACAGCTATCAATAAGATACCTGTTTTTTGTCAAAAAGTCAAGAAAAAAGACAGTTCTTCCTGTACCGACCCCCAAAAGTTAGACCAAAAATCTAACGATTGGAGGTCGGTATTTTTATGTCAAAATATAGCTTTGA
>CALWSU010000060.1 GCA_944384295.1 uncultured Lachnospiraceae bacterium | reverse complement strand
TGGAACTGTCCTCCGTCCCCGAATGGCAGCGGGAGCGTTGGGAGCAGCGGGAGCAGGCCAATTCCGTCAGCCCAGAAGAAGCGATGATCGGCTTTATGGCGACTGCACCTCATAGCGAGGAAATTGAGCTTGACAAGCAAAGGGCGGCGGTGTTTGCCAAGATACAGAACAAAATGCTTGCTGGCAAGAAACTGTCTGGAAAGGAGAAAAAGTTTCTTCAAGAGCATTACCCAGAACATGCAGCAAGAGCCAACATGATAGAGGCAGAAGCAGAGCAGCTTGAAAGAAGCCTGAAAAACTGCAAATCGAAGGACGAGGTCCAGCAGGTCTACATGAACGCAAAAACGCGGGCAATGGGCAGTGCTAGCAGAGACGATGGCTCAATTTTGCTGTTGTTGCCAGCGCTGGATAAGACCTATAACGAGTATTTGAAACAAGGCACATCGGGCAAGAAGATGAATATTTGGGCATAAAGAATAGGTTTCAAAGGGACGGACAAGCTGGACAGCTTGCCCGTCCCTTTTCCTTATTGCTCCCATTCATACCGCTTGGTGTGGGTCTGTGTCTGTCTGAGATAGTTTCCCAACTGGAATTCATTTTGACGAGAAAAAGCCGAAGTTTCAAGGCTTTTCGCCGATGGAATGCCGCACCCCGAAAAAACGGGGGCAGCGAAGCTGACTTTACGAAAATAGGTTTCAAATGGTTTTCTACTCGAATAGTTTCCAATAAACAGTAATAAACAGTATCCCGTAACTTCTCATATATCAGAAGCCTTAATTTATTCCCAGACATATCATCTTCCAATAACCTTTTGGGTATAAATATATTGCCGCGTAAAAGAACGCGAGAATTGAACCACTTGCGCACTTTATGTTGTTTATTCCCTAACAAGTAATATAACGCACTTACTATATCATCTGGAACTTCGTACTCATCAATTATCTTTCCCTGACATTTTGGTATGCTTTGTAAAAACTCAAACCATTCTTTTTCTTGCTTTAGGCTCCGGTAAGACAAATCGAATAATGGAGCGGATGCGCTGGGAAGTCCAAAATTCGTATCCGGTTTTGACTTTATATGTGTCATTAATCCACGGGCATCCATTGTCCTAAACCATAAACAACCACAAACTTTACATTTGAAAACAGTGCCCATAAAGCCTTCTTTTAAGTATTGCCACGATGAAGCACATTCTCGCACTTCTTCTCCGAATTGAAATTTATGACATGAGCAAGTATACATAAGTTAATACCTCACCTTTGTTTCGTGGATTAAATTTATTATCATACTTTCTACACCTTTTTTCAATCTTGACAACTTGGTATTCATAATTCGCCGGTCTGTTCTTCGGCTCGTTTTTCAAAAAAGACCCTTGCGCTCTTGTTGTGCAAGGCAATCGCAGAAAGGTCTTTACGTTCTCGCCTTTCATGGCAACAAACTCCAGCACGACGCTTTCCAGATAGCCGTACCAGACGATACAACGATGGTTGCGCTTCTTGATGGTAATTTTTTTCTCTATTTCCATATTGTTGAATCTGCTTCTGTAAAAGTTTCATTTCTGCGTTACATTTCTTGATGTTGGTAGGTAACTTTTTCTTTATCATGGTTGGTCGTTCCTTTTTGCTTATAGGCAAAAGAAAAGAGCGACTGTTTTCTGTACAAAAATAGCTGCTCTTGTGGGTGGCTATTTGGTTTTTGTTATGTGCTGTTCCATAAATGGGAATGGTTTATCTTAACTCTATTTTGTATGCTGATCCTAAATCTGCAAATTCTTTTGCAGTAATATCATCTTTTGTTACAAAATTACCTGTCTGAGTTTGCACATAACATTTTTTTCTTTGATTCTTATCAATAATCCCTATGTCGCCCCAAAATTCATTTTGAATTCCATTCGCACTATACATAAATTCCAGAACATCGCCAATACTTTTCCAACGCTCAATGATAAAATCCTCATTATGTGAAATATATAGAAAAAGTATCACCTCATTTTCTTCCATCAAAATGGTCTTTTCCTCTATATTTAATCCGTATAATGGAATCTCATCTCCAAATCCACAAATGATTCTGTTTTCTTTTGGGGTAAATCTGGTAATTCGATTTATGTAATAATCAATTCCAAAATCCCCTGAAGATTCACTGTAAAATTCATGTGGATTTTTAGGTTGATCAATTAATTGAAAAAGATGCTGCAATGAATATACTTGTACCATTTGTTTTACTTATCCTCAAATCCAAATTTATCGTCTTTTTTGAAAAGTATAGCACAAAAGTAGGAACAAATCCACGTTCTTTTCGTCTGCGGGTGGCGTTGTCCTCTCTGGCATATCGTCGCTTCTCGGTGTTTCTCGCTGTATGGTGGCAGTCAGATGAAAGGAGAACTTGCCTTTTCCCGTTCTTGTTAAACCCTGCTCTCATAAAATCCCTCAAAATGCCCTCTTGCCAAAAGAAGGTATTTTGAGGGATTTTTCCCGGCTCTTGACTTGGAGAACTTGGCTATCCTTGCAGATATATCAACTTTTTTCAGTTACACGGTAGCATGAATAAAAGCGACTGCCACAACGCGCAGTACACAAAAATCAAAGGGCTTTTTTATCCATAGACATCTAAATGTGGGTGTTCCGTCATAAATCGGCTCTGTAAGTCTGTGAACTGTTCATGCAGAGTGTCCAACTGTGCGTTGAAGCACGCAAGTTGCTTTGTGCTCCAACCTTGGGCGGTGGAGAGAGAAGATAGCGCCTCGCTGGTCAGTGCATTGAATCGGTTCTTTGCGTCGGTATAGCTGCCGGAGGCAAAGCTGTCGTAAATCTGCGCCGCACGGTCGAAATCCACCGCTATCTCCGGGAAGGTACCCAGAACCCCGTCCTTTTCCTGCAACAGATAATATTTCCCATGCGGACGACATTCGGTACGGTTTTGATAATCGACAGAACGCAGACCGCTCAAGATGTGCTGCTGCACCTGCTCACGATAGTCCTTTAAAATTGCTTGGATTTGTTCATCCTGAAAGCCAAAATCTTCGGCAGTCTCCCGAATGGTCTGCTCGCCAAGTCCCAGACGAGCGTAATCGTCATAATTCACACCTAGACCACTGTCGTACAGTATTTCCATAGTACCCTTCAGAAGATCCTGAGCAGTCTCAAACTCGCGCTCAGTGAAAGTCGCGCCATGAACGGAGTATGACGTTTCGATGATGGGACGAGTTGTCGCGTCAATAGTGGTGGATATTGGGAGCGTTTCCGTCTGCTGCGCTCCGCCTACCGCATCTAGCGACAGCACTGGTCCGTCCAAGGCATCGAATACCAGAGAAGTCTGGCTGTGTGCTCTTCGGGCGAAATTCGCCTGCAGAAGATCCATACTTGAGATAATTCGGTCCCAAGATACCGTTCAGAACATAATTACTAGCGATGGGATTCATAATGAGTCCTCCTTTCTAAGCCTTGCTCATTTGCTTATATAATAACTATCGTCGTTTTTTGAAAAAAGTAAATGCCTGCTCATAAATATTTCACTTTTTCGTCATATCAAATTTCTTGCGCCGTTCCTCTCTGCATGGGGCAGTCAGACGGAAAGAAAAGCGGTCTTTCTAGTTGAAAACCACGTTTTTTCTAAAGTTTCTGGTGTATCTCTTTTGGAAAAGGCATTCATTTTGATGTCATCTTTTAGCACCAAAAACCCCCTCATTGCCGGAGATGTGAGAAAACCGTGGCAAAAAGTGACACCACCACTTTAACCCGCAATCAATTTTCGCCTCTGTCAAAGTCCCCCTTGCAGATACTTGTTCCGAACACCTCCTTTTTTCTTCGCTCAAAATTGGGACAAATTCGCTCCAAACTACCTTACACTGCAACTACTCCACCTGCTCTGCATGTTATGGTTATATAGAAATTCAGAAATAGAAAAAGCAGTGAGATTTTTCTATCTTGAGGTGCCCCCAAAAAGTTAGACTTTTTTTGCGTAACAGATTTTGTCTGTTACGCATTTTTTATGCAGCCATGAGGTTGAGCCTGTATTCTACAGGACTCATCCATCCTAGTTTCTCTTTTATTCTATATTCGTTGTAATATTTGATATATCGTTCTATTTCTAATTTTAAGTCCTCGTAACTATAATAAACTTTCCCATAATAGATTTCTTGCTTGAGAATGGTTTTGCCCATCAAATCTTTCAAAGTATCTTGAATATCCTCTGATATCTGTATGTCGTATTCTTCCAATAACTGATGAATCAGGTTTCATTCACCTTCTGTTATTTTTGCTTTGCGTACAGCTTCTTCTTTTGCCATAAATAAAAAGTCCTCCTATGAATAATATTTTATCATAGAAGAACCTTTTCATGATATATTTACAGACTTTTCTTCATAGACTCTCTGAAATCAACACTCAGAACTTTTCTAATTACCTATCTTCGTAATGATACCGACAGGCTAATACATATATATTGTTTTGATCAATTTTATAAATCAATCTATCTTTGTCATTGATGCGTCTGCTCCAAAAACCTGCCAGATTGCCTGTGAGAGCTTCCGGCTTACCAATTCCTTCATTTCCGTTTCGGGAAATATCTTCCAATAATGAATTGATTTTTTTTAATGTCTTTCTATCTTCCATCTGCCAATAAAGATAGTCCTCCCAGCCATTTTTCGTAAATACCTTATTCATTTTCTGGTACCTCGATCAATTCATGGGCAGAAAAATCTCCCTGCTCTAATTGCACCTTAGATTCCATCAGCCAGTCATAATTTGCTCTATTTCCAACAACATAAATATTTTCCATTAGGTTATTGTAAGCTTCTTCAGAGATCATCACCACATTTTTATTGTCCTTTCTTGTAACAATTAGTGTTTCATAATCATCTGTTACTTTATCCATACAGGATTTCATATTTTCACGCAATGTTGTATAGTTGACAGCAATCATATTATCCCTCCTCACAAACGTACAATATTCCGTACTTAAATTATAACGTACAGTTTGTTGTACGTCAATATCTTTTTCTATTATATGCTGTTTATAAAAAACTACACAACACATGTAAAATAATATCCTATCTTTTCTTTTTGGTAGTTCAGGCAATTTCTATATGTTCTTGATATTATATCTTTTCATCTTGGAAAGGCAACAGAAAAATGGATAAAATTTTGCAGAAGTAACTGGCTAGCTTTCATAGGTGTTTTTCGAATATTGCTTTTCTGGTGTATATGCTAATACACTTTATCTTAATTTATGCTTATTATTTTACCCCATCGCCCAATACAAAATCAAAAAACTTTATGCAATTATTGGTGGCTGTTTCCAATGTTGAAACAACCACCAACTTTTTTCTCTATTATTGTGCATTTCAATAGAACATTCATTATTATCCCTTCTTTTATGAATATGTTATTTAAAAACAGTTGTGATGGCAAAGCAGAATATCATCAAACTTTGCATTTTTTAAGTCTTCTTGATTTATAAAAAACTGGAAAGTGTCTTTTTCCATTTCTTCTTGTGTTGTAAAATTATATTGAAATAGCAACACGTTATATTTTTCTCCGTTTTCAACGTCAAGACGATTGTCTATTTGATGTAATGCAGGGTGACCTCCTACCTTTGTTCCCCAGTTGCCAAAATCCCAGCAAAGAGAGTCAATAGCAGATTCATTGTTTTCAATATCATATCCAGACTGTTTTGTAATAATTTCTGGTGTTATATTGTTGTTGCATATTTCTTCATATCCTAAATCTGACATCATTCCATTTAAACCTAAATACATTGTAGCAACCTCATAAGCGGAACGAAAAGCCATTTTGCCCTCTAACCATGACAAATCTAAATGCCCTGGAGTAGTTTGATAATCAAATTTTGCATTTCTCCTTAATTCAGCTAACAAAGATGGCTTATATTGCGGTATACCCTTTCCTTCCATCATAGATAGAAACACACTGGCAGGCTTTTCATCTTTTTTGCTTGCTTCATTAAGTCGTTTTTCGTATTCTTCTTTGGAAATAGTTTCTCCATTTATTGTTACAGTAGTGATAACCTTTGTTGGTGTGAAATGCTGTATGTCTATGTCTTGCTGTAAAGCCACATTGGATCGGTTACAATAAAGTAGACAAAAAAGTGAAGGAGTTGGTACAATTATAAAAAATAGAAAGGGAAATCAAAA
>CALWSU010000059.1 GCA_944384295.1 uncultured Lachnospiraceae bacterium | reverse complement strand
AATTCATGTCTTCTCATATCACTATTTTACTAGATTAGCACTTTGCACACAAGTTGGAAGTTTTAAAACACGCCCTAATATAATGGTTGTTTTGCGTACGCCTTTGTAATTGGATAATATATCCATCAATTTTTGGCGTGCGCTTTCCAAACTCACATCTTGCATGAGTTCTTTCAATTCGTCCCATGCATGAATGATGTTGTAACCATCTACCAATAAAAAATCCTCTTGCACCATGGCTCCCCTCCCCCCTCCATAAAAATGTAAAAAATAATGAAAAATTCGTGATGTTGACATCATATCATATCTCACGCAAAAAAGCAAAAAGATTCTTTTTTCGCCAAAAAGGATTTTTGGTTTGTGCGTTATGTTTCGATTGTGCCGAATTTGCGCTGTCTTACGACTTCATACATCAATAAGCCCGCCGCAACAGACGCATTCAAAGAAGAAATCTTGCCATACATGGGAATGGATACCGTAAAGTCACAATTTTCTTTGACCAAACGACTCACGCCATCGCCTTCACTGCCAATCACCAACGCCAAAGCGCCTTTCATATTGGTGTCGAAATGGTCCAGCCCTTTCATATCTGCGCAAGCAATCCAAAGCCCTTGTTTTTTGAGATATTCCATGGTTTTGACAATATTGGTCACTCTGGCAACGGGCATATATTCCAATGCGCCCGCCGAAGTTTTCCCTACGGTGGCATTCAAACCAACCGAACGGCGTTTCGGTATCACAACGCCATGCACGCCTGCACATTCCGCTGTACGCAAAATCGCGCCCAAATTGTGGGGGTCTGTGATGCCGTCCAATAATAATAAAAATGGGTCTTCCTGTCGTTCTTTTGCGACCGCCAAAATATCGTCTACCTCCACATAATTATGGGCGGACACAATCGCAATCACGCCTTGATGATTTTTGGTTTGGGAAATTTCGTCTAATTTCTGACGGCTGACTTCTTGTATCACAACGCCTTTTTCGGCTGCCATGGCAACGATACGCTTGATGGTACCCTCCACATTGCCGCGTGCTACCATGATTTTTTCAATATCTCTGCCACTGCGCAATACTTCTAAAATGGCGTTTCTGCCTTCTAATTGATTTTCGCCATGTTCCTGCATTTCGGCATTTTGTCTGTCGTTTCTGTTGTGTCTATCTTGTCTGTCTTGTCTGTTTTGTTGTTTTTTGTTTTTCCAAGCATCTTTTTTTTCCAAGATTCTGCCTCCCTCTATGGTGGATTCTATCGGACACACCAAAAAGCCGATGTACCCATTCTTGCATCGGCTTTTTGTTATCGTTTACTATTCTTGTATTCCCAATTGAAATAATTCCAAAGCACGCGTCATATTTCCCTCTAAGTACAAATATCCGAACAAAGCTTCCAAACCTGTCGCATGACGATAGTCTATCAAGTCTGCATGTTTGGGCGTTGTAAAAGATTTTGCATTCCGACCTCTGCGAAATACGGCGGCTTCTGTTTCTGTGAGCCTATCTGCAATCCGAAAGTAGAAATTTGCCTGCGCCTTTGCGTTTACAAAATCTCTTGCTTTTTTGTGCAATCGGTTGACTGGCGCATTTCCGTCTGACAATATCACTGTACGCACCATCAATTCAAATACGGCATCACCGATATATGCTAAAGTGAGAGGGGAAAGTGTTTTGGGATCGATACACCCTTTTTGTCCCAACAACAAATCCAAAGCTGTAAAATTCATATTTAACCTCTAAACCATTGTACGCCTTGGCGTGTATCTTTGATTGTAATGCCCATTGCTGCCAATTCATCACGAATGGCGTCAGCGGTTGCAAAGTCTTTTGCTTTTTTGGCTTCTGCACGTTTTGCAATCAAAGCTTCGATTTTTTGTGTTTCTTCATCAGAAATGGTTTCTTCCTGCAATTCTGCCACACCCAGCACGCCACACAAATGGTCTAACATATCTTGAATTTTGATTGCGTATTCTTTGGACGCGCCTGCTTTGATTGCGATGTTGCTGAAACGTACCAATTCATAAATCACAGAAACCGCATCGGCAGTATTGAAATCGTCGTCCATAGCCGCTTCAAATTGTTCTTTGTATTTTTCCAATTCAGCAACTTGTGTTTTTTCTTCTTCTGTCAGTTTGGTGTCTGGGCAATTTGCAATATAGAAATTCAATTCTTTTCTTGCATTTTTGATACGTTCCAAACCATTTTGGCAAGCCTGCATCAATTCTCTGCTGAAGTTGATGGGGCTTCTGTAGTGTCCATTTAATATAAAGAAACGAATGACTTCATAAGGGAATTGTGCCGCAATATCTCTTACGGTAAAGAAGTTACCCAAAGATTTTGACATTTTTTCATTATCTACGGTAATGAAACCATTATGCAGCCAATATTTTGCAAATTGGCAACCATTTGCCGCTTCGCTCTGTGCAATTTCATTTTCATGGTGTGGGAAAATCAAATCTTCCCCGCCCGCGTGAATATCAATGGTATCACCCAAATGATGTTTTGCCATCACAGAGCATTCAATATGCCAACCTGGTCTGCCATCGCCCCAAGGAGAAGTCCAGCTGGGTTCGCCTTCTTTTTTGGGTTTCCACAATACAAAATCGGTAGGATTCTTTTTCGCGTCGTCTATGGTCACACGTTCGCTGGCACCTGCAATCAATTCATCTAAATTCTTTTTGGACAATTTGCCATATTCTGGGAACATTTTTGTATTATAATATACTGTGCCATTGTCTTCGTAAGCATAGCCTTTGTCAATCAAAGTCTGTACCATAGCGATGATGCCGTCCATTTCCTGTGTCACGCGAGGGTGCACGGTTGCGCGTTTGACATTCAGACCATCTGCATCGCGGAAGGCTTCTTCGATAAAGCGATTGGAAATTGCTTCCATGGTACTGCCTTCTTGATTTGCACGATTGATGATTTTATCATCAACATCAGTGAAGTTTTGTACATAGGTCACATCATACCCTTTGTATTCTAAGTAACGTCTTACGGTATCGAATACTACATAAGGACGCGCATTCCCAATATGAATATAATCATATACAGTAGGTCCGCAAACATACATTTTCACTTTGCCTTCTTCGCGTGGTATAAATTCTTCCTTTTGTCTTGTCAGTGTGTTATAAACTTTCATGGTATTTCCTCCTTTTTCGGAACTATGTGCGATGCAGCACAAACCGCGCTGCATGTATGTCTTTTTTCACATGCTTTTATTATATCATAAAATCTGAAATTACCAAATTTTTTCTCACAATATTTTGCCTCAAACTGCTTGTTTTTTCTTTTTGGTAAATTCAGATGGGTCTGTTGGTTTGATTCTGACGCCGTCTTTTCTCACAATCTTGGTCGGAGAACCGACTGCTGTCACATTTGCGGGAATATCTTCCAATACTACAGAGCCCGCGCCGATTTTTGTATTGGAGCCAATGGTGACAGGACCTAACACAATGGTTTCCGCGCCGATTAATACATTATCGCCTACAGTTGGGTGGCGTTTGATTTTATCCTTGCCGGTACCGCCCAATGTCACGCCATGATAGAGCATGACATTATCGCCGATTTCCGCTGTTTCCCCAATGACAACGCCCATACCATGGTCGATGAAAAAGCGTTTGCCGATCTGTGCGCCGGGGTGAATCTCGATGCCTGTCAAACCTCTGGAAATCTGGGAAATCAATCTTGCCAAAAAGAAACGTTTCTTTTGATACAAGCTATGCGCAATTCTATGATTGATGACCGCCCAAAAACTGGGATATAATATCACTTCAATGGAACTACGGATTGCGGGGTCTTTTTCTTTTACCACTTCTACCATTTCTTGCAGTTTAGATGCCAATGTTTTTACTTTCATGTTTTGTTCTCCTCTCGATACTGATATTCTGTTTTATGATATTACAGCACGAAATAAGGTGTTCCTGGATTGGTTCATGATTTCGTGGTTACAGGGAAAATAAAAAAATGCCTCGTCTTTACATATATTTTTGTAAAGACGAAGCAGTATCACTCCGTGGTTCCACTTTACTTAGACGGTACAATTTCTACGCATAGAAATAGCCGCCTCACTTGAAAGACTGTAACGTTGTCATCGAAACCGAGCTAATAGAAATCAAATTAAAACATCGTTCGCCCGTTCAGTTCAGGAACGCACTTCATCCCCCTCAATCTGTAAACGGTTCTCACCCAAAGATATAAAGACGGTGACAATCAAATCTATCTTTCTATATTGCTATCTGGCTAGAAAGCGATAAACTCAAATCTCATCGCCTTGCACAATGACCGTTATTCTCTGGCAGGTGATACAAGGACTACTCTTTTCCATCATCACTTTTGGCTTATTTCGTTTTTTGCAACAAGCAGACTGCACAAGCCGCGATGCCTTCGCCGGCACCGGTAAAGCCAAGACCTTCCTCTGTGGTTGCCTTAATATTGATTTGCTCGATGTCGATATGCAAAACAGAAGCAATCACTTCCCGCATTTGTGGGATATAAGGCTTTAATTTTGGTCTTTGTGCAATCACTGTTGCGTCGATATTCATTATACAATATTCTTTCTGAGAAATCAACCCCCAAACTTCAGATAATAATTTTTTGCTGTCCGCGCCAGAAAAAGCGGGGTCTGTGTCTGGAAAATGCATACCAATATCGCCCAATGCCGCGGCACCCAATAAAGCGTCCATAATGGCATGCAACAAAACATCTGCGTCAGAATGTCCCAAAAGCCCTTTCTCAAACGCGATTTCGACGCCGCCCAATATCAGCGGTCTGCCTTCTACCAATTTATGCACATCATATCCCGAACCAATCCGCATCATATGTATCCATCCTTCCTTTTCTTCTTGATTATTTTTTTATATTATGGTTTTTCTGGACATCTGTCAACCGACAAAACATTGACCATTTTTTGTTGACATGCTATCATGCAGATACATGAGATACATGCAAATTCCAAATCGAATGAGGTGATGATATGCAACTAGAAACTATCGCGAAACAACAAAAAAAGTTTTTTCGTACTGGAAAAACACAGGACATCGGTTTTCGCAAGCAGGCTTTGCGCAAGCTTTACAAAGCCATCTGTGCACACAAACCAGAAATCACACAGGCACTTTTTGCCGATTTAGGCAAACAAGCGACAGAAAGTTTTTTCTGTGAAATTGGATTATGTTTATCTGAAATTTCTTATTTGTTACGCCATATGCGCACCCTTGCGAAACCCCAAACCGTCACAACGCCGCTTGCTCTGTTTCCGGCAAAGAGCCGTATCTATACAAAGCCGTATGGTACTGTATTGATTATCAGCCCTTGGAATTATCCTTTTTTGCTTTGTATACAACCTTTGATTGACGCATTAGCCGCTGGGAATACGGCTGTCATCAAAACAAGCGAATGGGCGCCGCATACTGCCGCTGTGGTACAAAAAATCATACAAAAATGTTTTTCTCCTGCCTATGTCTGTGTCGTAACAGGCGACCACGAAACCAGCACAGCATTATTACAGCAAAAATGGGATACCATATTTTTCACTGGCAGTACACGCATTGGAAAAATCGTGATGCAATCCGCCGCCCAGCATATCACGCCTGTGACTTTGGAATTAGGCGGAAAAAGCCCTTGTGTGGTAGACGAAACTGCAAATATACAGATTGCGGCACGCAGGATTGTATTTGGTAAATTTCTCAATTGTGGACAAACCTGTGTGGCACCAGACTATATACTGTGTCATGTATCCCAGAAAGACAAACTCATAACAGCCTTACAACAAGAAATCGAAAAGCAATATGGAAAAGCCCCTTTACAAAATCCAAACTATGGAAAAATCATTCATGCCCAACATTTCAAACGTCTTGTACAAATGTTAGACCATAGTAAAATCGTTTTGGGTGGGCAAACGGACGAGAAACAATGCCGGATTGCGCCTACTATTATGGAGCGTGTGACATGGGACGATGCTGTGATGCAAGAAGAAATTTTCGGACCGATACTGCCTATTTTGACATATCATACATTACCCGAAGCCATACACACCATACAATCCCACCCCGCACCGCTTGCGCTCTATGTATTTTCCAGAAACAAAACACATATCCAGCACATATTGCGGCAATGTGCCTTTGGCGGCGGCTGTGTGAATGATACCATCATGCATATTACCAATCATAGGTTGGGTTTTGGTGGCGTTGGAGAAAGCGGCATGGGCGCATATCATGGAAAAGCCGGATTTCTGCAATTTTCCCAGAAACAAAGCGTATTGCATCAGCAAGCATCTTTGGATTTTCCTTTCCGCTATCCGCCCTACTCGCCCATTGTGGAAAAACTCATAACATTATTGTTTTCCTAAAAAGGGTGTCGACTTTTCGACACCCTTTCGTCAAAGGCTCATTTCATGCAAGCCTTTGACGAGTAGACAGAAGTATAAAGCCAATGGTCAAGCACTTTACTTCGCAAAATCAGCTCCGCTTCCCCCGTATCTTC
>CALWSU010000058.1 GCA_944384295.1 uncultured Lachnospiraceae bacterium | reverse complement strand
TTTTTCATATTGTTCTTCCGGATAATCAATTCCCTTTCTCCCATAAAGTTTCCACATTTCTTCATCAATGGAAAGTCGGATATATCCTTCCTGTTCTTTTTTCTTGGCGTAAGTAGTCTTTCCAGAACCACATACGCCGCACATCATAATAACCTTGCTCATAAACCCCCTTTTTCTTTTTCCGAAACGGCATCTATCAATTTGCACTACAAAGCAGAAAGTTCTTCAATCGCTTTATCTAAAAAAATCATACCGTCCAGATGTTCCAGCTCATGGCAGAAGCATTTTGCCATTTCATCTTCTCCGTCAACTATAATTTCCTCTCCATATTCATTGAGTGCCTGAATCGTGACCTTTTGTGGACGAATTGTTTTTACAAAACGGTTCGGGAAACTAAGGCATCCCTCAACACATTCCTGCACACCGCTTTGGCTTATCATTTGCGGATTTACAAGTTATAATCGTGTGTCGTTAAAATCAATGACAACCAACCGTTTCAAAACGCCAACCTGATTTGTTGCCAGTGCAGCTCCATTTTCTGTTTCATGTAATGTATCAAGCATATTCATGAAAAATTATAGCATACTATGCTTTCCGATTTCCAGTATAAAAATAAAGAATGATTGAAAATAAAAACCATATACCAGAAAAAGGAAATTCTTTCGTATAATTTAGATAGATTCTTAAGAAAAAATTACTTTTTATAGAAAAATATTGACATACAAAATAGAACTGTGTATTATAATTCATAGAGAAGTGATAGAAATTATATGTAATATTTTTGTGTATGTTGTGAAAATGAATTGGTGCAAAAAAGAAGGAGGCTACATATGGATCTGAAAGGAACACGTACAGAGCAAAACTTAAAAGCGGCTTTTACTGGGGAATCTATGGCAAGAAATAAATATTTGTTTTTTGCAGAAAAAGCAAAAAAAGAAAATTTACCAGAAATTGCAGAATTATTTGAACGTATGGCGCAAAATGAAGGGATTCATGGGAAATTATTGTATCAACGCTGGAAAGGTATTGGTACAAGTTCTGAAAATTTGCAAGACGCGATTCAAGGGGAATATACAGAATGGAGCAATATGTATCCAGAATTTGCAAAAATTGCTCGTGAAGAAGGGTTTGACGATGTAGGTGTTTTGTTCGATAATATTGCAAAAATCGAAAAAGACCATGAATATCGTTTCCTGATTGCATTGACACAATTAAGCAAAGGCAATAAAAAATCAGAAGCGAAAAGCCAGCCAGATACTGCACAGACACAAACAGTCTCTGTACCAGGATATCGTTGTATATTCTGTGGTGCAACTTTTGAAACACGCCCAGATGTTTGTAGTGTATGTGAAGCCATCGGTTCATTTGAAGAAGTTACCATTCAAAAATAAAAAGCATAATAAAATATTTTGAAACAAAAAAGTCATGATAGTTTTTCTATCATGACTTTTTTGTATTATGCTTTTCGGTTACGAATAAATAAAATAAATACCAGTCCACTGATTGCCATTAAAATGGGATAGAAACAATAAGGGATAATATCAAAAGGCGTCAATCCAGTTAGTGTTGCAGCTGAAAGCAATTGCGCACCGTACGGAATCAACCCTTGCCCAACAGAAGTAAACATATCTAAAATAGAGGCAGATCTGCGAGGAGAAATTTCAAATTCTTGACTGATGTCTTTTGCGATAGGACCAGCCATCACAATTGCAACCGTATTATTTGCAGTACACATATCTACCAAAAGCGCTAAAATAGCTATCCCTAATTCGCCACCGCGTTTATTACGAATTCTTGTTTTGATACAATGCAATATAAAGTGAATTCCACCCATTTCACGTGTCATGGAAACAATACATGCAACAATAATAGAAATGACAGTGATATCATACATGCTCATAATGCCGCCGGAACCGTCTGCGCCCTGAGCAATGACTTTGAAAATATCGCTCAAAGGGAACATATCTGTAGCAACACCAACGATTAAAGAAAGTACCGTACCAGTAATCAAAACAGCAAAAACATTAAATCCAATCAATGCGCCAACCAATACAACAAGATATGGAAGCACCTTCCAAATGTTATATGGTAATGACTCGGTCAATGTAAAACTACTATTGCGTGTGAAAAAGAAAAATGCAATGATGGTTAAGATAGCAGCAGGTAGTACAATCAAAAAGTTTTCTCGAAACTTATCTTTCATTTCACAACCTTGCGTTTTTACCGCAGCAATGGTAGTATCAGAAATCATGGAAAGATTATCTCCAAACATAGCACCACATACAACTGCACCAATACAGATTGCAATAGGAAAAGATGTTTTTTCGCTGATATTTACTGCGATAGGTGCCAATGCAGCAATGGTACCCATAGATGTACCCATAGAAATAGAGATAAAGCAGCCAATTAGAAACAATCCAACAACAGCAATATTAGAAGGTAGTACAGAAAGCCCCAGATTGACTGTACTTTCTGCGCCGCCAGCAGCAGTCACTGCACCGGAAAAACCGCCAGCAACCAAAAAGATTAAAGACATTGTAATAATGTTGTCTTCACCGACACCTTGTGCGATGATATGAATTTTTTCATTGAAATTATGTTTTCTATCTTGCACAAAAGCAACAAGCAATGCAATTAAAAATCCCACAATTGCCGGCATGCTGTAAAAATCTCCTGTAATAAAACCAGAACCTAAAAAAATGACGAGAAATACCGCAATCGGCAATAAGGCAATGGCACTGCCCTTTGTTTCTTTTTCCATAAATATACTCTCCTTTTGTTTGTTTTTTGTGGAAATTGCCATGGCTATGGTACCATAAAATAGTATATCTGGCAAGAGATATGGTGTATGGAAAAAGAAACATAGTAAAAAAGAAAAAATAGTTTGTAATTTTTCAGTTTTGCAGAAAGTCTATTTATAAAGGACGACGTAATTTATAAATCGTAAGATTTACTTCTCCGTCACGTGCTTGAGCAGAACCGTTGTAAGATAAAAAAAATGTAGTTGGATTTGGTGCGCGTAAAATCAAATGAGACGATCCACAAGCACTGGAACCATTACTGTTTGTTGCAAAATAAATCCCTGTTTCTAAGTGTGAAGTCCCATTGTAGCTAGGAGTTACCTGCATATAGTTGGGAGATGAAAAAATGCCAGACACTTTGAAAGAAATAAGATAGTATCCAGGAGCAATAGATATTTGTGTACGATTTGTTTGTAATGCAATTTGTCCTGTGGGATCTGTGATATCTTCAAACACTGGGATTAAGGTGTTTGGTACTAATGTAAATTGCAAATTGATAAAAGATGCAAAAACATCATCTGGTATTACGCCGGTCGGACCGGTTACCCCAGTAGGACCCATTGCACCAGTTGCCCCGGTCGGACCCATAGGACCAGTAGCCCCAATGGGACCGATTGCACCAGTTGGACCTGTTACCCCAGTGGGACCAGTAGCGCCATCTATACCATTTGTGCCAGCAGGACCAGTAGCACCAGTAGCGCCAGTGGGACCAGTAGCGCCCGTAGAACCAGTTGCCCCAGTGGTACCAGTCATACCATCTATGCCGGTCGGACCAGTGGGACCGATTGCGCCAGTGGGACCGGTTATTCCAGTGGGACCGGTAGCCCCAGTAGGACCAGTAGCGCCGGTCGCTCTAGCAGGACCCGTAGGTCCAGTAGAACCAGTCGGACCCGTAGGACCCGGAAAACCCATTGAACCAGTAGCGCCAGTTGCTCCATTTATACCAGTGGGACCTGTGGCGCCGGTGGGACCGGTTGCCCCAGTGGGACCTGTCACGCCATGTATACCCATACAAATAGGAACCGGCGGAATTTGTCTGCAATCTAATATGATACAGTTAGGGCAAGGCGGCAATGGTGGAAGTCGTTTTATGGAAAAAGGTGTTGGAAACAAAATCAATCCCTGCCTTTTTGTATGTTATGTTTCTATGATATGCAGATACTTTGTACAATGCTGTATTTTTGTGTTGTAGATTGGAATAGCAAAATAAAAAAATTTTTTTTATGTTATTTGAAAGGATTGTAGTGTTAGAATCGTATTATTGATATAGAAGAAAAATATATGTCAAAATAAAAGAATGGTATTTTATTTGGAGGAGGATTTATTATGAAAAAAGTTTTGTTGGGTGTTATGGTATGTAGTTTTGTACTGGCAAGTGGTGTTACTGTATTTGCGATGGGACATCATGGAAATGGAACAGGCTATGGCAGATATTATGTAGATGCCAATGGAGATGGCGTATGCGACAATTATGGCAGCACAACAGGTTATGGCAGATATTATGTAGATGCCAATGGAGATGGCATATGTGACAATTATGGCAGTGCAACAGGCTATGGCAGATATTATGTAGATGCCAATGGAGATGGTGTATGTGATAATTATGGCAGTGGTTTGTCAGTTGGCTGTCATGGCAATGGTTGTTATAGAGGGTAAGAATACATGCGTAGTGAAGAAGAAGCAAATCGAGCCATTGATTTATATGCGGATACCGTTCGCAGAATTGGAATGGTATATCTGAAAAGCTATGCGGATATGGAAGATATATTTCAGACTGTTTTTTTAAAATATATTTTGCATGATGAGGATTTTTTAAATGAAACTCATGAAAAAGCATGGCTGATACGTGTCACAATCAATGCTTGTAAAGATTTTCGCAAAAGCTTCTTTCGCAGCCGCACTGTGTCGATAGAGGAAGCCATACAGCAAAGCGCACCCATAGAGCCGGAAGCAAAAGAAGTGCTTTCGGCTGTTTTGGCATTGCCAAAAAAGTATAAAGATGTGGTGTATTTACATTATTATGAGGGATATACTGCTGTAGAAATCGGCAAAATTTTGGGAAAGAATGTCAATACAGTATATACATTGCTGGCAAGGGCGAAAAAACAACTCAAAGACATATTGGGAGGTGAGCAATTTGCGTAATCGTATCCAACAAGCTTTTGATTTTGTACATGCGGAAACAGATTTATGTCAAAATACAAAACAGTATATCGCCCATGAAATACAAAATAGAGATTTGCAGCGACCTGCGAAACGAGTTCCCGTATTGCGGTATGCTGTTTCTATGGTCTGTATTGTTTTGGTTTTTGTGGCATTTAGCACATATCAAGCCTATACCACAGAGGTTTCCGCCATTAGCATTGATGGAAGTGCGTCATTAGAATTGGGAATCAATCGTTTTGATCGTGTCGTGCGTGTATCACAATTTGATACCATGCAGGTGGAAGAATCACAATTGCTGCATAAAAATTATGTGGAAGCGGTGGATTGTGTGATGCAGCAAGAAATTGTATCCGATGCAGCCAATATACCTATACAAATTGGAGTTACCGCGGATTCGGCAAAACATGGACAACAAATATTGGCATGTTTGTCTACCGAATCCCCTGATATTACTACACATGCGCATTGTTATGAGGTATCGCCGGAAATTGCAGAACAAGCAACGCAAGCAGGGATTTCTATGGGCAAGTATAAAATCTATTTGCAATTACAAGAACAATATCCAGATTTGGCTCTTTCAGATATCTCACATTTGTGTATGCAAGATCTTATGGCAATGTTGTATACAGAGGGAGAAATCCCAACTAGTACAGATATGCAATGTAATTCTAATATGGGACATCATGAAAATGGACATCGAGGGAATGGCATGGGAAAACAGTATGGAAAGTCGTAAATCGTTTGTAAAAGAGAAACAGCCCTTTCTGTAATAGGAAAAGGGCTGTTTTTCAATTAATTTTGTTCAGCAAAAAAACGGCAGTATAATGCTTCCTTTCGATCTGATTTCAAAGGAAAAGTTTTTCGATATTCTGCTGCTTGTTCTGGATCAATATCTACAACAGATACTTCATTTTGTTTTGTCAAGTGTGCTAAAATTTCACCGGTTGGAGAAACTAACATGCTGTCGCCGGTATAAGTCAGTGTACGGTCTTTTCCGCTGCGATTGACGCCTATGATAAAACTTTGTGTTTCAATGGCACGTGCTTGTAATAATATTTTCCATTGTGCAATACGTGCAATAGGCCAATTTGCGATCACTGTAATCAAATGGCTTTTTTTTGATGCTGCTTGAAAAATTTCTGGAAACCGCAAATCGTAACAGATAAAAGGACTCAGCGTAACACCTTCTAAGCTGCAAAAAGAAAGTTGGTCTCCGCCTGTATAATACTTTGCTTCTGCACCATAAGAAAAAGGATGGATTTTTGTATAATCTGCTACTATCTTCCCGGTTTTGTCTATCACAATGCTGTGGTTTTTCGCAGTGTTCTCTGTCAGAAAAATAACACCAAAAACAATAGCAATAGCATTTTGTTTTGCTTGTTGCTGAAAAAAAGATACCGTTGGGCTGTTTTCCGCTTTTTCTCCATAAATTTGAGGGGACATGGTAAAACCTGTCAACGTCATTTCAGGAAAAACAATCAAATCTGCATATTGCGCTTTTGCGTTTGCAATCATTTGTATACAAGTATCCATAGCGGCAGATTTGTTTTCAAAACCCATATCTAATTGTGCCAATGCGACTTTCATGAAATCATCTCCTTGTTGTTCTATTTCTTTTTATTTTACTGGATTGGTGCAAAAGACACAAGACATAGTCTGCTGGACATGTTATAATATCATACAATATTGTTTTTCATATGTTTTGTATGGATCGGCATATAAAGGGAAAGGAAAATTGTGTATGTATGATGCAAAAGTAAAAACAAAGCAGATACGACAGCAGTTTTATCAAAAAGAATGTAAAAAAATTTTATTATCATATTTTATTATATTTTGGCTTATGTTCTATTTGTTTTGGTGTGGTATATCAGCCCAAATTTTTTTGCTGTGGTTGATATTGCTTTGCCTTGTGATATTGCGTATGATTTTGATTGGAACAAAAGATTTTCAATGGATATTTGATAGTTTGGAACCGCAAAGACAAGATAACATACAAGCAGAGTTTGCAAAACCGCATACTATTTTGCCATTGGGAATACGTTCTGGTGAAATTCATTTGTTATCAGATAGTTTGATTTTTCGTTGTCGGGGAAAACTATATTTGATTCCTTTAGAGGAAATAGAATGCATCCGTATGATAAAATATAGAAAAGTATTCGTATATGGAAGATGTATGGTTTTGATATTGCAGAATATGAAAAAATATAAAATAGAGTTTTTAGGAAAGCAACAAAAACAAGTTTCACATATAGAACAATGGATAAAGCAAAAAAATCCAAATGTGACATTAGAATCAGAAATAGAATATTTTTGATTGAATCTGTTACTTTAACATGAAAATAAAAATACAGAAATGATGTTTGAAAATACAAGTGAAAAAATGCCACACAAA
>CALWSU010000057.1 GCA_944384295.1 uncultured Lachnospiraceae bacterium | reverse complement strand
ATTTCACACTGACTCATTACCGTTTTCACAGCGTCCTCCATACCTTCCGGCGGATATTTATATCTCTTGAGCAATCGCTTTACCATTTTTCGCATACCTGCTCTAGCACTTTCTTTCTTCTGCCAGTCAATGGTACGATTCTTGCGCAGCATCTCGGTCAATTCTTTTGTAATCGCAATCAACTCATCGTTTTGATAGAAATCTTTGATTGCCTGAGGTTTTGTCAATGCATCATAAAATGCAAGTTCTTCCGCGTTTAATCCCAGCTTTTCACCTTCTGCATTGGCATCTGCAATATCTTTTGCCAGCTTCATCAGTTCTTCGATGACCTCTTCATTGGTCAGCATACCGTTCAAATAACGATTCAAAGCACTTTGTATTCTTTCCGAAAATTTTTCTGATTTCACAACATTGGTACGACGATACACAGATACTTGCTCCGCAATCAGCTTTTTCAGCAATTCTACCGCAAGATTTTTTTCTTTCATATTTGCGATTTCTTCCAAAAACTTTGGATCAAACAGAGAAAACTCTGTCTGCACATCAGAAAAAAGATTGATGACACCTTCGCTTTTGATACTGTGTTTCAACAATTCGTTGATTCTTTCATTGACTTCCGGCAATGTAAGCTTTTTATTTTCCCCACTCGTACCAAGACGTACCAGCATCGTGCGCACTGCTTCAAAATAAGCCGCTTCAAATCGAATTTTTTCCTCTACCAAACTGCTACACAAAGATAACGCTTGTTTCAGAAGCAAAGCCTCTTTGATATACACATACTGCGTCCGTTCTTTTTCTGGCAAATTTGTTTCTTCCCTATTCTTGCCCAATAAAAAGTTTGTACCACCTGTGATAGCCTTCGCTTTCTCATAATCACTGTCTGTGAAAAATGCAGAATAATCATACCCAAAGAAGAAATCTCTACAAACTTCCAATTTCTCCAAGAATTTTGGATATGCTACATCTTTAATATCCGTATCTCCATAATTCTTTTGATCTCTTGCGGTATAGTCTTTCATTGCCTGCTTCAATGCTGAGGCGATCCCCACATAATCCACAACCAAACCGCCTTCTTTCTCTCCAAAAACACGGTTTACTCTGGCGATTGCCTGCATGAGATTATGTCCAGACATGGGTTTATAAACATACATGGTAGCCAACGAAGGTACATCAAACCCCGTCAGCCACATATCCACCACAATGGCGATTTTCATAGGAGAATCATTGTCTTTGAATTTTCTTGCTAATTCTTCTTTATGCGCTTTGTTGCCAATGACTTTTCGCCATTCTTCGGGATCATTATTACCTTGTGTCATCACAAGCCCTACTTTTTCTGTCCAAGTCGGGCGCAGTTCCAACAGCCTATGATAAATCTTCATGGCAATAGAGCGGGAATAAGCAACGATCATTGCTTTTCCTGTCAACAGATTCTCTCTATAATTTTCGTAATGGTCCAAAATATCCCTGACCAAAGAATCAATGGTTTCTTCTGCACCTAGTACAGCTTCCATCTGTCCCAGTTCCTTTTTGCTTTTTTCAATGACATAGGGATCTGTATTTTGTGCCATGATTTCATACTCTGTGTCAATCAGCCGCAGAATATGCTCGTCCAACTTCAAATGAATGACACGGCTTTCGTAATAAACCGGCTTTGTTGCCCCATCTTCTACCGCCTGTGTCATATCATAAACATCTATGTAATTCCCGAAAACCTCCGTGGTGCTTTTGTCTTTGGAAGAAATGGGCGTACCTGTAAAGCCAATATAGGTAGCATTTGGCAGATTCTGGCGAATAATGCGCGCTGTACCCACAATGGTTTTTGCTTCGATTTCTCCCTGTTCATTTTCCTTGACTACCACTTTTTCTGTTAAGCCATACTGCCCACGGTGTGCTTCGTCTGCCATAACCACGATATTTCTTCTTTCGGAAAGGGCTTCTTGGCTTTCCTCAAACTTCTGCATGGTCGTAAAAATAATGCCGTTTGCCTGACGGTTTGCCAAAAGCTCTTTTAAATGCTGTCTGCTTTCCGCCTGCTGTGGTGTCTGACGCAAAAAGTCTTTGCATCTTGCAAACTGCCCATAAAGCTGGTTGTCCAAATCGTTTCTGTCTGTAATAACAACAATGGTTGGGCTTTGCAATGCTTCCTGCAAATAGTGGGCATAAAACACCATAGAAAGGGACTTGCCGCTGCCCTGTGTGTGCCAAAAAACGCCGCCTTTGCCGTCGGTCTGGGTAGCGTGTTTTGTGGAAGCAATGGCTTTTTTGACTGCAAAATACTGGTGATAGCCTGCCAAGATTTTGAATGTGTTTTGTCCGTCTACATTGAAGCAGATAAAATTTTTCAGAATATCCAAAAATCTGTTTTGCTCAAAAATCCCCTCAAAGAATGTGGTAAAATCTGCAAACTGTGTATTTTCATAACTGCCGTCTGTGGTTTTCCATTCCATGAAACGGTCTTCCCCTGATGTAATGGTACCTGCTTTAGAAACGCTCATATCACTCATGACACAAATGGCGTTATACACGAAAAGGGACGGTATTTCATATAGATAATTCCGCAGTTGTCGATAGGCTGCCGAAGCGTCGGTTTCTTCTCTAGAAGGTGATTTCAGCTCCACCACTACCAAAGGCAGACCATTGATAAATAGCACTATATCCGCCCGTTTTTCGGAATGTTCTACCACAGTCCATTGATTGATGACTCTAAAGTCATTGTTTTCCAGCGTGTCATAATCCACCAGATAGACCAAGGCAGAGCGTTCCTCGCCCTTTTCCTCATACTTGACAGGAACGCCATTTTGCAAATAATCCATAAACACCATGTTTTTTTGTAACAGTGTCCCTGTTTCAAAGTTTTTCAGTTTGTAGATGGCTTCCTGTAACGCAGCCAAAGGCAATCCCTGATTGATGCGCTCTAAAGATGGTAAAAGTAAATCTTCGTATAAAGGGCTATGATAATCACGAACAATATCGGGACCATATTGCCAGTTGTAGCCAAGGCTTTGGAGCAGCTCAAGGACGGCATTTTCATAGTTGGATTCGGTAAAGGACATGGGATCACCTCTGTTATAACAATTCTTATAATACTTTCATATTAATAAATTTATTGTCTATTAAACATAATATATTTGCTAATTCATTCATCCTTTCTTTCAAATTAATTAAATCAACAGGTATTTCATTAGGGAAAAATGATTTTGTATGTTTTTTATCATCTGGGTATCTAAAAGCCATTGAATTTCTATCAAAAATCGTTATTTCAGCCATATAATCATCACAAGCAACTAATATTTCTATAAACTGGTCTTTTTCAAATTCTGGCAAAAAAAGTTCCAAACGTTCTTCCACAATCCCTAGTAATTTTTTCCATAATTTATAAATATTATGCTTACTATATGGAGGTTTATTTCCGTTAAAATTAGAATCAAAACGAAACAAAATATCTTTAATATATAGTTCGAGAAACTGTCTATATAAAAACATAATCGGATATATTGAGACGCATAAAAATAAGGAATCTTCGTTTATTGCTTTCTCAATAAGTAAATCCGCAGCCTTTTTATATGCTATTTCATATTCTATATATTTTGAATGAAAGAAATTAGATGCAATAGTTGATTCATTTTTCTTATATTCTGCTGAAATAAATATCTTACCACCAATATATGGATATCCCATAAGTTAGTTCACCTCACAAGCTATTAATTGATACTAAACATTAGAAATATCGATGTCGCTGGATATTTTTATTTCGTACTCTAATTGCAAACCAAACAGCACGACCAGAAACAATAACACTAATAAATGATATTATTAGTGCCAGACTGTCAAAAAACTAGATTTTATACTTTTTTTCAAGAGCGCGGAAGGGTTTGGGGAACAAAGGGTTCCCCAACTGGAATCCGCAGTCGGAATTTATTTCCGACGAGGAAAAGCCGAAGTTTCAAGGCTTTTTAGCTGATGGAACTTTGGCTTTATACTTCTGTCAACTCGTCAAAGGCTTGAATGAAATGAGCCTTTGACGACAGGGTGTCGACTTTTTCGACACCCTGACACTAATAAATGATATTATTAGTGCGATATATTCAATATGTTTAGATTCTCCTAACTCTTATATACCTTTAGCTATAATACCTAACTGCTGAATGACTTCAGATTCCATTTACATCAATCTCCCCATTCATAAGTTTTGGTAGTAAAGAATCACGAATACTTGTCAATCTTTGTATTTCATCATAATTATTTCTAATCATTTCATCCATAGGGCTAACAATATCTTCAAATTTTTTTATATTATCAATAGGTGGAATATTTACAGGTAATGAGTTTAATGAATCTTTATTTATAGAACCAAAAACTGTACCTTCTCCATTAAATACATCTAACTGATTTTTTAGAGCATACATTGTATATAGCATAAATGATTGATAATTACCTTTTGAATGGATAGCTGCAAGACCTCGCCCAATACAACATTCTTCATGAGCAACATTTATATCTCCAACAGGGGCACGAACACTCATTAAAACATCATTTTTATTTGCCATTCTTTTTGGTTCAGTTGTATACAAACGAATTGTTGGGAATCTATGTCCAAACTCCGCTCTACCTTGAAAGAACACTGTACCAACATTATTTTCATTATAACTGCTACCTTTTGGAGATTGTCCCATAGTAATATCAGCTATATCTCCCAAAATTCCTTTTTCCCATATTTCAAACTCAACATTATCAATAAACATTTGTTGATAAATCGCCTGTGCTTGCTGCTCTAAATTATCATTTATCTGCTGATTGAGTGCAATTTTGTCATCGATGTTTTTTAGAAATTGACCTATTTTTTCTTGTTCTTCCAATGGTGGAATCAAAATTTCCAATTCTTCCAATACACTTTGTTGTACTCTTTGTCTACCTGATGAACCAACCATAGATTTTATGGCAATTTCTCGAAAATATGGGCTAACAGATAAATAATAAATAAATTGTGAGTCACTAATTCCTTCTTTTGCTCTCATCACAATAAACTCTGTTGAGCCAAAGGCTATTTCCCCATCTTCCAGAAAATCTATATAAGCCGTTTTACCATTTTCTAAGCAAGGTGTAATTCTTGCCATAATTGTATCCCTATTACAAAACTTTGTTCCTCCAGAATAAGAAGCTATTTCATAACCTGATACTTTTTTTGTAAATGGCATTAATTTATCCATTGCAATTTTTTTTGCAGAGGTTCCTTTCTTCAAAGAAATTTTTGGATTAAAATCTATAAATTCACTTGCTTTCATTATCTTCCATTCAGATTTCATACCCAATCGCCCCCAGTTTCTCCCTGATTTCTTGTTCCAGTGCGTGGGATTTTTGGAACAGCTCTGAAAGCTCCCCTGTGAGGCGTTCCATTTTTTCCTCGAATGGTTCGCCATCGTCTTCCTGCTCCTCAATGCCTACATAGCGCCCGGGGGTGAGGATATAGTCCTGCTTTGCGATTGCTTCCATATCTACCACAGCGCAGAAGCCTTTTATATCTTCCAGCGTACCTGCGGCGTACTGGTTGTAGGTATCCGCAATTTTCGCGATGTCTTCCTCTGTCAGTTCCCGCAGTTTGCGGCTGACCATAGTTCCCATTTTTCTTGCGTCAATGAAAAGGGTTTTTCCTTTCTGCTTTTTGTTCTTTGCCAAGAACCAAAGCGAAACGGGAATCTGTGTGGTATAAAAAAGCTGTGTGGGCATAGCAACGATACATTCCACCAAGTCCGCCTCTATGATGTTTTTTCTGATTTCGCCTTCACCGCCGGACTGAGAAGAAAGAGAGCCATTGGCAAGCACCATACCGATTTTCCCATTGGGTGCCAAGTGCCAGATCATGTGCTGGAGCCAAGCAAAGTTGGCATTTCCTGCCGGCGGTGTACCATACTGCCAACGGGCATCTTCCGCGAGCTTGTCCGCACCCCAGCCAGAAAGATTGAAAGGCGGATTTGCCATAATAAAATCTGCTTTCAGTTGTGGGTGGCAGTCATCAAAGAATGTATCAGCATTGTATTTTCCCAAGTCTGCCTCAATGCCACGGATTGCAAGGTTCATCTGCGCCATTTTCCAAGTGGTTGGGTTGGAGTCCTGACCAAATACAGAAATGCGGTTGATGTTGCCGCCGTGGTTTTCAATGAATTTTGCAGACTGGACAAACATACCACCACTGCCACAGCAGGGATCATAGACTCTGCCGTTATAAGGCTGCAACACCTCAACCAATGTACGCACCACGCAGGCAGGGGTATAGAATTCCCCAGCCAGCTTGCCTTCCTGTTCTGCAAACTTAGAAAGGCAGTATTCATAGGTGCGCCCTAAAATATCTTTGCTGTTTCCATGCTCAATCATTTGAATATTGGTAAACAGGTCTACCACATCACCCAAACGACGTTTGTCCAATTCAGGACGGGCAAAGTTTTTTGGCAGAATATCTTTCAGCCTTTTATTTTCTTTCTCAATACTTCGCATCGCATCGTCAATGACGGTACCGATTTCTGGCGTATGGGCTGCCGCCGCAATGACACGCCAACGGGCATTTTCTGGTACGAAAAAGATATTTTCAGAAATGTATTCGTCCATGTCTTCCTCGAAGCCGTCGCCTTCTTCCACCAATTCCTGATACTTTGCCTCGAAGCGGTCAGAAATATATTTTAAGAAAATCAGCCCCAGAACCACTGACTTATATTCCGATGCGTCTATATTGCCACGGAGAACGCAAGCCGCCTCCCAAATTTGTTTTTCAAAACCAATGTTGCTGGTATTTACTTCAGCCATGATAACCTCCTGCAAATCTCGACATGATATGCCTTATTATATCACAGAATGAAAATATCGTATAGAATCAAAGAATAAGATATGTATTCAGAAAAAGAATTCATTTTCTTTTCTGTATACATGTAACGGTTATATTGAATAGTTCACATTCACAGTTCTTTGTGAGCCATACCATAAATCAGAAAAAGGGCAGACCTCTCCCGTCAAAAGCCTTACTTTGTTTTAAAAATTTTCTATTCCCTCTTTTTCAAAAGAAAATGACTGCGTTCTGTTTGTCAGCTGAACCAAACAGACAGCAGTCTTTTCTTTTACATGGGAAAATAATTTATCTTTTTCACGCAGCGGATGTGAAGTCTGCGTATGGCGTCCTCATGATACGAAACTATAAAATTTAGATTTCATTCCTCGTCACTCCTTTGATATCTTACGGCAGCCTCCATAGTAAGAATGCCATTGATCTTTTTCACTTCATTGACGCAACGAATATGCAGCCTTCTCATGGTTGCCTCATCCATGTCATTGATCGCAGCAAGCATACTTTCCAGCTTTGCCATCTCCACAGCGATTTTGAAAAGCAAACGCGCCAAACGGTCTTCTGATGTTTTTACGATACCCTTCATAGATTCCAATATTACATCTGATAAAAAATCTATATGTTTTTCCTGATATAGATAACCAGAATAAAAGTGAATGGCTCTTTCTATAAATGCACTTCTGTTTGTCAAGCCTTCCATTGCAACCGCAGCATCACTTTTTTGAACCGCATCCTTGGAAAGCCATACGCTGTATCTTTGTTTTTTATATTCCTCGCTCATTTTAATCTCCTTTCATAAACTTTGGCACTGCGCTGGTACCAGCACCTGTGCAAAATCGCCTTTTTTCTAAGGGAATCTTGGCATTTGTTGTTTTCATAGCCACAAACCAGTGCCGGCTGCCTTTGACCGGCGCTGGCAAAAAATCTCCGCACTGCGGGGATTTGAGGGACGCTGCCGGCTGTTCAGCGCCGGCTTTTCTCCTGCAAACATTTTTCGCATCTGTCAAAGTCCCCTTTGGCAGATATTGATTCCCAATATCCCCTTTTTTCCTTTGTCCAAAATCGGGGCAAATTCGCTCCAAACTGCCTTGCCCTGCAACTACTCCACCTGTTCCGCAAAGCGGCACACAAGGGCAAACAGGGCGCAAAAAAAGGCGAAACCTTTTGGCTCACCTATTCTTGCGTATTTTTATTCTATTTTTCGCATCTAGCAAAGTCAACTCTGGCAGATGTTTGCTCTCAAAACCTCCTTTTTTCTTTGCCCAAAATCGGGGCAAATTCGCTCCAAACTGCCTTGCCCTACCACTTGCTCCACCTTGCTCCGCAAAGCGGCACACAAGGGCAAACAGGGCGCAAAAAAGGCGAACCATTTAACGGCTCGTCTTGTCATGTTGTTT
>CALWSU010000056.1 GCA_944384295.1 uncultured Lachnospiraceae bacterium | reverse complement strand
CTCCATGATTTTTCACAAATTCATTCCTTCCCACTGCGTGCGTTGGTCATGAATTTGTAAACGAAAAATCATTCCGTGAAAGGAGGTATATTTTTTTCTTTCTAGCGAAAGAAAAAACCACTCCATGATTTTCTATCCTCCTTCCTCCTTCTCACTGTGTGCGTTGGTCGGAAGTCGGATAAACAGAAAATCATTCCGTTATAGGAGGTATATTTTTTTCTGCTAGCGCAGAAAAAACCACTCCATGATTTTTCACAAATTCATTCCTTCCCACTGCGTGCGTTGGTCATGAATTTGTAAACGAAAAATCATTCCGTTATATAAAAAAACAGGAAAAGTAAGCTGCCGAATCCAAAAAAATTTTTTTTCTTTGTTGTATGCCACTTTTCCCATCTGTCCGTACTGTAAAGTACAGTTTGTCCACAACTTGCTTTGTACAGTATACATAGTACTGATATTGCATAAGATTTTAGCACGAAAAAGCCCCCTATTCAAGGGGGCGGAAAGAAATTTTTCGTTTTTGTGAAATTCGTTGCTTTTTTGGACAAAAAAGGATATTTTCTGCCAGTTTTTACAAAATCTTTACTTGGAATTTTGAAAACGTGCCAGATAGCGCAAGCTGTACTGAGCAACGACGCCAATCAAAAATCCTGTCACAACACCAGATACCAACAGCAAGGGCAGATAAAACGCAATTTTGATATTTTCGACCACCAAAGCGGCAACGATGATTTGTCCAATGTTATGGAACACGCCGCCCGCGATACTCACGCCAATCATGCTGAATTTTGGCATCTTTTGCAGTAAAGTCATGATGCCAAGACTGCATAACGCGCCCGCCAGACTATAGAGCAGGCCTGCAAAGCCTTGAAACAATAGCCCACAAAGCACAACACGTATTAAAGAAATGAAAAAAGCGGATTTTGCGTCCATATAGTATAACGCAATCACCAAAATCACATTGGCAAGCCCCAATTTCATACCGGGCACCAAAAGCGGCAGGGGAATCAATAACTCCACATAGCCCATCAAAACCGCCAATGCGGCAAAAACACCATATAATGCTATTTGTTTGCTTCGCATAATCAGCCCACCACCGCATCTATCTCTTGTTCTGTGTCGCCTTCGATACTGACAACCATTTTATGCGGTAAGCATACAATGGTTTCGCCTGTTTTGGAAATGCGCTTGCTTTCTACACAAACACTGTCGCGGCAATCCGCTTCTGTCACATCTGCAAAGCCGTCTTGTATGGTGACGATGTTGTATCCCGCCTGTGTTTGTACGGTGTATGTGGTATCTTTGTCTAAGGGTAATTTCTCCACCACAGTATCCTCCACCGTAATCACAGCATATGCGCCCGGTGCGGCATGATGGGTATAGTAAATATAACAAATGCCGGCAACCACCAAGATGGCAGCCACCAGCAAAATATCAAAACGTTTCATTGCGCATCAGCCTTCCTATTTTTCCTATTTTTACGAAAGGCTGCCGACAACGCCGACAGCCTTTGGGGAAGCGACTGCTTCCATTTGTTTTGTAGTAGGATTTATTTGATTGCATGATTGCATAACAAAATGCCCAGAACCGGAATCGAACCAGTGACACGAGGATTTTCAGTCCTCTGCTCTACCAACTGAGCTATCTGGGCATACATGTCTTTGCGACTTGTCTATTATAGCCCAGTTCTGGATATTTGTCAATACAAAAATATAAAAAATTTCTGTATCCGCAAGGTCATGCTTTTTGCTGTTCTGCTTTTTCAATGTATTGCATGGCAAGCCCGGCACAGTCACCAATCATCTGCATACAGCTTTTTTTGCGTGCTTTGCATTCAAAATCACCATGTGGCGCAGAAAGTTCACTGCAAATCAAAGAACCGAATTTTTCTTCCATTTCTTGTACCATTTCGCCCACGATGTCATAAATGCCATTCAGCTCTTGAATCCGTTCTGCCATACTGTCTTTTGCCATAGGATTTTCACGCCCCACAACGGCAGAAAGTGCCATGACTGCGCCTGTAATCGCGCCGCATGTATTTTTGGTATGTCCCATACCGCCGCCAAAGCCTGTGGAAAGACATATGATTTCTTTTGGCAATGCAGAACCATGTAAATCTAAAAAAGTCTGCATCACACATTCAGAACAGTTCAATCCCTGACGAAAATAATTTTTAGCGTGTTCTTGTGCTTGTTCAGGTAATGTCTTTTTTTCTTCCATGTCCATAAACCAGAAACCTCCTATCTTTTTTTGTCCATGTTTGTCAAGATTTGTCGTTTTTTTACTATATGGTTATGGTAGCATGAAGCAACGCACAAGGCAATGCTAAGGAAAAAAATTGTATAGATTCTTTTGTGTTTATTCTACTTTCGATTCTGGTTCATACACTTGGCGCAATGCAACATTGAATACAGCGCCCATCAGCATGGCAATCATGCTGCAATTCATCCATACCAAAAGCGCAATCACAACGCCGATAGAACCATAAATCAAAGAGTATTTGCCCATATGGTCGGCATAAAACGAAAATAAAAAAGAAAATCCCATCCAGAACAGCATAGACAATACCGCGCCCGGCAATATATGGCGTGGGCGATGTTTTTCGCTGGAAGAAAGAAAATATACCACAGAAAGCACAAATAATAATGCCGCTGCCATAGGCAAAAAACGTAAAGTTGCCCAATCTTGTATAAAATCCATAGAAATGGGAAAATACGTGCTGAGCCATTCCAGCATACGGGTACCCAAAAGCATGAGCAGAATCATCACGGGAATCAATATGATAATGAGTATAGTGACAAATAGTATCCGAAAAAAATTGACATGGGTATCGACATGCCTTCCATCATAAATATCGTTGACGGCTTCCATTAGATTCGATACCGCACGATAGGGAAACCATATCGTAAATACCAAACCGAATGTCAAAAGCGCATTGCTGCTGCTTTTTGTAATGTGTACAATGGCAAGATTCAAAAATGCCACAACATCGGCAGGTAAAAACCGTGTGATTTCTCCGTCTAATGTCAGCATGGGCAAATCCAATAAACCCAACAAAGAAGTCACAAATATCAAAAACGGAAACATGGCAAATAACAAATAATATGTCATTGCCGCCGCAGTACGCCCGATATTATTGGTAAAATACCCCTGTATGGTCAGAAAAATCACACGCTGCCACCCTTTTTTGTTTGCCATGCGTTCTTCTAAGCGCATAATCAGCCTTCTTTCCTTTTTTGTATGGTATATGTCAGATGCAAAAGCATGGCTTCGGGCAAAAATCGCTGTAATACATAGATTGCCTTTGTAGCGGTGTCAGGCAATATGATACATTTCCCAGAAAATATGCCTTTCAGTCCGGCAAGTGCCGCTTGTTTTGCGGATATGCCATGCAGTGGAGCATGATGTGCGCGTGCATAAAATGCAGTTTCTACAGGACCGGGGCAAAGTGCCGCAATTTGTACACGACTGCCCGTTTGCTGCAATTCCTGATGAATTGCTTCTGTCAGACGCAATACATAATTTTTCCCAGCATAATAAGACGCCATCAAAGGACCAGCAAAAAAACCGGCAGAAGAAGCCACATTCAAAATATACCCATAATCCCGCTGTACAAAATCCTGCAAAAACAATTTTGTTAAAATATGTACTGCACGTACATTCAAATCAAGCATATTCAATTCTTGAGATAAATCTGTTTTTGTAAAATTGCCGTATACGCCGAATCCGGCATTATTGATGACAATATCTATTTGTTTTCCCTGCATAGCAGTATGCAGACGATAACAGTCAGACACACAAGATAAATCTACAGTCATGATTTCCACTTGTGTGGGCAATTTTTTTTGTAATTGTTTCATTTTTTCTGTATTGCGGCTGGCAAGTACCAAAGAAAACCCTTGTTTTGCCAATATCTGTGCAAATGCCAGACCAATGCCGCTGGTTGCGCCGGTAATCAATGCGCGCATGGGGAAATCCCCCTTTCTTTTTTGTTTTTTTGATTCTCTTTTCATTATACTGGCAGAAAATCCTTTTTTCAACGCGCCACAAAAGCAAAGTTTGTACAAAAAGCGCGTTTTTTCGGTTTTTGCTATCGTTCCTGACAGAGATTGGAGAACAAAAAAAAGCCAAATACCGTTTTGGTTATGGTATTTGGCTCAGACTGTAGACAAAGTAGCTTTTATATTTATTCAAGAGTGCGGAAGGGTTTGGGGAACTTTGCCTTTATATTTCTGTCTACTCGTCAAAAGCTTGAATGAAATGAGCTTTTGACGAAAGGGTGGTCGACTTTGTCGACACCCTTTTATAATTCCCGTCTGCCTTCCAGCGCGCGGGACAATGTCACTTGGTCTACATATTCCAAATCCCCGCCGACCGGCACACCGTTTGCAATACGTGTGACTTTCACGCCCAAAGGCTTGAGCAATCGACTGATATACATTGCCGTTGCTTCCCCTTCGACATTCGGATTGGTCGCGAGTATGACTTCTTGTACATTCTCATCTATGCGCTGCAAAAGTTCTGCAATGTGGATTTCCTGCGGTCCCACGCCTGTCATGGGCGAAATTGCGCCATGCAATATATGATATACACCATAATACTCGCGTGTACGTTCATATGCCGCCATATCCCGCGGGTCTTCTACAACCATGATGGTGCTGTGGTCACGCTTGGGATTGGCGCAGACGGGACAGGGGTCATCATCTGTCAGATTACAGCAGACAGAGCAGTAACGTACCTGTTTTTTTGCATCTGAAATGGCTTGCGCCAAGGCTTCCACTTTTTCCGGCGGCATGTGTATGATATGAAACGCAAGACGCTGCGCCGACTTGCCGCCAATGCCGGGCAGTCCCGCCAATTGTTCAATCAGGCGGGTAATGGGATTTCCGTAATAATTCATACAATCACATCTGCTTTCTGAAATTTCTTCTAATCTTAGAACTTAGAATAAACCGCCCATACCGCCTGTGAATTTGCCCATAGCGTTGTTGTACATTTCGTCTGCCTGACGAATGGCTTCATTGACTGCGGACAGTATCAAATCTTCTAACATTTCTACATCGTCTGGGTCTACGACGTCGGGATTGATTTTGAGTTCCTGCAATTCTTTTTTACCAGAAATCACGACTTTGACCGCACCGCCGCCGCTGGTCATTTCGATTGTTTTCTGATTCAGTTCTTCCTGCATTTCTACCATTTGTTTCTGCATTTTTTGCGCCTGTTTGACAAGATTGTTCATATTCATGCCGCCCATGCCGCCAAAACCGCCTTTTGCCATATTTGAAAACCTCCTATTATGTTCGTTTTTTCTAATCTTTTTTATTCTATATAAAATCACTGCACAGTGCAAGTATTTTCTGCCATTTATAAAGTGCTATGGCTCTATGTCCGCTTCGGGCAGATAGCCTGCCATGATGCTTTCCCATTCCGGGTCAGGGGGTGTATTTTCTTCCTGCGCTTCTTCGCTTGTGCCGTAAGTCGCTTCCCGCCATTGTGTGTAAGCGGCTTTGTCTATGATTTTGAGTGTCAGGCTTTTGCCGCAAAGCTGTTCTAATTCCGTTTGTAAAGTATCTAGTTTGCGTTCGAGCATATCGCCCAATGCACCATATGCACAGACCAGATATACCGCATCATCTTCTTTGAAGCCAATTTCGACCTCGCTTAATTGAGAACGTAATATGGTATCACTGATTTGACTGCGAAATTTGTTCCAATCTTGTTGGAGTTGTTTTTGGTCCTCTGCCAGAAGGGGCGGACGTTTTTTCGGCTTTGGTTTTTCTGTCTGTGACATAGGGGATATGGTCTGTGCAGATGGTACTTGCTGTACTGCCACACGCACACCTTCCGCCACTTGACGCTCTAAGCCGGATAAACGGGCGGATATGGCTTCCAAATCGGCTTCTGCCCAATCAGAACAAAGCCGCATGACTTCTACTTCTAATAAAATACGCGCATTTGCCGCATATTTCATATCCTGCTGCAATGCGGAAAAACAACGAATCCAATGGCTGACTTCCGCAGGGGAAAAGCGTTGTGCCTGCACTTGCAGTCGCGCGCTTTGCTCCTCGGATAAATCCAAAATACGCGCAGACTGTTTGACACTCGCTGTGACCAAAAGATTGCGTAGATGTACCAGCATTTCACTTAAAAATTGCTTGATGTCACGCCCCGCAAGCAGCATATCTTCTATCAAAGCCATTGCCTGCCCAGCGTCACGCGCGCCCAAAGCGTCCGTCATATCAAAAAATACACTGTTGTCTACTGCGCCCATGACATCTTGTACTTTTTGCAGTGTGATTTCTTCGCCGCTGTAAAATGCCAAACATTGGTCGAGCAGACTGAGCGCATCACGTAAAGAGCCATCGCCCAACTGCGCCACATACTGTATGGCATCTGGTGTTGCCGAAAATCCTTCTTCTGCCAAATAGCCTGTCAAAGTATGGGCAATATCTGCGGCAGTGATGCGCCGAAAATCAAACCGCTGACAACGGGAAAGTATAGTGGCGGGGATTTTTTGGGGGTCAGTAGTCGCCAGTATAAATATAACATGTTCTGGCGGTTCTTCTAATGTTTTTAAGAGTGCATTGAATGCGCTGTTAGAAAGCATATGCACTTCGTCTATGATATAGACTTTATAAATCCCCTCTGTGGGTGCATATTTGACTTCTTCACGTATTTCTCGTATATTATCCACGCTGTTGTTGGAAGCGGCGTCAATCTCAATGACATTGACACTACGCCCCGCAAGAATCGCTTGACAAATTGCACAACTGTTGCAAGGTTCCCCGTCCTCGGTTGGGTGCAGACAGTTGATGGCACGCGCAAATATTTTCGCCGTAGAGGTTTTTCCTGTGCCACGTGTGCCGCAAAATAGGTATGCATGGGAAACTCTGCCGCTTTTCATTTGGTTTTTGAGTGTTTTGACAATATGCTCCTGTCCCACAATGCCGGAAAATACATTCGGACGGAACTTTCTATATAACGCCGTATAAGACATGGCGACGCCTCCTTTCTTTGGATAGACTTTTTTATTATAACACAAAATCATGACATATCTCAAAAATCAGCAGAGAAAAAATTTTGAGAAAATGAAAAAAAGCTTGCATTTTGCCGTTTTGCGTGATACAATGCTCTAGTATGGGCATTTTGCCCGACAAGTTGGAAAAAATTCCTTGCTCTTTTCCCAGAGAAAAGGGCCATTAGTCCAAAAGGAGGTGTAATGTAAGATGAACAAATACGAATTGGCAATGGTATTGCATCCTACACTCGACGACGAAGGCAGAGCTGCTGAAGTTGCAAATGTACAGGCGGTACTGGAAAGATTCGGTGCAAAAATCGAAAAAGTAGACGATTGGGGCAAAAGAAAACTGGCTTACGAAATCAAAAAAGTAAACGAAGGTTTCTACAGCTTTACTACTTTTGAAGCACCTGCTTCCGCACCTGCGGAAATCGAAGCGCGTATGCGTATTATGGAAAACGTACTGCGTTACCTGATCGTGCGCAAAGAAGCGTAAGAAAAGGAGGGTTTCCGATGAACAAAGTGATATTGATGGGCAGATTGACAAAAGATCCTGAAGTGCGTTACAGCCAAGGGGCGGAACCATTTGCCGTAGCAAGATACACTTTAGCGGTAAACCGCCGTTTCAAACGCGCAGGCGAGCCTGATGCGGATTTTATCGGGTGCGTAGCATTCGGCAAATCCGGCGAGTTTGCAGAGAAATATTTTAAAAAAGGTCAAATGGTCGCTATCACAGGTCGTTTACAAGTACGTTCTTGGGACGACAACGAAGGAAAAAAACATTGGAGCACAGACGTTGTGGTAGAAGAACAATATTTTGCAGAAAGCAAATCTTCTTTTGAAAACAGCCAGCGTCAAAGCGCACAGCCTGCGCAGAATGCACAGGCAATGCAAGCAGCTGCTCCGGCACCTACTGCACCACAGAATATGGGCGCAGACGGTTTTTATCCGATTGATGAAAGCATTGAAGACGACGATTTGCCTTTCTAAAGCTTTCTAAGAAAAGGAGGATTGCAATATGATTCAGAAAAAGCGTGGTCGCAGAAAAAAACGCGTATGCCAATGCTGTGCAGATAAAGTAACCACAATTGATTACAAAGATGTAAGCAAACTGAGAAGATATGTTTCCGAAAGAGGCAAAATCCTTCCCAGAAGAATTACAGGTAACTGCGCAAAGCACCAGAGAGCGTTGACAACTGCTATCAAGAGAGCAAGACACGTTTCCCTGATGCCTTATACACAGGACTAAGAGATACAAGAGTTGTCGCATACATTGCGTACAACTCTTTTTTTGTGTTCTAAAAAGATATGAAAAAAGCGTCCGACATTGCAGTATGTCGGACGCTTTAGACTGTCAAAAAACTGGATTTTTTACTTTTTTCAAGAACGCGGAAGGGCTTGGGAAACGATGGTCAACACGTTTGCTGCGCAAACGCCAGCCATAAATGGCTGTCCGCACTTCTTTGCGGTGTGTCATTTCCCAATTGGAATCCGCAGTCGGAATTCATTTCCGACGAGGAAAAGCCGAAGTTTCAAGACTTTTAGCCGATGGAATGCCGCACCCCGAAAGAGACGGGGGCAGCGAAGCTGACTTTGCGAAGCAAAGTGCTTGACC
>CALWSU010000055.1 GCA_944384295.1 uncultured Lachnospiraceae bacterium | reverse complement strand
ATTTTCAAAGAGCCAGAAGAAGGTGTGCCATATGTGATTGGTGGGGACACCGCTGGAGAAGGCAGTGACCGTTTTACATTGCAGGTATTGGACAATCGTACCGGGGAACAGGTGGCGCGGTTATTACAAAAATATGATGAGGACGCTTTCGCGGAACAGGCGTATTGTCTGGGTATGTATTATCATGTGGCTTTGATTGCGTTGGAAACAAATTTTTCTACTCACCCTATCAAAGTGTTGCAGTGGTTACATTATCCCAAACTGTATGAAAGAGAAGTGCCGGACAACTATACAGGGCTGATGCGCAAGGCATTTGGATACCATACGAACAGTGTAACAAGACCTTTGATTGTGGCGGGACTGGTAACTTATTTCCGGGATTTTCTGCACTACATACATGATGTGGACACACTGCGGGAGGCTTTGACATTCATACGAAATGAAAAGGGCAGAGCAGAGGCAGAAGTGGGCGAACATGATGACTTACTGATGGGGCTCGGCATTGCATTACAAGCCAGAACACAGCAGCGCATGGAACGAGGATTGACCAACATACAAAAACGCAGATGGACAGCGGATATGTGGGAAGACTATCGCAACGCGACAGCGAAAGAAAAAGCGTTTTTGCGTGAGAAATGGGGAGAGCCGGAAAGGGGGTGAGGAGTTGCATTTTGTGATGCCGATCATTGACAAGCGCATCATAGCGGATATTGCAGGATATTTGGAGGACAAAAACGAGAGGGATTATGTGTTGTTTCTCTCTGGCGTATATCTAGGCAGGAGAATCTCGGATATATTGCAGTATCGTGTCAGGGATTTGAAAAACAAGGATTATATTGAGATTCCAGAGCAAAAGACGGGGGATGTGGTGCGTTTGGCGATCAATCCGCATTTGAAAAAAATATATCGTCATTATTTTGTTGGGAAAAAAGACTATGAATATGTATTCCGCAGAAGTGCTGGAAAAGAAAATAAGCCGATCAGTCGTGTGAGAGCATGGCAGATATTGAACGATGCCGCGGAAGCGGTTGGATACAAAGACCATATTGGTTGTCACAGCTTGAGAAAGACATTTGCATACTGGCTTTATAAGGACAGCGGCGGGGACATCTCTATGGTACAGGAAATATTGGGGCATGATGACCCATGTATCACGCGGCGTTATATTGGCATTGACCAGAAAAGGAAAGATGCGGCAATCAATGGATTGGATTTTCGGGGGTGATAAAGTTGCAGGACAAGCAGAAACGTCTGCAAATCTGGCAGGAACGACTGCAATACAATGTAGGGCAATATGCACAGGAATTATCTGCTATGGACAAGCGCGCCGCATTATACAGCGGCAGTCGTAAAATCGAGGCACAGGCAGGAAAACAGACAGAGGAGAAAACACAACCAGCAAGCATGGTACGAAACATCGTGTCAGAATTGGTAGAGGCGCAAGTGGACAGTTCGATTCCTTTTCCCAAAGTAACAGCAAGGCAGGCGGAAGATGAGGCTTTGGCAAAAACGATAGAAGATTACTTACGTAATGAAATCGACAGGCTGCCTTTTGAAAAGCTGAATGATTTGGACGAACGAATCACACCCGTACAAGGTGGAAACTTCTTTCTGGTGGAATGGGACGCAAAACGGCATACACATACCACAAGCGGCGAATTATCGGTAAGGCTGTTGCATCCAAAACAGGTGATTCCACAGCATGGAGTCAGTGAGATAGAAGATATGGATTTTATCATTGTACGAATTGCAATGACAAAACAACATGTCAAAGAAAAGTATGGGATAGATGTATCAGACGAGGGAGAGGACAACCCAGAAAGCCGTGGTGGGGAGAGTATCGCGAAAGATGTAGTCACAGTGAATGTGGGATATTTCCGCAATCCAAAAGGCGGGATTGGGCGGTATACTTGGGTGAATGATGTAGAACTGGAATATTTGGAAGATTATCAGGCGCGAACATTGGACCATTGCAAAAATTGCGGGAATGTGGTGCATGGGGACGTTTGCGCAGAATGTGGCAGTCCGAAAAAAGAATCCAGACAAGAAGATATATTCTATTTGGCAGGGGATATACAGCGCAGCGACGGCAGTATGATACCTGCGTATCAGGACATACAAGCCACAGAGGAAATTATCAATCCATTTACAGGTATGGTACCCATACCAACGGAGCAAAACAAATTCCCTTACTACAAGCCGGATTGTTACCCGATTGTATTACGGCGCAATGTGAGTGCGTGGGGGAAAGTGTTGGGAGAAAGTGACACAGATAAAATACAAGACCAGCAAAACGCAATCAAAAAATGTGATACGCGTGTACAGGAAAAACTGGACAAGGGCGGGAGTGTACTGACAAAGCATCTGGACAGCCGTATGGATTTTACAGATGAGCAGTTGAAAGTCGTGGAAGTGCAGAATCCAGCAGAGGTTTCTTGTTTACGGGTTTACAACTTACAGGTGGATACATCAGGCGATTTAGCGATTGCGGAACAAAACTACCAGAGCGCAAGAAACATTTTAGGAATCACAGACAGTTTCCAAGGCAGACAAGACAGAACCGCAACCAGCGGTACCGCAAAACAGATTGCAGTCGCACAATCTGCTGGGCGATTGGAAAGCAAGCGGATCATGAAAAATGCTATGTATGCGGACTTATATCAAGTAATGTTCAAATTTTTATTGGCATACAGCGATGAACCGCGTACCGTGCGGCACAACAAGCTGGACGGCAGTACAGAGTACAGTGTGTTTAACAAATATGATTTTTTGGTACAAGATGACGCGGGGGCATGGTATTGGAAAGATGATTTTCTTTTTTCGGTGGATACTTCTTCTGCTTTGGCAAGCAACCGTGAAGCGATGTGGCAAGAAACCAGACAAAATTTACAAAATGGCGCGTTTGGCAATCCACAAGAGCCGCAGGCATTGCTTTTATTTTGGAGTATGATGGCAAAACTGCATTATCCTATGGCGGAAGAAATCAAAGCGCAGATAGAAGAAATGCAGCAAAACATGATGCAAAGCATGCAGCAGCAAATGACAGCACAAACAGCACAACAGACAACGATACCACAAGGTATAGCGGGTATGCCGCAAGGAATGGAAGGAATGGGAGTGTGATGGGATGAAATGTGCAACATGCGGGTTAGATGGATATATCCGCAACAGAGAAATTTTATTTTCTGGCGATGACAGTCCAGACACAAAAACGCAGGCGTTTTATCGTCTGCATTTTTATTGTGAAAATCCAAATTGTGAACAATATGGGCAAGAGATTGGCAGCACAGATGCAGAAATACATTGAAAGGGGGTGACAGGATATGAAAAAGAAACCAATGCAAAAACCAAGATTGGAAATCGGCAGAGGTGGGGCGCAATTCGTAGCATCTCCCAAAGGTGCGAACAGTGGCAAAAAGCCAAAGACAACAACTGGAAACGATCTGCGTACATCAAGTAAAGGAGAGTAAGACGCATGGATGAAAATTTGACAGGGCAAAACATGGCAGGAGAAGATGCAGAATTTCAAAGTATGATGCAGGAATTTTGGGGAGAAGATTTTGATTTTTCCACTGGTGTAGAAAATCCAAAGGGACAAGAAGGCAATACGGAACAACCGCCTATAGAACAGCCACAGCCAACACAAAACAACAATATGCCGCAAGGTAACAACGAAATGCCGCCAAACAATCAAAATGATGTTGTTTGGATGCAACGGATCGAAGCGGCACAGGCAAAGGCAGTAGATGATTTCATTGCAAAACAGTATAAAGGGCAAGTCAATCCATATAATGGACAGCCGATTGATTCTGTCGCGGCATATGAAGAATATCGACAAATGGCGGCAACACAACAACTGCAAGAACAGATTGCAGCCGCAGGATTGGACAAGACTGTCATTGACAGTTTGATTGCAGAGCATCCAGCAATCAAAAAAGCAGAACAGACAGCAAAGCAAGCAGAGCATTTGATCGAGATGCAGCAGTCCAAAGATGCACAAAATTTCACAGTGCAAAGCATACAGGCGTTACAGCGTATGTATCCAGAAAGCAATATCAAAAGTTTAGCAGATCTGTCAGCAACACAGGAAGGTCGGCAGGCTTTGGAATATTGGCGCAGAGGGGTACCTTTGGAAAAAGCATATCAAGTTGCTTTCGGTACGCAATTACAAGAAAGCCAGGCAAAAGCAGCCAGACAACAGGCTTTGAATGATGTAAACAGCAAAGGACACCTGATGCAGCCCCAAGGACAGGTTGGTGGTAATCTTACGATGAGCGCGGAGGACAAAGCGATTTGGCGTGAGTTCTATCCACATGCTACAGATGCGGAACTAGAAGCGAAATGGAAGAAAACGCAATAAGGGAGGGAAGTACATGTTTCAAGTTTATAATGCCAATATCGGCGACAGTGAAGTGATCGAATACAGAATGATGAAAAGTGCAGAAACGGCAGTATTTGGGGAGGCTTTGAAACTGACAGCAGACGGTTTGACAAAATGTGGCGCGGCGGAAAAACCAGAGTACATTTGTCGCGGTGAGGTGCAGCCGGATGGTACGATTCCGGTGGGGGTTGTGATGGCAACGACAAATTATATTGTGCCTTATACGGCAAAACCAGCAGTAGCGGCAAAGGTACAGCTACATACGGATGGACTGCAAGTAACAGCAACAACAGGTGGTGCATTTTTGGTGATTTCCGTAGATGAAGGAAGCAAAACAGCAGTTGGCAGGGTAGTGGATGCTACCGCATAAGCAGAGGAGGTAGAAAAGAATATGGGTGGTTTTATTTACAGCGAAAGCAGCGGTTTGAATAATGCAATCATTGGCAAGAAGCTTGCGCCAGTGAGAGCCATTATTTCAGAGTGTGTGGAGGCGTTTCAAAATGCCAGCTTGATTGACAAAATCTTTTTTATGGACAAGTCAAAAAGCTGGGCATCTAATTATACCAGTGAAACATCTTTGGGCGGTTTCCAAGATGTAGGGGAAGGCGGCGCATTTCCACAGGACAGCTTTCAGGAAGGATTTGACAAAACAGTACAGTTTCGGGTTTGGAAAGACCAGTTTACTGTGACAAAAGAAATGCTGGATGATGCGAATGTCGGAAAAATTAAGTCAAAGTCAAATATGTTTGCACAGGCGTATGGCAGAGGTCGTGAAGGATATGCAGCGGCACTGTTGGCTGGTGGTGTAGGCAAGACTGTGAAATACAAAGACAAAGTGTACGATACCACAAGTGCTGACGGGGTACCGTTATTTTCGGCAGCACATCCAAGCAAAACAAAAGGTACAAAATATACACAATCGAACTTATTTAAGGGCGTATTCTCACAAACGGTTATGGATCAGATGCAAGAAAAAATGCAGGACTTTACAGATGATGATGGAAACATTTTAAGTGTGATGCCGGATACGATCATCATTCCAAACAACGCAAAACTCAAACGTGCCGTATTTGCGGCAGTGGGCAGTGAATTAGACCCTGATACCAACAACAACGCCATGAACTTTCAATTAGGTTTATGGAATGTATTGATATGGCCGTATTTGCCAAAGCAGTTGGCAGAAGGCGATTACTTCATGATGGCGGATTCTGACTTTTTACAGACATATATGTGTCTGCCATTTGTAGACCGTGTACCATTGCAGGTAGACAGTCATATTGATGAAAATACATGGAATACCGTTTTCCAAGGGTATGCCAGATATGGTGCAGGTTTCAACAACTGGCGTGGGATTGCCATTTGTGGAACAGGTCTATCTGATGGAACCGCGTTAGCATAAGGAGGTGGCGGCATGACATGGGAAGAATTACAAATCAGCGCATTGCAGAAAATATTTGAAATCGAAAGCAATATGTTGATTGTAGATGACAGTACAGCCCCCTACATCGCCGCCATGCCGGGGGCGGCAAATGAAGCTATGCTGTTGCTGTGTACAGATGCAAGGTATTTCAAAAAAACAGGAGAAATCATACAAAAACAGCTGGAAGAACAGCCCGAAGCACCAGAAGAAGAACCAGAACAGACAAAAAAAGAAGAAATACCAGAAGAAACACCGGAAGAAGGGGGCGCAACGCCCCCAACCTTTGCGGCGGGCAAATATAATGCTTATGACCTGCGACAGGTATTTCCTGATTTTTATACATTATATGACGGCTATATCATGTATACAGATGGTGTGGTGTATGAACAGGCAGAGTATGAAACAGAAGGGGACAGCATACTGCTGTTACCGGCGGACAAAATGGGGACTTGGCGCGTGACGTATTGTGCCTATCCAGAACGCATCACAAAAGAAACCACAAAGGACACAGAGCTGACACTTGCGCCGGAAGCCGCGTCTATGGTGGCGTTATACATTGCGGGGCAGGTATACAAAGAGGACGATATTTCTTTGGCGCAGACATACATGAATGAATTTTTAGAATGGCTGAATCGTTTGAAGGAAAACGCGAAAAAAGCGGACAGCATGGGCAAGAATACAAAATGGAAAAGCAGAACGGGGTGGTGGTGATATGGCGTTTTCGGTTCCTTCTCCCCCACCTAGAGGGGTAGAAATCATTGAGGAATTTCGTGGGGTAGACTTAAATTCTTCGCCTACGGTTGTGGAGAAAAATCGCAGTCCAGAAGCACCAAACATGATGCGGGATGTTCCCGGAAAAGTGCGCAAGCGACAGGGATATGAAGAAATCGCAAAATATGACGCGCGTATCAATGGCGTACATCGTTTGAATGACAAGCTTTTGATCCATGCTGGTACAAAATTATATTTACAAAATCCAGAAGGGGACGACACAGTATTATACAGCGATATGGCAGATGGACGCAGCATGGGGCGCCAGTTTGGCGGAAAGCTGTTTTTATTTGATGGCAAAAAAGCCATTTGTTATGGCGAGTTTCCAATCAAAGAAACGGAAGAAACCGAAGAAGACGAGGAAGATGTGGAAAAAGAATGGAAGCTGGTCACATTAGAAGAAAAGGCATATATTCCAACCATTATCATTTCACGCAGTCCAACAGGCGGTGGCACAACATTAGACCCCATCAATCTGATTGGACGTGGTTTCAAAGAAAGCTTTTTGGGAACAGCGACAGACAAAGTTTACCAACTGACAACAGATAATCTGGACGCGGACAAGCTGAAAATACGAAAGCTGGTCAAAGCCGGAGAATGGACTGACCTGACGGAAGACAAAGATTTTACCGTAAAAAGAGATACCGGAGAGGTGACATTTACCACAGCACCCGGAGAAAGTCCAGTCAAAGGTATGGACAATGTGGAAATCACAGCATACAAAACCAGAAAAGGCTATGCAGATAAAATCAATAAATGCCGTATCATGACATTATTCGGTGTCAATGGCGCAATCGACAGAATGTTTATCAGTGGGAATCCAGACAATGAAAATTATGATTGGTATTGTCAAATCAATGATGGTTTTTATTGGGGGGATTTATGGTATTCCGTACTGGGACAAGATGGCAGTGCAGTCGTGGGATACAGTGTTATCAATGACAGGCTGGCGGCGCATAAAAGTATGGCAGAAGAAGGGCGCAACATCATTTTACGCAAAGGAGAACTTTCTGAGGACAAGGCTTCTTTTCCAATCGTGGGTACACTCATCGGACGCGGGGCGTTGGGCGAGTTTGGTTTTGGATATTTAGGAAGTGAGCCTTTGTTTCTGACCGACCAAGGTGTTATGGCAATCACAGCAACGGACATCACGGGTGAAAAATATTCACAGGTGCGCAGTTTTTATATCAATGAAGTTTTGACACAGGAAAAAACATTGGCTGACAGTTTTGCCTTTGTTTGGCGGGATTTTTATTTATTGAGCATGGGAACAGGGCGAGTATACCTGTTAGACGGTTTACAAAAAAGCTATGAGCGAGATACACCGTATTCCTCTTATCAGTATGAGTGTTACTACTGGGAAAATGTGCCAGCGCGTGTATTTTGGGAAGATGACGAAGGGCGGCTTTGTTTTGGTACGGCAACAGGACAAATCAACCGTTTCTTTGATAATGTGACCAGTCAAAAAAGTTACAACGACAACGGTGTGGCAATCAAAGCAAGATGGGACGTACCAGAACTTTCGGGGAAACGGTTTTATGAAAACAAAACATTCCGTTATATCAGTGTGATTTTGGCGGCGGCGATTGCTACAGGTGTCGATGTTTGGGTGCAGAGAAAAGGGCTGTGGCACAGACTGTTTGAAAGTGGCGCAAGGGCTTGTTATTTTGATTTTTCTTATATCAACTGGGAGAAAATCAATTTTTCCAGTGATACCACACCAAGAGCCATTGGACAGAAAATCAAAGTCAAAAAAGTAGATAAAGCGCGTTTTTCTTTGCGCAATGAGGCATTGAATGAACCGTTCGGGATTTACAAAATCGGTTTTGAGTATACAGAAAGCGGAAAGTATAAGGGGTGATGCAGCTTGGAAATTGAAAAGTATACCATAAAAGAATTGGATATGGACGGGAAAGGCGTCAGCCCACAACCCAACCCTATGGAATTGCCAGTTGACCAAGCAAAGGCAGTCTTTGACCAATTGACCAAAGAGGTCGTTGTGCCGAAGTTCAATACCTTTGTGGAAGCGTTTGCAGGAGTGGATTTGACCAGTGATGCAGATAAACCAGTTTCCGATGCAACACAGGCGGCATTAGATACCAAAGTGGATAAAGAACTGCGTACAGGTAGTGACGAACTGTATAAGGTATTATCTGACAACAACTATGATGATACCGAAAAATCGAATGTCGCGGAAAATACGGCGAATCGACATAACCATACCAATAAAGCGACATTGGACAAAATCACAGAAACGCACTTGCAGGAAATTGCGGACAATACGACCGCACGGCATACACATGCAAACAAAGAAACACTGGACAAAGTGACAGAAGCAGTACTTACAGACATTGGAGAAAGTGCGTCCAATCGGCACAAACACTCCAATAAAGGGGTGCTGGATACCATAGATACCGCATTTTTGAGCAATATTTTATACAAAAACAACACAACACCATATGAGCCACATGACGACTATCACCCAGCAACCAAAAAATATGTCGATGAAATGGCGATGCCATTGGGCGTGGGGGATATGCAGAAAGCAGTCTATGATTCGCATAACCGCAATTTAGATGTATATGATTATGCGGATAC
>CALWSU010000054.1 GCA_944384295.1 uncultured Lachnospiraceae bacterium | reverse complement strand
CAGCGAACTTTTTGTACAGTTCTTTCAACAGTACTTGTTCTTTTGAATAGCCAAATTCCATAATTTGTTTCCTCCTTCAGTCATTTCGTTTGACAACGTTTGACATACACTAGATCTACAATCATTTTTTGCATTTCTTGATATGCCGCCGGTTTCAATTATACGGTAAAATCAAGGCTTTTTCCACCATGCACGTAAAAAAATACACTTCATTTTTTGGAAAAACTTTTGTCTTTGAGGGGTTGTACAAACAAAGGTTGATACATCAATTTTGCACCTTTTCGTACGCTTTCCATCAATATTATTTCATTGACTGAAATTTCTTCTCGTTCTAATTGTACTTTTTTCTGTACATCTGCAAAGTTGCGATATGGTTCAACTTCTCTACCCAATGTAATATGGGGGCGCAGACCTCTTTTCTCGCGTGGAAAACCTTGTTTTCCTAAATTGGTTTGCAAATGTCGGAACAAACGCTGCAAGGCAACATTGGTTTCGACTCCAGCCCATAATACGCCTTCTTTGCCTCTCGGGAAAAATCCAAGCCCTTCCAAATGTAATGGAAATGGACGATTGCTGCGTGCTGTTTCCATCATTGCTTGCACAACATCTTCTACTTCTTGCGGGCTAATTTCTCCTAAAAAATGTAATGTCACATGATAATTTTCTTTTGGTACATAACGTCCTTTTCGACAAAGTTCTGCCGCTGCCTGCTGTGCATGTTCCAAATGGTCTTTGGTGATATCCGGTATGGGGATCGCAATAAATGTACGCATAATACCCTCCTTATAATTCTTTTATAGCGATTACAAATAAAAAACATATGCCCCATAGAAACCATCTGTTTTCTAGGGGCATATGCGCATAAGGACAAGCGGGGACTACGATTTCATAGACTGCCCCAAATGACTTGATGCTGTTTTTTTCTAAAATGACACACTTATTTTACCAATGCCATTGCTTTTTCTACAACATGTTCTACTGTAAAGCCAAAGTCTTTGAACAATACACCAGCAGGAGCAGATGCACCGAAACCATCCATACAGATGATGTCGCCATCCAGACCGATAAATTTATGCCAGCCGAAATCTGCTGCTGCTTCTACTGCCAATCTTGCGCGGACTGCTTTTGGCATTACGCTTTCCTGATATTCTGCGCTCTGCTGTGCAAACAATTCCCAACAAGGCATACTGATGACTCTTGCTTTTACGCCTTTTTCCGCCAAAACATCATATGCTTTGTAAATCAGTTCTACTTCGGAACCGCTTGCCATCAACAATACATCTGGTGTGCCTTCACAATCACGCAGGATATACGCGCCCTGCAATGCGCCTTTTCCAGTCCCTTCCAATGCGGGCAGGTTTTGTCTGGATAACACCAATGCGGTAGGTGTTTTTGTCTGCATCAATGCACTGTACCAGCCTGCTGCTGTTTCTCTGGTGTCACAAGGACGGAATACATTGTAGTTTGGCAGACTGCGCAGCATTGCCAAATGTTCGATTGGCTGATGGGTAGGACCATCTTCGCCAACGCCGATGCTGTCATGTGTGAAAATGCTGATTACAGGCAGACCCATCAAAGCCTCCATACGCAGACCAGCTTTCATATAATCACTGAATACAAAGAAACCAGCAATGTATGGTCTAATACCGCCATGTACTGCCAAGCCATTTGCAATGGCAGTCATTGCAAATTCACGAATACCAAAATGCACATTGGAGCCTTCTGGAGTTTCTTTGCTGTAATAAGGTCTGTCTTTCATCACAGATTTGTTAGATGGAGCCAAGTCAGCAGAACCACCAAACAGGTTTGGCACTACTTTTGCAACTTTCTGTAATACTTTTTCAGAAGTTGCTCTAGTAGCCAAATCGCCTTCATCTTTCCAGAAATCCGCATCGTCTAAAAGTTCTACGCCTTGTTTTGGATTATGCCATTGTTCATATTCCTTTGCCAGCATAGGATATTCTCTTTCATAAGATGCAAACATCATTTTCCATTGTGCTTCTTTGCTTGCGCCTTCTTGTGCCCATTGTGCCATATGCGCTTTGACTTCGTCTGGCACATAGAATTCTTCTGTATAGGTCCAACCCAAGTTTTCTTTGGTCAGCTTGATTTCTTCTTCGCCCAAAGGTTCGCCATGTGCAGAGGCTTTACCCTGTTTATTGGGAGAACCAAAACCAATCTGTGTATTGATTTTGATTAAAGAAGGTTTATCTGTTTTCTTTGCTGCTGCAATGGCTGCTGCGATAGCGTCGATGTCGTTGCCATCCTGCACTTCTGCAACGTCCCAGCCATATGCAGTAAAGCGCTGCATCACATCTTCTGTGAATGCAACATCTGTGCTGCCTTCGATTGTGATTTTATTGCAGTCATACAATACAATCAGTTTGGAAAGTCCCATGGTTGCTGCCAAAGAAGCCGCTTCAGAAGCTACACCTTCCTGTAAACAACCATCGCCGCACAGCGCGTATGTGTAGTGGTCTACAATCTGATATGCGGGTGTATTGAATTTTGCTGCCAAATGACGTTCTGCCAGTGCCATACCAACTGCATTGGCAATCCCCTGTCCCAGAGGTCCTGTTGTGGTTTCTACGCCAACGGTATGCAGATATTCTGGGTGACCAGGTGTCAAAGAATTGCGCTGACGGAAGTTTTTCAAATCTTCTATGCTTAAACCATAGCCGAATACATGCAATAAAGCATACAGTAATGCAGAGCCATGTCCAGCGGACAATACAAAGCGGTCTCTGTCATCCCATTTGGGATTGGCAGGATTTGCTTTCATTTCTTTCGCCCAAAGCGCATAAGCCGCAGGTGCCGCACCCAAAGGCAAGCCAGGGTGTCCGCTCTTGGCTTTCTGAATCGCTTCTGCGGAAAGAAAACGCAGTGTATTTACAGTTAATTGATCTACATTCATGTAAAAAATACCTCCATGGTTGAAATTGATTTTCGGTTGATATCAAAATTGATTCTCAATTATTTCTTGGGTACTGTTTCCCAATCTTTCAGGAAACGTTCGATACCAATATCTGTCAAAGGATGTTTTGCCATCTGAATCAGCACATTGTAAGGAATGGTCGCGATATGGCAGCCTGCTCTTGCTGCATCAATCACATGCAGAGGATTGCGGATACTTGCCGCGATGATTTCTGTTTCAATGCCATGGATATTGAAAATATCTACGATTTCTTCAATCAATGTCATACCTACAGAACCAATATCATCTACTCTGCCTAAGAAGGGGCTAACATAACTTGCGCCTGCTCTTGCTGCCATCAAAGCCTGTGCTGCGGAGAAAATCAAAGTCACATTGGTTTTGATGCCTTCTGCTGTCAAAATTTTGACTGCTTTCAAGCCTTCCAATGTCATAGGAATTTTGATAACGATGTTTTTATGAATTTTTGCCAGTTCTCTTGCTTCTTTCACCATGCCTTCATGTTCCAGACTGATGACTTCAGCACTGATCGGACCATCTACAATGGTTGTAATTTCTTTTACTACTTCTACAAAATCTCTGCCTTCTTTTGCAATCAAGGAAGGATTTGTGGTTACGCCACAAATCACGCCCAAATCATTGGCTTCGCGGATGTGTGCTACGTTTGCGGTGTCAATAAACATTTTCATGATGCATTCTCCTCTTTCTGTTTTTCCTTCGCACAAATACAAATTGCATCTACTTTCTAAAGTTTTTGTTGCAAAATAAAGCCAAAAGCAAACTGTATTTTGTACTGTCCATCTGTCTTGTTTTGCACATAGTATGCTGATTTTATTTTACTGCATACAAATGTCAAAATCAACGTCTTTTGCATACTTTTTCCGTTTTTGTTTTGACACAATTTTTATATTTTTTCCCAATCAAAAAAGAAAAAACCGGAAATCTCACATTCTGGTTTTGCGAAATTTCCGGCTTGTAAAAAACATATAACAAATTACCATTTCCAATTTTGCACAAATTCACGAATTTGTGTTTTTTCACATACATTTTTATGACGAATGGTTTTTTTCTCCAAATCGCGAATTGGTGCGGGAATCGGTACATGACTGACTTTTTCTAAATCCTGCATCAATGCAAAAGCATCTTTTTGGGCATAGGCTGTATCCAATGCGGTCATGACGTCTTTTGTAAATTTATATGGGCTAGCAGTGGACACAATCACCATAGGGGTATTGCTGCCGCTTTCTGCTTTATATTTTTGGTAAGCCGCATAAGCAACTGCGGTATGGGTATCCATCACATATCCTGTATTTTGGTATACAGTACGAATTGCGTCGAAGGTTTCCGCTTCCGTTGCATATTCTCCGCTGATGCTGTTATCTGTAATGTCCGCTTTGTATATGCCTTTTGTTTGTAAATCTGCCATTTCTGCCTGTGTCGCATCTTGTCCACCCATATGGCACAACAGACGCTCCAGATTACTGGAAATCAAAATGTCCATAGAGGGGGATACTGTCACATGGAATGCGCGATTTTTGTCATAGGTTCCAGTACGGAAGAAATCATACAACACTTTATTGTCGTTGGAAGCGCATACAAAATGCCCTGCTGGCAAGCCCATCTGCGCAGCATACCAACCTGCTAAAATATCCCCAAAATTTCCGGTCGGCACTGTGAAATCAAGCGGTTGTCCCCATGTGATTTCACCCTGTTTGACTGCCTGTATATATGCCCAATAATAGTACACAATCTGTGGTACCAGTCTGCCAATATTGATAGAGTTTGCAGAAGAAAAACGATACCCTTTTTGCAGCAGTTCTTCTGCCAAAGATGCATCTGTAAAAATCTGTTTGACTGCGCTTTGTGCATCATCAAAATTCCCACGGATACCAACGACACAAGTATTTTCTCCTTCTTGTGTTGTCATTTGCAATTTTTGTACCGGACTCACGCCATCTTCTGGGAAAAATACCATGATTTTGACACCGTCCACGCCCGCAAAACCTTCCAATGCCGCTTTGCCCGTATCACCAGAAGTTGCTGTCAAAATCACAATGTCCTCTTTCATACCTTGGCGTTTTGCCGCTGTTTTCATCAAATAAGGCAAGATAGACAATGCCATATCTTTGAATGCCAATGTACGCCCATGGAACAATTCTAAATACAGCGCATCTCCTTTTTTGACCAAAGGTACAATCTGAGGCGTATCGAATTTATCATCATACGCATGTGTAATGCAATATTGCAATTCCTCTTTCGTAAAATCCAGATATAATTTTAATACTTCATATGCCAATTGACGATAATCCATCTGCATCAACTGTTCTGGTGTACAATCCATTTTCGGGATTTCTTTTGGGATATATAAGCCACCATCTGGGCAAATACCACGCAAAATCGCCTCAGATGCCGAAGCAGTGATTTCTTTGTTTCTTGTGCCAATGTAGGTAATCAAGATGTTTCATCCTTTCTTGTGATTTGCTTATGAAAGATACAAAGATACGATATTTTCTATTGTACGACTATTTTTCCATTTGTCAACCACATTTGTATTTGTTATGTGGACATTTTTACAATCATTCCCATTTCCAGCTCACAGCATATTTATTTTTTAGCCTTCCTTTTTGGCATTTGCCCCAGCCCAAAGGATAACCATCCACACAAACCAATGCCCAGCCGTCTGCACATTCTGGCGCGTCTAATGTTTCTCCTTTCAAATACCGCAATACACGCGCATCTTCCAAAGACAGCAAAAGCGTATTGCGATATTCTGTTGACCGCAATCCCATTGCAAAGGCTTGTGCAGGTGTAAAACGTCCTTTCTTGCAGGTACCCAACTGCCAACCGCTGCGCAGTACACGCAAACCTTTTGTATCTGGCGCACCTTTTGGCAGCAAACAAACTGTATCCCCATAAAGCTGCAATATGCCATCTAATGTTGCTGTTACATTTTCTTGGATAAATGTCGTATAATCTCCCAGTTCCTTTGGATTGACCGGGCTTTCTTCCGCAACAGGCACGCTCTGTGCATTTCCATTTTTTTGTAACAAAGCTACAAAATGTCCCTCTCCTACAATGCGATGGGGATACAGTCTTGCGCAGTCTTGCAATGGTGGCTGACCTGGCGCAAAACCCCAATCTTTTTGTATGGGTAAAAGTGAAAATTCTGTATGAGTTTGTAAAAATTTTCCAATGCTTCCTTCGTTTTCTTCTACAGAAAATGTGCAGGTAGAATACAGGAGCATACCGCCATCTTTGAGCATAGTTGCACAGTATTCTAAAAGCTCTGCTTGTTGTGTTTTGCAAAATTCTAATAATTCCGGTGTCCAGCTTTTGACCATATCCGGTTCTTTGCGAAACATACCCTCACCTGAACAAGGCGCATCAATCAAAATTTTGTCAAAATAACCTGCAAACCTCTCAGCAAGTCTTTGCGGTGTTTCGCTCATGACAATGGCATTGCGTATCCCACAAAGTTCTATATTTTTCAATAAAGCTTTGGCACGTCCTGCACTGATGTCATTCGCAATCAAAATCCCTTTTCCCTGCAATTTTGCCGCCAATTGTGTCGCTTTGCCGCCAGGTGCTGCACAAACATCCAGTACACGTTCTCCCGGTTCTACAGAAAGCACTGCCGCTGGTGTCATGGCGCTCGGCTCCTGCAAATAATACAGCCCTGCATGATAATAGGGGTGCTTGGCTGGACGTTCGCCTGTCGCGTATGTAAAGCCACTGTCACACCATGGTACAGCTTCTAAGGAAAACGGCGCGATTGCTTGGAGTTGTTGGGGCATAATCTTGCAGCCATTGGCGCGCAATCCCTGCCGCGATACATCATCAAACGACGCCAAATAAGCAGGGTATTCCTCTGCCAACAATGTTTGCATTTGTTCTTGAAACTGCTTTGGTAATTCCATCGCATTGCCTCCCTATGCTTGATTCCGATTCATTTCTTTTGACTCATTTTTCTTTCATGATACCCAAAAGCAGAAAGGCTTGCAAGAAATTGAACAAAAAAACAAATTTCTTTTCTCACATTTTTCGTCTTTACAAATATTGACCTGTCGTTTATCATAAATAGCGTTATAAGAAAACGGAAAGGAGCTTATGTCATGCCAAAGCAGATTTGGAAACCTGGTACGGTATTATATCCTGTGCCTGTTGTGATGGTATCTTGCGGAGATATGGAGCACAAAAATATATTTACCGCAGCATGGACGGGAACCATCAACACAAATCCCCCTATGACATACGTTTCCATACGACCAGAACGCCATTCCCATGCCTTAATCCAACAAAGTGGTGAATTTGTCATCAACCTTGTGACAAAGGATTTGGCATATGCCTGCGACTATTGTGGCGTAAAAAGCGGTCGAGATGTGGATAAATTTGCGCAGTTGCATCTAACAGCAAAACAAGGGGAAAAAGTCGCAGCACCTATCATTTTGGAAAGCCCAATCAATATTGAATGTAAAGTCGTACAAGTACAGCATTTGGGCAGTCATGACCTTTTTTTAGCGGAAGTCGTTTCGGTCAGCGTGAGTGATGAATATTTTGACAAAAGCGGCAAATTCCATTTTAATCGCAGTCACCCGATTTGTTATTCGCATGGCGGATATTTTACATTGGGAGAACAAGTCGGCAGTTTTGGTTATTCTGTGCGCAAACAACAAAATACAACCAGCATACAGAAAAAACCACCTCGCAAAATGCGTAAAAACAGACATCATAAAAAAACACCAAAAACATAACGTAATGCAAAAACAGGAGGCGTATGACTATGATGCAAATTTCTGAAGTCAATATTTTTTCTTTGAGCAAAGACGAAGATGGTTGGACAATCGAAGGCGAAATCATATTTGAAGATGATTTGACCTCTGCTTTTGAAGCAAATTATTTGCCAGATGAAGATGAACTGGAAGAAATTTCTTTGGAACTGGAAATCGAAGATTTTGACACAAAAGCACTCAAACAAATGCTCTTAGATGCCGCAAATGAATATGAGGATTGAACAGATTGGGGAGGGAATGATATGGAATGGACCATCTGCCCCGCATATGACCATGCGGAAGAAATCAAATCATTATTTTTGGAGTATACAGATTTTTTACTTTGTTCCGAACCCAATATTGCCGAATTTTTAAAAATACAAAATTATGACCACGAATTGACACATTTGGAAGAAAAATATGGTATGCCAAAAGGACGACTTTATTTGGCATATGTCGACCATGAGATTGCAGGGTGTATCGCTTTGCGCCCATTTGATGAAACGCGCTGTGAACTGAAGCGTCTATATGTGCGTGAGCCGTTTCGGGGAAATGGCATTGCCGAAGCGATGGTACGCCGTTTATTTGCCGATGCCAAAAGTATTGGATATGATACCATGCTGTTAGATACATTGCCTTTTTTGAAAAGTGCATTGCACTTATATGAAAAATTAGGTTTTGTTAGAATCCCGCCTTATCAACATAGCCCTATGGCAGAATCCATCTTTTTGGCACGTTCTTTGCAACCGGATTTGCAGCCGGAACAGAACAAAGGCTGACACGTATTATACAAACTACCAAGCTATAAAAGCTATAAAAGCGACAAAAGGCATGTCCCTTTGTTACCAAGGGCATGCCTTTTGCAAGAAGGTATGTGTGAATGATACAATTAGAAGGATACTTGTTTGACAAATGCCAAAAGGACAGAGGGGAATAGGCAATTGTACAAACAAGACTGTCTGTAAAACACAAACAGTTTATGCAAAATGCGGAATCTGCCGCATATTTTGCATATCAGTGAAATGTATTTTGTGATAGAAATACAGAAAAATTTTTTTAATATGCGGCAAATCTTTCGCCGTATGCTTTGCATTGCGCTTTCCCGTCGGCATCGGGGAAGCCGCATAAAATCAAACCTTCCTCCATCAGATTCGCGCCATTTTTCTGGCATCTTTCTTCCCAATCACGCATCCATTTGCCATCGCCCCAGCCATAAGAGCCGAACAATGCAACTTTCTTCCCTTTCAAACTACTTTCGATTGCTGTGAAGAATGGCTCAAATTCCGCTTCTTCCAACACCTCATCACCCATTGCCGCACAGCCAAAGGCAATTTTTTCATAGTCTGCTACATTCGCTGAAAATGCGTCTACAGAAAACACCTCTGCATCTGCGCCAATACCTGCTGCAATTTCATTTGCCATTGCTGCTGTATTGCCTGTACCGCTCCAATAAATGACTGCTACTTTACTCATAGGAAACCTCCTTTTGCAATGTTTGATTCTGTTACGTTAATATGAATTGATACCTTCTCTTTCTTGATATATTATGGAAATGAGAATAGTTTTCTTTT
>CALWSU010000053.1 GCA_944384295.1 uncultured Lachnospiraceae bacterium | reverse complement strand
CATGATTTAAGAAGTTCATATTGTACGCTTTTGTTGAAAATGAATTTTAGTCCTAAGGCAGTATCAAATTTGATGGGACACGCAAAGGAGTTAATTACGGTTGATGTATATGGGGATAATGCTCAGCTGGTATCGGACAACACTGATGCATTAGATGAATTCATTAAAGAAATATTTACAGAGGATAGTAAGAATGAATATTTGAAGGAAATGCAAGAAAGCGATCCTGATTTTGACATAGATTGTGAAGTAGAACGAATGTTTGTTTTTTTTGATTGTTCCCCTATACTTTAGTATTTAACTGTGATATACTTTTCTGTAGTTCATTTAGTACATATAAAAGTGACCTGTATTTTTTAGAATTATTTAGTGTTATTTAGTGTTACATAGTCGCAAAATTTTAAATTAGTGACCTTGATTCGTGTCGAAGCATTTTTGACATAAAAACAATGGGTTTTCGACACGAAAAACTTGGTTGGTAGTAATCATTTCACTTTGTGCAAATGGAGGTGTATCATGGACAAACCATTTAAAATACATTCAAAATTCCAGCCTACAGGCGACCAGCCACAGGCGATAGAAAAGATAGCTGACGGATTTCAAAAAGGCTTGAAATTCCAGACTTTAAAGGGTGTTACAGGCTCAGGAAAGACATTTACAATGGCGAATATTGTAGAGAAATTACAAAAGCCTACACTGGTCATTGCACATAATAAAACCCTTGCTGCACAGCTTTACAGCGAGTTTAAAGAGATATTCCCAGAAAATGCGGTGGAATATTTTGTCAGCTATTATGATTATTATCAACCAGAAGCATACGTACCAAGCACAGATACCTATATCGAAAAAGACTCCTCTGTAAATGAGGAAATAGACAAGTTACGCCATTCTGCAACTGCGGCATTAGTAGAACGTGAAGATGTGATTGTCGTTGCAAGCGTGTCTTGTATTTACGGTTTAGGAGATCCAGAAGAATATTATGGTATGATGCTTTCTTTGCGTCCGGGTATGCAAAAGGATAGAGATGAGGTCTTGCACAGTTTGATTGAAATGCAGTATGACCGTAATGATATGAATTTTGAACGCGGGACATTTCGTGTGCGTGGAGATGTTGTTGAGATTTTTCCAGTTGCTTCCGAAAAATATGCAGTACGTGTAGAGTTTTTTGGAGATGAAATTGATCGTATTACAGAAATTGATGTTGTGACGGGAGAAATCATAGGTACAAGAACGCATATCTCTATTTTTCCAGCATCTCATTATGTGACTTCGCCTGAAAAAATGCAAAAAGCCATTGCGCGCATTGAAGCAGAGCTTGTAGAACAACTGGAAAAACTGCGCAGAGAAGATAAACTTTTGGAAGCACAACGGTTAGAACAACGTACCAATTATGATATCGAGATGCTCAAAGAAATGGGATTTTGTACTGGAATAGAAAATTATTCTCGCCATTTGTCTTTGCGAGAAGAAGGCAGTACACCATTTACGCTGATTGATTTCTTTCCAGACGATTTTTTGATCATTGCAGATGAATCACATGTATCCATTCCGCAAATCAGGGGAATGTATGAAGGAGACCGTTCGCGTAAAACTACATTGGTGAATTTTGGTTTTCGTTTGCCATCTGCCTTGGATAATAGACCATTGAAATTTACAGAGTTTGAAAGTAAAATCCATCAGCTTTTATTTGTGTCTGCTACACCATCAGTGTATGAAAAACAGCATGCACAACAAACAGTAGAACAAATCATACGCCCAACTGGATTGTTAGATCCTGAGATTTCTGTACGTCCGATTGATGGTCAAATTGATGACTTGCTTTCTGAAGTGCAGAAAACAATAGAGGCAAAACAAAAAGTTCTTGTGACAACACTAACGAAAAAAATGGCAGAACGTTTGACGGATTATATGAAAGAGGCAGGCGTTCGCGTCAGATATTTGCACTCAGATATTGACACATTAGAGCGTATGGAAATTATTCGTGATTTGCGTATGGATGTTTTTGATGTTTTGGTTGGAATCAATTTATTGCGAGAAGGCTTAGATATTCCAGAAGTCAGTTTGGTTGCAATCTTAGATGCTGATAAAGAGGGTTTTTTGCGTTCGGAAACTTCTTTGATTCAAACCATTGGGCGCGCAGCGAGAAATGCACAAGGTCGCGTGATTATGTATGCAGATGTGATGACAGATAGCATGACAGCCGCAGTTGCGGAAACAAATCGTCGTCGTGGAATTCAGCAAGCGTATAATGAAGCACATGGTATCATACCCAAAACCATTGTGAAAAAAGTACATGATGTGATTCAGATTTCCAAAACCGTAAATGAAAAACAAAAGTTTGGATTAGACAAAGATCCAGAATCTATGAGTGAGTCAGAGTTGAAAAAGATGATTCAAAAATTAGAAAAAGAGATGAAACAAGCAGCGGGAGATTTGCAGTTTGAACGTGCAGCACAATTGCGCGACCAAATCGTTGAGATGAAAAAATTGCTGTGATAAGTGCTGTAGCCACATAGGAGGTATTATGAAAAATGAAATTGTAATCAAGGGCGCAAGAGAGCATAACTTGAAAAATATAGATTTGACAATACCAAGAGATCAGCTTGTGGTATTTACAGGAGTGAGTGGCTCAGGAAAAAGTTCACTTGCTTTTGACACATTATATGCGGAAGGACAACGTCGGTATGTGGAATCCCTTTCGTCGTATGCCAGACAATTTTTAGGGCAGATGGAAAAACCAGATGTCGATCAAATTGATGGTTTATCCCCAGCTATTTCGATTGATCAAAAAACAACAAGCCATAATCCACGTTCTACCGTTGGAACAGTGACAGAAATTTATGATTATTTGCGTTTGTTATATGCTAGAATTGGCGTGCCGCATTGTCCCAAATGCGGAAAAGAAATCAAAAAACAAACCATAGACCAAATTGTAGATCGTATTCTGGAACTGCCGGAACGTACCAAAATACAGCTTTTGGCACCTGTTGTGCGAGGGCGAAAAGGCGAACATGTCAAGCTATTGGAAGATGCCAAAAAAAGTGGATATGTACGTGTACGTGTCGATGGGATACAATACGATTTGTCAGAAGAAATCAAATTAGAAAAAAATAAGAAACATAATATAGAAATCGTTGTCGATCGCCTTGTCATAAAAGAAGGAATACAACAAAGATTAACCGATTCTATCGAAACGGTCAGTGCATTGACAGGTGGATTATTGATGGTAGATGTCAATTTAGGGGAGGAAGAATTGATATTTAGCCAGAATTTTTCGTGTCCAGATTGTGGAGTAGATTTAATGGAAATCGAACCACGTTTATTTTCTTTCAATAACCCTAGTGGGGCATGTCCACATTGTACGGGTTTAGGGATGCAGATGAAATTTGATGAACAATTGATTGTGCCCAATGATGCATTGTCTATTGCGGGAGGAGCGATTGTTGCGCCTGGTTATCAATCTATCGCCAATCGTGATAGTATGAGTCGTGTATTATTTGATGCTTTGGCGGAAGAATATCATTTTTCATTGGATACACCATTTCATGATTTGCCAGCAGAAATAAAAAAAATCATATTTTATGGTACAGGCGGAAAGAAACTGCATATCACGTATTCCAATTATCGCGGTACAGGTTCCTATGATTATGCATTTGAAGGAATTATCACCAATTTGCAGCGGCGTTATAGTGAAACATCAGAAGGGATGCGCGCAGAATACGAAGAATATATGACAAATATAGAATGTCCGGTATGTCATGGAAAACGATTGCGCCCAGAAGTATTAGCGATTACCGTAGGCGGAAAGAATATCTCAGAAGTAACGGAATTATCTGTTGCTGAAATTCAGAAATTTTTTGCACAATTACAGCTTTCTGAACGTGACTTGATGATTGGGGAACGTATTTTGAAAGAAATCCATGCAAGAATTGGTTTTTTGGTAGATGTAGGCTTAGAATATTTGACATTGGCTAGAACTGCGGGTACATTATCTGGCGGGGAAGCACAACGTATTCGCTTGGCAACGCAAATTGGTTCTGGATTGGTTGGTGTGGTTTATATTTTAGACGAGCCGAGTATTGGCTTACACCAACGGGATAACGATAAACTCTTAAAAACATTAAAGCATCTAAGAGATATTGGAAATTCATTGATTGTGGTAGAGCATGATGAAGATACTATGTATGCAGCGGATTGTATTGTCGATGTTGGTCCAGGAGCCGGCAAAGAAGGTGGAGAAATACTTTGTGTCGGTGATGTGGAGGAAATCAAAAAATGTGAACGTTCCGAAACAGGCGCATATTTAAGTGGAAGAAAGAAAATTGAAGTTCCTACAGTACGTCGACCATTCCAGAAAGATGCCGTATTGCAGATTCAAGGAGCCGCGGAAAATAATTTGAAAAATATAGATGTAGAGATACCTTTGGGGATTTTCACCTGTGTGACGGGTGTTAGTGGTTCTGGCAAAAGTTCTTTGGTAAATGAAATATTATATAAAAGATTGGCACGTGATTTGAATCGTGCAAAACTGCGTCCAGGTACACATAAAAATATGATAGGTCAGGAAAAGTTAGATAAAGTAATCAATATTGACCAATCTCCAATTGGCAGAACGCCACGCAGCAATCCCGCAACATATACAGGTGTATTTGATATGATTCGCGATGTTTTTGCACAGACAGCAGAAGCAAAAATGCGTGGTTATCAAAAAGGACGTTTTAGTTTTAATGTCAAAGGCGGCAGATGTGAAGCCTGTGCTGGAGATGGCATTATCAAAATAGAAATGCACTTTTTACCAGATATTTATGTACCATGTGAAGTGTGCCATGGCAAGCGATATAACCGCGAAACATTGGAAGTGCATTATAAAGGAAAAACCATTGCAGATGTATTAGAAATGACAGTAGAAGAAGCATTGGAATTTTTTGAAAACATACCGAGAATCAAGGCGAAATTACAAACGTTATACGATGTTGGGTTGTCTTATGTGCAGTTGGGACAATCCTCTACTACGTTATCTGGTGGGGAAGCGCAAAGGGTAAAATTGGCAACAGAATTGAGCAAAAAAAGTACCGGAAAAACGATGTATATTTTGGATGAACCTACTACAGGACTGCATATGGCAGATGTGCATAAATTGGTGCATATCTTGCAGCGATTGGCAGAAGGTGGGAATACAGTCGTTGTGATTGAACATAATTTAGATGTCATCAAAACGGCAGATTATATCATTGATTTGGGTCCGGAAGGTGGCACAGGTGGAGGCACAATTGTGGCATGCGGTACGCCGGAAGAAATTTGCAAAGTTGCTACTTCTTATACAGGACGTTATTTACAACCCATGTTGCAAAAATAAAGATTTTTGTTGTTAAGATATTGCGTTTCTGGTAATATCTATGAGGTGGGAACACAATATTTCTGGCAAAAAAAGACATTTTTCGGAAAAAAAGACATTTTTTTTGTTTTATTTTACTAATTCCAGAACAAGAAAACGTCAGTGGATATTGACAAAACCGTTCGATATCAGTACCATAGAAACAGATAGAGAACGAGCATATATCGTCTTGCCAAGGGAGGACGGTCTTATGGCGATATATGGGGCGAAATGTGGAGGAACGGTATGGCAAATATGGAACCGGTTTTGGATTATGAACAAGCCAGAAAACGTGTGGCGACTTATTTTGGTTGTGAAGAAGACTTCTTTTTGAAACCGCTTTTAGATTTGGAATGGGTTGTGAAAGAAGATGGAGATTTTCACTTTCTGACGTATTGGACTGTCAAAGGAAAAAAAGTAGATGCGGTTGTGGTGCGAAAAAATGGAATTCCTTTGATTTATCGTACACCAGATTATACAATGGTAGTTGCCATTGATTGTGTGAAGATAGCATTTATTTTTCAAAATAGTAAAAATATGACAGATATACAGGCATGAGAGCAGAAAGTGTATAGACCAGAGAGTAGAAGTAAGGTAGTGAAGTATGTTTTTCTGTAGGATTGATTCTAAAGCAATCCGTTGCCGCATAAAGTGAAAATACAGAAAAACACATGCTAAGGCATATTTTTGTTTTGGCACAGAAAAGGGGAGAATATGCAAATGAACAGCTTGCCTGAGAATAATTTTGTAGAAATGACTGGGGTTGTTGTGGAGGATGGCGTATTCAGCCATGAAGTATATGGAGAAGGTTTTTACCGTTTTTATCTTTTATCAGAACGTTTGAGCGAGCAATCGGATATATTGCCAATTACCGTTTCAGAGCGTTTGTTGGTAGATCAAGATATTCAAAAAGGTACACATGTCAAAATCAAAGGTCAACTCAGAAGTTATAATAATTATTCCGAGAGTAAAAGTCGGTTGGTGTTGACCATTTTTGTGCGTGAAATTGTGACACTAGATACAGAGGTGTTGCAAAATTGTAATGAAATCCAATTGCATGGATTTTTGTGTAAGCCGCCGATTTATCGCAAAACGCCTTTTGGACGTGAAATTTCTGATATATTGTTGGCTGTCAATCGTGCATATGGGAAATCGGACTATATTCCATGTATTGCATGGGGACGCAACGCGCGCTATATTGCAACTTTGGCAGTAGGAACAGCAATTACATTGACAGGTCGTGTACAAAGCAGAACATATACAAAAAAAATGGGTGATACAACAGAAGAACGTACTGCATATGAAGTATCCATTACAAAAATTGCATTGCAGACAGAGAGGGAAACGGTTGCTGATCAAGAAGATGCTATACAAGAAAATTGATTAAGCAAGACAAACAGGAGTTGAAATACCATGAGAGAAGGAAAAATTGCAGTCTATTATGGGGCAGGCAAGGGAAAAACCAGTGTATCCCTAGGCAGAGGCATTTTGGCTTTGGGGGAAAATGAACGTGTTGTGATGATACAATTTATGGATTATCATAGCAAGAAAGAACTGGCACTCTTGGAAAATATGGAGCCCGATTTTCGTATTTTTCATTTTGAAAAGTACCGCGAAGATAAAGTGCTGACAGAGGAAGCGAAAAAAGAAATCGCTTCAGAAATCAAAAATGCATTCAATTTTACAAAGAAAATTTTAGATACTGGTGAATGTGAAATGTTGATGCTAGATGGGATTTTGGAGTGTATTGAATATGGATATTTGACCGAAGAAGAAGTTTTGGAAATGTTGGCACGCAAACCGGATACCATGGATATGATATTAACAGGCAATGTTTTGACAAAAGGTGTAGCAGAAAAAGCAGATTACATTTATCAAATTGCGGCAGAAAAAATGCCACAAGAGATATAAATGATTTTTTTGTAAGTATAGAAAAATATTGGAGAAAAGCAAAGACCAGAAATTCTGAAACAGATTTCGTAGAATTTCTGGTCTTTGCTATATCACAGCGTTACGAGAAAAAAGTTGTGGGACATTTTATGTCACACGATATGGATTTTTTTGATAAGGTATGGTATACTGTTTTTATCAATAAAGCAAACGATAAACAACGAGAAATGGCAGGTGGACAAATATGTATACGGGAAAAGATACTTTCACAGCAGAAGAAATGAAGTATTTGCAGTTATTATCCCAACAATATAAAAATATCAATAGTGCAGCAACAGAGGTTATGAATTTGAAGGCAATTTTGAATTTGCCCAAAGGTACAGAACACTTTGTATCAGATATTCATGGCGAAGTAGAATCTTTTAGCCATGTGTTGCGTAATGCGTCAGGGGTTATCAAAAACCATATTAGTGCAATTTTTGGCGCAAGTTTGCGCGAAAGTGAAAAAAAATCCCTCGCAACATTGATTTATTATCCAGAAAAAAAATTAGAGCAGATGGTGGAAATGGAAGAAGATCTGAACGATTGGTATAAAATTACGTTGCATCGTCTGGTCACAATCTGTAAAGTGGTATCTTCCAAGTATACACGTTCCAAAGTAAGAAAAGCACTGCCGAAAGAGTTTGCTTACATATTAGAAGAATTGCTGCACGAAGATAGCGTCAGCCGTGATAAAGAAATGTATTATAATGAAATCATCAATACCATCATTGACTTGGATCAAGCCGATCGTTTTGTGACGGCGTTATGTCATTTGATACAGAGATTATCCATTGATACATTACATGTCATTGGGGATATTTATGATAGAGGTCCGAATGCAGCGGCGATTATGGATATTTTAGCAGATTATCATTCTGTTGATATACAATGGGGCAATCATGATATTGCATGGATGGGTGCAGCCGCAGGTTGTCAAGCATTGATTTGTAATGTATTACGTATACAGACACGATATGCAAATCTGGATACCATAGAAGAAGATTATGGTATCAATTTGATACCATTGGCTACATTTGCTATGGATTGTTATGCAAATGACCCTTGTACACAATTTGCGCCCAAAGGAACAGAAGGTGCATTAAGCGACAAGGATTTTCACTTGATTGCAAAAATGCATAAAGCTATTTCCATATTACAATGGAAAATGGAAGCTCAAATTATACGCAGACACCCAGAATTTCGTATGGAAAATCGTTTGCTATTAGATAAAATAGATTTTGAAAAAGGGACAATTCAAATTGAAGGCAAAGAATATGTGATGAATGATATGAATTTCCCAACCATTGACCCCAAAGACCCATATGCACTGACAGAGGAAGAACAGGAAGTCATGGACAAAATAAAATCGTCTTTTGTCAATAGTGAGAAATTGCAGGAGCATATTCGTGTATTATATAGTAAGGGCGCTATGTATAATATTTTTAATTCCAATTTATTGTTCCATGGCGGTATTCCAATGAACGATGATGGCACATTAAAAACGGTTACATTCCGCGGCAAACGATATAAAGGAAAAGATTATTTAGATGCTGTAGAGCGTACTGCCAGAGAAGCATATTTCAACAAGCCACATTCTGAAGCAAAACGCGAATGTATGGACATTATGTGGTATTTGTGGTGTGGAGAAGATTCTCCATTATTTGGTAAGAAGAAAATGACAACATTTGAACGTTATTTCATTGATGACAAAACCACACATAAAGAAGTAAGCAATCCTTATTATAGTTTACGTAATGAAGAAAGTATTTGTCGTTATGTATTGGAGTCATTTGGATTAGACCCTGATACATCACATATTGTGAATGGTCATGTACCTGTAAAAGTAGTAAAAGGAGAAAGTCCAATTAAAGCAAATGGGAAACTGTTTGTGATTGATGGTGGTTTTGCGAAAGCGTATCAAAAAGTAACTGGGATTGCAGGTTATACATTGATTTATAATTCGCATGGTATGGTGCTCGTTAGTCATGAACCTTTTGTATCTACAGAAGTAGCGATTGCAGAGGAAAAAGATATACTTTCTTCCACAGTTGCACTGCAATATACACAAGACCGTATACGTGTCAGAGATACAGATATTGGGAAAAAATTGCAGGATAGCATTCACGAATTAGAAAAATTGTTATATGCATATCAGAATGGTTTGATTAAAGAACAGTAAAAAAGAAGCATAGAGGAGATATAAAATAAATGGCTTCTTCATAAGAGGATCTGTGAAACTTTTTCTGTAAATATATGATAAAAAGGTTCTTCTATGATAAAATATTATTTATAGGAGGA
>CALWSU010000052.1 GCA_944384295.1 uncultured Lachnospiraceae bacterium | reverse complement strand
TTTTGATCTCCCTTTCTATTTTTTATAATTGTACCAACTCCTTCACTTTTTTGTCTACTTTATTGTAACCGATCCAAGTTACTCCTTCAAAATTTTGTCCATTTTTCTGTTGCCTTTCCAGAATATGAATTGACTTCATCTGCATTTCATAAATAAGTGAAGCAATATAATAAAACAGATTCGTTTCAGACTTCAGATTATTTAACACAAGAATAAAAAAACTAACAATATTAAGAAAACAAAATAAACGATTACAAATGAAGACAGATATTTGAAAGCAAGCGGCTTTGAGCATGGGCAGAAAATAAAAGTGGTTCTGAGCAACTACTCATAAATATCCAGTATCAAAAATAAATAAGGATTTCAGAATTCCAAGAAGCAATGATTAATAGAAAGAAACAACACCACAACAAGATATTTTGTGGATGCGGACTTACTGGAATATTACTGCCAAAACCTAAGGTTAGGTCACACAAAATCGCATGATCAAAAATATCTGCATCTGGTCCAAACATTTTTTCTACCACAAAAGCATTATCTATTGCAGCGAGCATATTTTCTCCTCTCTTTCTAATCAAAAATCATATAAAACTATTCATATATCTTACCCATATAAAGTAGTTTTGCGAATGTTACACAATTGATATGATTCCAATCTAGCATATCCATTTCCTCAGAATCCTCTATATAAGACAATATTGCTTCTAAATATAAATCAATCGTCAAATTTTCCCATTCATTTCGATTTGTACGAAAATCTATAATCAATTCATTTAAAAAAGTCAAAAAATCTTTCTTACTTGAAATTTTCTCAATTCGTTTTGTGATATCATACATAAATCGTTACCTCCGCAAATTCTGAGTTTTTGCTTTATTTTTTCTTGCAATCAAAATAACAAAATTCTTTTTCCATAATAAACATGTTATATTTCTATTCATAAAAAATTATTCAAACCATAAATCTACACCCAATGGATGACCATTGCTTTTAAATTGTATGGTATACACATCTAAATTCAAATAATCTTCTATTGTACCTTCTGCTCTTTTTAGGCTGATTGTAAAACCATCAAACATCTGAAAACCATGTGTACCAAAACTAAATTCTCCCACATAGATACCATAAGAAAAATAATTTTCTCCAATCTCAATTTGAAATGCTTTTAGTTGTTGCATGGCTTTGGTAAGATATGTTTCATAGTTTTGCAATATGTGCTTGAGTAATTCCATTCTCTTTTCAGAAATAGAGCCATTACATAATTGTACCAAAATTTCAAAATCATCTTCTAGGCGCAAATGGCTCATACCTTGACTACACCGAAATATCTCAAAATTATTTTGATTCAATGCTTTTAATACATCATCTTTGTTCATGTCTTCCCTTCTTTCTGTATCACTCAATGATTTTTCTATTTCATACCTCTTTACCTCATCATATAAATCTTTGTCACATAACCGCAAGGCAAACAGCCCCCAATGTTTTCATGCAATTCTGCTTTCCCATAGAAATCTGAAAAATATTTTCATCTTTGCTATGTTATAACACACCAAGATAGATTTGATATTCATATTCTTCCTCAAAGATATGAAAAATCTTTTTTTGTTTTTTGCTCGCCATGATTACATTGACACCAATATTGGCATCTGGTCTCCATAATTCATAAATTGCCTTTGAAAAACTTTTGACGACAACATTTGCCAAACAATCATAGACCGGCAACAAAAATTCGGTTTCTTCATGAAAAGCTGTCAAATTTTCGTATGCCCATGCAATCATTTCTTTATCTGTCAAGCCGCAAGGCTTTACCATATTGGGAACACTATATATATGATTGAACTTATGAAATTCTATAAAAAATTTTTGATACCAAACAGATTCTTGTTTTTCAAAATCAAGAAATGTAATACTTTCAAATTTTTTGAAATATTTTGTAAATGCCAATTCTCGTCGTTTCATTTCCAATAACTGTTTCTTTTGCGTATCCATAGTACATCTCCCATTGCAAATATGATTTCTGTATGATTTTTATATGGTTTTGGAACATTGTGCCATTATGATTCTAATTCTTTCTCATATGGATATTGCGGTTCTATTTCATAATGTACTTGAAACTGTTTTAGATGATACAATATTTCCTTGACTTCACAAGCATCTCCGCTTGTAATCAAATTTTTTTGATTGGTTAATGCTTTTTTTGCCTGTATGTAATTGACATGACATACCTTTGCATATGCTTTGATTTCCTGCAAATTACAAGTATCTTGTTCTAAAATCAAATAAATACGATACTCAGTTGTATCATACATCATTGGATGACTGACAGTAGTAACCGCCTCTCCACACTGATTGAAACATATATCAAACTCTTTTTCAGATATCGTCACAATTTGTCCACAATTATCCATCAAGTCTATTGCATCTATCCTATGGCGAAAACCATACATTTCTCCAAGCGTAAAATTCCCACATGTTGGCAATACATCACAAGTACAAACCAGATTGCTCGTACCATATATCAAAGACTTTTCATCATATAATTCCTTTTTTATTGTCATTTTCGCAACACCTCTGTATATTGCTAAAATTGTACAAATAGTGCAACATTCAGTTTTATTATATCACAACAAAAAATGTACTAAAATCATATTCTATATAAAAATGTACAGCCTTTCATGGCTTTTTCATAAGAAAACAAAAACGCTGCAATCCTTACCATGTGAAGAATGCAGCGTTCTTATTTTTACTTAGAGGAATGAAAACAGCCGTTTCCCTTTTTCAGAAATCAAGAAAACGGAAAAACAATGTTTTCTTAAGGGGAATTAGCTTTTATTGACTGTACTTTTTTATCCCAATTGCTTTTTTCTTGATTGATGATAAATACAAAAATATTTTCTTTTATACCCAAAACAATCAGGATTCTTCCATCTTTGCCAAATATTGCTGTAAATCTGTTTCCCATTGTGCATAAGCTGGGTCTTCTCTATGATTTGGCAATGCATATGTTTTTGCCAGATAATCTCCAAGCCAATCACTTACTTTGACAGAACCATCTAAATTCATATGCCCCTGGTCAAAATAATCTAATTCTGGATGCAAGCCGATTTCATTTCTCATTTGTTCTGTATCAAAATCTAGATAGGGAATATCATATTGATCTGCCAGTGCTTGCATGGCTTGACTCTTTTCATAAGACCAGCTCATTTTTGGCAAATGCAGCAAAACGACATCAATCCCTTTTTCTTGACAAAGAGCAATTGATTTTTCTGTATAATACAATGCATTTTCGTCATATTGTACCACCTCTCCTGTCGGTTCCATAAAACCTTCTGGATAAGATTGTGGAGATATTGCACGCAAATAAACTTGTCCTTTATTGTAAGAATGTTTTAAAAGTGGCTGTGCTTCCAGTTCGGCTGGATTGATTTCTTTCCATCTTTCATGATAACGAAACAACGGAAAAATATAGGACAATGCCGTTTGGCGCTCATCTGCTGCTGTTACTTCTTGTATGATATTCCATTTATAGGAAGAAAAACGCATACCATCCATCGCACGGCGCATATCCCCTTCCTGTTCCACATAATCATATGCAAAGAATAAATTATCACAAAGCAATACCACCACTTGAGGCGTTTGATATTCTAAAGATTCCGCCAATAAACCATAGCTGACAGAAGGTGCCTGCAAAGCAGAAGCACGCATATAACTTGTAAAGCCATGTTCTTGATACATCAGCATAGGCGACACGCCACGCAGTAAAGGGCTGCTGCCAATACAAAGCACATCAATGCTATCTTTTGGCTCATCATAAAATGCATGAATTTCATTTGTTTCATCATCATTGCGTCGATACATCTGTGTCAATTGCCCAAACAAAAGGCAAAATATCAAACAGAAGGCAGAGCAGCGCAATATGATTGGTATTTGTTTTTTCATATTCTCAGAACCCCCTGTAAATAAAATCGGCGGCATTGTAATTCAAACCATATACGCCAAATAAAATCAAGGAAAATACCGCAGACAGATATATGACCCAACGGAAATACAAATTTTGTTTTGCCAATGTTTCTCTGACCTGTATCCCACATTCCTGTAAAATGCTTACACAGAGCAACACCAAACAAGCAAAAACTAAAACGCATAAATCTTGTACATCTAATCCCAATTGCAATAATCCGCCATGGAATAATACATCTGTATCCCATTGCACCACCATAGAATGCATCATAGCGACAGAAACGCCAAAACTAGGCGCACGTGTAATGATTTTTCCTAATGTGACCAATACCAAGGTACGCAAAATCTGGAACAAATGCCAACTAAAACAAGCAGTATTGATTTTCAATTTCTGCACCAAATTTTGCAAAGGCTGTTCAAATAAAATACCCAATACAATCAAGGTACCATTATAAAAACCAAACGCAATATATTTCCATTCTGCGCCATGCCATATCCCAATCAAAAAGAATATAATAAACTGTGGAATCAATACGGGAAGTAATTTTCCAATATAATTTCCGAAAACTTGACGTCCTTTTTTCCCCACTTTGGTGAAAAATTTCGATAATGAAAGTGGATAAAATACATAATCTCGAAACCATGCACCTAATGTGATATGCCATCTACGCCAAAAATCTGGAATACTGGTCGCTAAATAAGGGCGTTCAAAGTTTTTCTCCAAATCAATACCAAATAGCTGCGCTGCACCTGTTGCAATGTCAATCCCACCAGAAAAATCGCCATATAATTGTATGCAGTATACCAATGCAGCCACCGCAATATACGTACCACCATACGTATCATATGACGCAAAAACAGTATCTACTAAAACACCAGCACGGTCTGCAATCACCAATTTTTTGAATGCACCCCATAACATAAGCTGTACACCAAATTTTGCTTTTTGATAAGAAAAATCATTTCCCACAAACAATTGTGTGGACAATGCGGAAAAACGTCCAATTGGACCTTGCACAATGGTTGGGAAAAAGGAAATAAACAATGCCAATCTCCCAATATTTCTTTCTGGTGTTACCTTTTCTCGATAGACATCAATCAAATATCCCATTGTTTGGAATGTGTAGAACGAAATACCCAATGGCAGTAAAAAATGAAAAACGGGTAACTCTATTGGTGCTGATAGCTTTTCCAATAGTAAATTCAAATTTTCACTCACAAATGCAGAATATTTCAAAACTGCTAAAATCCCAAAATTAAACAGCAAAGTCGGAATCAAGACACGTCGTTTTCGTTTTGTAAAATTTGCTTTCCATGCTTTTTTCGCATCTCGGTCTAATTCTGCTTTTGCCGCTTGAAAGGCAACCTTATTTTGTTCTATCATATTGCCCAATTTGATAGTTGCAATGTACGTAGAAATTGTCGTTGCAAATAAATAGATAAAATATTTGATTCCTGTAAAATAATAAAATACATAATTAACCACCAAAAGCGTTACCCAACGGTAACGCTTTGGTGTAATATAATATAAAGCAACGGCCAACACCAGAAACATCACAAACTGCATAGATGTAAAAGCCATATTTTTTCTCCTATGATTAATCTTCTTGCAATCTGGTTACCAATGCCATAATTGCTTCTGCTGAATTGAAATTTTCTGGTACAATATCATCTGCACCAATTTCGATATCATATTCTTCGCATAATTCGCCTACCAATGTAACAATATCAAAAGAATCCAATTCTCCACTATCTACCAGTTCTTTGTTTTCTTCAAAGTCTACATCTGGTCTGATTTCCGCCAAAATTTTCAATAAAGTTTCCATGTTTTCCAACATTCCTTTCTCTTTTCCTATTTTTTATTTATTGCTTTATCATTACAGGGGCGATTCTGCCATCTGGCAAAAACCCCAGTATTTCATACATTCTTTGTGCAGATGGATTATCTGTACGTACCCACAACTGGCAACGCAAAGCCGTATCTTTGACTTGCCAAATCCAATGTTTGACCAACATACGTCCAATCCCTTTTTGCCTTGCTTGTGGACATACCACAATCTGCCATAGTACAGAAACCTTTTTTTCTGCGCCAAAGCGCAAAAAGCCCAAAAGTTCTTCTCCCTGCATTGCCACCAATACCTCTTTTGCATGAATTGCGGCTTGCAATGTATCCAAATCTGGCAATGCAGAAGTATATGGCTCAAAATTTTCCTGCATCAAAGCCAAAATTTGTTCTGCCTGAGATGCTTGTGCAAATTGTACTTGACTGGTTGCAGAAATACCTTCCTGCAAAGGCATCATCAATCGTTTTCGCGTCAAATAAGGCACAAAGCCAACTGCTTCCCATACAGCCGCTTTGGGTTCTTGTCCTTTGCGTTCCAAGCATACTTGCTCCAATACCAATGGTTTATCCAAAGATGGTACCTCCACAAGATTTGCATTTTTTTCTATAAAAAAATAAAAATCATAATGTGTCGGCTTTTCAAAAATCAAATAACACCCTTGCGCAAAACGCAATACTGACGCTTTTTTCGCCATAGGCAAATACACTTCTTCTGGCAGCAAAAAATTTGTCAAAGCACGCTTACTATGCCATGCACGTATCAGGCTTTCCAATGTTTTTTGGTCATTGATTTTCTTGAACATAATACTCCCTCAACTGCAATCTGTCAATTTTTCCATTTAATGTTTGTGGTAATGTTTCCATTTGCATCATAACATTGGGAAACATATATTTCGGTACTTTATCTCGTAATTTTTTCAAAATATAGGCTTGTGTCGCTTCGGCACCACTATAAAACAATACAATTTTTTGGCTGTCTGTATCATAAATGCAAGCACAATTTTCTATCAAATCAATCGACTGTACTGCTGTTTCAATTTCACCCAATTCGATACGATGTCCCATATGTTTGATTTGATTGTCTTTTCTCGCCAAAAATATGATCTCACCATATGCATTATACTTTGCAATATCCCCTGTTTTATAAATTTTTTCAGGATAATAGGGATTGAGTGGATTTTGAATAAAAGCTTCCTCTGTTTTTTGTGGATTATTATAATACCCCAATGCTAAGCAGCGTCCACGCACGCAGACTTCCCCTGCTTCGCCCTCTTCTGCCAAACGATTATCTTTTAATAAGAAAATATCCGTATTGCGACAAGCATGTCCAATGGGCAGCGGCTCATCATCTGCAAATTCTCTATCTATGATATAATAGGTACAATCTACTGTTGTTTCTGTTGGACCATAAATATTGGCAAATAGGGCATCTGGATAATACTTTCTCCAATAATTGAATTGTTTTGTTGGCATTGCCTCTCCCACAAACATAATTTTTTTCAATGTAGCCGGACAAATTTTTTCTAACGCATTTGTATTTGCTATAATGCATAATGCAGAAGGTACCCAGTCGATATAATTGATTTGTTTTTCTTCTAAATATGGCAATAATTTGACTGGAAAAGAAAAAAGCTGCTTCGGTATGATTTCCATGCGCGCACCTGTTTTCAGCACTGCATAAATATCTTTTACGGACGAATCAAAATAAAATGGCGCTTGATTGCCTATGATTTCCTGTTCTGTAATCGAAAATGTTTCCGCATACCATTCTGTCAGATTGACCACCGCTTGATGGCTAATCACAACACCTTTTGGCACACCTGTGGAACCAGACGTAAATAAGGCATATAAAGGGTCAGTATCAATTGCTGTTTTGCGAATTTGCAGCAAAGCATCTTGTTCTATAACCTGTGGAATATCTTCCAACAACAGTCGTTCTTTTGTATATCCTAATGCGTCCGTTTGTTTTTGACTTTTTTCATCAATCAACAGCACGACAGGCTGCAATGTTTCAAAAATAGATAAGATTCTTTCTTTGGGCATGGTCACATCAATGGGTGTATAGAAATTCCCACTATAGACACAGCCCAAAAAAGCAGCCACCATATCCGGCGTTTTTTCCGTCATCACCGCAATCGGTGCACGTTTGACACCAAAACGAAGCAATGCTGTGCCAATCTGTTTTGCGCGTTGCTGTAATTGGGCAAATGTATAACTTTGTTTTTCTGTTGCAAAAGCAACCTTATCTGGAAAACGAGTAGTCGTTTGTTCTAAATATTCTAAAACATTACGAATCATATGTTTTGTCCCTCAATTCTATGGATAGACAATATCCATTTCTTTTTTTCACAATCTTTTTTAGAGTATAACACCATCAAAATAGCAAGTCAACGCAAGAGAGAAAAAAAGGAGCCATACACACGGGGATGTATATGGCTTCCTTGTACTGTATCATTATTGCTCTGTCTCTCGCATGGTCAGTTGAAAAAGACTTTGCACAAATAATACCTATTGTCCTATCGAGATTGAGTATATCATATCAAAAAGCGAAACACAATATTTTTTTCACAAAATCCTTTTGACCACAACATACAGGTACTTTCGAGATTATGCTTCCACAGATTCTAATGCTTGCGCCAAGTCTGCGATAATGTCATCTACATGTTCTATACCGACAGACAGACGTACCAAATCTGGAGAAACCCCAGCCGCATATAATTCTTGGTCTGACATTTGACGATGTGTAGAAGATGCCGGATGCAAAATGCAAGTACGTGCATCTGCAACATGTGTTGCAATAATGGCATGCTGTAATTTTGACATAAAACGTTCTGCTTCTTTTCTGCCGCCTTTGACACCAAACGAAACTACACCACAAGTACCATTAGGCATATATTTCTTTGCCAAAGCATGATATTGATTATCTGGTAAACCCGCATAATTTACCCACGCTACCTTATGATGTTTCTGCAAAAACTCTGCCACTTTTTGCGCATTTTCACAATGACGCTGTACACGCAAATGTAAAGTTTCCAAGCCCAAGTTGAGCAAATATGCATTCATCGGTGCGGGTGTGGAACCCAAATCGCGCATGAGCTGTGCAGTTGCTTTTGTAATATATGCGCCTGCCTGACCAAATTTTTCTACATAAGTGATTCCATGATAAGATTCATCTGGTGTGGTCAAACCAGGGAATTTATCTGCATGTGCTTGCCAATCAAAATGACCAGAATCTATGATACATCCGCCAACCGTCGCATCATGTCCGTCCATATACTTTGTTGTAGAATGAATGACAATATCCGCACCCCATTCAAATGGACGGCAATTGATGGGAGTTGCAAATGTATTATCCACAATCAAAGGTACGCCATGACGATGTGCCGCGTCTGCAAAACGAGAAATATCTAATATCACCAAAGCAGGATTGGCAATCGTTTCGCCAAATACCGCTTTTGTATTTGGCTGGAATGCAGCTTCCAATTCTTCCTCTGTGCAATTGGGATCAACAAAAGTAAAGGAAATTCCCATTTTTTTCATAGTGACTGCAAACAGATTATATGTGCCGCCATAAATTGTAGAAGAAGCAACAACATGATCTCCTGCTTGGCAAATATTAAATATAGAATAAAAGGAGGCTGCCTGTCCTGATGATGTGAGCATCGCCGCTGTTCCGCCTTCTAATGCACAAATTTTTGCAGCTACATAATCACTAGTGGGATTCTGCAATCTTGTATAAAAATATCCACTCGCTTCCAAATCGAATAATTTGCCCATATCTTCGCTGGTGTCATATTTGAAGGTAGTGCTTTGTACAATTGGAATCAATCTAGATTCTCCATTTTTGGGAGAATACCCTGCATGAATACATTTTGTTTCTACGTGTAAATCTTTCATTATTTATGCCTCCTTTTTCTTATATAATCTCTCGGAATCTTCATCCCTTGATTTATAAGGGGTTTGGATTCCTTTTTTATTAAAATCCCCCACTTTTTT
>CALWSU010000051.1 GCA_944384295.1 uncultured Lachnospiraceae bacterium | reverse complement strand
CAAGCAGTGATTTTGACTCATTTATGAAATTAGCAGTGTAGTTTTGTGCAATTTTTCAAATTTGCTCATTTATAGTATTATATAATATTCATATATCAAGTGACAAGAAATACGGTATGATTGAATGACAAAAGATTTTTTATACTCTATGCAAAAGATACCTACATAACAGAACATAGAAAAACAGATTTCATATTTTGTTATGGTAAAAATAAATAGTTTTATCACAATATATATATTATCAATTATAAAAAATATTGTTTCAGAGCAAATATACAAAAGAAATAATATAAAAAATATGAATTTATAAGAAAATATGCTTTCTTTATTGGTAATTAGTGATAGTTGTGATATACTGGTGAAAATTGACGAATCAAGGGTGAAAATATCATGTTATGCAAACTAACAATAGAATTAGAAAAGAAATCCGAAGTCTATCTATCTCATCATAATTCTTCTTTATTTCAAGGGGTTATCATGGAACAAATTTCAGAAGAGTATGCAGAAAAAATGCACTTATCAGAAATAAGACCATACAGCCAATATTTACGGTTTGAAAAAGATAAAATTTTGTGGATTATTTGTACCGTGCAGGAGGAGGCATATCATAAACTGATTTTGCCACTGATGCAAGAAAATTTTTCGGAAGTATATTTACGACATAATGCACAGCATCTTGCCATTCAATCAAAAACTTTAGAACAAGAATCTATGGAACATCTGTTATCCAGAACTTTCTTTGCAGAATGTCCTCGTTTTGCAGAAATACAATTTATCACTCCCTGTGCCTTTAAGACACAGGGCAGATATTTGTTTTATCCAACAATCAGACATATTTTTCAAAGTCTAATCAACAAATTTGATGCAGGAGCACATGATTTTACGGTATATACGCCAGAATTGCTTTCTGATTTAGAAAACAATATTTCTATTGTATCATATCAATTACGCAGTACAAATTTTCAGATGGAAGGAATAAAAGTTCCGTCTTTTCTGGGAAGAATCACATTGAAAATACAAGGTCCTATGCAGTTAGTCAACTTGGTTCATATGTTGTTAAACTATGGTGCATATTGTGGCGTAGGTATAAAATCTGCGATTGGTATGGGAGCCATTGCATTGGTGGAAAGGGGAGAAAATCCACATGGAAAAAGATGAAATGAAAATCGTATTTGGTTGTTTATTACATGATGTTGGTAAAATACTTTATCGCAATGGAGATGGCAGAAATCATGCAGTCAGCGGTGCAGAATTTCTTCAGAATGAAGTACTATAAAGGATCATGAGATTTTGGATCAAGTGAAATATCATCATGGAAAAATGCTAAAAAATAGCCATATGTCCACAGATTCACTTGCATATATCTGTTATATTGCAGATAATATCGCAGCAGCAACCGACAGACGTTTAAAAGATGAAAGCGGAAATGGATTTGTAAAAGATATACCACTCGACAGCATTTTTAACCTATTAAATAACAATGATGGAAAAATGCATTATCCATGCTCTTTTCTAGATGTGGACAAAATACAATATCCTTCTAACAGCACATTTCGTTATCGCGAAAGTTTTTATAAAACATGTGTGCAAAATCTGAAAAATGCTTGTAAAGGAATTGATTACACAGAAAATTATATCCATTCTTTATTAGAAGTATTAGAAAGTACACTTTCTTTTATTCCTTCTTCTACCTCACAAACAGAAGTTGCAGATATATCCTTATTTGACCATGTAAAAATGACAGCAGCTTTTGGTAGTTGTATTTTACAATATCTGAAAAAGAATCATATAGCAAATTATCGCAAGGTTCTTTGGGAAGACACTGCCTCTTTCTATGAAAAAGAAGTTTTTCTTTTGTATAGTATGGATATTTCAGGTATACAAGATTTTATTTATACCATTAGCAATGACGGTGCCTTAAAAAATTTACGAGCAAGATCATTTTATCTGGAAATTTTAATGGAACATATGATTGATGAGTTATTAACTGCCACAGGTTATTGCAGAACAAACTTGATTTATTGTGGTGGTGGACATGCCTATCTATTATTAGATCATACAGAAGAAACCATACAAAATATTCAGAAATTTGAAAAGGACATGAACCGCTTTTTTATGGAAACGTTTTCTATTTCTTTATATTTGGTAGGTGGTATGGCGCCTGGTTCTGCCAATGATTTCAAAAATGAACCAGATGGCAGTTATAGTGCTGTATTTCGTGAAGTAGCGAACCAAATCTCTCAAAAGAAAAGCCAAAGATACACGAAAGAAGATATTTTGTTTCTGCAACAAGGCAATCAAGCGGATATGGAAAGAGAATGTAAAGTATGTAAACGAGTTGATTTATTAGAAGATGATATTTGTCAGATTTGTAGTGCTATACAAAATTTTTCCAACAAGATTCAAAAAGAAGCCTTTTTTGTTGTTTTGGATCAAAACGAATCTGAAAATGCTTTGCCTTTGCCACATAACAAATATTTGATAGCAGAATCGAAAGAGAATCTTCAAAAAAGACTTCAGGAACGAAAAAATTATGTTCGAGCATATTGTAAAAACAAAATGTATACAGGGCTAGATATTTCTACCAAACTTTGGGTAGGGGATTATAAAAAAGGCAATACATTTGAAGATTTAGCAGATGCTTCCTGTGGTATCAAACGTCTCGGAATTTTACGTGCAGATGTGGATAATTTGGGACAGGCTTTTGTAAAAGGATTTGAAAGCAAGAAACATGGAAATCAATATGTCACCATATCCAGAACTGCAACATTTTCTAGAAAATTAAGTATTTTCTTTAAAAGACATATCAATACATTATTGGAAAATGGTGTATACGATTTACGAGGTCGCAATGGAGAAACAGAAAGAAATATTGCGATTGTTTATAGTGGCGGTGATGATGTCTTTGTAGTTGGTGCTTGGAATGATGTCATTGGTTTTGCTGTCGATTTGCATAAAAGTTTAAAAAAATTCAGTCAAGGCACATTATCGCTTTCTGCTGGAATTGGTATGTATCCATCAAAATATCCGATTGCTGCAATGGCAAGGGAAGTTGGAGAATTAGAAGAATGTGCAAAATCGTATCCAGGAAAAAATGCGATTACATTGTTTGATGAAAGCAATACATATGATTGGGAGGATTTTATTTCAGATGTTTTGGAAGAAAAATATAAAACATTGATGGCATTTTTCGGTCAACAGGATCAGGAACGAGGAAAAGCTTTTTTATATCATCTATTAGAGTATATCCGAAATAGCGATGAAAAAATCAATATTGCTAGATTCGCTTATACATTAGCACGATTGGAACCAGAAACCGAAGCGGATACAGAAACAAAAGAAAGATATCGCAAATTTGCACAGAATATGTATCATTGGATTCAAAATAAAAAAGATCGAAAATCTTTGATCACAGCCATTTATTTGTATGTATATAGCGTTAGGGAAAGACAGGAGGAAGCATCATGACAGAACATTATGTAGATCGGGCAGAAAAAGCGATAAAAAAAATGATCGTTGTTGATAAAAACGGAAAAGAGAAAATCAATTTAACTACATCAAAAATTAGAAATATACTTTCTTTAGTTTCTGATTTATATAATGATGCGCAACGGCATAGATCCGAAGAATTATCAGATGATTTATATAATCGTGTGCAATATTTGAAAATGCGTATGGCGTATGAAGCAGGTAGAGAAAAAACAGTGAAAAATTTTTTGGATACAGCAAATTTATTACAAGAAATCAATCGCATTGGAAAGAGCAAAAAAGCATTGCTAGAATTTTGTCATTATATGGAAGCATTAGTTGCGTATCATAAATTTTATGGTGGAAAAGAGAACTAAGGGAGGCAATTATATGTATACAAAAATAGAAATTACGGGAAATATAAAAATAGAAACAGGTATGCACATCGGTGGCTCTGTACAATTTTCTGCAATTGGTGCGATTGATTCTCCGGTGATACGTGATATAGAAAGTGATCTTCCTATCATTCCAGGAAGTAGTTTAAAAGGAAAAATCCGTGCATTACTTGCAAGAAAATATAATGATAAACTAACAAAAAAACATGATGAAGATGCTCCAGAAATTCTAAGATTATTTGGGAGTGCAGCAAAAGGAAAACCTTGTCGTAGTCGATTAATTTTTTCTGATAGTATATTATCTAACATGGAAGCTTTCCGAGAAATTGGTATCCATGGTGCAACAGAAATCAAAGTCGAAAATAGTATCAATCGATTGAGTGCTATCGCAAACCCTAGACAGAATTTATCAAAAGAAATGTTGGAAAGAAGTCGGCTCGATAACCGTTATGTGGCAGCATTGGAATTGCTTCAGGACTATATGCAAGTTCCATTCGAGAAAATAGAATGTATTGAACGAGAAAATCTCACAGATGTACAACTTTTTGATGCGTTTTATATGGATTTTGAAAAAATTTTAGATCATATCAAGTCAGAATATCCCGACTCTGAAATCTTGGTCAATATATCTTCTGGAACACCAGCAATGAAAAGTGCATTGAATCTGATTGCAGCTATGTCAAAACACAAAATTACAGCGTTGCAGGTGACCACGCCATACAAAAAAGAAAATCCAAAAGATGAGGACCCAATTCAATATGATTTAGAATCTTTCTGGGCATGCAATGAGGATAACAAAAAAGATTTTGAAAAAAGATGCCATACATTTCATCAAGTCAATCTTTTGGCAAAACTGAAAAAGGAAATGATTGTACAACTGGTACAGGCATATGATTATCATGCGGCTTTAGCCATTGCGGAAGATATGAAAGAATTTTTGCCACACGATGTATATGCTTTGCTCAAGGCAGCGGAACAGCGTTTGATGCTGAATCTTAGTGGCGTTGGCATAGCTTTGCGGGGGACAAGTTATAAAATATTTCCCATAGAAACGGCAGGAAATAAAAGAGATATTTTCGAGTACATACTATATTTACAGCTGCGCCAAAAACAAGGGAATTATGCGGATCTGATTCGTGGGATCACTCCTGTGATCTTAAACTTGTTGGAAGAATGTCTAATGACCAATTGCAAAATAGATCTGAAAGATTACTGCATAGAAAAAAGAAAAGGCAGTGGTCAATTATATTTGAGTAAAGAAAAATTGGACAGAAGCGAAACAGGAAAAGAGATTCGGAAAATATTAGAAACGGAATTTTCTGGAGAACTCAGGGAAGATTTTTATAAATCAGCACAGATCTATCCGATTTTACAAACCAAGACATCAGATAACACATTAAAGTCAATTTTAGAAAAGTTAAAAAATGTGGAAAAAGAAGTGCGTAATGTGACAGCACATCAAATGGTTTCCGTAACAGAAGAATGGATTCAAAAAAAAGTGGATTTATCCTCAAAGGAAATTGTAGACCTATTAAAATCTTTGGCAGTGTATTCTGGGATTCCAGTAAAAAAAGAATATTGGAATTCTTATGATGATATGAATCAACGCATTATAGAAAAACTTTGCTTATAACGTATTTCTAAAAAAATAATCTATAACAATAAACAAAAATAAAAGGGTTTTACAAAATCAATGTCGAATAACAAAGAAAGAAATTACAGTTTTCAGCCGCACGGCTAAAATCAAGGCTTTGCAGCGTCTGAAAGCAAAAAACACGAAATTTTTTCGAGAAAATAGGTTTTAGCCGCAAATGTGCTCTGAAGCCTGTTATTGGAGCGGACTTCAGAGGGTAGGGTTTAGTAATAAGAATCCCCGTAAGGGGACGGCAACCCTTTATCCGCTCTACTTCCCCTTTCGGAATCCGCCGGTTTAGTAATAAGAATCCCCGTAAGGGGACGGTAACTCTAAGCGAGAACCTATTTCTTTTGTAATCTCTGGTTCAGTAATCGAAATCCCCGTAAGGGGACGGAAACATGGTATTCAGTTCGATCATACCTTGGTAGTAACGACTGTTTAGTAATAGGAATCCCCGCAAGGGGACGGAAGCAACAGCATTATTTCCATAATCATTCTCTCTATTATGGTAAGAAATGGAAATTGTATCAGGAAATATAGTAATAAATCTAAAATCATACAAGGAATCGGAAACATGACCACAAAAGAAGCAAGAGAAAAAATATCTATGCATGCTGGAAAAACAGAAAATTTTTCTAATGGCTATCGATATGCATTAAAATATGGTTTTCAAAATTTGGAAGATATACAACATCAGTTTGATGAAATTTTTATATGCCTAAAAGTACTCAAAGAGGCATCTTACTTTATACCATTTGAGCAAGAATTGTTCGGGGAGTTAAGTGAAATATTATGGGGAACTATTTTGTATATCAATCGTCAAGCCCATGATTATCGTGTGATAGGTGTGCATGCAGAAGTTTTATCGGAAACGTTACTGTATCTTTTAGAAAATGCGGAAAATCCTTTTGTGGCTTTTGACAACTATAAAGAGAATTATGATGATATTGTGGTGATATAACAAACAGAAAAGTTAGAAAATGTTTTAGAAATTACGCAGTATCACAATCAATAAAAAGGAGGTTTAGAAGATAATACAACAAGAGATTTTACAGTTTATCAATTCATTGTTAGGAAAAAAATTACTTCATGTTTGCTGTGTGGGTGAAATATTAGATTTTGATTTTGCACCATTGACACTTCATGCTTTGGGTTGTTCTAGGATTATCAAAAATAATGATATTTTAGTGACTACTTTAGATTATCAGTCATGGAATCTATTAGAAAGTACACAGAATGACGAATGGTTTAACATACAAAAATTCCAAACACATATAATTGGAGGTATGGTTCTTTCTATTCAATTGAGTCCATGGAATGATTTACATATTATATTAGATAACGGCATTCGTATAGAATGTTTGATTGCAAACGCCTACCCACATTATGAAGAAGAACAGGAGCAATGGGTATTGTTTGAAAAAAGAAAACATGAGTCGAAACCGTTTTTGACCGTTTACAACAAAAGAATGAAATTTGTTTATGATTGACTTATAGACTTCTTCATAAGAAAACAAAGAATGCTGGAATCCTTACAATACGAAGGATTCCAGCATTCTTATTTTTACTTATGATTCAAATCTTTGTTTTAAAACTTCATAATGATGAAAATTGCTTTTATCTCCTCCATTGTCTGGAAATAGGCAATAGGGAAGGCTATCTGTTTACCGATGCTTGATGACACAAGCACAACATTTTGCATGGTTTGGGCAAGTGGTTTTGGGACATAGACAATTTTCTACATTAGCACAACTCATAGCAGTACCTCCTTTAGACATGCAGCAATTTCTTCTGGTGTTGCAACACGACCATAAATACAAACCTGATTTTCGTAAACAAGTGCTGGTGTTGTCATCACACCATAGGCAGCAATTTGTTGAAAATCTGTGATGTGTGCAATGGGCATTTCTTTGCCTAATAATTTTAAGGCTTCTCTTGTATTGGCTTCTAAAGTATTGCATTTGCTACAGCCGCTGCCCAAAATTTTGAGTGGAGATTCCACTACATCATTTTTTGCTGTTTTTTTCTGAAAAAATTTCATAATACGATAACTCCTTTCGCTTAAATGAATAGAAATGACATTGTATTGAAGAAATAACCTATAAAAGTGATACCGATTGCAACAATGACAATAAATACCCCTAACAAACGTGGTTTCACGGCTTGGCGTAACAATATAAAAGAGGGTAAGGACAGGGCGGTAACTGCCATCATAAACGCTAACACAGTACCCAATCCCGCACCTTTGGCAAATAGACTTTCTGCAATTGGAATGGTACCAAAAATATCCGCATACATTGGAATGCCTATGATCGTAGCCAATGGTACAGCATACCATGTGTCACTGCCTAACACGGATTCTACGAAAGATTCAGGTATAAAATTATGAATTGCTGCACCAATCCCCACACCCACAAAAATATAGGGTGCCACTTTTTGAATCGTAGTAAGCAATTGTTCTTTTGCATATTGGATACGTTCTTTTTTTGTTAATTCTGGTTGTGCCAATATTTGCGCAGAAGCTGCATTGCGAACCAATGGCGTCAAATATGCTTCCATACCCAATTTTTCAATGCAAAGCCCACCAATAATTGCCAATATCAAACCAACGACTACATAAGCCACTGCTATTTTGATACCAAAGATACTAGTGAGTAATACCAATGAACCTAAATCTACCAAAGGGGACGAAATCAAAAACGAAAACGTGATACCAATTGGCACATTGGCGCTGCTAAATCCAATAAACAATGGAATAGAGGAGCAGGAACAGAACGGCGTTACGGTTCCCAACAAAGCAGCAAATGTATTGGCTGTAATCCCATGAAAACGTGATAAGATTTCTCTAGCACGTTCTGGTGGAAAATAACTTTGTATATAGGAAATAGAAAAAATTAAAACGGAAAGCAATATAAAAATTTTGATTGTATCATAGAAGAAAAAATGGATACTTCCGCCTATCGCACTATCTAAGTCAAAGCCTAATTTTTCTAAACAAATGCCTGTCAATTGATTGAGCCATTGCATACCTAAAATTTCTGTTTGTATAAAATTCCAAATAAACATAAATCCTCCTAAAAGAAAATGCTATTTTATATTGATATATTTATATATTGAAAATTATCAATATATTACATAAAATTTATTCTGTACATCATTCTTCTTTTGTCATCAAGTTTTGTAAAAAATCAGTAATATCACGTAGACCATTTTCTGCAAGGCGATAATGCATCCATTTTCCTTCTTTTCTGGATTCTACCAAATTGGCATCGCAAAGTATCTTCATATGATGGGAGAGGGTGGGTTGTGAAATTTTCATTTCCTCTAAGAGCATACAAGCACATTTTTCACCACCATATAATAAACTTAAAATTGTCAAACGGTTTTCATCGCCTAAGGCTTTGAAAGCTTTCATTTCTTTCTGCATCAGCAAAACCTCCATCGTTCTATTGTTCTTATCATATATAATATATCGAAGTTTGTCAATATGATAAGAAAAAGAAAGTGCATGAAATCTATGATAGTTTCATAATTCCATGCACTTTACTTTATGACTTTAGGTCAATATCATACGATTCTTATTTTGCGAAATAACGATTGTACAGACCCAAGAATGCTTTACCATGTCTAGCTTCGTCACGAGCCATTTCATGTACTGTATCGTGGATTGCATCCAAGTTTGCAGCTTTTGCACGTTTTGCCAGATCGAATTTACCAGCAGTTGCACCATTTTCGGCATCAATACGCAGTTCCAGATTTTTCTTTGTAGAATCTGTGATTACTTCGCCCAACAGTTCAGCAAATTTTGCTGCGTGTTCAGCTTCTTCCCAAGCAGCTTTTTCATAGTACAGACCTACTTCAGGATAGCCTTCTCTGTGAGCAACTCTTGCCATAGCCAGGTACATACCTACTTCTGTGCATTCGCCTTCAAAGTTTGCTCTCAAATCTCTCATGATGTCTTCGCTAGAACCCTGAGCAACACCAACAACGTGTTCTGCTGCCCATTCCATTTCGCCTTCTTTTTGTTCTACGAATTTATCAGCGCCAACGTGGCAAACGGGACATTCTGCAGGTGCAGAATCACCATGATGAACGTAACCACATACAGAACAAACAAATTTTTTCATAATAAAATTCCTCCTTAAAAATAAAATATATGTAAAATTGTAGTAAACTATTGTTACTTGATAATTATTATAATTTAGGTATTGCTATTTGTCAAGTAGTTTCATAAAAATTATATCACTTTTCTTACAATAGGGAATAGTATTTTTTTGTAAATCAGATATATCTATCAAAATCTATATAATATCTATATAATAATGTAGATTTTGCAAATTATTTTAATTATCTGTTCTTGAAACAGTATTTTGGAGTGATTGTGGAAAAAATTACATGCAGGTCAAATAGATTACATAATTATATTATGTAATCTATTTGACCACAATTTGATACATTATAACTTTTTCTTGTTCTACATCAAAAACAAAAAAGCAACAAAACCTGAGGTGACCCCCAAAAGTTAGACTTTTTTTGCGTAACAGATTTTGTCTGTTACGCATTTTTTATGCAACCATGAGGTTGAGCCTGTATTCTACAGGACTCATCCATCCTAGTTTCTCTTTTATTCTATGTTCGTTGTAATATTTG
>CALWSU010000050.1 GCA_944384295.1 uncultured Lachnospiraceae bacterium | reverse complement strand
TTTTGCTTTTATTCATATTGCTGCAATCGCCATTTTGTTAAAATAATAAATATAGAGGACTTTTCAGATACGCCCTAGTATGACATATTTTTTTTATTTTTATATGCAAGATATGTGTATTATATCATGGATTGGTAGTTTTTGCTATTTTTTCAAGCACAAATGCATTTTTTGATACCATTGCTTTCTATTTTTATATTTTCACTTTTCCTATCATGCAGTATTTACCATAAACGCGACTTTTCCCGCAATGCCTTGACATTTCTTTTGGGCTTCACTACAATATACAGATAAAAATTCAAAATTATCTCATAGAAATCAGAAAGGCGGTATGATATGACCAATACCAATACATTCCAAGGCAGTCAAAACTATGTTGCGAGTGACGAATTGATGCGCTCTGTGAATATTGCGATTGCATTGCAAAAACCACTTTTAATCAAAGGCGAACCGGGAACAGGCAAAACCATGCTGGCAGAAGCCATCTCCGAAGCTCTAGGCAAAAAACTGATCATCTGGAATATCAAATCCACCACAAAAGCACAAGACGGATTATATGTATATGACGTGGTACAGCGTTTATACGACAGCCAATTTGGCAATGAAGGCGTAGATGATATTGAAAAATATGTCAAACTGGGCAAACTGGGCGAAGCATTTTCCGCAGACGAACAAGTGATATTGCTGATTGACGAAATTGACAAAGCGGACTTGGAATTTCCAAACGATTTACTTTGGGAATTGGACAAAATGGAATTTTATATCCCCGAAACCAAACAAACCATAAAAGCAAAACAACGCCCGATTGTGATTATCACATCAAATGCGGAAAAAGAATTGCCTGACGCGTTTTTACGTCGCTGTATCTTCCATTATATTGAATTCCCAGACGCACCACAGATGGAAGAAATCATAAAAGTACATTTCGCAAATGTAGAAGAACATCTGTTACAACAGGTACTCGAAACCTTTTACTGGATTCGTGGAATGTACCAAATCCAGAAAAAACCAAGCACTTCCGAAGTCATTGACTGGATTCAGGCGTTGCAGATTGGCGGCATCCCTGCGGAAAAAATACGCGAAACCGTGCCTTTTGCCGGCGTACTGCTCAAAAAGAATGAAGATATTGACACATTGAACCGCTATCTTTAATTTGCGGGGGTGAATATAATGTTTACCGCATTTTTTTATCTGCTGCGTGCCAGAGGCTTAAAAGTATCGCTCAATGAATGGATGACTCTGATAGAAGCGTTAGACATGGGACTGCATCAAAGTTCTTTGAGTGCGTTTTATTACTTATGCCGCAGTATACTGGTCAAAAGTGAAGCAGATTTCGATAAATTCGACGGTGCATTTTTGGAATTTTTCAAAGATGTACAATTCACAGACGAACTGCCACAAGAGCTTTTGGACTGGCTGGAAAATCCCAAAGAACAACCTGGCGATACCTTTGATATGGAACGCGCCATGCAGAATGAGCGACTTTCACAAGCAGAAATCCAAAAAATGTTTTTGGAACGTTTGGAAGAACAGAAAGAAGAACACAACGGCGGCAGTTATTGGGTAGGGACTGGCGGTGTGTCGGTATTCGGCAACAGCGGTTTCAGCCCGCGTGGGATTCGTGTCGGCGGAGAAGGCGGACAACGCCGCGCTTTTCAAGTGGCAAGCGAACGAAAATTCCGAGATTTTCGGCATGATAACACATTGGATACCCGTCAATTCCAAATGGCATTTCGTCGTCTGCGCGAATTTTCCACACGCGCGGACGAAGCCAAAACAGAATTTGACATCGACGGCACCATTCGCGCAACTTGTGACAATGCTGGCAATTTGAAAGTGGTCTATGACCGTCCACGCAAAAACACAGTCAAAGTCATGCTTTTGATGGACAGCGGCGGCTCTATGGATTATTACAGCCGACTGTGTTCCGCGCTGTTCCAGTCAGTCAGCAAGTCGAATCATTTCAAGGATTTGCAAGTGTTCTATTTCCACAACTGCATTTATTCCCGTATCTATACAGACCCAAGACTGCGTCCAAAATCTGTCATACCAACTGACTGGATTTTGAAAAATATCAGCAGTGAATACAAGGTCATTATTGTGGGCGATGCACAGATGGAACCTTCCGAACTCTTAGACGGCAGTTATTACAGCTATGGTGTGCGTGACTCCATTCCCGGCATAGAATGGCTGACACGTTTTCGGGAAAAATATCCCCATCTGATATGGCTGAACCCTTCCGAGCGTCCCTACTGGGGCGGTTGGTGGGCAAAGACCTATGACATCATACACAAAGATTTCGATATGTACGATTTGAGTATTGATGGTCTGAATGCCGGACTCAAAAAATTGATGGTCAACCGATAAAATGAAAAAAAATCCCTGTTTGCTGAAAAAGCAAATAGGGATTTTTTGATTTAAGCCGCCTGACTGGCTGATACGGGTGTATCGCTTTCGGCAATCTTTCTTTGTAATTTGCGCATTTCCGGGAAGATAAACAATGCCACAATCACAGCGGAAGCCACGTCCGCACAAGGTCCTGCATACAACAGACCATCTAAGCCAAAATACAGCGGCAATATCAAAAGCAATGGAATCAGCAATATCAACTGACGCAGCATAGAGAGCAAAGAGGCTTTGAGCGGCTGCCCTGTTGCTTGGAAATAGTTGGTAGATACAATCTGAAACCCTGCGCAGAAAATACCACCCAAATAAATCCGCAGACAACGTACCGCAAAATCTGTAAAGTTTTGATTTTCTTCCCCAAACAGACGCAGCACCAAATGCGGCGCAATCTGGCAGACTGCCCAGCCCGCAAAAATACAAATGGTTGCGGCACATACTGCCATCAAATAGGTTTTGCGTACACGGCGATATTTTTTCGCGCCCAGATTGAAGCCCAAGATAGGCTGTGCACCAATCCCCAAACCTATACAGAACGATGCCAAAATCATAGCGATTTTCATGACAATCCCCATTGCACTTAAAGCGACATCGCCTGTCACAGGGCTTTTTTCGCCGTAATATACCAAAGAATTATTCATGACCACCTGCATGATACAAGCCACCAAAGCGGTGATACCTGAGGAAATGCCCAATGTGAATATTTTATACCATACACGCCCTACCGGTTTCATATAACGTTTGGCAAAGCGCATATTGCCTTTTTTGATAAAGTAATAACACAATACAATAGTAGAAACCATCTGCGCTGTGATGGTAGCGATTGCCGCGCCTTTTACGCCCCAATCTAATACAAAAATATAAATGGGGTCTAATACGGTATTGAGTGCCGCGCCAATCAATATGCCATACATAGACATACGTGGGTGTCCATCGGTACGTGCCATATTGGATAATGCAATACTAATCATATTAAAAGGCAAACCACATAATACGATAGAAGTATAATCTATGGCATATTGCATAGTCGAAGCAGTCGCGCCGAATAATACCAAAATCGGTTTGAGAAAAATCAAGCCCAATGCCGCCAATACCACGCCTAGTACAATGGCAATCACAAGCAGATTATTGAGTGTGAGCAGTGCTTCTCTTTTGCGTCCTTCGCCCAAACGCAGCGCGGCATACGCACCGCCGCCGGAACCAATCAGCGTTGCAAACGCCATGATAATGGTCATCAAAGGAAATGCAATCGTCGTTGCGGCATTGCCTAAATAACCTACGCCCTGTCCAATAAAAATTTGGTCTACGATATTATACACAGAATTGACCAAACAAGATACAATCGCAGGCAATGAAAACGAAATCAACAAACTGCGAATCGGTTTGGTACCTAATGGATTTTCTATTCCGGTTACGCCTTGTGCCATGATTCTCCCTCCTGTTGTTGTACATATTTTTTTGCGTTTTGTGCCATACGTTGTAAAAAATATTCCGCTTGGATACATTCTTCATCTGTAAAACCTTCTGTTAAAGCAGTATGCCAAACTTCTCTGACTTCTAGCAAGCGTTCGATAATGGGTTTGGCGGCTTCTGTGATATACAGATGCCGCCAACGACGGTCTTGTATATCCTGTTCGATGCGGATATATCCCGCTTCTTCCAATTTCTGTACGCCACGGCTGACCGTGCCTTTATCAAAAAAGCCCAATTTCCCTAATTCATACAGAGAAATGCCCTCATTTTCATAGATACGCAGTAAAAAAAACTGTTGTCCACTGCCGATTGGTAAATCTTGCAAACATAAATCAAAATTTCGATTTGCATAACGGCTGATTGCCGAAGCATGTATGGTATAACGAAATTTTTTCTTTTCTAACATGATTTCCTCCCTTTTATGCATGATTCCTTACAATTTCCCGCAATTAGTTGCGTTCACAACTAATAATAACATACCGCAAAATAGTTGTTTCGTCAACTATTGCCCCTTTTTCCATGGGCTTTTCTTTTTGTATGCAATGTATATTCTGTAATATTTATGTATATTTCTTTTCTACCAAGCAGTTCGTGCATTGTTTGTAAATGGAAACAAAAAATTTTTTTCATAAATTTTCGTCATATTGTATACAATCACTGCAATTTACACAAAAAAATTAAGTTAGATTCGGAAAAATATACGATTCCTCCGAACTTGTATAAATATACGAATAGATATTGACTTTTTTTATGATTTCTTTATAATAATACCATATTTATGCAATGGATTACGAAAGCTTACTTGAGAAAATGAGGTGTCTATATGTCCTTTCAGGTATATATTGATGGGCAAGCCGGAACAACAGGCTTGCAGCTACGCCAAAAGCTAGAACAGCATGGCGGCGTAGAATTGTTATTGATTCCAGAAGAAAAACGCAAAGATATAGCAGAACGTAAAAAATTGATGAATGCGGCAGATGTTGTATTTCTTTGTTTGCCAGATGCAGCCGCAAAAGAAGCTGTGACTTTGGTAGACAATCCACATACTTGCATCATAGACGCCAGCACGGCACATCGTACCGCGGAAGGCTGGGCATACGGTTTCCCCGAATTATCCCAGAAACATCATGATGCAATTTTGACATCGAAACGCATTGCAAACCCCGGCTGTCATGCAACAGGATTTATCGCGGCGGCATATCCCTTGCTTGCACATGGCATTGTGACAGAGGATTTCCCTTTCACTTGCTACAGTCTAACCGGATACAGCGGCGGCGGCAAAAGCATGATTGCGGAATATGAAGACCCCAATCGTTCTTATGAATATGACAGCCCCAGACAATACGCATTGCCGCAGATGCACAAGCATTTACCAGAAATGCAGAAAGTGACAGGCATCAGTACACCGCCTGTATTTATGCCCATCGTAGGCGATTTCTACAGCGGTATGGCAACCTGTATCCCTCTGCATACCAGACTTTTCCAGAAAAAAGTCACAAAAGCCGATTTGCTGGAAATATTCCAAACGCATTATGCAGGCTGTTCTATGATTTCCGTAGAAGCGGCAAACGAAGGATTTTTAGCAGCGAACGAAATCAAAGAAACCAATCGTTTGAAATTATATATTTCTGGCAATGATGACCGTTTGACACTCGTCAGTGTATTTGACAATCTGGGCAAAGGCGCATCTGGCGCAGCCGTACAGAACATGAATCTGGTATTGGGTTTACCCGAAACACAAGGATTATTGTAATTAGATATTGAGATAGAGAGAAAGGAAGGCTATTTATGCAGCTTATTTCTGGCGGTGTGACCGCACCCAAAGGCTTTACTGCCGCAGGTATGCATTGCGGCATACGCAACAACCAATCCAAAAAAGACCTTGCACTGCTTTACAGTGAAGTACCTTGTCAAGCAGCCGCAGTTTATACACAAAACAAAGTATATGGTGCGCCCATTACTGTTACCAGAACCAATATTGCGGACGGTATGGCACAAGCCATGATTTGCAACAGCGGCAACGCCAACACATGCAATGCAGACGGCGTGGAAAAAGCAGAAAAAATGTGTCAATTGGCAGCGGATGCATTGGGCTTACAGCCTACTGACATCATTGTTGCCTCTACTGGTGTCATTGGCATGACATTGGATATTACACCCATTGCGGCAGGGATTCCAAAACTTGCACCCACATTATCCAAAGAAGGGCATGCAGATGCAGTCGAAGCCATTATGACCACAGACACCAAACCAAAAGAAGAAGCCTATACCACAACAGTAGGCGGGAAAACAGTGACCATAGGCGCAATGGCAAAAGGCAGCGGCATGATTCACCCTAACATGGCAACCATGCTTGGCTTCTTGACTACAGACTGTGCCATCACTGCGCCCATGCTGCAAAAAGCGTTGAAATTGGCAGTAGATGATACATTCAATATGGTGAGTGTAGACGGTGACACCTCTACCAATGATATGGTATCTATCATGGCAAATGGTTTGGCAGAAAATCCCATCATTGACAAAGAAGGTGCAGACTTTGACGCATTTTTAGCCGTAGTCAAAGAAATCTGTACTTCTATGGCAAAACAGATTGCTGGCGATGGCGAAGGTGCAACCAAATTGGTAGAATGTCATGTCACAAATGCACCCAGCATTCCTTTGGCAAAGGCAATTGCAAAATCTGTCATTACTTCCAATCTGACCAAAGCGGCAATGTTTGGCGCGGACGCAAACTGGGGACGTATTTTATGTGCCATTGGCTATACAGAAGGTGATTTCGCAGTGGATACCATTGCAGTCACCATTTCCTCACAAAAGGGCAGTATCGATGTATGCAAAAACGGCGCAGGCGTTGCATTTGATGAGGACAAAGCAAAAGAAATTTTATTACAGGAAGAAATCCATATTGATATAGATATGCAGCAGGGCGATGCGCAGGCAACCGCTTGGGGCTGTGACCTGACCTATGATTATGTGAAAATCAATGGCGATTACAGAACTTGATAAAACCAAAAAGGTTAAGGAAGCTAAGAAGGCTAAAAAGGCTAAGGAGATAGACATGAAAGATATTAACACCATGAAGGCAAAAGTTTTGACTGCCGCTTTGCCTTACATACAGGAATATTACGGAAAAACGGTAGTCATCAAATATGGCGGCAATGCCATGATACACCCTGACTTGAAAAAGGCAGTCATGAGCGATATTATATTGCTTTCTTTGGTTGGGATTCATGTGGTGCTGATTCATGGCGGTGGTCCTGAAATCAGCGGTATGTTAGACCGTTTGGGCAAAGAAACCCATTTTGTGAATGGTTTACGTTATACAGACAAAGAAACCGCAGAAGTGGTACAAATGGTATTAGCCGGCAAAACAAACAAAGACCTTGTGGCTTTGATTGGACAGTTGGGCGGCAAAGCTGTGGGCTTATGTGGTATCGACGGCTGCATGATACAAGCCAAAAAACTGGAAGGGGATTACGGCTATGTGGGTGACATCACACATGTAGACATTGCACCCATCAACAACGCTATTGCAAGCGGTTATATTCCCGTAGTTGCTACCGTTGGCGTAGACAAAGACGGAAATGTGTATAACATAAACGCAGATACCGCGGCGGCAGAAATCGCAGGCGCATTACATGCAGAAAACATCATTACATTGACCGATATTCGCGGCTTGATGCGTGATGTCAATGACGAAGATTCTCTCATACCGGTTGTACATGTAGACGATGTGGAAAAACTGGTTTCCGACGGCATCATCAGCGGCGGCATGATTCCCAAAGTCAAAAGCTGTGAAGCGGCAATCCGTGCGGGTGTACAAAAAGCCGTTATGATTGACGGCAGAATCGAACATTCCATACTGGTTGAAATGTTCTCTGATGAAGGGATTGGCACCATGTTTTTGCCATAACGAAATATGAAAAAATAGAAAAATCAAAATGTTACTGATAGAGATTATGATAGAAGTGATATTAGAACTTCTCTCAGAAAAAATTGATAAAATTGTAAGGAGGGGAAAAAAGTAGATGGATTTTGAAACAGCAAAACAACTAGATTCCGATTATATCATAGGTTCTTATGCAAGATTTCCCGTACTCTTGACACAGGGAAAGGGTGCCTGTGTACAAGATGACACAGGCAAAACATACATTGACTTTACCAGCGGGATTGGCGTCAATGCGCTTGGTTTTTGCGAGGACGGCTGGGTAGCAGCCGTATCGGCACAGCTTGCGCGTTTACAGCACACCTCTAATCTATATTACACAGAACCCTGTATACAGACCGCAAAACTATTATGCGAAAAAAGCGGTATGAAAAAAGTATTTTTTGGCAACAGTGGTGCAGAAGCAAACGAAGGTGTCATCAAAGCGGCGCGCAAATACAGCTTTTTGAAATATGGCGCAGGACGCAACACCATATTGGCATTGGAAAATTCTTTCCATGGTCGTACAATGGCGGCACTTTCCGCAACTGGGCAAGCAGCATATCACAATTATTTTTTCCCATTTGTAGACGGCTTTGTATTTGCCAAAGCAAATGACTTTGCAGACACACTTTCCAAAATGACAGCAGACGTTTGCGCAGTCATGCTGGAAACAGTACAAGGTGAGGGCGGTGTGGTACCGCTGGACGCAGAATATGTACAGGCTGTAGCAAAAGCATGTCAGGAAAAAGACATATTATTGATTGTAGACGAAGTACAGACCGGTTTAGGACGTACTGGAAAATACTTCAGTTATCAGCATTTCGGCATACAGCCCGATTTGGTTTCCTGTGCAAAAGGTTTGGGCGGCGGTCTGCCCATCGGTGCGGTACTGTTTGGCGAAAAGACTGCTTCTGTATTCACCGCAGGCGACCACGGTTCTACATTCGGCGGCAATCCTGTCGTATGTGCGGGTGCAGTACATATCCTGCAAACCATGGACGAAACATTCTTGGAACAGGTCGCACAAAAGGGTGCATTCCTGCGTGAAAAAATCGCACAGATGCCACATGTAACAGGTGTCAGCGGTTTGGGCATGATGTTGGGCATTTCTTTGGACATTGAAGCAAAACCCATCATTCAAAAAGCATTGGAACATGGCTTACTGGTGCTTTCTGCAAAAGAAAAAATCCGTTTGCTGCCTCCACTGAACATCACACAGGCGCAAATGGAACAAGGACTCGAAATTTTACAAACTGTTTTATCTCAATAAACACGATATCATAGGAGGGCTAACATGAATCATTTCTTAAAATTATTGGATTTGACAAAAGAAGAAATCATTTCTATTTTGGATTTGGCAGACCAGCTGAAAACACAGAACAAACAGGGGATTGAACATCATATCTTAAAAGGCAAAACATTGGGTATGATTTTTGAAAAATCTTCCACACGTACCCGTGTTTCTTTTGAAACTGGTATGTATCAATTAGGCGGACATGCGCTGTTTATCAGTTCCAAAGATGCACAGATTGGCAGAGGCGAACCCACAGAAGATACCGCGCGCGTATTATCCCGCTATTTAGATGGTATCATGATTCGTACTTTTGAACAGGAAGAAGTAGAAACACTGGCAAAATACGGCTCTATCCCCATCATCAATGGTTTGACTGATTTCTGTCACCCTTGCCAAGTGATGGCAGATTTACAGACCATTCGCGAACACAAAGGCAAATTAGAAGGGCTGAAAATGTGCTATATCGGCGACGGCAACAACATGGCAAACTCTCTGATTGTAGGCGGTCTGAAAGTTGGCATGTCTGTGAGCATTGCGTGTCCAAAAGACTATCAGCCACATGCGGACGTATTGGCATTTGCGGCAGCATACGGCAACAAATTCCAGATGACAGAAGACCCTATGGAAGCAGCAAAAAATGCAGACGTTGTACTGACAGACGTATGGGCTTCTATGGGACAGGAAAAAGAACAGGCAATTCGTGCGGCTGCTTTTGCTGGCTTCCAAGTCAATGATGCTTTGATGGCTGTCACAAACGAAGGCTGTATGGTACAGCACTGCCTGCCTGCACACCGTGGGGAAGAAATCACAGCCGAAGTATTTGAAGCACATGCAGATGAAATCTTTGACGAAGCAGAAAACCGTCTGCATGCACAAAAAGCAATCCTTGTCACACTGATGGCAGATAAAGAAGATTAATACCCTAATCTTTAGGGTGTCGAAAAAGTCGACACCCTGTCGTCAAAGGCTCATTTCATTCAAGCCTTTGACGAGTAGACAGAAGTATAAAGCTCTGGTCAAGCACTTTGCTTCGCAAAGTCAGCTTCGCTGCCCCCGTTTCTTCGGGGTGCGAGGTCAAGCACTTTGCTTC
>CALWSU010000049.1 GCA_944384295.1 uncultured Lachnospiraceae bacterium | reverse complement strand
CGCTTACAAGCGCAGCTGGTAATAGCCCCTTCTAGGGGCAGAGCAAACCACCGGCTAAGCCGGTGGTCCTGATTATGATAAGGCAATAATCCAATTTTAAGGAGGAACGATATGAAGTATTTAGGTGTAAACGAAATTCGAGAAGCATTTTTGCAATTCTTTGAAAGCAAAGACCATTTGCGTCTGCCTAGTTTTTCATTGGTGCCCCATAATGACAACAGTTTGTTGTTGATTAACTCTGGTATGGCGCCTATGAAGGCATATTTTACAGGACAGGAAATCCCGCCCAGCAAACGTGTAACAACCTGTCAGAAATGTATCCGTACGGGTGACATTGACAATGTAGGGAAAACTGCGCGTCACGGTACATTCTTTGAAATGTTGGGGGATTTCTCTTTCGGCGATTATTTCAAAAATGAAATCGTGCCTTGGTCTTGGGAATTTGTGACAAAGGTTTTGGAAATCCCTGAGGACAAGCTGTATGTAACGATTTATGAAGAAGACGACGAAACAGGCAAGATTTGGCATGATGTGGTGGGTCTGCCTTGGGAACGTATCGTAAAATTGGGCAAAGCAGATAACTTTTGGGAACATGGTACTGGTCCTTGTGGTCCTTGTACCGAAATTTATTATGACCGCGGCGAAGAATATGGTTGCGATAGCCCAACCTGTGGCGTAGGCTGTGATTGTGACCGTTATATGGAATTTTGGAATCTGGTTTTGACACAGTTCAATGCAGAAGAAGACGGCACTTATACAGAATTGGCACAGAAAAACGTAGATACCGGCATGGGCTTGGAACGTATGGCTACTATCATGCAGGGCGTAGACTCTATTTTTGACGTAGATACCGTGAAATCCATTCGTGACGCAGTTTGTGCGAAAGCTGGCGTGACCTATGGCACAGACCATAAAACAGATGTATCCGTTCGTGTCATCACAGACCATATTCGCTCTGTTACCATGATGACCGCAGACGGCGTATTGCCTTCCAATGAAGGTCGTGGCTATGTATTGCGTCGTTTGCTGCGTCGTGCGGCACGTCATGGCAAACTGTTGGGCATTGACGGCGAATTTTTGGCAGAACTGTCAAAATCCGTGATTGCGTGCAGTGGGGAAGCATATCCAGAATTGGTAGAAAAACAAGATTATATTTTCAAAATCCTTTCTATCGAAGAAAACAGTTTCTATAAAACCATTGATAATGGTATGGAAATTTTGAAAGCTGACATTGCCGAAATGAAAGCGGCAAATACAAAAGTCATGAGCGGCGAAAAAGCATTCCGTCTGTATGATACCTATGGTTTCCCTGTAGATTTGACAAAAGAAATTTTGTCAGAAGAAGGCATGGATATTGACGAAGCAGGTTTTGCCGAAGAAATGAAACAGCAGAAAGAACGCGCGCGTTCTGCCAGAGCAAAATCCAATTATATGGGTGCAGCCGATACCGTTTACAATGAATTGCCTGTAGAACTGGAAACCAAATTTGCAGGCTATGATATATATGATGTAGCAAATGCAAAAATTGTGGCTTTGGTGGCAAATGATAAAATCGCGACACAAGCAGAAGCGGGCGATGGCGTTGCTGTTCTGCTTGACCGTACGCCATTCTATGCAGAAAGCGGTGGTCAGGTAGGCGACCATGGCACTATCAAAACAGAAACTGGTACTGTGCAGATTACAAATTGTGTCAAAGTTGTTGGCGGTAAAATCGCACATCTGGGCGAAGTGACAGAAGGTACGATTTTAGAAGGACAGACTGCATGTGCAAGCATAGACGAAACTCTGCGTATGGCTTCCGCAAGAAACCACAGCGCAACACATCTTTTGCATAAAGCATTGCGTACTGTATTGGGCAGTCACGTAGAACAGGCTGGCTCTTATGTGAGCGCAGACCGTCTGCGTTTCGACTTTACCCATTTTGCGGCTCTGACACCAGACGAACTGAAAGAAGTAGAAAGATTGGTCAATGATGCGATTTTCGCAAGCTATACCGTACATGCAGAAGAAATGTCTATGGACGAAGCCAGAAATATGGGCGCTATGGCATTATTCGGCGAAAAATACGGCGATGTGGTGCGTGTAGTAGATATGGGCGGCTATAGCATAGAGCTTTGCGGTGGTGCGCATTTGAAAAACACAGCCCAAGTAGGTTCCTTTAAGATTATTTCTGAAAACGGCGTAGCGGCAGGTGTCAGAAGAATCGAAGCCCTGACCGGTCAGGAAGCATTGCGCCATTATCAGGCACAGGAAGAAGAAATCAAAGCAGTTTGTCGTATGGTAAAATCTACACCAGATAAATTGTTGGCACGTTTGGAACAGATTTTGGCGGAACAGAAAGAAACCGCAAAAGAACTGGAAAAACTCAAAGCCAAAATGGCAGGCGGTGCGGCTGATGAAATTTTGAATAATAAAACAGAAATCGGCGGCGTAGGCGTGCTGGCGGCAGAAGTCAAGGATGCAGACGCAAACGCATTGCGTACCATGGGCGACCAGCTCAAACAGAAATTGGGCAGCGGTGTGATTGTATTGGCAAGCGGCAAAGACGGCAAAGTAAACCTTGTGGTGATGGCAACAGACGACGTTGTGAAAAAAGGCGTACATGCCGGCAATATCATCAAAGCAGCAGCGGCAGTCTGCGGCGGTGGCGGCGGCGGTCGTCCTAACATGGCACAGGCAGGCGGCAAAGACGCTTCCAAAATCGCACAGGCATTGGAAGAAGCAAAAACAGTCATTGCACAACAGTTAGGCGCATAATTTTGAAATCAATAAAACGAATTAGAAAAAGCCACAGAATACAGTAGAAATATTGTATGAGGGGCTGCTTCATAAGAAATAAAGAACGCTGGAATCCTTATAATTGGGAAGGATTCCAGCGTTCTTATTTTTATGCAGATAGAACGGGTATATTTTCTTGTGAAGAAATCAAGGAAAAATAATGTTTTTTCAAGGAAAACCGTTTTCTGTAGCTTTTGTTTTTTGCGGTGACATAGGAAAGCATCAAGAAAGAATCGTATATTTTTTTACCAGCCAAATAGATACCCACAAATGCGCCGCACAAAGCAAAAGCGCAATCACAATGTTTTGCCATAAAAAAGAACTCATCACACCAAAGAAAGGCGTTGCGTCCTGCATTTGCAACAAGGGGGTCAAAGCCGTGGTGAAGCTGTCTTGTGAAAAAGAAAATAGTGAAAAAATGGTATTCATAATAAAACTTTCTATCCAGCCGCCAACAAAGAAAAATACAATCGCAAAAATGGCGTTATAGCGTGCAAATCGTGGTAAATTTGCCAGCGTCACAGCGGCAAAAATCCGAGATAGTGTGTTGACCCACTCAAAAATGAAAAGAAAGAACATCAACAACAGTCCAGCGTTTACATTTGCGTTATCTGTGTTTGTGACTGTGTTTATCATATTGTTTTCTGCGAGCAGTTCATTTCCAAACAATGTATTGGTACCAGAAATGAGTGCATAAATCAAAATACCAATTAGGATAAAAATACAAATACCATAAATCAATGCCGCACAAAATTTGCCCAGTACCAATGTACGCGCCTCTACCGGCAGACTAAAGGAAAGCGCGCCTTCTGCGCCAAACATAGCGTTTTGATATCGTATTGCAGTATGAATGTAGAAAAACAACAGCAATGCAAGTATGCTCAATAGCCCAGCACTAGACCAAAATGAGAAGGAGAGCAAAGCCGAAATGCTGTTATGAATCAGCACAACATGATTCCAATATGTGCCAAAAGCAAACAAAAGCCCCAATCCCAATACTACACCATATAACATTGCCGAAGCCAACAATTCATGTTTTACCACTTTTCCAAACAGATGAAACTTCGGAAACTTCTGAAATATCTGAAACATCAGCCAAACACCTCCCGAAAATATTGGTCTAAAGAAAGCCCTGTTTCCGCACGTAATGTGTCTACTTCTACATTGCGTAAGATTTTTCCGGACTGCATAAATATCGCACGGTCAAAGAGTTGTTCCACATCTTGTAAAAGGTGCGTGGATAAAAGCAAAGTCGCGTCTTGTGTGTATTGCTGCAATATGGTGTTGCGGATATATTCCCGCGCCACAGGGTCGATACCAGCCATAGGCTCATCTAGTACATATAGCTTTGCTTTGCGGCTCATGACAAACACAATCTGTAATTTTTCCTGTGTACCTTTTGACATGGTATAGATTTTCTGTTTTTCGGTCAGCCATAAATCATTGACCATTTCGCGCGCCTTTTTCTCATCAAAATCTTTGTAAAAATCCCGAAATAATCGAATTGCGCCCCCTATGGTTTCGTTGCGTCGAAAATAGGTTTTGTCCGGCAAATAAGAAACGATAGATTTTGTGTATACGCCAATGGGCTGTCCATCAATGCGCACTTGTCCAGTATAGTTTGGGAGCAAACCGCACAATATTTTTATCAGTGTGGTTTTGCCTGCGCCGTTTTGCCCCAATAGCCCTATGATTTCACCCTGCGGCAAAGATAATGTAATGTCGGAAAGCGCGTCCAATTTGCCGTATTGATATGATAGGTTTTCGATTTCTACCAAAGCCATACCCTTCCAAACCTCCTTTGTTGTTACTGCATGTTTTGTAAATAGGCGATAATCTGTGTCGTATCGGTAAAACCGATTTTTTGCATGTATGCCAGATATCGCTTTGTTTCTGCTTGTGCGAAATCCTCCCGTTTTTGCTTGATAATTTCTGGTTGGTCGGTCAAAAAACGTCCGCTGGTGCGCTTGGTATATACCAATCCTTCTTGCTCCATTTGTGCCATAGCGCGCTGCATGGTGTTGGGATTGACGCCAAATTCTAACGCCAATTCGCGCACAGAGGGGAGCTTTTGACCGGGCTGTAATGTGCCGGAAAGTATGCGCAGCGTCATTTCCTGCACAATCTGTAAATAAATGGGTGCGCCATTGTCAAATTGCACCATATCACCCCATTTCGTATTACTGTATTAAGATACTAATACAATAATACAAATGTGAATTTTTGTCAATCCCAATAGACAAATGTTCAGACTGTCAAAAAACTAGATTTTATACTTTATTCAAGCGCGCGGAAGGGCTTGGGAAACGAAGCGTTTCCCAAATTTAATCCGCAGTCGGAATTTATTTCCGACGAGGAAAAGCCGAAGTTTCAAGGATTTTAGCCGATGGAACTTCGAGCTTTATACTTCTGTCTACTCGTCAAAGGCTTGAATGAAATGAGCCTTTGACGACAGGGTGTCGATTTTTTCGACACCCTGAAATGTTATGATTTTGTAAAAAAGCACAAAGACGGCAAGTGTGCGCCATTTGTGTGCATGCAATTTTATTTTGGTTTAGAGATTGTGACCTTTGTGTTTGATATTGCAAAACCCAATAGAAATCAGAAGTTTGTAAAACTTGTGTAAAATATGTATTTTTCGGGATTTGTAGAAGCATACAATTTTTGGGTTTTTGTAAGTGTCGTTTTTTGGCAGAATGTCAAAAAGTTTAATAAATGAAATTTTTTGTTTATTTTCACTTGCTTTTTACGCGCTTTGGAGTATAATGATTGAGGTTTGGTAAAAATAATAATAAAGTTTAGTATTGCTATACAGCGAGGTGGAGCGTATGGATATCGGCAATAAAATCAAGCAATTGCGCATACAGAAAGGTCTGACGTTGGAGGAACTGGCAAGCCGCAGCGAATTGACAAAAGGATTTTTGTCACAGTTGGAACGTAATCTGACTTCCCCCTCTATCGCGACACTGAATGACATCGTAGAAGCATTGGGCAGCAGTTTGTCTGAATTTTTCCGCGAGGAAAAAGAAGAACAGATTGTATTTCGCAAAAAAGATTTTTTTGTAGATGAGAAAGAAAACTGTACGATACATTGGATTGTGCCCAATACACAGAAAAATGAAATGGAGCCCATTTTGTTAGAACTGCCCACGGGCGGCACTTCTTTTGTCATGGACCCGCACAGCGGCGAAGAATTTGGTTTTGTGGCGGAAGGCTGTGTCACATTGGTATGCAATGAAAAAAAATTTGTGGTGCATAAAGGCGAAACATTCTATCTTTCGGGAAAAAGCCGCCATTATTTGAAAAATGAGAAAAAAACAACAGCGAAGGTCATATGGGTTTCTACCCCGCCGCTGTTCTGATATAGTTTGATATTTCTGATATTTTTGATATTTTTTGGAAGGAGAACCCCACCGATGAAAAAATTGATACAATTCAAAAATATCGTCAAAGAATTTGACGGCAAATTAGTATTAAAGGGTGTCAATCTGGATATTTACGAAAATGAGTTTGTGACGCTGTTAGGCCCTAGCGGCTGCGGCAAAACAACATTATTGCGTATTTTGGGCGGATTTTTGACACAAAATGAAGGGGAAGTATTGTTCGATGGGCAGGAAATCAGCAAAGTACCACCCTATAAACGCGAAATCAATACTGTATTTCAAAAATACGCACTCTTTCCCAATATGAATGTATACAATAATATCGCTTTCGGGCTGAAAATCAAAAAAGAGCCCAAAGATATCATAGAACAAAAAGTAAAACGTATGCTCAAACTGGTAAATTTGGAAGATTATGCAGACAGAAGCGTAACAGAAATGAGCGGCGGACAACAGCAACGTGTTGCCATTGCACGCGCTTTGGTCAATGAACCAAGCGTATTGCTCTTAGACGAGCCTTTGGGTGCATTGGACTTAAAACTCAGACAGGAAATGCAGCACGAATTGAAGAAAATTCAAAAAGAAGTTGGCATTACATTTATATTTGTGACACATGACCAAGAGGAAGCCTTGACTATGTCGGATAAAATCGTCGTCATGAAAGACGGCGAAATCCAGCAGATTGGTACACCGACCGATATTTATAATGAGCCTGTCAATGAGTTTGTGGCAAACTTCATCGGCGAAAGCAATATCATAGAAGGCGTTATGCTGCAAGATAAAGTCGTTATGTTTGAAGGCAGAAAGTTTGATTGTGTTGATGAAGGTTTTGCAGAAAACGAAGTCGTAGACGTTGTCATTCGTCCAGAGGATTTGGACATCGTGCCAAGGGAAGCAGGCAAACTCAAAGGCGTTGTCAAATCGGTATTGTTCAAAGGCGTGCATTATGAAACTATGGTAGAAACCAAAGTCGGTACAGAAATTACCGTACAGATGCAGGTGTCAGACGATAGACCAGTACACAATGAAGCGGCAAACGAAAAAATTTCTGCGAATGATTTTTATTTAGATGTAGAAGACATAGAAGAATTGGACGAAGCAACCATTATTGCACGTGCGGACGCGCAGGCATGGAACCCCGAAGAAGATGAATTGATTTCGATTAAAGAAGTACAATATACCATCAAAAAAGAAAATGGTACCTATCCTGTGACATTCTCTACAGCAGCAGGTACTTCTGTAACCGTCAATATGATTGTCAAAGACGAAAACCGTATCATCAGTCAGGAAAACGAAGAACAGATTTTTGCCGTAAATTTCTTTAAGAAAGTAGACGAAATTCAAGAATCCATTGCTTTGGAAACCGACCTCAAAACTTGGGCGAATGCTTCCGCATGGAGTCTGGACGGGGAACAGGCAGTTGAGATTACAGATGTCAAATATGATTTTGACCCGGAACATATTACCCCAGGTACGTATGCTGTAACATTTGCGACAAAAGGGTATGAATATAAAATTGATACTACAGACAAACACGAAGTCGGAGAAGAAGTCGGTTTGACGTTTACACCCGAAGATATTCATATCATGTCACGTGCGCAGTAAAACTGTAACAATAGTAAGAAAGGAGGCGTTTTTGTCATGCGACAATTTCGCAGTATGATATACCCCTATGTGGTATGGCTTGCGATTATGGTAGTCGTTCCCATGCTTTTGATATTGCTGTATGCCTTTACAAAAGAGGGAAACTCTGTGACAACATTTCGCTTTACATTGGAAAATTTTACACGCTTTTTCAGTGATGCTGTGTTTCTGGACGTTTTGAAACGCTCTTTGATTATCGCCATTGTCACAACGATACTGTGTGTGCTGTTGGGCTATCCGATTGCATATGCCATTGCCAGCGGACCCGAAAAAAGCCGTATGTTCTGGATTTTGATGATTACGATGCCAACATGGATTAATATGCTGGTGCGTACTTATGCATGGGTGGGCATTTTACAAGACGATGGTCTTTTAAATAAATTGTTTGGTTTGTTTGGATTAGAACCTGTCAAAATGATGTATACCACATTTGCAGTGGTATTGGGTATGGTGTATAACTTTATCCCGTTTATGATACTGCAAATCCATGCTTCTTTGGCAAAAATGGATAAAAGCCTTCTGGAAGCGGCAAGCGATTTGGGCGCGAACCGTTGGCAAAGTTTCCTGCGTGTGACATTGCCTTTGAGCTTGCCGGGCGTATTAAGTGGTATTACATTGGTATTTCTGCCGGCGGTATCCAGCTTCTTTATCCCAAAATTGCTGGGCGGCGGACAATATGTATTGATTGGGAATGTCATCGAAACACAATTCCTCACCAGTGGTGACTGGAATTTTGGTAGCGCCATTTCCTTGATTATGGCAATCATCATTATGTTGTCTATGTATTTTACCAGAAAGGTTGATACAGACCCTTCTGCAAATGGAAGGAGTGAATGAGCGTGGAACCAAGAAAAAGTTTTTGGAAAAAGGCTTTGTTATGGCTGACGGCATTGTTTTTCTATTTGCCGATTGTCTATATCATTGTGTTTTCATTCAACGATTCCCGTTCGTTGACAAAATTCAGCGGTTTTTCTCTGCGCTGGTATGAAAAAATGTTTTCGGATAGCAGTATGATGGAATCGGTGGTCTATACGATTGTGATTGCTGTATTGGCAACTATCATTTCTACCATTGCTGGTACATTGGCAGCAATCGGGCTTTCTCGTTCTCGTCGTATGTTGCGCTCTGTGGTCGAACAGGTCAATAATCTGCCTGTCATGAATCCTGAGATTGTAACAGCAATCGGGCTTTTGATGTTTTTCAGTGCGTTGGGCATTGACAAAGGCTTTCTGACATTGCTTTTGGCGCATATCATGTTTTGTACGCCGTATGTCATGCTTTCGGTATCGCCCAAATTACGCTCGCTTGACCCCAATTTAGCAGATGCTGCGCTGGATTTGGGCGCAACCCCCTTGCAGGCATTGACAAAAGTCATTGTGCCGCAAATCATGCCGGGCATTGTGTCTGGTGCGTTGATTGCTTTCACCATGAGCTTTGACGATTTTATCATTTCTTATTTCGTCACAGGCAATGGTGTGAACAATATTTCCATTATGGTGTATACCATGAGCAAACGAGTCAATCCCTCCATCAATGCTTTGTCCACATTGGTCATTGCCATTATCACGGTGGTATTGCTCATTGTCAACATTGCACCCATTTTGAAAGAGAAAAGGAGAAAAAAGGTATGAAAAAAGGTATTGCTATGACTCTTGCAGGTGTTCTGCTGGTGGCAGGACTGGCAGGCTGCGGCAGCAGCCAAAGCGGCGCGGACAATGGCGCGACCGCAGAAAGCGCCATCGAAAAATATGGCTCTGACACACTCAAGCTCTATAACTGGGGCGAATATATGGGGGAAAATGTCATTTCCAATTTTGAAAAAGAATTTGGTGTAAAAGTCATCACAGAATATTTCGATTCTAATGAAACTATGTATACCAAATTGCAGGCAGGCGATGCATATGATGTGCTGGTGCCTTCCGATTATATGATTGAACGTTTGATTTCCGAAAATATGTTGCAGGAATTGGATCTTTCTTTGATTCCCAATCTGTCCAATCTGGCAGAAGGCGTGAAAAATCTGCCTTATGACCCAGAAAACACATATTCCGTACCCTATTTCTGGGGCAATGTCGGTCTGGTATACAATCATAACAATGTAGACCCCGCTGTCATCGAGGAACAAGGCTATGAAATTTTACGCAACACAGATTATAAAGGCACAATTTATGTATATGACTCCGAACGCGATTCCTTTATGATGGCGTTCAAAGCATTGGGCTATTCCATGAATACCGATGACCCAGCACAGATTGAAGAAGCATATCAATGGCTGTTGGATATGAACAACACTATGGAACCGGTTTATGTAACAGATGAAGTCATTGACGGTATGATTAATGGTACAAAAGATATTGCAGTCGTATACAGCGGTGACGCAACTACCATTTTGTCTGAAAATCCAGATATGAGCTTCTGGATGCCTTCCGAAGGTACCAATCTGTGGAGTGATGCAATGGTCATTCCTGCAAATGCGCCCAATCCCAAGCTGGCACATGAATTTATCAATTATATTTTGACTTATGAAGCATCTTTGGATAATTCCGAATATGTAGGTTATGCATCTTCCAATCAGGAAGTATTGGACGAATTGAGCACCACAACATTTGCAGACAATGAAGCATATCTGCCTCGTACAGGATATGAAAAAGACGAAGTATTCGTAGATAATCAGGTATTGAAAAAACAGCTTTCCGAATTGTGGATTAAAGTCAAAGCAACAAAATAATCCATCACAAAAAGAGCAATTTTGCTTGTTTTGCAATCGGATATAGAAAAAGAAAGGGGGATTTCCTATGTTGCAAGAGCGTTTGCAAGCGTTTCGTGAAGCAGAAAAAGAAATTTTAGTTTGTTTGGGCAATGCGCCGCAGGCACAACAGGAATGGCTGGAAGCCGGCGGCACGGCGGGACATCTGCTTTCACCCAAACAGATTGAAAGTTGGCTGATGACGGGTGGTGCTGCACTGCCACCGGAAATCGCGTTTTCTGGTACGCTGTCCGAGTTGGTATCCCTCTTTCCTAAAACGAACGCAGAAGAAAGCAAACGTCGTTTGAATCGTATGCTTTCTGGCGTTGTCGTGGAATATGATGCTGACCATTGGACATATTTTACTTGTCAAACAGTTGTGATGGGCTGTTGTATGGGAGAATATCTCAGCATCGTCAATCGCAAAGACATATAAAATAAAAACTATAAATGAGCAAGTTCATGATTTTGCATAAAAGAAAGACACCTTAAATCATTTGTGTTGTATAATGAAAG
>CALWSU010000048.1 GCA_944384295.1 uncultured Lachnospiraceae bacterium | reverse complement strand
CGCTTACAAGCGCAGCTGGTAATAGCCCCTTCTAGGGGCAGAGCAAACCACCGGCTAAGCCGGTGGTCCTGATTCGTGAAATTTTATGTTGTAGAAGAAATTTTTATGGTTTCGCTTGTACCACAAATGACACCATCTGATACCGCTGCAACACGTAAATAAAATGTATCAGTATAGGGCAAAGAAACCCCAAAGGCATAGGGGAAATTCCAATACCATTGTTCACTTTGTAATGTGGTATTCTTCATTTTTTGAAATGGTCCATCAGGTGTTAATGAAATATAAATATAGTAATAATCAGCGCCATATACCGGTTCCCAAGATAGATAAAAGTATCCATCTTCTTTGGTGTATGCTATATTACGTGGCGCAGAAGGTGTATAATTATAATTCTTCATGCTGCTTAACGGCAATGACATATTTTGGGGTACGGCTAACACCTTTGCAATTGGAATTGCAAAATATTGTGTATTGCTATATGCGCTGCACATACCAATCAATTGACCATTTTCTAAAAAGAGTCCGCCGCCGCTGCTGCCGTGTTGAATGGGAGCAGTAAAGGAAATAATATCTCCATTATGCCCTTGAATCGTACCATATGTGGTTGTGTTGCGATTGCCATTTGGACTGCTGATTGTCATAACAGAGGCACCCGTTTGTACTTGTTGGGAAGTGGTTGCAGCATGCAAACCGGTGCGATTGATTTTTAAAAGTGCAATATCTGCTTGTGGGTCTAATCCAACCACCGTGATTGCATCGCTATATACCGTGCCATTCTGGAATATAATTTGTGCTGTAGAAGCATTTTCTATGACATGATAATTGGTTGCAATCAGACCATCCGAAGATAATATGATGCCACTACCTTGTATTTTATTGGTCTGGATATATACCGCAGAATCTGCTATGGTAGGCGCTTGTTGTGTGTTGGTTTGAATATTGACAGTATAGGTGTCTGCATCCCAAGTGACGGCAGCTCCACTATATGTGGTCAGAAAACGCAAAGGTACCATTGTAATGTCATGGATGATAGTTGGTGCTGCGTCTAATACGACATGATTTCCATTCACAATTGCATAGTTCGCGTCAATTTGTAACTGTATACTTGTGGTATCGTTGGTCGCTTTGATACTTTCCTCTTGTGCGTTCCACACGACTTCATAACCCAATGGCTCCATAATGTCGCGCATAGGTACTAAAACACGATCGTTTATAATCATAGGGGATTGTCGACAGTCTAATAAACTATCATTGAGGTACACGGTGACTTGTGCGCCAAAGACAGATATGAAAGTAAACCATAAAAAACAGATTGCAATCATAATACTTCTTTTGAGAGTGTTCAAAAAATCACATCCTTTCCTGTTTCAAAGTATAACATATCATATCAAAAAGAAAAGAGGAAAAAGAGGAAATCGCATAATCTCATTGTATTGCATTTGAAATAATCTGAAAATATGGTAAAATAAAAAATACAATTCTCTATTTCTTTTGTTTGTATTTGGAAATCATATATGATGGAGGTAATATTATGTTTGATAGAATCGAAACATCCAGCGCATTTGAACGGGTGTTTCCCATTTTACAGGAAGCATTTCCTGTGACAGAATTACGTACCAAGCAAAAACAAAAAGAATTGTTGCAAGACCCACTATACCGTTTGTATGCCATACAAAATGAAACATTGGAAGATGTTGGTGTGTTAGCATTTTGGGAGTTGGGACAAGATTGGATATATATGGAGCACTTTGCCATTTCACCAGAAAAGCGCAATGGTGGTTTTGGAGGGTTTGTGTTGGATTCTTTTTTGAATCAAATACAAAAAAATGCTGTACTAGAGGTGGAAGTACCAGAAGATACATTGACCCAAAGAAGGGTTGCATTTTATGAAAGACATGGATTTCATTTCAACCCATATCCCTATTTGCAACCTCCCATGCGAGAGGGACAAAGTGCATTGCCTTTGCGCCTGATGACTAGACCAACAAAAATTGATGTGGATACTTACGAAAGATATAGGCTTTGTATCCACCAGAATGTATATCGATTTTTTCAGGAAGAAGTTGGCAGAGTGAACAAAAAAGAATGGACAAACTATACGAATTGTTTGTAAAATTATGTGATATGTGTTGTTCAAACCTGATAAAGTTGTATAATTTGAAAAAAAACAGTAAAAAAAAGAAGGTTTTTCCATACAAGTGGAGAATACTACAAACATAAAGCATTCGCTTTACTGCAAAATGATCCTATCATAAAATAAAAGAAGAAAAAGGTATATCACCAAAATATGAAGGGGGAGATTACAATGGTTCAGATTCTCGCAGGTGAAAAAGGTGAAGGTAAAACAAAGAAACTGATCGAAATGGCAAATGAAGCAGGTAAATCCGCAAAAGGTAGTGTGGTTTTTGTGGATGACGACAATAGCCGTATGTATGACCTGCATTATAGCGTACGTTTCGTAGATACTCCGAAATTTATTATGGAAGACCCTCAGGTTTTCAGAGGTTTTGTGTGTGGTATCCTTTCTCAGAACAGCGATATAGAAAAACTCTATGTCGATGGTTTGAACCATATCGTAGACAAAATCAGTGATGCCGATTTTGTTGCTTTTATCACAGAATTGGAAAAAACATGTAAAGAAGCAGAAACCGATATGGTGATGATCATCAGCCGCAAAGCAGATTTACTGCCAGCGGAAGTACAACAATATTTGATTTGATTATAACATGGAGCGTCCAAAGTTCAGGCTTTGCACGCTCTTTTGTTTTTAATAGAAAACAAAAAGTAAAAAAGTGTATGCAGACGATAGAAAAAGCAGAGATTTCAAATCTTTTAGGCAATGGAAGTTCGCACCTTGAGGAAACAGGGCAGCGAAGCTGACTTTGCACAGAAAAGTGTTTGAGCACTGCTTTATTTTTTTTGTCTGTTTGTCAAAGGTTTACATAAAATGGAGCCTTCGACACCATAAAGTGTATGTTTTATAGTTGATTTCTATGAAAAATATTGAATTTTCATTATAATTTAATCATTTTTTGTTTCTATTTGTATGACATAAAACTTTGTATGTTATAAAATTGAATTTGCTCACAATAATCTGTACATAATAAAGTAAAAATTATTCTATCTTATCATAGTTCAAAAAATGCAAGGTATGTTTTATTAAAAAAATATGAGAATTGTTAAAAATCCCAATTATGCCAATTATTGACAGACAAATACTAAAGTGCTAATATGATGGAGGTTTCAGGAAATTGTGTACAATCTGCAAAGGGGGTGTGCACGAAAGATATATGGGAACATAGAAAGGTTTTCTGCATCAAACAAAATAGCGGTTTCTTTTTATGTGATATGAGATATGGAAATGCTGGATTTGCAATCAAAAATAGATATTTCGGTTGCATGGAACGGTGACCATGTTTTTTGAAAATATTTTGACAGTAGGACTCGCGTAGAGAAAGCGAATCTACTGTTTTTTCTTTTTCCATTTATTTTCATAAAATTCAGATAAAAGGAAATGAGCAAAAGATTGCTGCTATGGAAAAACCGAAATTTTATGTATGTATGGTATGTATGGTTTATCGTATCAATATGGTAATGTACAGATGGGAGGGAGAGCATTTGGAGAATTTTGCAGATGCATTGATGTCAGAATTGACTTGCGAAACTGCATTCACAATTCCGCTGTTCGGTGGCATTCCAATATCGGAATCTGTCGTTGTCACATGGATTATCATGCTGTTTTTGGTTGTAGTTTCCATTTTTTTGACAAGGAACCTGCAAGTCATACCAACAAGCAAACGGCAAATTTTTGTTGAATTTTGTGTCAATGGTCTGAATGATTTTTTTACGAGTATTTTGGGAAAAGAAGGGAAAAGGTATATCCCTTATTTATCTACAGTATTGCTCTATATTGCATGTTCAGATTTGATTGGCTTACTCGGTTTTAAACCGCCGACAAAAGATTTGAATGTGACTGCTGGTTTGGCTGTGATGAGCATTATTTTAATCGAATATGCCGGAATACATGCCAAAGGCTGCAAACAATTTTTGAAAAGCTTTGCACAGCCTATGGCAATTATCACACCAATCAATATTTTGGAAGTATTTATCAAACCACTTTCTTTATGCATGCGTTTGTTTGGCAATGTTTTGGGTTCCTTTGTTGTTATGGAATTGATTAAATTGCTGGTACCTGTGATATTGCCAGTGCCCTTTAGTTTGTATTTTGATATTTTTGATGGTTTGATTCAAGCGTATGTATTTGTATTTTTGACATCGTTGTTTATGAAAGAATCTATGGAAGCATAATAAAAGCAACATAAATCAATATAAAATCAGGATAAGAATTATAGAAAACAGGAGGAATAAAAAATGACAACATTAATCGCAATTGGTGCAGGTATTGCAGTATTGACAGGGATTGGCGCAGGGATTGGTATTGGGATTGCGACTGCAAAAGCAACAGAAGCAATTGCAAGACAGCCAGAAGCAGAAAGTAAAATCAGCAAAACATTATTGTTGGGTGCAGCTTTGGCGGAAGCAACCGCAATTTATGGCTTTGTTATTGCATTACTGATTATTTTGTTCTTAGGTTAATAAAGGGGAAATCACAATGTTAACACTGGATTGGTCTATCATATTTGTATTTATCAATGTCATTGTGTTATTCTTGCTTTTGAAAAAATTTTTATTTGCTCCAGTACAAAATGTGCTGCATCAACGGGAAATGATGATTCAACAACAATTAGAACAGGCAGAAGAAAAAACAGTACAAGCGCAGGCAAAATTAGACGAAGCGCAAGCTACGATAGAAGCTTCCACCAATGCGGCACAACAAAAAGCACAAAAAATACTGGAAGCTGCATCACGAAAAGAAAAGGAATATTTGCAATCTACACAGCAGGAGGCAAATAGAATCTTGGAAGAAACAAGAAAACAGGCAGAACAAGAACGGCAATCATTGTTGGCACAAACAAGAGAAGAATTGGTTTTGCTTGCAATGGATGCTGCAAGAAAAGCAGTGGGAAGCAGCTTGGATGACAGCAAACAAAAAGCTTTGTTTCAGGAAATGCTAGATAAAGTAGGTGACACAAATGACAGATAATTTTACAAAGCAATTTTTTGAACAAAACCGCATTTTAAAAGCGGTAATACATTATGCGAAACGTCCTTCCGATGGCGAATTAGATGAATTAAAACGTATTTTGCAAAATACGTATCAAGCAACAGAAGTCATTTTGGAAGAACATCAAAATGATGACATTTTAGGCGGCTATTTACTGCAAATCGGAGATAAAGTATTTGATAATACCGTAAAATTGTCATTTGATACCCTAGAACGTCAACTGTTACAAGAAAAAGGTAGAGAAGATATTATCTCTATTATGAAAAGCGAAATACAAGGCTTTGAAGGTACATTTTCTATCGAGGAAGGTGGATATGTGCATCGTTTACATGATGGGATTGCGGCTGTAAAAGGCATTTCCAAAGCGATGTATGGCGAAATCGTATTATTTGAAAATGGAATCAAAGGTCTTGTACAAAATATCAGCGAAACAGAAGTTCTGTGTATTGTATTGGGTGATGCGCAAACATTGGAAGAAGGTTGCCGTGTCTTACGTACCAAACGTAGAGCAGGTATTGCGGTAAGCGAATCCATTTTAGGTCGTGTCGTAGATGCGTTGGGTTCTCCAATAGACGGCAAGGGTGATATTGATGCAAAAGATTGGTATACATTGGAACGCAAAGCGGCAGGCGTGATTGAAAGACAGTCGGTTAATGTACCATTGCAGACTGGCATTATGGCAATTGATGCCATGTTCCCGATTGGGAGAGGGCAAAGAGAATTGATCATTGGAGATAGACAAACAGGAAAAACGTCGATTGCCATTGATACCATTATCAATCAAAAAGACAAAGACGTGATTTGTGTCTATGTTGCCATTGGACAAAAAGCTTCTACCATTGCACAAGTCATTGCCAATTTGAAAAAATATGGTGCTATGGATTATACGACAGTAGTTGCGGCTACAGCAAGCGCACCCGCAGCACTGCAATACTTAGCACCTTATACAGGCACGGCAATTGCAGAATATTTTATGGACCAAGGAAAAGATGTATTGATTGTATACGATGATTTGTCGAAACATGCGGTAGCATATCGTGCTTTATCTTTGCTGTTGGAACGTTCTCCAGGCAGAGAAGCATACCCTGGTGATGTATTTTATCTGCACTCCAGATTGCTGGAACGTTCTTGTCGTATGGACGAAGCGCACGGCGGCGGTTCTATCACAGCATTGCCAATCATTGAAACACAAGCCGGCGATGTTTCGGCTTATATTCCAACTAATGTAATTTCTATTACAGATGGTCAGATTTTCTTGGAAAGCAATTTGTTTTTCTCAGGTGTGCGACCAGCCGTAAACGTGGGGCTTTCTGTATCCCGTGTTGGTGGCGCGGCACAGACAAAGGCAATCAAAAGCGTATGTGGTACTTTGCGTATCGAATTGGCGCAATATAAAGAAATTGAAGCCTTTGCACAATTCAGTTCTGAATTAGATGCAGGTACAAGAGAACAGATTGATTATGGGGAACAGTTGACAGAACTGTTGAAACAGCCCTTATATGCACCAAAATCATTGGAAAAACAGGTCGTGATATTATGTGTTGCGACGAGTCGACAGCTTTTGGGGATTCCAAAAGAGAAAGTGCATCAATTTGTAGAGGACTTTTTTGCAGATTTAGAAATAACAATGCCTCATGTTTTAGAAGAAATACGAGAGAAAAAAGTATTGTCCGATGAAGCAAAGGCAAGTATTTTACAACATTTGGATCACTATAAAAAGGAGCAGGGATATGGCAGGGCGTAAAGAAATTCAAGATCGTATGAAAAGTATTTCTGATACCATGAAAATCACAAACGCCATGTATTTGATTTCTTCTTCCAAACTGCGAAAAGCCAGAAAAAATATGGAACAAGTGACAGACTATTTCCGTACCATTCGTAGAACTATTGGGGATATTTTGCATCATATGCCAGAGATGAAACATCATTTTTTGGAACCCATTAACGGATACCAAGGCAATAGAAAGCGTGCTTATATTGTCATTACAGCGGATAAGGGCTTGGCTGGCGCGTATAACTTAAATGTGGAGAAAAAAGCGGAGCAAGAATTGAAATTGCACCCAGATGCAAAATTGTATGTCGTGGGACAAGTGGGAACACATTATTTTGCGCATAAAAATATTCCGTATGTAGAGGATTTTTTATATTCTTCACAAAAACCATCACTACAACGTGCAAGAAACATCACAGTCGAACTTTTAGATGAATTTCAGAATGGAACGATACAAGAAATATTCATTATTTATACCAGAATGAAAAATAGTCTGCAATCAGAACCTACTATGATGAAGTTGCTGCCGTTATCCAGAGAACAATTTCATCAAAAAACGATGGAATTAGAAAATGGAGTGGAATCTGATGTAACAGAAGACTTTTTTCCAGATGCTGTATCCGTCTTTAATAGTTTGGCTCCCATTACAATGCATGGTATCATATTTAGTGCGTTGACAGAAAGCTATTGCGCAGAATTGAACGACCGTATGGTAGCAATGGATAGTGCAACGAAAAGTGGAACGGAAATGTTGCAGCAATTACAATTACAATACAACCGTTTGCGACAAAGCAGTATCACACAAGAAATTACAGAAGTGATTGCAGGCGCAAAAGCACAAAAAAAGAATAGATCACTATAAAATCGCTATGAAATCACTATGAAAGGAGAGAATTTGGATGAATGAGCAAGGGAAAATCATTCAAATCATGGGTCCTGTTGTAGATGTACGTTTTCCAGAAGGTAGAATCCCGAAAATAGAAGAAGCATTACAAGTAACGATAGACGACCATGTTTGTGTGATGGAAGTGGCACAACAATTGGGCGAAGGCGTTGTGCGTTGTGTCATGATGGACGCAAGCGAAGGACTTTCCAAAGGTTTGATTGTAACGGCGACTGGGAAAGGAATTACAGTTCCAGTTGGAGAAAAAACCTTAGGCAGAATGTTTAATTTATTAGGAGAACCGATTGACGGTGGTGCGCCCGTAGATGCGGAAGAATACTGGAATATCCATAGAAAAGCGCCAGCTTTTGAAAAACAAAGTCCTGCGGTGCAAATTTTGGAAACAGGCATCAAAGTCATTGATTTGTTGGCGCCTTATGCAAAAGGCGGGAAAATTGGTTTGTTTGGTGGTGCAGGTGTTGGGAAAACCGTTTTGATTCAGGAATTGATACACAATGTTGCCACAGAACATGGCGGATATTCTATCTTTACTGGCGTAGGAGAACGTTCTCGTGAAGGGAATGACTTGTATTGGGAAATGAAAAATTCAGGCGTACTAGATAAAACTGCATTGGTTTTTGGGCAAATGAATGAAGTACCAGGCGCACGTATGCGTGTGGCAGAAACAGGTCTTACGATGGCGGAATATTTCCGTGACCGTAAACATCAAGATGTATTGTTGTTTATAGACAATATCTATCGTTTTGTACAGGCAGGCTCAGAGGTATCCGCTTTGTTAGGACGTATGCCTTCTGCGGTAGGGTATCAGCCTACTTTAGCAAATGAATTAGGGCAGTTACAAGAAAGAATTACATCTACTACAGATGGGTCTATCACTTCTGTACAAGCGGTATATGTGCCAGCCGATGACTTGACAGACCCCGCACCCTCTACAACATTTGCACATTTAGATGCTACCACTGTACTTTCTCGTAAAATCGTAGAACAAGGGATTTATCCAGCGGTTGATCCGTTGGCTTCTTCTTCACGTATTTTGGAAGCGGATATTGTAGGACAGGCACATTATGATACTGCCATGAAAGTACAGCAGATTTTGCAAAAATATCAGGAATTACAAGATATTATTGCAATTTTAGGTATGGACGAATTGAGTGACGAAGATAAAACAACGGTATATCGTGCCAGAAAAATACAGCGTTTTTTGTCACAGCCATTCTCTGTTGCAGAAAACTTTACAGGCGTAAAGGGTGTATATATTCCATTAGAAGAAACAGTACGTGGTTTCCAAGCAATTATATCAGGAGAAATGGACGATTATCCAGAACCGGCATTTTTTAATGTTGGTACAATTGAAGATGTCAAGAAAAAAGCAGCGACTTTATCTGAAACAACAGAATAAGGAGGGAGAAAAATGAAACAATTTCATTTAAAAATTTCCTCCAGCAGTGGCAGTTTTTATGATGGACCTTGTGATAGTTTGGTATTGCCCACAGATGATGGGGAATATGGTGTGTTAGCCAATCATGCGTCTATGGTAATCGGGATTAGTATTGGGATTATGCGTTATCAATTGGAAGGACAATGGAAATATGTTGTCGTTGGTCAGGGATTTGCAAGGGTTGTTGGAAATACTGTGACTATGGTAGTAGATAGCGCAGAACGACCAGAAGACGTAGACGAAAACCGTGCAAGAGAAGCCAAACGACGCGCAGAAGAAAGATTGGCAATGCAAAAAAGCAGACGAGAATATTATCGTGGCAAATTGGCTATGACAAGGGCAATGACACGATTAAAAGTCAAAGAACATAAATATATGTAATTTGATAGGAAATGCAAAAAGATGTTAGAAGAAACAAATTTTTCTGACATCTTTTTTATTATGCAGAATTTTGTTTTGCTTCTAAAATAACAGATATACGGGATAGAAACGTTGTATTTTATCATTGATTGTGCCATAATAACATAATAAATGGAAATATATGTTTATAAAAATTTCTATATTAAGGAAGAATTTTATGTCATATCAAATCATAGAAAAACAAAAAACGATTCCTACATACTGGCATACAGAAATAAAAGTCAAACATATTGGTTTTTATCCATGCGATAAAGAATATGAAGAAAAAGATATTACAGAATTGCTTATTTCTCAAATCATAGACCAGATTCCAAAGGGGATAGAAGTTCGATTTTCCCGCAATCCTTATGGGGAAGATGACCTTTTGGAAGTGATTTGTGATGGAAAATGGCTTGCGCTTGCGTATTGCGGAGAAAATGGACAAGAGGTTGTGTATTCCTATTCTGCGGATTTCTTTCATGGAGATTTTATGGCAATGGATAATCTTACGCCATTGACTAGCGGCGGTCAGTCCCCAATACCCAAATTTTTTGCAACACAAGACATAGAAGCAGGGATAGAAGCTGTGCGCTATTTCGTATGGACAGGAGAACTGTATCCGGGTATAGATTGGGTAAAAGAATTGTGATAATGCTTTTGTTTATATTTCATAAATGGAAATCAATACATGATGATAGGAAGGGAGATATGCGATGTGTTGCATCAAGTGAATTTAATGGTAGATGGTTTGGGAATTGCATTTTTTTCAGCAAAGAAAATGGCGTATGTAAAATCAAACAGTGATTTTTTTGAGGAGGAATTTGATAGACCAGCAGATATAGCCAATCATATCAACAAAGGAGATATTACTGCTTTTTGTACAGGTTCCGGCGGTGATTTCAACATGTACTTTTTTCTAGGACAACCAACAGAGGATATATTGGAAGAATTTCCGATTTCTGTTCGTTTGGCTCTGGAAGTGCAGGGTGGTTCTGTACAATTTTGTGATGTCTATTGGTTAATGAAGTGGGATACAGATTTTCCAAAAGAACAAATCATATCTTTAGAAGATGGATATTATGAAATGACAGCATGTACACGTTTACCAGAGTCGGGATTTTGGGGAGAAGATCAGACAATCTATATCTATTTTCAAAAAGTTGCACAGATGCCACAACTCGATTATAAAGGGATTCCTGATTTATTTGTAGATGACTACGAATAAGTAGAAAGTATATTTTGTGTTTTCTATATGTTGTGTTTGATATGTGATAAAAATAGATATATTGTGATACAATCTATTAGATTGCATAAAATGAAAAAATATATAAAAAAATGTAAAAAAATTGTTGACAGGGGATTCTGGTTGTGATAATATAGTCCTCGCCGCTGAAAAAGACGGCAAAACAAAATGAAAAGCAAGAACAGTTTTCAAAAAGAAAATAAAAAAGTTCTTGACAAACAAATGGTGATATGATAATATATCATTCGCTGTCACAAGATGTCGAAAGAACAAATAAAGTACGAAATAAAGTGCTTGACAAGCAAGTTTAGATATTGTAAAATATCAAACGCTGTCGAAATTGTTTGAAAGACAACAACGAAGTACAAAATAAAGTACTTGACAGAGAAAAAACGATATGATAAAATATCACTCGCTGCTGAAAAAGCGGCAAACAAAAAGACTGATCCTTGAAAACTAAACAGCAGAAATAAACTTACAACCCATAGTTGATTCCTGTGATACTTTGTATCACA
>CALWSU010000047.1 GCA_944384295.1 uncultured Lachnospiraceae bacterium | reverse complement strand
TCAAAGCTATATTTTGACATAAAAATACCGACCTCCAATCGTTAGATTTTTGGTCTAACTTTTGGGGGTCGGTACAAACCTATGTGCTTTGTTGCTTGCTTTGCATTATTCTGTTTGTGTTGTATCATTTAGACTTTCTAATGCAAGTTTTGTATTTTCTAATTGATTGGAATCTGGATATTTTGAAATGACAGTCTGATAATATTCTTTTGCTTGCTCTACATTTTTTCCTTGTTTCGCAATTTCTCCCAGATAAAAATATACATCATCTATAAAATCGCCAGAATCTACAAGCTGTAACACATTTTCAAAATAGGTACGTGCTTCTATATAATTATTACTTAAAAATTCGCTTTTTCCTTTTGTAAAAATGGATTGTGCCGCTTGTGGAAAGGCTTCCGCTTTTGTAGATTCATATTTTTGCAAATCTTCGTCAGAAAATCCTACTGTTTCAATATTTTGCAATGTAGTAACACATTCCTCATATTTTTGATCTGTCAGTTGAGAAATGGCGGTTTCCAATAAAGCTAAATTCGATTGTTTCGTTTCTTCACTGCGTAATTTTTTATTATCCGCTTCTAAAGTTTCCATTTGTGTGCGCATTGCTGCGACTTCTTCTGGTGTCATATGTGTAGTACCAGAATAACTTTCTACTTGCGCTTGTAGAGATTGAATCGTTTTATTTTGTTCTTCATTCCAAGCAGGCTGTACCAATAAAAGCAATACCATTGCTGATGTCGCTACACCAACAAAAAAAGCTATCAAATCACGTCTTTCTAAAACATGAATGCCATTTTTGTCACCACGTTTGTATCGTGGCATGGGTGGTGTACTGTCTGTCATTTTCAACTCATTTGATGTGTCTGCTTGCGTAGCACGCAATGCAAATTTTTTTGCCTTTTGAATCGGTAGTTTTTTTTCTTCGCTTAATTCTTGTAAATATTTTAACGCAAGCGCATTTTTGCAATCTTTCTTTAATACAAATTCAATTAAATTATAGGCACGTTTGAAATTACGTTCTTTCAAACAGCATAATGTCATTAAATTATAAGCATCAATTAAATTTGGATTGACATCAATACATTTTTTCAATTGTATAATTGCCAAATCATCGCTGCCTTGTTGTAAATAACGCAAAGATTGATTATACATACGAATGGCATCGTTTTGTCGTTCCAGCTCTCTTGCATGTTTTTGCCAATATTGAATGTAACGGCTTGCCAGATTGTCTGTTTTCAATAGGGAAGTACTAATAATCCAATGTTTCATTGCTTCCGCAATTTGTCCCACTTCTGCATAAATCAAACCTAATAAATTATGTGCATCGATATTATTTTTATCAAACAATAGACTTTGTTGGAGTACGTCAATCGCATGCGATAAATCTTGTTCCTTTGCAGCGCGCAATCCTTCATTATATAAACGAATGGAAACATTACCAGCCTTTTGAAAAATATACATATCCACATGACAATAAGGACATATAAATCCATTTGCAACTTGTTTTCCACAATTTGGACATTTCATCTTGCAAAACCTCCTTTAATATTCTGGTGGTTGTTTTGAGAAATTTTCATTGCGGTTTTTTGTTGCAATATGTTGTAATATATCTAATAAATCCTGCATTTGGGAAGTATGCAGAGATGTTTCCATATCTTCTAATTCCATAAGAGGCTGGTAATTCTTGAGTTCTTCTTTAAAATTCAACATGATTTTGTTCCTCCTGTTTCTTTAACTACACGATAAAATATGACTACGCAATGCACCAATCATATATAAGGAACCACAACAGACAATCATGTCTTGTGGGGCAGTGCGCATGTATGCAATTTCATATGCTTTTGCAATATCTGGTTCCACAAGCAAAGGTTTATCATAGGCAGCAGCATATTGTTGCAAAATATTTGCATCTAGCTTTCTGTGGCTTTGTGGTTCCGTCAATACTGCAAAAGAAATCAAAGGAAAAATTTTGGAAAGCATTTGTTGATATTCTTTATCACCCAAAACCCCCAAAAGAAGTGTGATTTTGCGTCCTTGCGCATAAGTAGGCAATGTTGATGCAAGTTGTGAAATACCATCTACATTATGTGCACCATCTAGCAATACAATGGGATTTTGATGCAAAACTTCCATTCTTCCTTCCCAGTGGGTATGAGAAAGGGCGTTTCGGATTTTGGATTCCTCCAAATGCAAACCTTGTTTTTGCAAAACAGCACATGCTTCCAAAACGGTAACACAATTTTGTATTTGATAATCCCCCAATAAAGTTAACATAATATTTTTATAGGAAATCAAATCATTTTCTACTGAAAAACAGGTTCCCTCGAAATCTTGTTTATGAACAGCAATTTGATGATTGGATATATAATATAAGGGCGCATGCAGTTGCGCCGCTTTTGCTTTAGCAATATTATATACGATTTCTTGCTGAGAATACAGCACAACGGGACAATTTTCTTTGATGATACCACATTTTTCAGATGCAATTTCTTCTATTGTATTCCCTAAAAAATCCGTATGGTCTATACTAATAGACATGATTAAACTGAGTAGTGGTTTTTTAATCACATTTGTTGCATCATAAGTACCGCCCAAACCTACTTCCAGTATGACAATATCTACTTGATGCTTTGAAAAATAATAAAATGCCGCAGCCGTTAAAATTTCAAACAATGTTGGCACATCTTCACCCGCAGCACGCATGGCATCACAATGGATGCGCATTTCTGAAATGGCATCTGCAAAATCAGTATCACTGATTTCTACATGATCTATGGTGATACGCTCGTTATATCGAGCCAGATGGGGAGAAGTATATCTTCCAACATGATATCCATTTTGTTGTAAAATATTTGTCAGCATTGTGGCAGCAGAACCTTTTCCATTTGTTCCAGCAATGTGGATATATTCTAAACGTTCCTGTGGATTTCCCAAACGCTGCAAAAGTGCTTGAATCCTTGATAAACCAGGAATCGAAGCAAATCCAACTTCATACTCCAAAAACTGTATAGCTTTCATATAATTCATGATGGTACACCTCATTTCTGATATATGCTTTATTATAACAGGTATGATTTTTTCTGCAAGTTTCGACTTTTTTTGAAGAATCGAACAGAAAAGGTTGTATGATAAGAAAGAAAAATGTATAATAAAAGCAATTTGATTTTGTATAGCTGTCAAAAAAGGCAGTCATACTAGAAACGAAATGGACAATCAGAACAAACAAAAGCACATGTACAAATGCATACAGGAAGGAGGAAGCCCTCATGGATGAACCAAAATCAAATCATAATTCTGGTGATTCTGAATCATTTTCTCAATCTACATATGAAACAGATGATTTTGAAACAACATATTTTCCACGTCGCGATCGCAGCAATACTGTTTTTTATGGGCAACAGAAAAAACAAAATACACAGATTGCACAAAATACAGATATGACACGCACTATGCAAAATCGCTCTATATCTGTAGAAAATACAAAACCAGAACAAACCACAAAACGAATCGAAATAAAAGAAAATCCTGAAAGTCAATCTGCAAGAGATATACGACGTTCTGGTCTGAATACACTAGAGAAACAGGAGTACACAAAATCTATGAATATGCCAAGACCTCGACGCACAGAGAAAAAAAAGAAACGTCGATTATCAAGTGGATTTAAGCTATTTTTGATTATTTTGATTGCAATTGGTATTGCAGTCGGCTGCTTCCAATTTATGAAAAGTTTGATGATCACAGATGGCAGTACAGATAATTATACTGGTGAAACGGTTATGGTGACGATTCCAGCCGGTGCCAGCACAGCTGATATTGCAAGTATATTAAAAGAAAATGATTTGATTTCCAGTACTATGATGTTTCGATTGAGCAGCAAAGTCAATGGATATGATGGTACATACCAACAAGGCACATATGATATTGATACTGGTATGACCGATACCCAAATCATGGCATTATTGCAAACTGGCACTGTGCAAGAACAGAATAAAATTACGATTCCAGAAGGTTTCAGCGTCGCACAAATTGCGCAAAGAGTGGAAGAAAAAGGAATTTGTACTGCTGAGGAATTTATGACAGAAGCCAATACAGGTATTTTTCCTCATGCATTTTTAAAGGATATTCCGGAAAGAGAAATTCGTTTAGAGGGATATTTATTCCCAGACACTTATTTTTTATCTGATTCTATTACAGCACATGAATTGATTTCTATGATGTTGGATCGTTTTGAACAAATGTATACACAGGAATATCAAAATGCTGTAGCAGAGAGTGGATATACATTAGATGAAATTGTGACAATTGCATCTATGATAGAAAAAGAAATCGCAGTAGAAGAAGAACGTCCCAGAGCAGCTGGAGTCATATACAATCGCTTGGCAGCCGATATGACATTGGGGATTGATGCGACTGTATTATATGCTGTGGGAAAATCCGCAGGAGAACTGACACAAGAAGATTTGCAGACGGATTCCCCATATAATACAAGACTGAATAAAGGTCTGCCACTTGGTCCAATCACCAATCCTGGGGAAAGTTCTTTCCGTGCCGCATTATATCCAGAAGACAATGATTATTTATATTATGTTGTGGAATCTGCTGGACAAAGCAATCATGTATTTTGTGTAACTTATGAAGAATTTTTGGAAGCAAAGCAAAAATACCAAGATAGTCTTGCAGAATAAACAGATACCACTTTCGTTTTTTAGGAGAGAACAAACATGAACTATGTAACAGATGATACATTGAACACATATTTGCGCACTGTACAGCCTATGTACGATGGTGTATTGGGTGAAATTCAAAGAGAGGCCATTGCCGCTGAAGTGCCCATCATTCCATTGGAGACTGCTCGTTTGCTGAGTGTATTATTATCCATGCAAAAACCAAAGCATATTTTGGAAATTGGTACAGCAGTTGCATTTTCGGCTGGATTGATGTGTCGATATTTGCCGCCAGATGGTACATTGACTACTATCGATCGTTTTGAAGTGATGTTACAAGATGCACGCACAAACATCAAACGTATGGGATTAGAACATCAAATTCAATTACTAGAAGGCGATGCTGCAGATATTTTGCCAACATTGCAAGGACCATATGATGTTATATTCTTAGATGCTGCAAAAGGGCAGTACAGTAATTTTTTGCCGCATTGTTTACGGTTGTTACCTGTAGGCGGTTTACTCATTGTAGATGATGTATTGCAAGGTGGTACCATTGCGCAGACACGTTTCAGTGTGCCAAGAAGACAACGTACCATTCACAAGCGTTTACGTAATTTTTTATGGGATATTACACATCATGAAGCATTGGAAACTTCTATCATTCCCATCGGAGATGGATTGGCACTTTGTTATAAGAAAAAAGAAGTTTCTGACCCAGAAAAAGGAGAATAAACTGATGATTCAACAAAAACCAGAATTACTCGCGCCTGCTGGCGATTTAGAAAAATTGAAAATTGCTGTTTTATATGGTGCAGATGCTGTTTATATTGGTGGTGAAGCATATAGCTTGCGTGCAAAAGCCAAAAATTTTGACCATGAGGCTATGGCGGAAGGCATACGCTTTGCGCATGCACATGGTGTAAAAGTATATGTGACTGCAAATATTTTTGCACACAACGCAGATTTTGAAGGTATGGCGGATTATTTTAAAGAAATTGCAGCAATGGGAGCAGATGCTGTTTTGGTTTCTGATTTGGGTGTTTTTTCTGTTGCAAAAGAAGCTGCGCCAGCTTTAGAGATTCATGTATCTACACAAGCGAATAATACCAATTACCAAAGTGCAAGAATGTGGTATCAATTAGGAGCAAAGCGTGTTGTGGTCGCAAGAGAACTTTCTTTACAAGAAATTCATGAAATTCGCGAAAAAATTCCAGAAGATATGGAAATTGAGGCTTTTGTACATGGCGCAATGTGTATTTCCTATTCTGGAAGATGTTTATTGAGCAATTATCTGAGTGGCAGAGATGCAAACAAAGGCGCATGTGCCCATCCTTGCCGTTGGAAATATCATCTTGTAGAAGAAACACGACCAGGGCAATATATGCCAATCGAAGAAAATGAAAGAGGTACCTATATTTATAATTCCAAAGACCTTTGTATGATTGACCATATACCTGATTTAGTACAAGCTGGTGTGGTTAGTTTGAAAATTGAAGGCAGAATGAAAACGCCATTTTATGTAGGGACTGTCATAAAAGCATATCGTCAAGCGATTGATGATTATTTTGAAAATCCAGCCCTTTACGAAAAAAATATACAATATTATTTAGAAAATGTATCAAAAGCAAGCCATCGGGAATATACCACTGCATTTTATTATGGGCAGCCAGACGGCAATCAGCAGATTTATACCAATAATTCTTATATTCGTCCTTATGATTTTATTGGTATGGTGCAATCCGATAGCGATGCAGATGGATATGCTTGGATAGAACAAAGAAATAAATTCTCTGTTGGTGATGAAATTGAAGTCATGCCTGCAAAAGGCGATTCATTTTCTATGTATGTAACCGAAATATGGAACGAAGCAGGAGAAAGTGTGACATCAGCACCACATCCACAAGAGAAATTAAGAGTAAAGTTTTCTCAAAAAGTGCATGCTTTTGATATGATGCGAAAATTTTTGCCACAACAAGAATAAAAAAACTTGATTTTCTGCTCAAATTTATTTATGCTAATATATGTTGGAAGTGAAGAAAAAAGGAAAAGGGTATCATTTATGGAATTAACACAATGTATCAATTATTTGCTCACAACTGCACAACATTCTGTATTTCAATATCTGAATAGCAAACTATCTGCTTATGATATTACGCCATCTCAATATGGTGTATTAAGTTGCTTATGGCAAAGAGAATTTGCAACACCAAAACAGATATCAGAAATATTATGTTTAGAAACTTCTACTATATCTGGTGTGTTAGATCGTATGCAGAAAAAGGGATTGATCGATCGCGTTATCAATCGGGAAGACCGTAGAGAGGTACGTGTTGTACCAACGGAAAAAGGAAAGGCATTAGAAGAACCGATTTCAAAAATCATTGATGAGGTCAATGCAGAAGTATTAAAATGTTTTCATGAAGAAGAAATCGCAATTTTGAAAAATCAATTGCGCATCATTGCAGAAGGAAAATATTTTTAAAAATATGTAGCAGGGCTTTAGCCCTGAAAAGCAGACAAGGCGTTTTGCAGTTTTTGCAGCGCCTTTTTTTCTATTCTGGAAACATAGGAACGGGAAATACCCAATTTCTTTGCAATTTCTTGTTGTGTCAAAGGGTCTTGATTGCCCAATCCATATCGTAAACAAATCACAAATCGTTCTCTTTTGGAAAGCGTTTGGGTGATTGCTTCTTTCATTTTTTTGGTTTCTATTCTGGTATCTAATGCTGTGGCAAAGTCTGGAACTTCTATATTAATGAGGTCTAGCATAACAATCTCATTTCCATCTCGATCTGTTCCAATTGGCTCATATAAAGATATTTCATTTTGTGTTTTTTTACTAGCACGTAAATTCATCAAAATCTCATTTTCAATGCATCGTGCGGCATAAGATGCCAGTCGTATTTTCTTTTCGGTATCATATGTTTGTATCGCCTTAATCAAACCAACTGTTCCAATAGAAATCAATTCTTCCATATCTTTCTGTGGCGTTTGATATTTTTTTGCAATATGTGCAACCAATCGCAGGTTATGCAAAACCAAAGTATCTTGTGCCTGCTGTTTCTGTTGTTTTGTACCATTTTGCAATGTTTGCAATATTTCTGCTTCTTCTTCCTTGCTCAATGGTTGTGGAAATGTTCCACTACAACTGAACCCCAAAAAACATACCATACATACCATACCCAAAAGCATAATACGCACACCCCCACACTGACTATTGCTCTATTCTATGCATGTGTGAATTTGTCTGTGCGTGTCTAAATTTGTTTTTCATTGTCCTTTTTTTCATAAACAGCAAAAGACAAGGCAGATTTTGTATCACAAATATTCTGGAAAATTGTATTTCTTACGGTATAGTAGAAGAAAAAGGAGGCATACTATGAATTCGATTTGTCAACAATACAAAAATATTTTGATTGTAAAAATTGATGGTGATATTGACCATCATATATGCGAGTCTTTACGTCATCAAATAGATGACCAATTGCAAGACCTTCGATGCAAGCATATTTTATTTTCTTTTACCAATGTATCTTTTATGGATAGTTCTGGAATCGGCGTTCTGATTGGTCGTTATAAATTGGTACAAAAGCTAGGCGGACTGATTGCAGTTGCAGGCGCGAACGAAAAAGTACAACAGATTTTTCAGCTTTCCGCATTAGACAAACTTTTTCCTAATTTTGCAACAGAGCAAGAAGCGATTGCATATTTGGAAGGAGGGACACAAATATGAAAAATCAAATGCGTGTATTTTTTGACGCCATTTCAGAAAATGAAAGTTTTGCTCGTTTGATTGCCGCAGGTTTTTTTTCACAATGTAATCCGACCATAGCACAAATTACAGATGTAAAAACAGCCGTATCAGAAGCTGTCACCAATGCAATTATACATGGATATGAAGGCAAGGGCGGTACAGTCGAATTATACTGTGCATATGACGAAAATAAATTTTATATTGAAATTGCAGACCATGGAATTGGCATATCAAATGTATCACAAGCGATGGAACCTTTATATACCTCAAAACCTGAATTGGAACGTTCTGGTATGGGATTTACCATTATGGAAACATTCATGGATATGATACGTGTAGAAAGCAGCCCACAAAATGGGACAAGAGTTTATATGGAAAAACAAATCTCTGCGGAATGAGGTGGTGCATTTGGATCGGACAAAAGAATTGATTCAACGTGCACAGCAGGGCGACGATTCTGCAAAAGCAACCTTGATAGAAGAAAATGCAGGTTTAATCTGGAGTGTGGTCAAACGATTTTCTACAAGAGGACAAGAAGTAGAAGATATATTTCAAATTGGTACCATTGGTTTGCTCAAATGCATTGAAAAATTTGATTTTACATATGATGTACAGTTTTCCACTTATGCCGTACCGATGATATTAGGAGAAATCCGAAGATTCTTTCGTGATAATGGTATGATCAAAGTCAGTCGTTCTTTGAAAGAATTATATCTGCGGGCACTTCGTATGCAGGAACAATTACAGTCTTCACAAACACAAGAAGTATCAATCGCACAATTGGCACAAGCATTAGAAGTACCAGTCGAAGAATTGATTGAAGCCATGGAGGCTGGACGAAGTGTAGAAAGTTTGTCACAATCTGTTTATCAGAATGGGGAGGGAAATGAAATTACGGTTGAAGAACAGTTAGGGATAGAAGAAGAAGATTTGATTGTAAATCGTATTTTTTTACAAGACGCATTAAAAACATTAGCACCAAGAGAAAGGCAAATTATTTCTTTACGATATTTTTCAGATAAAACACAAACCGAAATTGCAAAAAAACTAGGTATTTCACAAGTGCAGGTATCGCGCATTGAAAAAAGAGTTTTGAAGCAATTGCGCAATACCTTACAGCCTTAGTGGTCTATACAGTACCATTTAAAAAAGCCTATGTCCACATTTGGGACAAAATGTAAAATCCGATTGCAAAGGATAACCACATTCTGGACAATAAGCAATATGATTTCCCTGATGAATTGGAGTCAAATCGCTATCTACGATTGTAATTTGTTGTCCTTGTGCGATTGCTTTTCCAATGTGGTTTGGCAAAGAATAAATCGTATGACAACAACTGGTTTCTGCAAAATATTGTTTCTTCCATTTAAAAATAGGAATAAAAAAGAATGTAAATACCCAATAGGTCATAAAAACAGTCAGTGTACCACTATGCCCACATTGTTTGCAAACCATAGTTTGTGAAAAATCAAAAATACATTTTCCATTTGAAATTCCGCCAATAAAGAACATTTTGAACCTCCGATTTTATTTACATTATAGTAACTACATGATAAAATAAACTCATTCAAAATGCAATATTTTTACAGAAAGGGTGGAATCTAATATGAAAATTGCACGTTTTGTAGTAAGTGCAGTGGCTGTTTGTGTATCCATTGCCATGTTTGTACTTTCTTTGGTAGACTTACTCACCAAACCAGAATATTGATATTTTCAAAATAATGTGAAAATCAAAAAATACAATGATTGGGAAATAACAAAATGAACAAATACAAAAACTAAAAATTATCTTTTTTGTCAATTTATTTTGTTTTATCCTTTTATAATTGTCTTGATTACACAAATTATTCTTTATATTGTATACAAAAAGTGAAATTTTACTTTGAGATACCAGCAAATGTTAAAAATCGCAAAATCATACAAAAAACGTTTTAATTTTGCTTTGTAGTTACAGAATTTTGTGGTATACTAAGCATATGAGTGATTACCTTGCCGAACTACGATAATCACATCATAGATAATCAAAGAGGAGGAATTGAATATGGTAAAAGTAGGTATTAATGGTTTTGGACGTATTGGACGTTTGGTATTCCGTGCTGCAATCGAAAGAGGCGATGTAGAGGTTGTAGCTGTAAACGATCCTTTTATTGATGTTGAGTATATGATGTACATGCTCAAATATGATTCTGCACATGGTCGCTTCAATGGCAAAATGGAAGAAAAAGACGGCAAACTGGTTGTAAATGGTCATGTTGTAACTGTTTATAACATTATGGATCCTAAGGATATTCCTTGGAAAGAAGCTGGCGCAGAATATGTATTGGAATCCACAGGTCTGTTTACTACAATGGATAAAGCATCTGCTCACTTCAACGGCGGTGCAAAGAAAGTTATCATTTCCGCACCTTCCGCAGATGCACCTATGTTCGTTATGGGTGTAAATAACAATACCTATACAAAAGATATGACAATTGTTTCCAATGCTTCTTGCACAACAAACTGTCTGGCACCTCTGACAAAAGTAATTGATGATAACTTTGGTATCATCGAAGGTCTGATGACTACAGTACATTCTACAACAGCAACTCAGAAAACTGTAGACGGTCCTTCTAAAAAAGACTGGAGAGGCGGTCGTTCAGCTTCTGCAAATATCATTCCTTCCAGCACAGGTGCAGCAAAAGCAGTAGGTAAAGTAATTCCTCATTTGAACGGCAAACTGACAGGTATGTCTTTCCGTGTTCCTACAATTGACGTATCTGTTGTAGACTTGACATGCCGTTTGGAAAAACCTGCAACTTATGAAGAAATCAAAGCAGCTGTAAAACGTGCTTGCGAAAACGAAATGAAGGGCATTATGGATTATACAGAAGACGATGTAGTTTCTTCTGACTTCTTATCTGATGCACATACTTCCATTTTTGACGCAAAAGCAGGTATTGCACTGAATGATAACTTTGTAAAACTGGTAAGCTGGTATGACAATGAATGGGGTTACAGCAACAAAGCTCTGGATTTGATCAAACATATGTACAAAGTAGATAACGAATAATATTCTATAAATAAACCAAAATGGGTCAAGCAAAAATTGCTTGATCCATTTTTTATTGGTGAATCCAATAAAAACCCCCGGCTATGCCGGGGGAATCAGGGAGCTTTAGCTTCAGGCAAAAAAC
>CALWSU010000046.1 GCA_944384295.1 uncultured Lachnospiraceae bacterium | reverse complement strand
TAGGCGATGTAAAAGTAATCCTGCCCAAACTGGCAGACGCAATCAGAAAATATAAAGCAAGCAAAGCAACAAACTAAGTGATATCATCACTTATCAAATTATTATTGCATCAGGCAGTTTCTATAACTGCCTGATGTCAAACCAAACAAAATAGGAGGAGAATGAAAATGAGTAATTATTCTGTATTTTTCCCAGGTTACAGCGCAGGCGAAGACGCATATCGTGAAATTGATGCTGTTTGCAGCCCTTATGGTACAAAAGCAGTTGTCATCAGCGATGAAATCTCCATCAATGCTACAAAAAAATATTTGGACGAAGCAACAAAAGATGGTCAGGTAAAAATTGAATATGTTGTATTCCCTGGCGAAGCTGCATTTGAATATGCAGAAGAACTGCAACAGCAAGATGTTGTCAAAAACGCAGATATGATTTTCTGTCTGGGCGGTGGGAAAGCGATTGATACTGGTAAACTGGTTGCACACAACCTGAAAAAACCTTATTTCACATTCCCTACTATCGCTTCCACTTGCGCATGTAACTCTGCATTGGGTATCTACTACTATCCAAACCATGTATTCCGTACATTCTTCCGTGTAGATAGACCTCCTGTGCATATCTTCATTTCTACAAAAGTAATCGCAGAAGCACCTGCACAGTTCCTGTGGGCTGGTATCGGCGATGGTATGAGTAAAGAAATCGAAGTAAAATTCTCCGCAAGAGGCAAAGAAGACGAATTGACACTGTCTGAACAGGCTGGTGTTGCATTGAGCGGCTGCTGTACAGAACCTCTGTTGAAATACGGTGTGCAAGCAATGGAAGACTGCAAAAACAACCGCGCTTCCGAAGCCATCGAAATGGTTGCATTGGATATCTTCATCAACACAGGTATGGTTTCCAACATGGTTGACTCCCATAAATACAACACAAACTTGGCACATGCTCTGTTCAATAGTATGACTATTCTGCCTCAGGTAGAAGAAAGACATCGTCATGGCGAAGTGGTTGCTTATGGTACACTGGTTCTGTTGACACTGGATAAACAGTATGACAAACTGGATAGATTCTATGATTTCTACAAAGGTATGGAACTGCCTACAAAACTGGCAGATATCGAAGTATCTGTAGATGAACTGGATCCTGTACTGGCAGAAGCAGTAAAGAAATATGATTTGGACTATACACCTTATCCAATTACAGAACAAATGATCAAAGATGCAATTCTGGAACTGGAAGAATATAACAAGAAAAAAGCATAATTGCGTCATATAAAAAAGAGGCTGTAACGAAATTTATATTTCGTTATAGTCTCTTTTTTGGTACGTTTTATTTTTTAGAATCAAAAACAAGTTTTTGTGCAGCATAATCTTGTAAGTTAAATGTCTTAAAATCTCCATAATACCAAGTATGGCTGCGGTCACGTCTTTCTAATATCATTTTTAAGTCTGATTTTAATTGTATCCGTTCTTCTGGAGATAATGCCAAGATACCTTTGTCTGTATTTCCTGTTTCAAAGGCAACCGTTCCGATATATGCACCATCTTCTGAAATATTTTGATAAAATTCATATAAATATGGCACAGCCCCAGCAGAAAGGTTTTTGTAATCAGCAGCATCAAAAGTACTTAATGTACCTTTTTCAAATCTTGTGATGTTATACTTTGCTATCATACCATCTATATTAGAAAAACATAGTACAAAAAAACTAACACAAAATATCAAAAAAGCTGCTTTGGAAATATGGAATTTGAAAATGCTCTTTGCCATAATCAAAAGAAATAGTAGGAACAATACTATCATAAACCATGCGGTATAAATTCTCAAACGAGTCAAACCATAAAAATTAATATACATTACCATTTTGCTGAGGGCAGTGGCAATAAATAATAATGTGAAACATGAGAGCAACATGATTTCTATGGTCAGTGTTTTGGGATTTTTGTCCTTTTTTTCTATTATGATAAAAGATAACCATGTAATCATAAAATTGATAAAAGCAATCGCACAAAGCTGGAAAAACCCTTCTCTTGCATATTGCGCGTACGTAAAGCCCATTGGCAAAAGATTGGAAAAACCAGAAAACAAATATGCAGATTGTGATACAAAAAACAATATATATATCAAATTGAGCATTGTTAAAATGGTATATGCAGTTGCTTTTGGCATTTTACGCATACCTGTTCTGATAGTTTCAATCTGACGATTGGAAATGCCATGAAAAGTACGGTTTCTGAAATTACCATAAAAAAGACCAAAGAGATAACACCATATTGGTATTGCTAGAAAAAATTTCAATATCGAAATATAGATATTACTAAAAATCTTTGTAAATAATAAATCTAGTAAATTATGAAATACAATGTCTGCACTGCATAACAATTGAATCACAACAAAGGAAACAGGGATACAAATTAATATGCCAATGAGAACTTGTACCAATGTTTTGCTGTTGTTTCTCTTTCCAAATAAACTGCGTAAGCTTTCAAAACCAGAACCAAAATGCACAAATGCAACAAGAAACAATTGGTTGCATAAATCCCAAATCAGCAAGGAAGAAATGTTATCTTTTTGTTCTGCTTGCTGCAAACAAATCCGCTTGCGAGAAAATACACATATCCAATATACCGCCATAAGGCTGACAAATAAAAACAGTAAAACTGCTGGAAAGTCATTATCAAAAATAATGAAGCGAATGGCAGCCAAAAGCAGTAATATCAGATATGGAATTGATGTTTTTGTTTGTTGAAAACCGCATGTTTTCCCATAAAGAATACCAAATATGATAAAGAATAAAATAAACAAAGCAGTTGAAAGTGCAGGTTCAAACGGAAATACCCATGCAACATATAAATAAGATAATATATAACAAAAAATTGCAAAGATACCATCTGTTTTTGTGGGTGTATATTTTTGGCTATTTTCAGGAATGGCTGGCGAAGATGGATTGCTGTTGTTTGGTTGCTGCAAAAGATTTGCGTTTGTCATAATATCTCCTTCCTTTCTTCCATATTATCTTCTTTTTGATATTCTAATATATCACCTGGTTGACAATCTAAAACACGACAAATTTCTTCTAACGTAGAAAATCGAATGGCTTTTGCTTTGTTATTCTTCAATATGGATAAATTTGCAGGTGTGATGCCAATACGAGATGCTAATTCTCCAGAAGAAATTTTGCGTTTTGCCATCATAACATCAAGATTTACAATAATCGGCATAGTAGATTCCTCCTGTTAAATTGTGAAATCATTTTCTGTTTTAATGATTACCGCTTGTTCAATGACATTTTTTACAACACGCAGTATCAAACCAAAAAAGCCTGCGCCAATCGCGCCAAATAAAAATAAAATATAATAAAGTCCAGATAATAAAAGTATCAAAGCTGCTGCAAAACAACACCAAGATATGATTCTCAAAAGACTTACATTTTTGAAAGTGAATATATCATTGTTCTTGATATTTGCAAGCAATTGATTCAAACAAAAAAGCAATATCATCGCTACGATGCCAGTGATATAAATGGTGCATAGAAGTGGTTTCATCATATCGACCTCTGTATAGGTATATTGTATATAAAATTTTACCCAAAATGGCGCAGTGCATAAAAATAGTATGGACATTAAAATCACAATTTTGGTGCATATACAGGATAATATTACAGACCGATTTGTGTTCCACATCATAGTATCCTCTCCTAACAATATAAATTTTATCAATTTTATGTTGATGTAACATCATTATAGATTCTGTATTATTGTTTGTCAAATATTATTTATCGAAAAACGATAATTAATTATTATTTATCAGTAAATACATTCGTATCGTTTCTGTTTCGTGATTGTATGATATAGAGGGTTAAATCGTATCATAAACGTAAAAAAGGACTGCAACGAAGCAGTCCCTTTTGAGAAGATAAACAGATATGATATTTTATTTAATTTAATTTAATTTAGTGAGGGCAATTGCCTTTACAACCGGCACAGTTTCCGCCGCAGCCTTTGCCACTTTTTTTATCTTTGTATAATTTGCGTATAATCGCAAGGATAAGAATGACTAATATCCCGCCTACAATATAGGTTCCCATATTGGTAACACTCCTTTTTGTTTATGTTTATGCGGTTACCTTTGCTTGTAATACCTTTTGTTTTTGCTCTGGACGAATCATCATATAAATACCGCCGCAAATGATGAGTATAGCTAGTATCGTACCAAATCCAAAGCCAACATCTCCACTGATGACAGAACCGATTTGATATACACAGAAAGATACTAAGTATGCAAATAAAGTTTGATAACCGATGGCGAACCATGTCCATTTTGCACTATTCATTTCGCGTTTGATGGCACCAATAGCCGCAGAACAAGGCGCACACAACAGATTGAATACCAAGAAGCTATATGCTGCTGCTGGTGTGAAGAACGCGGATAAGGTTGCCCAATATTCCATACCGTCTTCTGCAACTTCTGCAAAGCCGAATAATACACCAAATGTACCAACCACATTTTCTTTTGCAACCAGACCAGTTACTGCCGCAACAGCAGATTGCCATTCACCCCAGCCAAGAGGTGCAAAAATCCATGCAACAGCAGAACCGATATTTGCTAACAAACCATTGCTTAAATCGTCTACCATACCAAATCCGTTTTCTGTGAAACCAAAGTTGGACAGGAACCAAATGACAATGGTAGATAATAAAATGATAGTACCTGCTTTTTTGATAAAAGAAGAACCTCTTTCCCACATACTGCGCAATATACTGCCAATCGTAGGCAAGTGATATGCTGGCAATTCCATAACAAATGGCGCAGGGTCACCAGCAAACATTTTTGTTTTCTTTAATATAATACCAGAAATGATGATTGCCGCGATGCCAACAAAATATGCACTAGGCGCAACCCAAGACGCACCAGAGAACAATGCACCAGCAATCAATGCAATGATTGGCAATTTTGCGCCACAAGGAATAAAAGTTGTGGTCATAATGGTCATCTTACGGTCACGGTCATTTTCAATGGTACGCGAAGCCATAACGCCTGGTACACCGCAGCCAGTACCAATCAACATAGGAATGAAGGATTTCCCGCTTAAACCGAATTTGCGGAAGATACGGTCCATGATGAAGGCAATACGCGCCATATAGCCACAGCCTTCCAAGAATGCAAGGAAAATAAATAATACCAGCATTTGTGGTACAAAGCCCAATACAGCACCAACGCCGCCGATGATACCATCTAAAATCAAGCCTTGCAGCCAATCCGCAACCTGTAATTTTTCTAATACATTGCCAACAATCACAGGGATTCCGGGAATCCATGTGCCGAAATCTTCTACAGCAGGTTCTTCTGCCTGCAATGCGATTTCATAATCTTGTATGGTAACAGGCAGTATTTGTGTAGATTCATCTTCTGCTGTGATTGTAACGGAAGCGGTGACTTGTGCCGCTTCTGCTGCAAATGCAATAGGGTCACTTTCTGCGGTAGAAATATCAATGCCCTCCGCGGTTGCTTCTGCTAAAAATGCGTCAATTTTTTGAGTTTCTAATGTATATGCTTCGTTTGCTTCTTCATAGGCAGCGCGTCCATTGCCAAAGAGATAGAACCCATCACCAAATAAACCATCATTTGTCCAATCTGTGACATATGTACCAATGGTAGTGACAGAGATATAATACACAATATACATCACAATTGCAAAAATCGGCAATGCCAACCAACGGTTGGTCACAATTTGGTCGATTTTATCCGAGGTAGTCAGACCGCCTTTATTTTTCTTTTGATAACAATGCTGTATGATTTGTCCGATATAAGTGTAACGCTCATTTGTAATGATGCTTTCGCTGTCGTCGTCTAATTCTTTTTCTGTATTTGCAATGATTTCTTCTATCCCTGGCGCAGTACGTAATGCAATGGGGATTTTTTCATCGCGTTCAAAGCATTTGATGGCATAGAAACGTTTCAATTCTTGTGGTATATTGTTTGGCAATTTTGCTAGTATGTCACTCAATGCTTCCTCTACAGAAGGTGCAAAGCTATGCTGTGGTACGGTTGCATGTTTGGCAGCCGCTGCAACGACGGCTTGTGCCGCTTCTTGTATACCAGTCCCTTTCAAAGCAGAGATGCTGTACACAGGGCAGCCCAATTCTTTTGCCAAACGTTCTGTTTGTATCATATCGCCATTTTTTGCGACAACGTCCATCATATTGATTGCAACCACAACAGGAATCCCAAGCTCTGTCAATTGTGTGGTCAAATAAAGGTTTCTTTCCAAATTAGAACCATCTACAATATTTAAGATGGCGTCTGGACGTTCTTCAATCAAATAATTTCTGGCTACCACTTCTTCTAAAGTGTAGGGGGAAAGGGAATAAATCCCGGGCAAGTCCATGATAATAACATCTTTATCGCCTTTCCATTTGCCTTCCTTTTTTTCCACGGTAACACCGGGTCAGTTTCCAACAAATTGATTTGCACCAGTCAGTGCATTGAATAAAGTTGTTTTGCCGCAATTTGGATTTCCGGCAAGCGCAATTTTGATTGCCATAGTAAGCCTCCTCATATAAATGTTAGCCACTTCTAACCTAGTGGCAAAAAAAGATTTCTGTTCTCTGATAGGATACAGTCAAACAGAAATCAAAGTATTTATGATTGTACAAAAATCATGTCTGCATCTGCTTTGCGCAAAGAAAGCTCATAGCCGCGCACAGTGATTTCGACAGGGTCACCCAATGGCGCAACTTTGCGCACAAAAATTTGTGTGCCTTTTGTGATGCCCATATCCATAATACGACGTTTGACAGGTCCTGTGCCATTGAGTTTGGTCACGGTCACGGTTTCCCCGATTTTTGCGGTACGTAATGTTTTGTTTTCTTCCATATTGTCCCTTCCTTATACAAAAATTCTAGTTGCCATTGCTTTGCTGATTGCTACTCTGGAATCTTTGATATTTACAATCATATTTCCACTTAATTCAGATACAACCATAACTTCACTGCCAACGACAAAACCTAGGCTTTCTAAAAATCGTTTGACTTCATCTTTGTCATTGATTTTTTTGATGGTTTCTACTTTTCCTCTTTGAGCCATAGCCAAAGGCATATAAGCGCCTCCTCCCATACGCATCCGTCCTTATCTGTTTCACCATATTGACAATGCAATATCATTTGTGTTAGCATTAACTAATTTATTTGCAATAAGTTTCTCGCTGCTAACATTAGTTGTCAATAACTTTTTTATACTTCTGTAAAATTTTGACAAATGTATAAAATGATACAAAATTTGTGATAAAATAAGCAAATGTCAAAACAACACGAAAAAAAATTCAAAAAAAAGAAAGATTTTCGTCATAGATTATTTATATTGAACGTGTAAACTGGTATGATAGAAGGGTGTATGACGCAATTTGCACAGTACATAGATTTTTATAGATTTTTAAGGAGGGAATCCAAATGAAAAAAAGAATCGCATATATTTTGATTGCAACTTTGATGATGAGTTTGACCGCATGTACGCCACAGGCGGAACAAACCGCAAATGCGCAGAATGACACAGAACAAACACAAACACAAGAAAAGGAAGTGACACAAGAAAGCATTGATTCTATGGTAGAGCCAGCAGATGCTTTGGTACGCTGTATGCTGGAAAATGGGTTGGAATATGAACCCAAAGACCCTGTATTTTTCTGGACTGCATTATCCTATTTTGTAGGGGCGTATGGTGCAGAGCATACACTGGCGCAAGTCGATGACGAAAGCATTACGTTGCCAAGAAAAGCAGTGCAAGAAATGGCAATTGCTTTGTTTGCGGACTATGACGATTTATTAGAATTGCCAGAAGAAGTTTCTGCACGTGTGACATATGACGAAAGTTTAGACGCATATCGTTTTGGACGTGGCGATATTGGTTTATGTGAAACAAAATTGACATTGTTAGGAGAAGAGAATGGCAATGTACAGGCAGAAGTGAAATTGATTTCCACGATGGAAGACAAAGATATCATTGGTACATGGGAAATCACAATGACCGAAAATACATATGCAGATGGAATCGAAAATCCCAAATACCTTTACAGTATTTCTGATGTAGTGCCAGTAGAGATACCATCTCAGAATGAAACACAAAATCAAGATCCAGAAACAAAACCTGTGGTAGAAGGAACGACCGTTACAGCAACTTTTGGTGGTTTATCTGACGGTCATACCGCAGAAATGACATTATCGGATGGTTCCTTTGGCGCATTTCAATTTACAGATGAAACTGTTGCAGAACAATTGACCAATGCAAATGCAGGTGATGTATTGACATTCACTTATACACAAGATAGCCCAGATGGTGTCAAAATGATTGTTGCAATACAATAATCTATTGTAAATTCTTGTAAATTGCGATGATGGAGGTTTTTTCATGAAATTACAGGAATCGGGGGAAAATTATTTAGAGGCAATTTTGGTATTGCAAAAACGCAATGGCATTGCACGCGCGGTAGATGTCGCAACAGAATTGGGCGTTTCCAAGCCAAGTGTTAGCCGTGCGGTTGGTATTTTGAAGGAAGCAGGATATGTGACCATAGGCAATATCGGACAATTGCTTTTGACAGAAAGTGGTTTGCAAATTGCGCAAAATATTTATGATAGACATTGTTTTATCAAAGAATGTTTGATATTTTTGGGTGTGCGTGCTGAAGTTGCAGAGCAAGACGCATGTCGTTTGGAACATGTTTTGAGCGAAGAAACTTTGCAATGTATGAAACAGCATTACTTGCAGCATGGCAGCAGCCAAAAAGCAGAAATACCATAATTGTGTGATGTATTTATAATGTTCCTAGAAAACGGGCGAGTCATAGGTGGTAGGAAACTGCGCCAAATGATAGCCCGTTTTTGTTTTTTTGTACATCTATTTTTTATTTGACCAAAAATAAAATATGTTGTATGAGTCCAGTGGATAAGAAATTGTGTTTGTCATGCAATAAAGTGAGAATCTTCTGTTTCTCCAGTTCCGATAAAACTGCGTAGGAACGATTGTAATGCAGTATCCATTGATGGATTTTATTGAGACAGCAGGTATCTAAATTTTCATAGCCATGTCCCAGCATTGCTAAAGCGTAAATCAGAGATTTCCATTTCCCGCACAAAAATAACAATGATGCACATTTTATTTTTGTATATTCATAAGAAGTCTGATTTTGTATTGCAAATATGGTTTCACAATCATAGAGCCTATTTTTTTTCAAAAGCAGTGTAGCAGTTTTGACAATTTTTCTATGTTCTGATTGTAATAGATTTGTGATGCAAGAAACATATGTTTCAGCGTCTAACCGCATCAAAGCAATCATTGCCGCACAAGAAACAGAAATGCGAGGATTACACAAAAATGGCGCTATCGCATTGCAATCTTCTATTTGTCCGACTTCACCCAATCCCAATATGCAGATGGCAGTATGGGAATTCAGTTGCTCTAAATACATCTGCCGTATATCAAAATGGGGTGCATGGCATAAAACAATATCGCGTGCAGCAGCACGCACTCTTGCATTTTTGTCTAATAACATTTGTATCGCGATTTCCAAAGTACCCTCCATATGATGTTCTGCGAAATATTGCAAAGCCAAAATGCGATTGGGCGGATATTTATCATGCAGGAATTGTTTGCTTATCATTAATCGATTTACATTTTGTGGCATTGTTTGAAACAATATTTTGCGCAGAAAAGGGTCTTTTTCCTTTACAATATAATTTGTCAAATATGCGGAATCTATATCTTTTACATGATTGAGCAGTGAGATACAAAATCTTCTTGTACGAACGTCTTCACTTTCTAAGCCTTGCCGTAACAGCATAGGGTTGTTTTGAAAAATCTGTAACACAATAGAAAAAATTGCAGTATAATCACATCGCTCACTTCTTTGTAGTTTTTTCATGATAGGTAATGCAAATAAGATTTCTGCATGGCTTGCATTCATGCATACAGAAGGCAATAAATCTAGTGCAGTTTGTCGAACCGGAATAACCCAGTCATTGCATCTAAGAAGCAAATAGGGCAAAGTATTTTGGTATTTTGCCAATGCTTGTATGGCTTGTTCGCGAATATATCCATTGGGGTGAAAAGATGCAAAAATCAACACAGCCCGTTTTTCTGCCTCTGACATTTGTTTTGTCATAAAATCTTGGATATGATAAGTACGCCAATGGATACTCCATTCTATGGAAGTTGTGTCACGCATTTGTGCATCAATTTTGTAAATCGTACTGATAGAAATATGATTTAGAATTTCAGATAAAAAATTTGCTGCGGTTTTTTTATGTTTCTGAGAAGATTCTGCAAAAACACAAAAAATCTGCGGCAAATAGGAAATCACACCTTCTTTTACTTGCGCAATCGCATTTTCTAAATGGGAACCGTAAAATTCATTTTTCTTTGTAAAAAACATAAGGATTTCACCTACCTATCATACAATATCATATTTGAACTCATTATAACATAGCCATAGACGATGGGTAGGAAAGTTTCATATATGGTTTGTAAAAATTTCAAAAAATAGAAAAATACTACTTGACAGCTATGAAAATACATGTTATTATCCATACATAAGTTAGCGATTGCTAACCACTATTTTTTATACATAGGTTAGCACAAACTAACTGAAACAGGCAAAAAACACCACAAACATTGCAACAAAAAAAACAAACAGGAGGTTTTGCCATGAGTGTAGTCATTGTAGGCGGTCATGACCGTATGGTACGCCAATATATGGATATTTGCAAAAAATTCAAATGCAAAAGCAAAGTATTTACGCAGTTGCCTGGCAATTTTCGTTCTCAAATTGGGCAGGCAGATTTGATTATACTGTTTACTTCAACCGTTTCGCATATTATGGCGACAGGGGCAGTACAGGAAGCGGAAAAAAATAATATCTGTATTGCGCGTTCCCATAGCAGTTCTTCTTCCGCACTCAAACGCATATTGGCGGAACACGGTTGTAAATGTTAATTTTTTTTGGCAATATGTTAGCTTATGCTAACTAAAATCATGAGAAAGGAGCCAGACAATGTCGTTTTTTGAAGCAGAATTAATTCAACATGCTGCCCCTACTTTGTTGGGACGCAAACAAGCAAATTTATTTTCGATTCCGTTGCAGGCATTGCCGCAATATCGAGAAGAAATTGAAAAATATCAACGCCAATTATCTGCAAAGGGGATTTGCGTGGTCTATTTATATAGCTGTCAAAAGCGTGTTTTTATACTCGTTTATCGACAAAAAGCCATGCAGCGTTATTTGAAGGCGGCTTCTGTGCGGCGTTATCTGGAATCCATTGGTTATCCTCTTGCTGTGGAGGAAAAAAATATCGTAGCACAAGCCATTCGACATTTGCGCAAAAGAATGCAGCAATACCATGAATTTCCACATGAAATTGGATTTTTCTTAGGCTATCCTGTCGCCGATGTGTTTGCATTCATACAGCAAAAAGGGCGCAATTATAAACGTGTTGGATATTGGAAAGTATATGGCGATGAAGAAAAAGCATTGCGTATTTTCCAATGCTACGAAGATTGTAAAGAAAAAATGATGCAGCAGGTAGCAGCAGGCGTGCCAATATTATCTGTGTTAGGCGTTGCCTGATGATATATCTTATATCAATTCTTGCAAAATATTGCAAAACATTGGAATCTGTTACTTTAACATGAAAATAAAAATACAGAAATGATGTTTGAAAATACAAGTGAAAAAATGCCACACAAA
>CALWSU010000045.1 GCA_944384295.1 uncultured Lachnospiraceae bacterium | reverse complement strand
TGCGGGTGTAGTTCAATGGTAGAATGTCAGCCTTCCAAGCTGAACACGTGAGTTCGATTCTCATCACCCGCTTTTTTTTATTGCTTTTTGTATTGTGAATCAGTAGCTCAGCTGGATAGAGCAACGGCCTTCTAAGCCGTGGGTCGGGGGTTCGAATCCCTCCTGGTTCATAAAAGCGCTGCATGAGAGAATGTGCAGCGTTATTTTGTATATAGGTATCTATTTTTGTAACTAAAATTGAATTTTGTAATATGCGGATATGGCGGAATTGGCAGACGCACTGGATTTAGGTTCCAGCGGGCAACCGTGCAGGTTCAAGTCCTGTTATCCGCAGTCAAAAGACTCTGATGCTATTTTGCGTCAGAGTTTTTTATGTGAAAAAGGTAGGAAAAAGACAGTATAGAGCGTATCAGCAAATGTCATAATAATGATAATATTCTTGCAGGGGTGTTTTGGATTCTGTATAATAAAAAATAAGCAAATACAGAAAAAACACTCCAAACAATATAGGAGGTCAAAACATGCTGAGCATAGAAAGATTGGAAAATGGCATACAAGTGGTCTTGGAAGAAATTGGCTATGTGCGCAGTATCTCCTTTGGCATTTGGGTCAAAAATGGCAGCAGAAACGAAAGACCAAACGAAAATGGTGTTTCTCATTATATTGAGCATATGATGTTTAAGGGTACACAAAATCGCACTGCACGCCAAATTGCGGAGGAAATGGACGCATTAGGCGGTCAAATCAATGCGTATACCACAAAAGAATATACTTGTTATCATACCCGTGTATTAGATAAGCATGTACAGAAAGCAATGGATGTTATGAGAGATATGTTATTACATCCGGCTTTTGCACAAGAAGAAGTAGAAAAAGAAAGAAATGTCATACAGGAAGAAATTTATATGTATGACGATGCACCAGAAGAATTGGTGCATGATTGTTTGCAAGATGGCATATGGCAAAACAGCAGTTTGGGCATGCCGATATTGGGAACAGAGGAAAGCATTGCTGGATTGACAGCAGAACGTATTCGCGGATATTATGAAAAAAATTATCATACAGACAATATTGTGATTTCAGTAGCAGGTAATTTTCAACGTGAACAGATGTTAGAGCTTTTGAATCAATATTTTGGCAGATGGCATGCAAAACAACCCTATCAGCCCTACCAGACAAAAGCGTCTTATCAAATGGTGCGCATACAAAAAAGAAAAGACATTGAACAATTGCATACCTGTATTGCGTTTCCGGGCTTGGAACGAGAACATGCGCTCAAGTATGCTTTGGCAGTGTTTCAAACCATATTTGGCGGGGGTATGAGTTCGCGTTTGTTTCAAAAAATACGTGAGGAACAAGGTTTGACATATTCTATTTATAGCTATACGACCGCATTTGCAGATACTGGTTTGTTTTCGATTTGTGCTAGTATGAACCCTGCGCAAGCAGAAATTGTGTATCAAAGTATTGCAAGAGAAATCAATGCCATACGAAAAGAAGGCGTTTCCAAAGATTTATTGCATGTCACAAAAGAACAAATGATTAGTAATTTTATTATGGGTGCGGAAAGTACGCTCAATCGTATGACGGCGGCTGGTTCTGCGCTGCTGCTGCGTGGCGCAGTGCAGGAAATGGAAGAAGTGATACAAAAAATAGAAGCCGTATCACAAGAAGATATTGCACAGGTGATGCAATTGATTTTCTCTGGACAACCCAGTTATTCCGCTGTGGGTAATCTCAAAGGGGTAGATTTTTCCAATACAGTTGAAAAAATTTTTTCATAAAAAATCAAAAATGACGCAATACTATGGTTACAGATATATCTGTTTTGAATAGCATCTTGCGATGCACTGCAAAAGCCGAAAAGTCGACCTGTGTTTTTACAGATTTGCTTTTCGCCGCTTTTGCAGAATTGTCATCATAGGAGGGCGAATTTTTATGAGAATTGGGAATTATATTGCTTTGACGCTTATCATTATTGGGGCATTGAACTGGGGACTGATTGGATTTTTTGGTTTTGACCTTGTGACAACGCTCTTTCATGGCTCCGCTTTTTGGCTTGCCCGCGTGATTTTTGCGTTGGTCGGTTTAGCGGCTTTGTGGTCGTTGCGTTTTTATGGCGATGTGGGCGAGGAAACAGAATTTTCTCATGCGACACATCGACCATAATATCAATTTTGGAAATCAAAAATTTTCAAAAGCAACAGAGAAACAGCAAATCGGCAATACAGACGGCTTTTTGCCGTCTGTACATATGGTATATCATAGCATGAGGAGGAAAAGAAATGCGCTTTACCAAAATGGAAGGCTGTGGAAATGATTATATTTATATCAATGCCATGGAGGAAGAAGTACGCAATCCAGAGATGTTGGCTGTGGCTATGAGCGAACGTCATTTCGGGATTGGTGCAGATGGTTTGGTTTTGATTTTGGATTCTGATGTGGCAGATTTTCGTATGCGTATGTTCAACCTAGATGGTTCTGAGGGGGAAATGTGCGGCAATGCGGTACGTTGTATTGCAAAATATGTATACGAAAGAGGATTGACGGATAAAGAGGAAATTACACTCGAAACTTTGGGCGGTATCAAAGTTTTGCGGTTACATATTCAAAATGGTGTTGTCATTGCGGTGACAGCCGATATGGGAGAACCGATTTTAGCGGCGGACAAAATTCCAGTATGCAGCGAAAAAGAACCTGTGATTGGGGAAAAACTGCATATTTTAGACCAAGATTTTGCTTTTACTTGTGTTTCTATGGGCAATCCCCATGCTGTGACATTTGTGGAACAGGTGGCACAGTTTCCAGTCGAAAAATATGGCAGTTTGACAGAAATACACCCTATTTTTCCCAAAAAAGCAAACATCGAATTTGCGCAAGTCATAGACCGTACCCATTTGAGCATGCGTGTATGGGAGAGAGGCAGCGGTGAAACATTGGCATGTGGTACAGGTGCTTGTGCAACATTGGTTGCGGCGGTACTCAATGGATTGTGTGAACGTAAGGTCAGAATACAGCTTTTGGGTGGTACATTGGAAATCGAATGGAGAGAAGCGGACAATCATATCTATATGACAGGTCCAGCAAGATTTTCTTTCGATGGCGTTTGGCTGCGCTGAGCGTTGCGCAAGAATAGAAAGGAGTAGAGCATGGCAAAACAGTTGCATGAAAATGAAGCGGTAGAAGAAAGACTCATTTTAGTGGGGATTGATTTAGAAGAACGTGACAAGCGTCAAAAAATGGAAACAGAAGCGTGTTTGGACGAATTGGAAGAACTGGTACATACTGCCGGTGCTTCTGTCGTAGCACGTACAGTACAAAAACGAGAACGCATACACCCAGGGCATTATATTGGAAAGGGCAAGATAGAAGAATTGCAAATGATGCTGCGTACCTATGATGCAACAGGAATTGTATGTGATGATGAACTTTCTCCAGCACAGTTGAAAAATTTAGAAAAAATGCTAGATACAAAAGTAATGGACCGTACCATTGTGATATTGGATATTTTTGCAGGACGTGCGATTTCTGGAGAAGGGAAAATACAGGTAGAATTGGCACAGCTCAAATATCGCTTATCTCATTTGACTGGTATGGGGGTTTCTATGTCCCGTCTGGGCGGTGGGATTGGTACCAGAGGTCCGGGGGAAAAGAAACTTGAAACCGACCGCAGACATATCAAAGAACGTATTGCGGAATTGAATCGAGAGTCCCAAGAAATTCGTATCCATCGCGAATTGTTGCGTACCCAAAGAGGAAAGAAAGGTACACCTCAAGTGTCTTTGGTAGGGTATACCAATGCGGGAAAATCTACACTGCTGAATACATTGACACAAGCAGGCGTACTGGCAGAAGATAAATTATTTGCAACTTTGGATACTACAACCCGCAAAGTGATATTGCCAAATGGTTCGGAAATCTTGCTTTCAGATACAGTAGGTTTTATACAAAAATTACCACACCATTTGATACAAGCATTTCGCGCAACATTAGAAGAATTGCAATATGCAGATATTTTGTTGCATGTGGTAGATGCGTCCAATCCAAATCGCGAAGAACAAATGCAGGTCATTTATGATACATTGCGAGAATTGGGCTGCGAAGACAAACCAGTGATTACGGTATACAACAAAATGGACCGCGAAGTGGAATTGCCTTTGCCGCTAGACAGACACGCGCAAGAAATGGTACAGATTTCCGCAACAAGACAAACGGGCTTAGAACAAATGCTGTCTGCCATTGAAACGGTATTGAAAAGTTTCCGTCATGCTATGCAGGTGCTTTTGCCTTATACCGAAGGTGCATTGACAGGCTGGGTACATGGCAGATGTGAGATTTTACAGGAAGAACATCGTGCAGAGGGTGTATATTTAGAAGTATATGTAGACGAAGAAGCAAAAAATCGTTTGCAGCCGTTTTGCGTACAAGAATGATTCAGGAAACCATCTAAGTAGTTTTAGATGGTTTTTTTGCTGCGCATTTTTGGATTTTTATTGTATTTTTTACCATATGATTATACAATAGGGAACAAAAGGAGGAAGCTATTAGGCTATGAGAAGCTATGCAGACACACATTGTGATACAGTGGTAAAACTCTATTGTGATGGGCAGCGCTTGCGCAAAAATGCTAAACAGATTGATTTAGAACGTTTATCTGTTTATGGTACAGGAATACAGGTATTTGCACTTTGGTTGCAGCCGTGGTATTATGAAAAAGCATTTGCGCGTACGATGCAGTATTTACGTTTTTATCAAGCAGAATTAGCGGCAAATCAGGATAAAATATGTCCTGCGTTCACGTATGCGGATATTGAAAAAAACAAACAAAACAACAAAATTTCGGCAATTTTATCCCTAGAAGGCGGAGAAGCTATAGAAAGTGATTTAGAAAGAATTTCTTTTTTTTATGAACAAGGGGTACGCATGCTTTCTTTGACATGGAACCATGGCAACGCTTTGGCAGATGGTGTATTGGCACCACAAAAAGGCGGCTTGACACCACTAGGCAAACGTGCAGTACAAAATATGGAGAAAATGGGCATGATACTAGATGTATCACATCTTTCGGATGCTGGATTCTATGAGGTAGCGCATTTGATGCAAAAACCATTTATCGCAAGTCATTCCAATGCAAGAGCCATTTGTGACCATCCCAGAAATTTGACAGATGCACAACTGCAAATTATGCGGGAAATTGGCGGCTATGTGGGATTGAATTTTTATCCGCCCTTTGTGGCGCAAAAAGAAAGTGTGGGTACAGAAGATTTGCTGCGACAACTTTTGTATCTTTTGGATAAAGCTGGAGAAGACGCGGTAGGATTTGGCACTGACTTTGATGGAATCGACAAAATGCCATATGATATGCGAGGCGTCGAAGATATGACGATTTTTTTAGAACGATTGGAAAAAGAATTGGGTCCCACATTACTACAGAAAGTGTGTGAAGAAAATTTTTTGCGTGTGACCAAAAAGATTTGGAAAGATACATAAACAATATAAACAATATAAAAAATACATATGGGAGGCAATATGAGAAGATGGATTTTAGCGGCAATTTTGCTGATTATGGTAGCAGTCGGATTTCTGTTGAGTGTGAATGGCTTGCAAGCACACCCTTATTCTGGCGCACAGTTGGAAAGCACATTTTTGGCACAGGCAGGACAAAATGGGCTTATGGTGTAAGATGAGATTTCATTACTCTCCAAGGAACATGGCAATAGCAAAATATATCTCATGCAAGATAATCAAGGCAAACATGCATGGGCAATCTATGTGATGACTCCTTTGACTGGGAATTATAAAATGGAAGTCTTTGATACAGATGCAAATGCAGATATCACAACACCTGTGACATATCAAATCAATGATGGTTTATTGGCATACGACATTACGATAAATTGTACAGAGCCAATGGATATTATAGGTGGTACCACAAAAAATGTTGTGACCGTCAAACTGTTTACCATGAGTTTTGCGATTGTGGTGATTATGGCGATTACATTGTTTGGTTATGTCAAAGACAAGGCAAGTCACAAATTTTAAGTTTTTATATTTTATGTGAAAAATAAGCATTTGCTATTTTTTATATTTTGAGAACAAAAGATAGAAAGATGGAAGAATGGAAAGGTAGGAGAGAAGGAATCATGGAATTATCAAAAAGAGCATTGGGCATCAAACCTTCCAGCACACTGGCAATCTCTGCGAAGGCAGCAGAACTGAAGGCAGCAGGCAAAGATATTGTAACATTTGGCGTGGGAGAACCAGATTTTGATACACCAGCGCACATTTGCGAAGCGGCAAAACGTGCGATTGATGAAGGGAAAACACGTTATACACCGGCTGTGGGTACCTTGGCATTACGTCAGGCAGTTTGTCGCAAATTTCAAAAAGATAATGGTTTGGAATATACACCAGCACAAGTGATTATCAGCAATGGCGCAAAACATTCTTTGATGAATGCTTTTCAAGCAATTCTAAATGATGGCGAAGAAGTGATTATTCCAGCACCCTATTGGCTCAGCTATGCAGAAATGGTCAAAATTGCGGGTGGTGTGCCTGTCATTGTGCATACCAAAAAAGAAAATAATTTTATGCTGACCAAGGAAGAATTGGAAGGAGCATACAGCGAGAAAACAAAAGCTGTGATTTTAACAAGTCCCTCCAATCCAACGGGTATGATTTCTTCTTTGGAAGATTTGCAGATGGTTGCTGATTTTGCAGTGAAACATGATATTTTTGTCATTTCTGATGAAATTTATGAAAAACTGATTTATGATGCAGACAAAAAACATATCAGCATTGCATCTTTGGGCAAAGAAATTTATGATAGAACCATTGTAATCAATGGTGTGTCTAAAAGTTATGCAATGACAGGCTGGCGTATTGGTTTTGCGGCGGCACCATTGGAAGTTGCAAAATGTATGGCATCTTTGCAATCTCATATGGCGTCCAATCCAAACGCAATTGCACAAGAAGCAACTTTAGCGGCTTTGGAAGGTCCACAGGATTGTGTAGCGCAGATGTGTGAACAATTCAAGAAAAGACGTGATTATATTTTTGAACGAGAAGAAGCAATCCCTATGATTTCCGCATTGAAACCAGAAGGCGCATTTTATTTATTTGTAGATGTTTCTGGTACTTATGACAAACAATATGCAGGCAAAACAATACAAAGCGCAGCGGATTTTGCAACAGTATTGTTAGAGGAAAAATATGTTGCTGTGGTACCTTGTGCGGATTTTGGCATGCCGGATTATATTCGTTTGTCTTATGCGGCAGATATGGAAGAAATCAAAAAAGGTATGGACCGCATCGAAGAATTGGTACATGGTTTGGTATAAAATAAATACAAGAATCAATATAAAAATCAATACAAAATAAGGAGTGCGATGTGCATGAGTTATGAAGTATTAGACAGCAAAACAACATATTGTGGTAAAATTGTAAAAGTCACAGTAGATACATTGCGTATGCCAGACGGAAAAGAAGCATTGCGCGAAACTGTGATACGTGGAAAAAATGCTGCGGCGGTATTGCCATTAGATGCAGATGGAAAATTTATTTTTGTCAGACAGTATCGCCATGCATTTCAAGAAATGCTTTTGGAAATTCCAGCCGGCATTTTGGAAGATGGAGAAGCACCAGAAGTAGGCGCAAAGCGGGAATTGGCAGAAGAAACAGGAAAACTGGCGCAGGAATTGACATTTATATGCGAATTATATCCAACGGTTGGATATTGTACCGAAAAAATTTGTCTTTATTTCGCGCAGAATTTGACAGATTGCGTGCAGTGTTTGGATGCTGACGAATTTGTAGAAATCGAACGTTATACACCAGAAGAAGCATTGGAAATGATTCAAAAAGGCGAAATCAAGGACGCAAAAACCGTTGCGGCAATTTTTTCGTTTTTTGCGTACAGCAGCCGACAAAAGGTATAAAAGGCATAAAGAAACAAGCATAGGCATATCTTGTAAAGAACAAAGAAACAGATACAGGAGGATATGCCATGGCGGGAAAACAATATAAAAATACACCGCTGGAAAGAGGGCAGAGGATTACAGCAATCGTCTGCCTTTGTTTTTTATTGGGGTGCATTGGCGGTGCAGTAGCAGCGAATATCGGCGGACAAAGTGAAGAAGCAAATTTGGCGTTGTTTTTGCAAGAAAAATTGGCAGATGGCGCACAAATGGAATTTGGAAAAGTAGTATGGAAGTATTTGAAATATGATTTGTTGATTTGGCTGGGTGGTTGGTTGTCTATGGGTGTGTTTTTGTCGGGGTGTATTTGCCTATTTCGTGGCGTGTCTTTGGGATTCACTTCTGCGATGTTGATGGCATCTTATGGCAAAGAAGGTATTTTGTTGACTTGTTTGGGCATTTTGCCACAACACTTATTGTTGTTACCAGCATATTTGGGTATGACGATTTCCGCAATCTATTATTTATTCGCTTGGGAAGAAGAAGGGATACGCAAAAAATCGCGCAGACAGGATAAAAAACGAAAACGTATGGAATATGTGATTTTACTATGTATATCGTTGCTTTTTATCTTGGCTGCCAGTGGAGTGGAAACATTGCTTTCCCCTGTCGTATTGCGATATTTTAATCAAGTTTAAGTAAATTGAAAAAATGACGAAATTTGTAATTCTTGCACAAAATATGTCGACAACTTTTCTATTTAAATTTATAATGATAATGGAGAAGAAAAGATTGGTATCTAGGGTATCAAAGGGGTTGGGCATATGGAAGACAATTTGGAAGTATTTACAAATTACTTGAAGGAGGTAAAGCATTCTGCGGAAAATACAATTTCATCTTATTTACGAGATTTGAAAGCGTTTTTTCGGTTTTTAGAAAAAATTGGGATTACAGACATCACACAAGTCAATCAAACGAATGTGATGGCATATGTTTATGAATTACAGCAACAGCAAAAAGCATCTGCCACTATATTTCGGAATCTGGCATCACTACGCACCTTTTTTTATTTTTTAATAGAGGAAGGCAAGATACAGAAAAATCCAGTAGGACAGATTGATTTGCCAAGAGAAGAACGAAAGACACCGAAAATTATGACAATGGAGCAGGTAGAGTTGCTTTTATCACAGCCATGCACAAAGGACGCGAGGGGGATGCGCGACCAAGCAATGCTGGAAGTGTTGTATGCAACCGGGATTCGTGTCAGCGAACTGATTCGATTAAAAGTGAGCGATGTGAATTTAGCTTTTTCCTGTATCGAATGTCATGATGGCAAGAAAAGTCGTATCATTCCGATTGGTACAAAGGCGAAAGAAGCGGTATGGGAATACCTCAAAAAAGGCAGAGTGCAGTTGGTGCATTATCCAGAAGAAAATGCTTTATTCTTAAACTATGGTGGAAAACAGATGACCAGACAGGGTTTTTGGAAGATTGTGAAGGCATATGCAAAACAAGCGGGGATAGGAGAAGAAATTACACCGCATATTTTGCGTCATTCCTTTGCAGCACATCTGTTGGAAAATGGCGCGGATTTGCGTTCGGTACAGCAAATGTTGGGACATGCTGATATTACTACAACGCAGATTTATACAAAAATTAAAGAAACAAAACTACGTAATGTATATACACATACCCATCCAAGGGCATGACGGAAAAACAAAAATGGTCTGAGGTTCCTCTTAAGAAAACATAGTTTTTTGTTTTTCTTAATTTCTTAATTTCTTAAGGGGAACTGCAATGGCTATCTTCAGAAGAAAACATACCGAATCTATATCAGTAAAAATAAGAATGCCCAAATTCCTTATATTATAAGGATTTCGGCATTCTTTGTTTTCTGATGAAGAAGCCCCATATAGAAGCAGACTGTTTTTATTTGGAAAAAAGCATGTCTTGACATTTTTGTAAGATAGCGATAAAATGAACAATGTTCAGATAGGGAGGCAGTATGCAAACAAATCATATTTCAAGAGAAAATATATTAGCAGTGAGTCGAGAGTTGTTATGTCAACAAGGTTGGCAAGGACTGCAAATCCGTGCAGTGGCAACGCAATGCAAAGTTGCAGTAGGTTCGATTTATAATTATTTTTCTTCTAAAACAGAATTGGTCGCAGCGACCATAGAAAGTGTTTGGCAAGAAATTTTTCGTGATGAAAAATGCAAACCATGCAATACGATAGAATATGTCGTATGGCTTTTTTCTTGTTTGGAAAAAGGTGCTTGTCGTTATCCAGGTTTTTTTTCATTGCATGCGATGGGTTTTTTAGAAGTGGAAAAGCAGGAAGGTCAGAAACGTATGTATGCAACGTGGCAGCACATCAAAGAAGGATTACATTGTGTGATGCGACAAGATACAGACATAGCAGAATCTGCATTTGACGAAACATTTACAGTCGAAGACTGTGCAGATATTTTGTTTGCGCAAATGCTTGCGGCATTGATACAGCAAAAGTATGATACTGCGGCTGTGCAGGAAATGATACGACGTTGTTTATATCAAAAATAAACCCATATACAAATGTGTATGGGATATTTTTTCATATAATATGAACATTGTTCAGAAAGGAGGAAAACAAATTGCTCAAAAAAGAATATTTGCTTTTATTGGCTGGTGTAGTTTGGACAATTGCAGGAATCAATATATTGCGTATTGGTATTTTGTCTTATGTACACTATATTTCGCTTTGGAATCTGGGTATTTCATTTATCGTATTTTTGGTGTTTCAGTTTGGGATATTTGGCAAATTGGTACGAAAGCATACAAAACGCATTCTGGCTTATGCGGAAGAAAAGAAACAATGGTTTTACTTTTTTGACAGAAAGTCATTTTTGATTATGGCAGTGATGATGTCAGCAGGAATTTATTTTCGTTTCTGTGGATATGTGCCTATGGAATGGATTGCTGTATTTTATAGTGGCTTAGGTACTGCATTATGTATGGCGGGGATATTATTTATCCTACAATATCAAAAACAAAAAATGATACAGAAGGAGGCAATACAAAATGAAACAATATTGTAATCTGGCACTATTTTCTGCCATATTGGCAATGGCAGGCGGTGTATTTTATCGTGAATTTACGAAATTTCAGGGATTTACAGGTAGAACACAACTTGCGTTTGTACATACGCATTATTTCTTATTGGGTATGGTATTTTTTCTTCTATTATTGCTCTTAGAAAAAATGTTTTCTTTTACCCAAAAACGTACAAAATATGTGTTATGTACCTATCAAATTGGATTGCACATTGCATGTATTGCAATGGTTGTACGTGGCATCACATAGGTTTTGGGCACAACATTAAGTAAGGCTGTTGATGCTTCTTTATCTGGTGTAGCTGGGATTGGACATATTTTACTGGGTGTTAGTATGGTGATAGTCTTGTTGGATGTGCGGCGCGCTGTGATACAACAAAGCGCGAAAAATCAAAAATAACAGCAGACTGTAGAAAAAGTAGTTTTTACACTGTTCAAGAGTGCGGAAGGGTTTGGGGAACGATGCTCAACACGTTTGCTGCGCAAACGCCAGCCATAAATGGCTGTCCGCACTTCTTTGCGGTGTGCAGTTCCCCAACTGGAATCCGCAGTCGGAATTCATTTCCGACGAGGAAAAGCAGGAATTTCAAGGCGTTTTAGCTGATGAAATTTCTGCTTTATACTTCTGTCTATTCGTCAAAGTCTTGAATGAAATGAGACTTTGACGACAAGGTGTCGATTTTTCGACACCCTGAATAACAGGGAATTTTGTATGCAAAGTGAGCAAATACAGCGAATTTTTTGTATACAAAGACGAAAAGCGTAAAATCTCTGTAAAATCAAGGGTTTGCGCCAAAAAGGACTTGACTTTTGATTTTTGGAGTGATAAAATTTCCTAGTGTCTGCGGGCAAAGTTTTCTAAGCGACTTTGCACAAAGACATTTTCAAACATACAGATATAATGCAAGAGCAGAACGTATGAGATTCTATAAGGAGGTGCATTTTAATGCCAACGTTTAACCAGTTAGTAAGAAAAGGCAGACAGACTGTTGAGAAAAAATC
>CALWSU010000044.1 GCA_944384295.1 uncultured Lachnospiraceae bacterium | reverse complement strand
TATGGTCCGTTGGTCAAGGGGTTAAGACACCGCCCTTTCACGGCGGTAACGCGGGTTCGAATCCCGCACGGATCATTTCGATTTCCGGTGATGATGCGCTCAGGGGACACACCCGTTCCCATTCCGAACACGACGGTTAAGACCTGTGCGGTCGATGGTACTTGGTGGGAAGCTGCCTGGGAGAGTAGATGGTCGCCGGAATCAAATATGCCGATGTGGCTCAATTGGCAGAGCAGCTGACTTGTAATCAGCAGGTTATCGGTTCGAGTCCGATCATCGGCTTTTTTATTGAAATTTAGGTGTCTGGGTCTTTAGCTCAGTTGGTTAGAGCATCCGGCTCATAACCGGACGGTCCTGGGTTCGAGTCCCTGAAGACCCATTTTCAAAATAATTTCATATGGCTCAGTAGCTCAGTTGGTTAGAGCGCCGGCCTGTCACGCCGGAGGTCGTGGGTTCGAGCCCCATCTGAGTCGTTTATGGGAGTTTAGCTCAGCTGGGAGAGCATCTGCCTTACAAGCAGAGGGTCACAGGTTCGAGCCCTGTAACTCCCATGTTTTATGTAAATATGGCGGAGTAGCTCAGTTGGCTAGAGCATGCGGTTCATACCCGCAGTGTCAGGGGTTCGACTCCCTTCTCCGCTACTATAAAAAGACAGAACATAATTTTATGTTTTGTCTTTTTTATTTTTAAAAATATAGCAGCTAATGCATATCAAAAGGCAATACATCTATGTCAATCGGTAAAAAATCCCTTCTTTCTGGAAACAAGCAACATTAATTTATTATATATATAAATTCGTTTAGAAAACTAAACAAAAACAAAGAAAGAGATTTCAGAAAGCTGATAGAATCGCTGTTTTTTCGTAGATTCTAGCAAAGTGATTGCAAAATTGCAAACACATTTGTATAATGGTACTATCTTTTTGTAAAACAGATGAAGAAACGGAGGAAAGAAAAGGCTTATGTACGATAAAGTATCCATTCCTGAAGTTTTTGGTATGAATGTATTTAATGATGCCATGATGCGGGATCATTTACCGAAACATGTTTATGAAGAACTCAAAAAGACAATCGAACGTGGTGAGATGTTAAATTCATCTATTGCGGATATTATTGCAAATGCAATGAAAGATTGGGCGATTGAAAGAGGAGCAACCCATTACACACATTGGTTTCAACCCATGACAGGCATCACAGCAGAAAAACATGATTCTTTCTTGGCACCTCCGGTCAATGGTCGTGCAATCATGGAATTTTCTGGAAAAGAATTGATCAAAGGGGAATCAGATGCATCGTCTTTTCCCTCCGGTGGCTTGCGTGCAACATTTGAAGCAAGAGGATATACAGCATGGGATTGCACTTCTCCAGCTTTTTTGCGTGAAGATGCGGCTGGTGTTACTTTATATATTCCAACTGCGTTTTGCTCTTATACCGGCGAGGCATTGGACAAAAAAACACCGCTGTTGCGCTCTATGGAAGCAGTAAGCAAGCAGGCAATGCGTATTTTACGTTTGTTTGGAAATACAACAGCAAAAAAAATTACGGTATTTGCTGGCGCGGAACAAGAATATTTTTTGATTGATCGTGAATTATACAATAAACGAAAAGATTTAATTTTCACAGGTAGAACTTTGTTTGGTGCGGCACCGCCAAAAGGGCAGGAATTAGATGACCATTATTTTGGCAGCATTAAAGAAAGAATTGCATGTTTTATGCATGAATTGAATGTAGAATTATGGAAATTGGGTGTTTCTGCGAAAACGCAACATAACGAAGTTGCGCCAGCACAGCATGAATTGGCACCGATTTTCAGTGATTGTAATACAGCAACAGACCATAACCAGCTGATTATGGAGGCAATGAAACGTATTGCCAGCCATCATGGTTTGGCGTGTTTATTACATGAAAAGCCATTCCAGGGCGTAAATGGGAGCGGAAAACATAATAACTGGTCTATGGGAACGGATGACGGACAGAATTTGTTGGACCCTGGGAAAACACCACATGAAAATGCACAATTTTTGGTATTCCTGACTGCGATTATCAAAGGCGTAGATAAATACGCTGATATTCTGCGTTTGGCTGCAGCAACACCAGGCAATGACCATCGCTTAGGTTCCCAAGAAGCACCACCAGCCGTGATTTCTATTTTCTTAGGGGATCAATTGGTAGATATTTTTGATCAGATTGAACATGGTGAGGCAACCAGTAGTATACAAGGTGGAAAAATGCGCGTCGGCGTAAATACATTGCCTTATTTAAAACGTGATGCTACAGATAGAAATAGAACATCTCCATTTGCTTTTACAGGTAACAAATTTGAATTCCGTATGCCACCTTCTTCTGGTTCTATTTCTGGTCCCAATTTTGTATTAAATACAATCGTTGCGGATATTTTGGAAGAATTTGCAGACCATCTGGAAAAAGCAGAAGATTTTAACACAGCGGTGCATGATTTGATTCGTGATACCTATATTGCCCATAAACGCATTATTTTTGATGGCAATGGGTATTCTGATGAATGGGTACAAGAAGCAGAACGCAGAGGTTTGCCCAATATTGCAAATACAGTAGATGCGATTCCTTCTTTGGTTACAGATAAAGCCATTGCGTTATTTGAAAAGCACCATGTCTTAAATCGTGCAGAATTATTTTCTCGTGCGGAAATCAACTATGAAGCATATATCAAACAAATCAATATAGAAGCAAAGACCATGATTGATATTGCATCAAAACAAATCCGCCCTGCAATCGTAAAATATGCAGGTAGCGTTGCACAATCTATGGCGGCGATTCAGGCAGTGGGTGGTGATGTTTCTGTAGAACAAGAATTGTTAGATGAAATCAATCAAAATATTGCTTTATTCCATAAAAACTTGAAACATTTGGAAGAAGTCACAGAGCAAGCGCAATTATTGAAGGGAAGCAGTCGGTCACAGGCAGTATTTTGTCGGGATTATGTTTTTGCGGCAATGGAAGAATTGCGGAAACCGGCGGATCGCTTAGAAATGTTGGTAGATGAAGATACATGGCCTTTCCCCACATATGGTGAACTGCTTTATAATATCTAATGTGAAAAAAACTCTTATTGTATGACAACATCATAGCAAAAAATAGAAAATCTCCTGTTCATTTGAAAATACATCGAAATGAAATGGGAGATTTTCTTGTTTTTTCAATCATTTTGGCAAAATTATAACAGGCTGGAAAATAAAATTTAGATGTATGACAAATTGGCAAAAAGAATAAAGAATTATATAAAATTCAAAAAAAACTAATCATATCTACCAAATAGGAATGCCTATATTTTCCTAAAATCGTACGTGTATGTTTATAGAATGATGTTTTTTTTTGTGTACGTGTCAAAAAAGTTGTTAAATTTCTTGCAATATAGGAAAAAATGTGCTACTATGTATACATAAATCAAAGAAATAGAGGAAATAATACCAAAAACATTTTTGGATAATTGCTATTTTTTATATGGTTTATGCTATAAATTCTTTTATTTATAAGATTATACTAAAAATTACGCGAATCCTTCTGTATGATTCAGCAATACGTGGAGGTGCAAAAAATGGTTTTAGATGATAAAAGAATTCGTATCATCACAGGTCACTACGGCAGTGGCAAGACTGAATTTGCAGTCAATTATGTTATGCGTTTGCGTGAAGCAACAAAACAAAAAGTAGCCATTGCCGATTTGGATATCGTAAATGTTTATTTCCGTTCCCGTGAAAAGAAAACTGAACTGGAACAAAGGGGGATTCAGCTGATTGCCTCTAACTTAGAAGGCAATGCGGCAGATGTACCAGCGGTTTCCGGTGCCATGACGATGCCTGTCACCAACAAAGAATACCAATATGTGGTAGATTTGGGCGGCAACGACGTTGGCACGATGGTTCTGGGCAGAATGAAACCGCTTCTTGACCCGGCGGAAACAGACTTTTTTATGGTAGTCAATACATATCGTCCCAATACCTCTACACCGGAAGGTGTGATAGAACAGATGGAAAATCTGGAGTATGCTTCGGGATTGAAAGTGACAGGCTTCATCAATAACACAAATCTTGTACGTGAGACCACAGCGCAGTGTCTGGTACAAGGGGATGCAATATTGAGAGAAGTAACACAACGCACAGGCGTCCCTGTAAAGTATGTTACTTATGTCAAAGAACTTTTGACAGAGGGCGTGCCGGAAGGGCTTGCTGGGGAACTGTTCCCTATGGAATTTAATATGCGGAAAACCTGGATGTAAATTCAAATATTTATGGAGGTGTATTTTGAATGGCAAAAGGTAGAGTAATAATTGATGAAGTGATCTGCAAAGGTTGCGGTCTTTGTGTTTCCGTTTGTCCTAAAAAAGTTTTGGATCTTTCGAAAACAAAAATCAACCCTGCAGGTTACAATCCCGCAGAAATGATTAGCGATGATTGTATCGCTTGCACAAGCTGCGCGAAAATGTGCCCTGACTGCGCAATTACAGTAGAAAAGCTCGACTAATAAGGGAGGAGGAACAATCAATGGCAAAGGTTTTAATGAAAGGCAACGAAGCAGTTGGTAAAGCAGCGATTGAGGCGGGTTGCAGATATTTCTTCGGTTATCCCATCACTCCTCAGAGCGAAGTACCAGAATATTTATCCAGTGAACTGCCAAAAGTAGGCGGTACATTTGTTCAGGCAGAATCTGAAGTAGCAGCAATCAACATGGTATATGGCGCAGCAGCAGCAGGTGCACGTGTTCTGACAAGCTCTTCTTCTCCTGGTATTGCATTGAAACAGGAAGGTATTGGCTATATCACAAACGCAGGTCTGCCCGCAGTTATCATCAACATGATGCGTGGGGGTCCAGGTCTGGGTACAATCCAACCTGGTCAGGCTGACTATAACATGGCTGTAAAAGGTGGCGCAAATGGTGACTACCACAACGTAGTTTTGGCTCCTGCATCTGTTCAGGAAGCAGTAAACATGGTTATGGAAGCATTCGATATTGCTGATATGTACGGTATCCCTGTTATCGTTCTGGCAGATGGTCTGATTGGTCAGATGATGGAACCTGTAGAATTCAACTATGTTCGCAGAGAAGGCATTCCTGAAAAAACATGGGCTTTGACAGGTAAAGGCAAAGGCGAAAGACATAACATCAAAAACTTGGTTATCGAAGCTGACGAATGTGAAGAATGGAACCACGAACATTTTGAAGTATATGAAAAAGTGGAAGCAAACGAACAGGCTTGGGAAGAATATCTGCTGGACGATGCAGAATATGCTTTCGTTTCCTATGGTACAGCTTCCAGAGTCGTAAGAACAGCAATCGGCTACTTGAGAGAAGAAGGATACAAAGTTGGTATGTTAAGACCTAAAACATTGTGGCCTTTCCCTCAGAAAGCTTTCGACAAATGGAACGGTCAAATCAAAAAATATCTGGACGTAGAAATGTCTATGGGTCAGATGGTTCCCGACGTTGCTTATGCATGTAACGACAAAAATAAAGTAGTATTCCACGGCAGAACAGGTGGTAATGTACCTACTGTTGACGAAGTGGTTACATTCGGTAAAGAAGTTATGGGAGGTGACAAATAATGGCAGTTGTATTCGAAAAAACAAAAGCGTTAACTGATGTCAAATTGCATTATTGTCCTGGTTGTGCACACGGTATTGTACATAGACTGGTAGGCGAAGTACTGGAAGAACTGGGTGAAGTAGAAAATGCAATCGCTTGCGTACCTGTAGGCTGTGCTGTATTTGCAAACAACTACTTTAACTTTGACGCAATCCAATGTGCACATGGTCGTGCTCCCGCAACAGCAACTGGTATCAAAAGAGTACATCCCGATAACATTGTTATGACATATCAGGGCGATGGTGACTTGGCTTCTATTGGTACTTGCGAAATCGTACATGCAGCAGCAAGAGGCGAAAAGATTACAACTATCTTTATCAACAATGGTATCTATGGTATGACAGGTGGTCAGATGGCTCCTACTACATTGCCTGGTATGAAAGCGACAACAGCAAAGAGTGGTCGTGACCCTAAAATCAATGGTAACCCTCTGCGTGTTTCCGAAATGCTGGCTACATTGACAGGTCCTGCTTATATCGAAAGAGTAAGCGTTTCTACACCTGCACAAGTTACAGCTGCAAAGAAAGCAATCAAAAAAGCATTTGAGATCCAGAGACAGGGCTTAGGCTTCACATTCATTGAAGTAGTAGCTAGCTGCCCTACAAACTGGGGTCTGACACCCGTCAAATCAATGGAATTCGTAAGAGAAAAAATGATCCCTTACTATCCTCTTGGCGTTTTCAAAGATATCACAGCAGAGGAGGGCAAATAATATGAGTACATTTTCTTCTATCATTGCAGGTTTCGGCGGTCAGGGCTCTTTGTTAATGGGTAAAATTATGGCTTACTCCGGTATGCTGGAAGGAAAAGAAGTATCTTGGTGTCCTTCCTATGGTCCTGAAATGCGTGGCGGTACTGCAAACGTAAACGTTATCATTTCTGATGAAGGTATTGGTTCTCCTGTAATCACAAAAGATGCAGACTGCGTAGTAGCATTGAATCAGCCTTCCTTGGATAAATTTGCACCTGTTGTAAAAGCAGGCGGTTCTTTGATTATCAATGCAGACTTATGTACAGCAGATCACCTGAATGTAAAAGATGGTGTAAAAGTATATGCTGTACCTGCAAATAAAATCGCTTCTGAAGCATTTGGCGGTTCTAAATTAGCAAACTTAGTTATGCTGGGCGCAGTAGTATATGCTACTGGTTCTATCAAAGTAGATGGCATGGATGATACATTCTCCCATGTTTTTGAAGGCGGTAAAGCAAAATTTATCCCAGATAACAAAAAAGCATTTGAACTTGGCTTCAAATATGCAAAAGAAAATTGCTAATTCACAATTTATGTGAATCCTTACCCCGTATTGGTTTTTCGATACGGGGTTTTTGTATGCAAAATATGTTTTGTTGCATTGGAATTTATGGTATAATAGCTGGAAATAGTTTTTTGATCGTACCTTTGGTCTGCGTGATAGAAAAGCATATTGAGAAAAGGATAAAAAGAGAAAAAGTAATATACGCAGTCGACAGGTTCATAGTCTTGTCGGCAATTATTTTTTATCGAATTGATATAAAAACCATTGTTTTGAGTCTAAGAGAGCTGATGAAGAAAAAAGGAGTGCAAGATGCTGTGAAAAATCGTGTGAGAATTACCATCAACGGCAAGAGTTTTACATTGATGGGGCAGGAATCTGAAGAACAAATCAAACAGGTTGCCGATTATATCGAACAGAAAATACAAGAAATCCGTTTAACTTCAAAAGCGGTTGCTCTGGATTCTAGTTTGGCATATGTTTTGACGGCAATCAATGTAGCAGATGACTATTTTAAAGAAGTAGAAAAGAATATTTGTCTGCAAGGTGATATAGAAAATCTTCGTTTGGAGGAAATTGCAGCACAAGCAGAAAAAGAAAAACAGACAGAACAAATTCGCCAGCTACAACAGGAAAAGACAAAGATAGAGGAAGCACAAAAAACAAAAATTAATCAAAAAGACAACGAAATCAGTCGCTTGCAGAATCAAATCAATCAGTTGCGACAGGAAAAAGAAAAAGTAGAAGAATTAAAGAAAACACAGGTAAGCCAAAAAGATAGCGAAATCAGTCGTTTGCAAAATCAAATCAGCCAATTGCAACAGGAAAAAGAAAAATCAGAACAAGCAAGCAAAGCACAGGTAAGTCAGAAAGATAGCGAAATCAGCCGCTTACAGAATCAAATCAGCCAGTTGCAACAAGAAAAAGAAAAAGCAGAACAGGTGAACAAAACGCAAGTAAGCCAAAAAGACGGCGAAATCAGTCGCTTACAAAATCAAATCAGCCAATTGCAACAGGAAAAAGAAAAATCAGAACAAGCAAGTAAAACGCAAGTAAGCCAGAAAGATAGCGAAATCAGCCGCTTACAGAATCAAATCAATCAGTTGCGACAGGAAAAAGAAAAATCAGAACAAGCAAGCAAAACACAAGTAAGTCAGAAAGATAGCGAAATCAGTCGCTTACAAAATCAAATCAGCCAATTGCAACAGGAAAAAGAAAAATCAGAACAAGTAAGCAAAACACAAGTAAGCCAAAAAGACAGCGAAATCAGTCGCTTACAGAATCAAATCAGCCAATTGCAACAAGAGAAAGAAAAATCAGAACAGGCAAGCAAAACACAAGTAAGTCAGAAAGATGGCGAAATCAGTCGCTTACAGAATCAAATCAGCCAGTTGCAACAGGAAAAAGAAAAAGTAGAAGAATTAAAGAAAACACAGGTAAGCCAGAAAGATAGCGAAATCAGTCGCTTACAGAATCAAATCAACCAGTTGCAACAAGAGAAAGAAAAATCAGAACAGGCGAACAAAACGCAAGTAAGCCAAAAAGATAGTGAAATCAGCCGCTTACAAAATCAAATCAATCAGTTGCGACAGGAAAAAGAAAAATCAGAACAGGCAAGCAAAACGCAAGTAAGCCAAAAAGATAGCGAAATCAATCGCTTGCAGAATCAAATCAGCCAGTTGCGACAGGAAAAAGAAAAATCAGAACAAGCAAGCAAAGCACAGGTAAGTCAGAAAGATAGCGAAATCAGCCGCTTACAGAATCAAATCAGCCAATTGCAACAGGAAAAAGAAAAGTCAGAACAAGCAAGTAAAACACAGGTAAGCCAGAAAGATAGCGAAATCAGCCGTTTGCAGAATCAAATTAACCAATTGCAACAAGAAAAAGAAAAAGCAGAACAGGCAAACAAAACGCAAGTAAGCCAAAAAGATAGCGAAATCAGTCGCTTACAGAATCAAATCAACCAGTTGCGACAGGATAAAGAAACAGTAGAAGCGGCACAAAGACAAAATCAAAATCAAGAAATATTGCAATTAAAGGCAAAAATAGAACAATTAGAACAGAAGAATAGAGGGTTAGAACAAACATACCAAATAAAAGAAAAACAAAAACAATCAGAAATATCACAATTGCAACAAGAAGTATCTGAATGGAAAGAAGCAAAAGAAAAATTGGAGCAACAGCAAAAAGATAAACTTGCTAATAAACAAGCAGAAATTATGCGTTTGCAGGCACAACTGAAACAAATACAACAAGATATGGATACATTGGAAGGACAACAAAAAGAATGGTCCAATAAAATGCAGGAACAATTTTCTGTTTTGTATCAAGAAACACAAACTGCTTTGCAACAAGCAGAACAAAAACAAAAAGAACAAGATATGGAAAAACAAAATTTATTGAAAGAATTAGAAGAAACAAGACAAGCACGAAATGTATTTGCACGTAAATTACAACAATATGAATCTACAGCAGAGTCTGCTACCAATAAACATACGGCAAGAGTCAAAGGAAAACGTCGTTAATGATAAGATAGACAATTTTTAGAGGAGAAAGGAAGAATATCAATGCCTTTTATGAAATTACCAGAGTTGTTAGCGCCGGCTGGCTCTATGGAAAGCTTAAAAGCAGCTGTACAAAATGGCTGTAATGCAGTATATCTGGGTGGAAAGCAATTTAGTGCAAGACAATATGCAGGCAATTTTTCTATAGAAGAAATAGAAGAAGCCTGTGATTATTGTCATTTACGTGGGGTACGTGTATACGTGACCGTAAATACAGTTTATAAAGATAAAGAATTAAAAGAGTTTTTGCAGTTTGTTGGAAAATTATATGCCATTGGTGTAGATGCTTTGATTTTACAAGATGTAGGCGCGGCAAAATTGGTACAAAAACAATATCCTGATTTTTGTCTGCATGCTAGTACTCAAATGACAGCCAATTCTTTGGAAGATGTTCAGTACTGGTACGAACAAGGATTTTCTAAAGTGGTATTGAGCAGAGAATTGACATTGCCCGAAATTCGTTATATTACAGAACACACAGATGCAGAAGTGGAAACATTTATTCATGGAGCACTTTGTGTATGCTATTCTGGGCAATGTATCATGAGCAGTATGTTGGGAGGTCGCAGCGGCAACCGTGGACGATGCGCACAAACATGCCGTTTGCCATATACGTTATATTGTGGTTATCAAAAAATCGCAGAAGGACATTTATTATCTCCAAAAGATATTGCAACTATTTCAATTTTGCCCCAGTTGGTAGATGCTGGTATTGCATCTTTGAAAATAGAGGGGAGAATGAAAAATCCAGAATATGTGGCAGGTGTGACACGTATTTATCGAAAATATCTGGATTTATACGAAAAACAGCCAGAAAATTATAGCGTAGAACCAGAAGATATGAAGGAATTACTGCAATTGTTTAATCGTGGTGGTTTTACGGAAGGATATTATACTTCCCGTAGCGGTTTGGATATGATGAGTGTAGAACGTCCAAAGACATGGGGGTTAAAAGTAGGTATTGTGGATAAATATTTGCCACAGCATAAAAAAGTGGTCATCCGTACCAGAGAACCTTTGGTTCCAGGAGATGGTATCGAAATTTGGACATCCAATGGTCCGCATGTAGGTTGTCAAATTACCAAATATTCCAAAGCAGGCGAAGTAATCACATTGACTTTAGAAGGCGAGATTCAGAAAAATGATGTGGTATATCGCACATATGGAAAAGCATTAAACGATACGCTGCAAAAAACATGGGAAAAGGAAAGCAGAAAACTTCCTATTTTTGGGATTTTAAAAGCGCATGTGCATCAACCATTGGCGTTACAGCTATGGGACAATCAAGGCAGTAGTGTTTATGTAACAGGTGCTATGGTAGAAGAAGCAGGCAATCAACCTTTGACAGAAGAAAAACTTCGCCAGCAAATTCAAAAAATGGGCGCAACACCGTTTATATTACAAGAGTTAGAAATACAAGCGGATTCTAACATTTATGTTAGTATTGCAGAATTAAACCACTTGCGTAGGGAAGCGGTAGAAGCATTTACACAAAGTATACTGAAAAAGACAAAACACGAAATTGCAAAAATAGAAATACAGCCACAAACTGCTAAAAAGGGCAAGTTATTGCAGAAAAAAGTAAATGTATTGGTTCACACATTGGAGCAGTTTGAAGCAGCAGTCAAACAAAAAGGTGTGCATACGATTTATATAGAATCTACGCAGGAATTAGAAGAACGTTTGGAATTTGCAATAGAAACAGCAAAGCGTTATGGCGTATTATGTTATGTTGCATTGCCACGTATTGACAGAGAAGAAGCAACAGATAAAACAAGATTACAAAAATATGTTGCAAGTGAGATAGATGGTTTTCTGGTGCGTTCGGCAGCACAATATGGCGCAGTACAAAAGAGTGGAAAAAGTATTACCATAGACGCAAATATGAATATTTTGAACCGAGAAAGTGTATTATTTTGGAAAGAGCAAGGCACAGATCATATTTGCTTATCTGTAGAAAATAATTTGACAGAACTCAATAGTATGGCGGACAGCGATTGCGAAATGGTGGTGTATGGTTATTTACCTTTAATGGTTACACAACAATGTCCCATCGGGAATTTTGCAGGGGAAAAACATAGTGGTCGTTTCTGTCAAAAGCGTTTTACAAAAGAATTATATTTCTTGAAAGATAGAAAAGGCGAAAAATTTCCATTAATGCCAGATTGTGAACGATGTATTTGTACCATATTGAATGGAAAACCATTGTTTACATTGAAATTTTATGATGAGATTTTAGACAATGCAGTTGGTAGTGTACGCTTACAATTTACAAAAGAAGGACCTGCACGTGTAGAACGCACCATCAAAGCGTATGTAGATGCAACCGCAAATCCAGAAAATTTCAGTGCGGAAACTAGATTTTTCGTGCAGGAAATGGGGAAAAAGGGCAGTACAAAGGGGCATTTTTTCCGCGGAGTGGAGTGAGAATATGTTTGATTTGATCATAATGTTGAGCCGATATTTATTTATATTTTATATTGGACTATTTTTATGGCAAGCGATTGTATATATCGCATACGAACAGGGTGGATTTTTGGGCAGCCCGTTTCGTGCGATTTCCATACAAAGACGTTTAGTCGTCTTGATGCATTTGACTGCATTTTTGATATTGGCTTATGACCGAGATACACATTTCTTTTCATGGCAAGTATTGGTTTTTGGGGCAGTTGCGCTGGCGTTTTTACTTGTTGCCATTCAATTGTTAGATCGGTTTTATTATGAAGGTTGTCCTCTGATTTGGACAGGTATGCTTTTTTTGATGGACGTAAGTTTGATTATGCTGCAAAGGATTGATGCTTCTTTGGCATATCGTCAATTGGCATTTATGGCATTGGGATTGGCGGGCATGCTGGTTTTGCCATCTTTGCTGCGTTTGATTCCACGTTTTGAGATTTTTGAATGGGCGTATATTATTGTATGTTATGGTTTATTGATTTGTACGTTATTATTTGGTGTAGAGCATGGCGGTTCTCAAAACTGGCTGGAAATTGGCAATTTTAGTTTTCAGCCTTCTGAATTGGCAAAATTTTTGTTTGTGTTTTATCTTGCCAGTGTATTTCGAAAACGTGTGGAACTGCGAGAATTGCTGATTACAGGTGGTTTGAGTGCTGGCATCGTATTGCTTTTGGTATTGCAAAAAGATTTAGGTTCTGCATTGATATTTTTTATGACATTTATGACATTATTGTATATTGCTACTTCCAATGAATTTTTGTTCTTTTTGGGCATGGGCGGCGCAAGTTTTGCGGCTGTGATAGCATATCATTTGTTTTCTCACGTACGGGTACGTGTGGCAGCATGGCGAGATCCTTGGGCAGATATTGACCATGGTGGATACCAAATCGTTACTTCCTTATTTGCCATTACCACATATGGTTTACTTGGAAGTGGATTAACAAAAGGTATGCCTTTGAGCGTGCCTGTTGTAGAAAGCGACTGTATTTTTGCGGCAATATGTGAAGAATTTGGTGTTTTATTTGGTGCAGGCATCATTTGTATTTTTATTATGCTTTTGTATCGGGGAATTCGTATTACATTGGATTGTACCAGAAGATACTATAGTCTGCTTGCAGCAGGGATTACAGTCATGTTATGTTTTCAGGCATTTGTTATCATTGGCGGTGTCATCAAATTGATACCATTAACAGGCGTCACATTGCCTTTGGTCAGCTATGGTGGTACTTCTGTGTTGGTGAGCTTGATGATGCTTGGTATTGTACAATGGGTATGTGTCTATTGTGAACAGCATAGTCAGGCAGAAGAAGCAAAGATACAACAATATGCTGGAAGGAGGTACACACATGAATAATATGAAGCGTAGTGTACGTCGTGTATTCTGGCTTTTGGCACTCTGTTTTTTTCTATTGTTGGGTTATTTAGGTAAGTTGGCGATATTGGATCGAGAGGAAATTTCCACAAATTCTTATAATATCCGTTTGCGTAATGACGATGAAGGTGTTCAAAGAGGCGATATTTTGGACAAAGACGGAGAAGTGTTGGCAACCAACACATTGTTAGAAGATGGCAGCTATATGCGGGACTATCCGCGCGCACGTATGGCGGCACATGTCACAGGATATAGTAGTGTTGGCAAAACTGGTGCAGAAGCCGCAGCGAATTTTGAATTGATGTCAGTGCATAACGAATTATTACAAAGAATGTTGGCGATTGTACAAGGACATGCACCCAAAGGAAATGATGTTGTTTTGACCATTGATATGGATATTCAAAGTGCTGCGGGTAATTTATTGGGCGATATGAAAGGCGCGGTAGTGGTTATGGAACCATCGACTGGTCGTGTACTTGCGATGCAGGCATATCCTGATTTTGACCCTAATACCGTTTCGGAGCAATGGGACCAGTTGACAGCAGATGAGGACAGCCCTTTACTGAATCGCGCAACACAAGGGCTTTATCCACCAGGCTCTACTTTTAAGATAATTACAGCGATTGCAATTATGGAATATTTGCCAGATTGGCAAAATTTTACTGTAGAATGTACTGGGGAAGCACATTTCGAGGATAAAGTGATACATTGTTATAATGACCGCGCACATGGTACAGTAGATTTATCAGAAGCTATGGCGCAATCCTGTAACTGTTATTTTGCGGAAGCAGCAAACCGGATTGGTTCTGAAAATTTGAGTAAAGTGATGCAGCGTTGTGGGATATTATCTGATTATGGTTTTGAGTTGGCATATAGCCAAAGTGTGATGCATTTGGATAAAAATTCCAGTGAAAGTGAACTGGTAGAAACCTCTATTGGGCAGGGAAAAACAAGCGTATCTCCATTATATATGGCAATGATGATTTCTGCGGTTGCAAATGATGGCATTATGATGCAACCATATATCATAGACCATATACAATATGCAAATGGTGATACAGGCGATACAACGGTACCTGAAAAATTAATGGAAATTTGTACTCCAGAAGAAACTATGCTTTTGGACGATATGCTGCAAGGTGTGGTAGACCATGGCACAGGTACAGCAGCACAAATCAGCGGCGTAACGGTAGCAGGGAAAACAGGTACAGCAGAAAATGCAACAGGTGCAGACCATTCTTGGTTTGTGGGTTATGCGCCGGCGGAGAATCCAAGAGTTGCGATTGCAGTCGTAATTGAAAATGCAAATTATGGAAAAGCAACACCAATTGCAGGAGAAGTGCTGCAAGTAGCGTTAGAAAAGTCAGCACCATAAAACCATAAAAACCATAAGAATGATCTCTCGGAATCCTGAGTGATTATGGTCAGCAGACGCTGGCGTTGAACTTTGAAAAGTAAATATTATCTAAA
>CALWSU010000043.1 GCA_944384295.1 uncultured Lachnospiraceae bacterium | reverse complement strand
CACGAGATATAGAAACAGACCAGGAGATCTTTCGAATACATCTAAATTTATAATAAACATGAAAAAACGGCTAAAACTCAATGTTTTAACCGTTTTTTTGTAAAAGCCGGAAACGCGACTCGAACGCGCGACTTACTGATTACGAATCAGTTACTCTACCAACTGAGTTATTCCGGCACATATGAAATTTTAGTATGACAATCATTTAACTGCGAATTAATTTATCCTTATGAATAACTAGCGACTTACTGATTACGAATCAGTTACTCTACCAACTGAGTTATTCCGGCACATATGAAATTTTAGTATGACAATCATTTAACTGCGAATTAATTTATCCTTATGAATAACTAGCGACTTACTGATTACGAATCAGTTACTCTACCAACTGAGTTATTCCGGCATATATGAAATTCTGGTCACAAAACCTATGATATTGTAGCATATGGATATAAAAAAATCAAGATTAAAATAAAAACAATTTGTATTGATATATTTTATGATGTATAAAAAATATAAAAGTCATCATACAAAGATAAAATTTCTGAATCTGTTTTCTTTCCCAACTGTATAAGAGATAGTCACTTTGTGCTAACTCTTAACAAAATAAATAGGAATCAGTAACTTGATTAAAAATTTTTTCCAATTAGCATATTCTATTGTTAGATTAGTGGTATGTCATCAATCATCTAATAATATGTATCAAAATGATAACAAATATTAATATCTCTTACCTCAATACAGTTTATATACAAAACTGTTATAGATATATCATTCCAAATGAATCATGCTATCACTTAACTTAAATATAGTATATCACTATGTAAAATATAAAAGTATAAATATTAAATTTTCACTCTTGAGATATATCACTTTTCGTTGTATAGTTATAAGCATGCAAAAGAGAAATATATCAGAAAGGATGAGAAAATTTGCAAACAAGAAGACGTGTGTTTTTACTGAGTTTTTGTACTGTATTTTTATGGGCATCTGCATTTCCATTGACAAAGGTGGTACAGGAACACTTTCAATCTAATGCATTGGGGTTTGTACGATGTAGTATTGCTGCTATTTTTTTGATTTGTATTGGGAAAATTTGTCATATTCATTTGCCCAAAAAGAAGGATATCCCTTGGTTTTTCCTTTCTGGTGGATTGGGTTTTACATTATATATGATATTTTTTAATACTGGCATTTTAACATTAACTTCTGCAACTTCTAGTATTTTAATTGCTTTAACACCAATTATGACAGCGATTGTAGCATCTAAATTTTATGGAGAACATATTAAGCCGATTGGATGGATTGCCATTGGAACCGCATTTTTTGGTGTGCTGGTTCTATTATTATGGGATGGCGTGTTATCGATTAATATTGGTATGTTGTGGACATTGGGGGCGGCAATTGTATTTTGTGGATATAATATTGTAAGCCGGCAACTGGGCAATAAAGGATACAGTGCTTTGGAAATCGTAACCTATAGTATGATTTGCGGTGCTATTTTGCTTGGTTTTTGGTCAGTGCAAGGCATACAGCAATTGATGACATCTGATGCAACACATATTTTCGCTTTGATATATTTGGGTGCATTGCCTAGTGCGGCAGCATACTTTTTGTGGGGCAAGGCAATGTCTTTGGCAGAACGCACTAGTGAAGTCACAAACTTCATGTTCGTAACGCCTTTGCTTTCGACAATACTTGGATTTATCATTTTACATGAAGTGCCAAATATAGGTACATTTTTGGGTGGTGCGATCATTATTATTAGCATTGTAGTATTTAATACAAAAGGAAAATAAAAAAGAGCAGTGTTGTTTCTGGAGATATTCCCCTAGAAACAATACTGCTCTTTTTTGTTTATCTGCCTATGGAACGTTTATATGCTTCTACATCTTCATCTGTTAAATCTCTTAATTCTTCTGGATCTCTCCAACGTACCCAAATACGATCCTGCATTCTTTCAATATCCAATGGTACATCAAATTGGTCTTTGTCAATTCCAATTACAGTATCATTGTCACCATTGAACATAATTTCAAATGGTTTGTGCACGCCATCTTCAAATACAAACATTTGTGTGCTATAAAAATTCAAGTAGCCCGCTTCACTAAGCAGATGTTTTTCCAAAGATGCTAAATCAGGAAATGTAACAACAACCCATTCTCCAGTTGTATCTGAAAAATCGTAGAGTTGCAAACCGTGAAAATCAATCTCTTCTGTTCCTGTTGTGCCGCGGTCTTCGTCAGCCATACCTTTTAATGTCACAGGTGCGCCATTTTTGCCATCTCGCAAAATTTGTGTGCCGGGCAGGAAGCATTTTACAAAAGCGTCGATTTCCTGATCGCGAAATTTGTCGCGTACTGCCCAAAAATCGCCATTATTAAAAGAAAGACCGCCAACTTCTTCTAAAAAATCTTTGATCGTTCGTATCATACCACATAACCTCCGTTAAAAATTTATCATCTGTTATTATTTAATAGCATTTTATCCGTTCTGTCAATAGCCAATCCGTCAGTTTGAAATTGAAAATATTGTTCAGGAACATTTCCCTGCAAAATTGTATCTACCAGCATGATTTTTCGTGTCATTGGTACGCTGTGTGCATGTAATGGATTGATAATACGTATTTCTAAATCCACATGCAACCATATTTGAAAATGCACTTGGTTGATTCCTGCGCTTTCAATTGTTGTGTCATAATCCACAGTAGCTGCTCCTTTTGGCTGCATAGAAAAAGAAATATCTGGACCAAAATGTGCAAGCATTTCCAATCCAGTAATGCTACCAGCAGGAATTTGAATCCGGTCTGTTGTAAAAGCAGCAAGTTCTGTGTCTATATTTTGACTAAACACAGAACAAAATTCATTTAAGTGCATGGTATTGACAGAAATATTTCCCATATTTTGTGTGTCTGAAATGTAAAAATCATCTGCGGAAATAGATAATTCAGCTAATGTATCCATCAAAGCAGCATCAATTGCACGATTGGCTGTTGTTTTGCATTCTAAAGCAGAAATTTCTGTTGCAATGTAAGTCAGTCGAGTATCCAGCCATCGCAAACTGCCATAAGCAAATACAAATATCATAAGAAATAGAAAAAATGAAAAAATGCTGTGCGATGTTTGTTTTTTATTTGTTTTTTTATAATGTTTTCGCATTGGAGTACCCCCTTGGATACTATATGCAGCCTTTTTCTTTTTAATATGTTAATATCGGAGAAAAGGTGTATATTTATATGGTTTCAGATAGATTTTAATAAAATATTAGGAATTGTTACAATTTTTTTGAATAAATTTGCTTTTCCTTCTGTGTAAAATCTGCTATAATCAACGCATAAAGGAGGTTTTTAATCATGAGTGATTCTCAACGCAGAAGACGCCCATACGATGAAGAGCCATATGAATATGAGCGCCCAAGGCGCACTTCTGGTACATCATCTTCGCCAAACGGACGTAAAAAAAGAAAAAAGAAAAAGTCGAAACGTGGCGGATTTTCTAAATTTCTCATCGTATTGCTTGTCTTGGTTGTCTTTGGAGTTGCAGGCGCTGGACTGGGGACAGTATATGGCATCTTAAAGGGTACAGAGATGCTGAATACCGCTGATGTTATGCCGCAATCCTATACTTCCATTGTCTATGATGATCAAGGAAATGAAGTGGACAAACTGCATGGTAACGAAAACAGAGAATATGTCAATCTTTCAGAAATACCGCTGGACTTGCAGCATGCGGTCATTGCTATTGAAGATGAACGTTTTTATGAACATGGTGGGATAGATATCAGAGGTATTTTCCGTGCTTTGGTGGAAAATATTAAAGAATGGGAATTCTCACAGGGTGCAAGTACCATCACACAGCAATTGATTAAAACTGAAGTATTGACATCAGAAAAAAGTATTGTACGTAAAGTCAAAGAGCAATATTTGGCAATCAATTTGGAAAATGATTTAGAAAAACAACTGGGATCTAAAGAGGCAGCAAAAAATTATATTTTAGAATTATACATGAATACCATTGCTTTAAGTCATGGCTTAAATGGTGTAGAATCTGCATCACAGTATTACTTTGGAAAACATGTTTTTGATTTAACACTGGCGGAAAGTGCATGTATTGCTGCGATTACCAATAATCCTAGTATGTATGCCCCTGACTCCAAACCAGAAAATAATAAACAGCGCCAAACTTTGGTGTTAAATAAAATGTTGGAGCTAGGATATATTACACAATCAGAATATAATGAAGCAATTCAAGAAGATGTATATGCAAACTTAGTTTGTACTACTACACAACAAGACGAAACTGGGGTTGCAAAACATAATTATTTTGTGGAAGCTATGATTGACCAGTTGGCGGAAGATTTGCAGGAAAAATTAGGTTATACATCTGCACAAGCATATAAAATGATTTATAACAATGGATTGGAAATCCATACTACTATGAATGTAAATATGCAGAATATATTAGATACTACCTTTACAGATGACAGTATGTTCCCGCCAAGCGATGGCACATTAGATGTCACATATTTGATTTCGGTATTGGATACCACAAAAGAAGTCAGTGATCCAAATGATACTTCCAATCAGTCACATTATGAAAGAAGAACCACTGTGACAAGTGAAGAAGAAGTGGATGCTTTTGTGCAGTCTGTGAAAGATGAATTATTAGATGATACACACGAATTGGTATTAGATAATTTAACGGTATCAAAATCTTTACAAGCAGCTATGGTAATTATGGAACAAAGCACTGGAGAAGTGAAAGCGCTTGTAGGGGGACGTGGACAAAAACCTGGTGATTCTGTATTCAATCGTGCAACACAAGGTTTAAGACAACAAGGTTCTGCTATGAAGCCATTGGCGTCTTATGGTCCTGCAATTGATATGGGCTTACTGATGCCTGGTTCTATCATCATTGACGAACCTGTAAATTATGGTGGCTGGTCACCGAAGAACTGGCAAGGACGGTATTTCGGACCATTGACGGTACGTGATGGTATCCGAGACTCCATGAATGTATTAGCAGTAAAAGCATTTATGATGGTTGGTGCAGAAACTTCTTATGATTACATGAAACGCATGGGCTTAGAACATCTTGTAGAAGAAGATAAAGCAGCAACTACTGCTTTAGGTGGTTTGACACAAGGGGTTTCTGTATTAGAAATGACTGGAGCATATGCAACGATTGCAAACGGTGGGAAATATTTAGAACCAGTATATTATTCTGTAGTATATGACCACGATGGGAATATATTGTTAGACAATCGTAATCGAACAGGAGAACAAGTGTTAAAAGAAACAACGGCATATCTTTTGACCGATATGATGAAAGATGTAATCACAAGTGGTACTGGTACAGCAGCGCGTTTGAATGGTATGACGATTGCAGGGAAAACTGGTACAACCAACGATAATGTCGATTTAACATTCTACGCATATTCTCCATATTATACTGCTGGTATCTGGATGGGGTATGACACCTCCAAACCTATGGATAATGTTTCAGGTAGTGCGCATTTGAAAATTTGGAAACATGTCATGTCACAAATTCATGAAAATCTACCCAATAAAGATTTTGAAAGACCAAGTGGCATTGTTACAATGACAGTATGTGCGGCTTCTGGTGATATTCCTACAGATTTATGCAGTCAAGATTATTATGGGTATACCACTCGTTCTGATTTGGCTGCATCTGGATTCAGTGCAAGTTGTACGGCACATAAAAGCTTTACAATCTGTACAGAATCTGGAAAATTAGCGGCGGATACCTGTCCAGCTGATTGTAGAACTTCTGTTGTATTGGCAGTGGAAGGCACTACCATTTTAGGTAAGCCAAGTGCTGTTGGAGAAGGTAAAATGGATATTGATATTAGCCAAACCTGTACTTTGACACATTCGGCGGAAGAACCAGAAACACCAGAAAATACTGATGAAACAACCACTGAAGAAGGTACAGAAACAACTCCACCCGAAAATGGTGAATCTGACAATGAAACACCTACTGAAAATGGTGGTAGTTCTACCGCAGTAACACCTACAGAACCAGAAACGACTACACCCCCATCTCAAGAGGAAAATTTTGGTATTCAATAAATATTCCAACGTTTCAATCTGTATGAATATGAATCAATAGCAAAGCCAAAACAAAAGGGTGTCGATTTTTTCGACACCCTTTTGTCAAAGGCTGATTTTATTCTAGCTCTGTTGGGCAGATAAAAGTATGCAATCTCGTTTTTTACAGTTTTCATGTTTTCTTTTGAAAATTGAAAATTTTTGGATTTATTTTTGAATTGTATCTGGTTGACAAACACAGAATAGCATATCATTCATACCATATAGCAGAAACTATCAAAAAGACAGGTGAATGATATATGGCAGAAATGTGGAATACACAAAATATAAAAGGATTGGAAACAAGTGCAGATTTGCAAATGCCGTTACCATTGACACAAGAAGGGATTCGCAATCTTCCAGATGAAAGTCTGACAAAAGAATTTGTAGATGACACGGTAAAAAGTTTATATCCTGGAATACAAGTTCCTGGCAATGTCAATGTAACTGTTATCCCAATTATTCCAGGCATTACATTATTTAGTTATATTCGTTTTTTTCATGCCAATCCTAGCGTTGGGGCAGTAGATATTTATATCAATGGCAGAAAAGTGGTATCCAATTTAACCTATCGCAATTTTACAGAATATATGAAAGCATTTCCCGGATATTATCGTGTCGCAATATTCCGAGCAGGCACAACCTCTGATCCAATCTGTATCAACTATATGAATTTGATTGGTTATCGTATCTATACCGCCGCAATTACACAATCCAATGAAAGTAATTGTATAGAAATGATCAATGATAACCATCGTTTCTTACAAAAAAATATGGCATATGTACGGTTTGTACAGCTTTCTGCAAATGCGCCACAAATGGATGTATATTTAGATGATAGTTTGATTTTAGCAGATTTGAATTATCGAGAAGTTAGCCGCTATTTAGCTGTAACACCAGGAGACCATAATTTGAAATTGCGTGATTATTACAGTGGAGCGGTACTGTTAGAAGATCCATTGGTTTCTTTGCAGGGAGGGAAAGCATATACCATCTATGTTGTTGGAGATATGACAGACCGGGTCGGTTTGCAAGTAATCATACCTTTAGAAGGTGCAAGCTATTTGACATTTTAATCTTGAAATAATAAAAATTTACGAAAATCTCTATACGTACTATCAAAGGTTTGTTATAATATCTACAAAAATGTCACCATACAAGAAGCAAAAGAAAAGGATGTTGATGTATGTTAAAAGGGAAAACAGTCATTTTGGGTGTGACAGGAAGTATTGCAGCATATAAAATGGCAAATGTTGCAAGTATGTTGGTAAAATTAGGGTGTGATGTGCATGTGATTATGACGCAAAATGCCACACATTTCATTACACCGATTACATTTGAAACCTTAACAGCCAATAAATGTCTGGTAGAAACATTTGATCGGAATTTTCAATTTCATGTAGCACATGTATCACTGGCAAAAAAGGCAGATTTGCTCTTAATTGCACCAGCGTCTGCTGATGTGATTGGAAAATTGGCAAATGGTATTGCTGATGATATGTTGACAACAACAGCGCTTGCATGTACTTGTGCAAAATTGATTGCACCTGCCATGAATACAAATATGTACCATAATCCGGTAGTGCAAGATAATCTCAAAAAATTAGAAGGATATGATTATACCATCATTCAGCCGGAAAGCGGCATGCTGGCGTGCCGTGATCAAGGTGACGGAAAAATGCCAAAAGAAGAAGTGCTTGTAAGTTATATTTTACGAGAAATTGCATTTGAAAAAGATTTGTCTGGTAAAAAAGTTTTGGTAACTGCGGGTCCAACACAAGAAAGTATTGACCCTGTGCGTTATATCACAAATCATTCTACTGGAAAAATGGGATACGAAGTAGCAAAAGCTGCGATGTTACGTGGTGCAGATGTTACTTTGGTCAGTGGTGTTACTGCGTTAGAACCGCCTATGTTTGTGGATTATGTTCCTGTGGTAAGTGCAGCAGATATGTTTGAAGCAATGAAGGCACGGTTTTTAGACGCTGATATTATTATCAAGTCAGCGGCAGTTGCGGACTATAAGCCAAAGACAGTTGCAGATGATAAAATGAAAAAGAAAGACGGCGAAATGAGTATTGAACTGGACCGTACACAAGATATATTAAAATATCTTGGCGAACATCGCAGAGAAGGACAATTTTATTGTGGTTTCTCCATGGAAACACAAAATATGCTGGAAAACTCTCGTATCAAGTTGGATAAGAAAAATATTGATTTGGTGATTGCAAATAATCTAAAAATAGCTGGGAGTGGTTTTGGTACAGATACCAATGTAGTAACCATGATTTCCAAACAGGAAGAAATTCAATTAGAATTGTTGACAAAAGAAGAAGTGGCACATAAAATCTTGGATGAAATTTTGAAATTACAACAAAACGCGTAAAAGCAAAATAGGGCGCTGTATTAAAAATCATATAGCGCCTTTTTGGTTCTTAACAAAATCTTATTGTTTTTTTCTTTCGTTTTGTCTTGACAGAATGTGAGATTATCTGTACTATTCAAAGAAATGACAAGCAGTACAGAATGATTTTGGGAGGACATATGGGTATGAAAAAAATACTTTGCGCTGTGATGGCATTTTCTTTGTTGACAATGTGCTGTAGCGGTTGTAGCACAGATGTGACTTCAGATGCATCTGCGGAACATCAAGTTATTACATTATCAGACGGCACATTAGTGAACGATACATTTAATACGGAAGTTATGACAACGATAGATGGTACTTCTTTTTTGCTGCACACAGCAAAAGATTGGTTTACACAATCTGAACTTGGTTTTGGTATTACACATACGCCAGCGCTAAAAACTGGATTTGAAAATGGTGATGTCAGCGGAATCGTGAATAGTCCTTATGCTCTGTCACTTTTTTTTATTCCAAAATCGGCAGCGCAAGAGGTGTTAGAACGTGGTAAAATTCAAAATGAAGTGATGTGGGACACCAACTTAGAAGAACAAGTATTTTATTTCGCTGGAATTTGTCGTCTGCCGCAAAATGATGCAAATGGTGAAGCTGCATATACAGATTTTACACAAACATATACACATATTGAAAAAATTGCAGAAGCATTCGATTGTGTCTATTATTTGGGGTATAATGAACCTTCGCCACAGTTACAGCTTTCTACAGAGGAACAACAAATTTTAGATGCGATTTTAGCGGAACGAGAAGAATTTTGCAACAAGATTTTTTTATTTCCCGCCTCTCAAGTGCCACAAACACATTTTCAAGGTACTTTTGAACGCTTAGATACACAAGATATGACAGGAGAAGCATACCAAACAAGTGTATTTGCGGATTATGATTTGACAATGGTAGATGTTTGGGCAACATGGGACAATCCTTGTATTGCACAAATGCCCGAATTGGCAAAACTAGATGCCACATTGCCAGAAAATGTAAATTTGATTTCTATTTGTATCGATGGAAATGAAAATCAAGTGCTTGCACAAGAAATTATGGATTATTGCAATACGTCTTATCCTGTTTTATTGCCAAGTGACAGTTTGGAAGAAGATATATTACAGCATATTACATCTGTCCCAACGACTTTTTTTGTGGATTGCAATGGGAAAATTGTTGGGGAACCTTTGGTGGGTCTTGCTGGAAAATCAGAAGAAATTGTTTCTGTCATGCTGGAAGAAATCCAAATGAGATTATCTTTAATTGGAAAATAAGGAATAGATATGTATAACAAAGGAGGCATATGGTTATGTTAATGACAACAACAGAAAATATCCCAAATAAAACATACACAGTATTGGGTATGGTACATGGTTCCACCATACAAAGTAAACATATTGGGAAAGACATCGGCGCAGGTTTGAAGTCTATCGTTGGCGGAGAATTGTCCGGTTATACAGAAATGATGGAAGACGCACGTGCATTGGCGGTACAACGTATGCAAGAAGAAGCGCAGCGTCTAGGCGCAGATGCGATTGTATGTGTTCGTTTTTCTACAAGTGCAATTTTGCAGGGAGCCGCAGAAGTGATGGCATTTGGTACAGCAGTGAAATTGAATCAAGAATAAATGAAAAAACAGCGTTAGGAGCATCTTCATAAGAAAACAAATATCGCTGGAATCCTTCAACGCAAAGGATTCCAGCGATTCTATTTTGAATGGAATTGTTTTCTTAAGAAGACTGCTTTTGATGATTTTTGAAAAACGCTGTTTTTTCTCCTTAGCTGCAAAAAGAAAGTGATGTGAAAGATATGTATTTTTTGATTCATGAAGGAAAATATACCATGGCACAACAGGAACAACAGGCAGAAGCAAAAATTGGTGTATTTTCTTATGATGAAATGGAAAAAAAAGCAGCGGCATACCATATTCCTTTTCGGATTTTAGAACAAGCACGCCGTTTTGGTTTTGCAAAATACGATAGCTTTGAAAGTTTTGACTGTATTAGTTTGGAAATGCAGGATTTTCATAATGTATTGTTGAGTCATGGCAGCGTCATCATCTATTTAGAAAATAATTGCGCTTTTTTCTTTACTTCTAAAGAACAGCATGTGCAACATATTTTACATGCATGTGCGGAGTCGTTAGGAGAGAAAATTTCATTTACACGCATGATTTATCTTTTTTTAGAATCACAAACCCGAGAAGATGAAATTGCCTTTGATCAAATCGAAAAAGAAATTTTAGCACTAGAACAATCTTTGATTACATCACAAAAAGAAAATTATGTAGCGAAAATTATCGGATTGCGCAAGCGTCTTATGCTGATGAAACGATATTACGAACAGTTTTTAAATCTGCTTGACATTATGATTGAGAATGAAAATCACATTTTTGATGGAAAAACATTGCGTTCTTTTAAAATGCTTTCTCGGCGTACAGAACGCAGCTATCAAAATGTTCTCAATTTGCGAGAATCTGTGACACAAATACGCGAATCTTATGAAGCAGAAGTGGATATTAGCTTAAATACGACCATGAAAATTTTTACAGTGGTTACCACTATTTTCTTGCCATTGACATTGATTGCAGGGTGGTATGGCATGAATTTTGAAATGCCAGAATATACATGGTCACATGGTTATTTAATGGTCATCATTTTCTCGATTTTATTTGTGGCAGCAGGGATTTTCTTTTTCAAAAAGAACAAATGGTTTTGATATAAAGACAAAAAAGTATTCTTTATTTTATAAAAAAGTGTTGACATCTTTTTTTTGCGTGCTATAATCTCTTATAGAAACGTTGATGAGGACAGTAGTCCTTTTCCGGCGGGCAGAGAGGGATACCTTTGGCTGTGAGTATCCTGCGCTAGAAAAGTGTATGAAAACCACCTCTGAGTGGCCCTAATCCGGCACGGTGACTCCGTTATCGTCTTAAAATGAGTGGTTTTGCAAACAAGAAGGGTGGAACCGCGGGAGATGTTAGCTCTCGTCCCTTTTCCGATAAGGAAAGTGGACGGGATTTTTTTATGAAAAAAACGGCATCACTTTCCAAAAATAAAAACCAAAAAGGAGAGTTGAATGATGAAAATTACACTGAAAGACAATGTTGTAAAAGAATTTGACCATGCAATGTCTGTATTAGATATTGCAAAATCCATTAGCGAAGGTTTGGCAAGAAATGCTTGCGCAGGTTTGGTGGATGGTGAAGTACAGGATTTACGTTATGTGATAGATCATGATGCAGAAGTGAGCATTTGTACTTTTGAAGACGAAGCGGGGAAAATCGCTTTCCGTCATACAACATCTCATATCCTGGCACAGGCAGTCAAAAGATTATATCCTGATGTAAAACTTGCAATTGGTCCTGCAATTGCAGATGGTTTTTATTATGACTTTGATAAAGAAAAAGCATTTACACCAGAAGAATTAGAAGCAATCGAAGCTGAAATGAAAAAAATCGTCAAAGAAGATTTGGCAATCGAACGCTTTGAATTGCCACGCGCAGAAGCAATTCAGTATATGCAGGATAGAAATGAACCTTACAAAGTAGAATTGATTCAGGATCTGCCTGAAGATGCTGTCATTTCTTTCTACAAACAAGGTGATTTTACAGACCTGTGCGCTGGTCCACACCTGATGAGTACAAAACCTGTCAAAGCAATTAAATTGACAAGTGTTGCAGGTGCATATTGGAGAGGCAGCGAAAAAAATAAAATGCTTTCCCGTATTTATGGTACTGCTTATCCAAAAGCATCTGAATTGGAAGCATACTTGACTATGATGGAAGAAGCAAAGAAACGCGATCATAGAAAACTGGGCAAAGAATTGAAACTGTTTGCTATGATGGATGAAGGTCCTGGTTTCCCATTCTTCTTACCAAATGGTATGGTTTTGAAAAATACATTGTTGGAATACTGGAGAGAAATCCACAAAAAAGCAGGTTATGTAGAAGTATCTACTCCAATCATCTTGAACCGTGATTTATGGTATAGAAGCGGTCACTGGGAACACTATAAAGACAACATGTATACAACAGTCATTGACGACGAAGATTATGCAGTAAAACCTATGAACTGTCCAGGTGGTATGCTGATTTTCAAACAGGATATGCACTCTTATAGAGATTTGCCTTTGCGTATGGCAGAAATTGGTTTGGTACACAGACATGAAAAATCTGGCGCATTACATGGTTTGATGCGTGTGCGTTGTTTCAATCAGGACGATGCACATATTTTCATGACAGAAGAACAAATCAAAGATGAAATCAGCGGCGTAATTCGTTTGATTGATAGTGTATATAAACTGTTTGGTTTCAAATATCATATTGAATTGTCTACCAGACCAGAAGACAGCATGGGTTCTGATGAAGCATGGGAAATCGCAACCAATGGTCTGCGTGATGCATTAGAAGAAAATCATATCGAATACACAGTAAACGAAGGTGACGGTGCATTCTATGGTCCAAAAATCGACTTCCATTTGGAAGACTCTATCGGCAGAACATGGCAATGCGGTACCATTCAGTTGGATATGCAAATGCCAGAAAGATTTGAACTGGAATACACAGCAGCAGATGGCAGCAAAAAACGTCCTGTTATGATTCATCGTGTATGTTTTGGTTCCATCGAACGTTTCATTGGTATCTTGATCGAACATTTTGCTGGTCAATTCCCAACATGGTTGGCACCAGTACAAATAAAAGTATTGCCAATTTCTGAAAAATTCTCTGACTATGCAAAACAGGTTTCCGACCAGTTAGATGCAGCAGGAATCCGTGTACAAACTGACTACAGAGCAGAAAAAATCGGTTACAAAATCAGAGAAGCAAGAAATGAAAGAATCCCTTATATCATCGTTGTAGGGGAAAAAGATCAAGAAGCAAATAAAGTTTCCTTACGTTCCAGAAAGAATGGAGAAGAAGGACAATTGGATTTGGCAGATGTCATTGCTAGAATACAAGAAGAAATTAAAACAAGAGCTTTGGATTGATGATTTTCTAATGAAAGCAGGATATTTCTATAGAAATATCCTGCTTTTTTCAAAAAAGGCTTGACGTGAAAGGAAAAGTATGATATGATTTCTCAGGTAACAAAGAAGAAGTTCCGCTTCTCACCTTATCGCAGGGGCGAATAAGGTTTATACAGTGATAAAAGACAGAGAAAGAACTCTGTTTTTCTGTGCGCGGCGGATTTTCTTCCGGCGCATTTTTTTATGTAGCCGTACAGGGGATAGAACAGGAGAGCCTGTTTTCAAAAATTTTGGGAGGTGCTTGACAATTACTGACTTAATGATTAACGAACAAATCAGGGACAAAGAAATCAGACTGATCGACGAGAATGGCGAACAGCTTGGAATTATGTCTTCCAGAGACGCCCAGAAAATCGCTGACGAACGAAAGTTGGATCTTGTAAAAATCGCTCCAACTGCAAAACCGCCTGTATGTCGTATTATGGACTATGGTAAATACAAATTCGATCAGGCAAAGAAGGAAAAAGAAGCGAGAAAGAAACAAAAAACTGTGGACGTCAAGGAATTGAGATTGTCCCCCAGTATCGATACACATGATGTTCAGGTGAAAGTCAAGAAGGCTAACGAGTTTTTGAAAAACGGGGACAAAGTCAAGGTTAGCATTCGTTTCCGTGGACGTGAAATCGGACATTCCAAAGTGGGTATGACGATTTTGGAAAATTTTGCAGAACAAACAAGCGAATTTGGTATGATTGACAAAGAACCAAAAATGGAAGGGAAAAGCCTTGTCATGTTCCTGGCACCAAAAGGTTGATTCGCCTGGGAAGAAAACAAATAGAACGATTGGTTTTAGGAGGAATACAAAATGCCTAAGTTGAAAACAAAAAAAGCAGCAGCGAAAAGATTCAAAATCACTGCAACAGGAAAATTAAAAAGACACAAATGTAATACACAGCATATTCTTGGTAAAAAGTCCAGAAAGAGAAAAAGAAATTTGAGACATGCTACAACTGTCGATAAAACAGTTGAAAACAGCATCAAGAAAAAACTGTTACCTTATGCATAATTTCGAATAGATTTAGGAGGACTTTATAATGGCAAGAGTAAAAGGCGCGTTAAATGCGAGAAAGAAACATAAAAAGGTACTGAAGCTGGCGAAAGGTTATCGTGGCGCAAGAAGCAAACAGTATCGTGTAGCAAAACAGTCTGTTATGAAAGCAATGGCATTTGCATTTGCTGGCAGAAAACAGACAAAGAGAGATTACAGAAGCTTGTGGATCACAAGAATCAATGCAGCTGCAAGAATGAACGATATTTCTTACAGCAAATTGATGCATGGTCTGAAACTGGCAGGCGTAAGCATCAACAGAAAAATGCTGGCTGACTTAGCTGTTTCTGATCCAGCTGCATTTACTACATTAGTAAATACTGCAAAAGCAAAATTGAACTAAAGCAAATTGTATAAAAACCTTATAGAATATATTCTATAAGGTTTCAGCCTGTCAAAAAACCCCTGAATTTCACATCAAATTCAGGGGTTTGATTTTATATTAGCAAAAGATTTCATACCA
>CALWSU010000042.1 GCA_944384295.1 uncultured Lachnospiraceae bacterium | reverse complement strand
ATACCCTCAAAACCCCCTTTTTTATTAGGTGGATTTTTTGACTGTATGATAAACCTCAAAAAACCTTGATTTTTCAATAAAACAACCTTATCATGGTGTGCCAAACGTATGCCAAAATGGATTGTTCGGTTTTGGCACACCAAAAAGCATAGAAAACGGTAAAAACGATACTTGTTTTCATATATTTTTGTCCGTTTTATGGTATTTTTTTTGTTCTGTTTTATGTATGTTCAGACTGCAAAAATATAGGTAAACTGTTTTATTTTTACGCTATTTTTCATAGAAATTTTCTATCCTGTAGCCCTTTCATCGCCTCATCATAGTTCAATCTAACTGGCAAAACAAGGGCTCTTTTATGATCACAAATAGATAGTTTTCTTCCTGGAATAAACATATCCAAATAGATTGGTTCCGTTACTTTTCCAAACCTCAGAATCACAGCTTCATTCTTTTCACACAATCCTTTCAAGGCTCTTAAAAGCAATTTTGGATTGACAGCAATGGCGTAAGAATGTGATGTTCTGGAAAAATTTCTTCTCATTTCTACGATAGAAGGATACTCTAAAACAGGATAATTACATTCTATATAACTCACTCCGTTGGAAAATATAAACGTTAAAATATCAGTTCCAACAGAAATCGTTACGGTATCTGCTGCTTTAGGTACTTGCACAACGGGAAGCAAAAATGCTCCGGAATCTTGGCTTGATATTGGTATTGTTGTTTCAGCAAAAGAATAACTATCGGTAGCACCTGCCTGTAATATTCCATCTTTTACTTCCACATAAATCCGCTGTAATGCTTCTTTTTCATGTTTGGGATTCAAACAACTTCCACACACTTTATAAATCTTTTTCAGTTCATTTACGGTTAAAACAATTTTCATAAAGCTACCTCCCATATTTTACTTTGAGTGATTCCATCAAATCATCTTGTACATCTGTCTTACCCTGTAAACTTTGGAATACTCGTTTATCTACGGTACCTTCTGTAATCAGATGATGGATAATCACGCGCTCTGTTTGACCTTGTCGATATAATCTTGCGTTCGCCTGTTGGTACAATTCTAGGCTCCAAGTCAAGCCAAACCAAACAATGATATGCCCTCCTGCTTGTAAATTCAATCCATGACCAGCACCAGCAGGATGTGCCAAAAGCATGGAAATATTTCCATTATTCCAATCTGTAATATCCTGAGAATTTTCGATTTTTCTGGATTGTGGGAAACGTTCTTTGATTCGTTCCAAGTCATGTCGAAAGCTGTAAAAGCACAATACGGGTTTTCCATTGGCTGCTTCCACCAATTCCTCCAACATATCTAGTTTTTTATCACTGGTTTTCACATAGTCCCCATTCTCCAAATACATAGCACCATTACTAAACTGCAAAAGTTTTCCCGTCAGGGCTGCTGCAGAAGCAGCCGTTACATCTCCTTCTATGAACTGGAGATACTGTTCTTTTTCAAACTTTTCATAAGCAGCCATTTCCTTTTTTGACAAATGTACTGTTTGTATATTGTCAATTCTCTCTGGAAGTTCCAGCCAATCTTCCGCTTTCATACTAATGCAAATATCAGAAATTTTTCTATTGATACTTTCCTCGGCTTCTGGCTTTGGTTTATAGTTGAAAATAGTCGTTTGATTCCTTTGATTTGGCGTAAAATATCTTTCACGATACCCAGACACTGTTTTTCCCAGCCGTTCCCCACCATCCAACAGATAGATTTGACTCCATAGGTCTATCAATCCATTGGGTGCAGGTGTTCCAGTCAATCCAATCACACGGCTGCTACGCGATATGTATTTTCGTAATGCGCGAAAGCGTTGTGCCTTCGGACTCTTAAAACTGGAAAGTTCATCGATCACCACTGCATCAAAGATCCAACCATCTCCCACTTGAGAGAGTTCATCGCACAACCACGAAACATTCTCTCGGTTTACGATATAAATATCCGCTTCTGCCGCCAATGCTTTTCTACGTTGTGTTGGTGTTCCCAAAACTTTTGATATGGTCAATCCTTTTAGATGATCCCACTTCTCACTCTCTCGACTCCATGTATCTTCCGCAACACGCAAAGGGGCAATCACTAAAGCTTTTCCAATCTCAAAACTGTCATAGATCAAGTTATATAAAGCAGTTAAGGTCACTACTGTTTTGCCCAAGCCCATCTCTAAAAACAACCCACAGCGAGGGTGTTCATAAATATGCTTTTCCGCCAATTCTTGATATTTATGTGGGGTATATTTCATTTTGTATCACCTGCTTTCTTGCTGATTATTTCCAGACATTCCTTTGCTGCAGTTTTGCTGTCAATGACATACACGCAAAAGCCAAAGCGATGCAGCATACGATGTACCGCCGTTTGCAGTGGTCTTGCCTGTTTCCCCTTTGCTTTTAACTCCACAAAGGAAACTTGTCCACCAGAAGTGAAGACAATACGATCTGGAAGCCCTGACATACTAGGAGATACAAATTTCAAGGCGAGCCAACCTTTCTTTTTGCATTCCTTGACAAAAAATCTTTCGATTTCACTCTCTTTCAATTTTATCACCTTCTTTCTTGGTTGTGATAAAACATTTAAAGTTTTATTACCAGTTATTGAATTTTCAACATTCTTCGATAGTTCTAAAACAACAAAACATCAATTTCATAAAATATAATGAATTATAGATTTTATAGGTTTTATTTTTCGTTATAAAAGTTATAATCTGATATTCTTTATAAGAAATAATGTTTTAATGTTTTATAATTGTTCTTAGCCTTGATTTTTCAACTTTTTGGATAAAACATTTAAAGTTTTATCTTGTTTTATGTTTTCTGACAAATCCTCTTTGTTGACCATAAAGAGAACCAAGATAAAAAGTACTTTTTGCTCTTGTCCACTCTCCTGTTTTCTCAATAATATCGTTGATTTCTTTACTTTTTTGTCTGGTCAAATCCTTTTTTTCGCCGTTGAATAATTCGCACCAAATCTCTAAAGCACAGACTTTTTCTCTGTATACTTCTGCTGGTATGTTCATATCAAAACCGTTATTTTGCATATACATACGCCTTGTTGTCAGTTCCAAAGTATCCCAGTTTTTTGGGATTTTTTTATCCAGAAACGCCAACACATCTCCAGTTAGAGGGCTTTCTTCCAGATGGCTGTTCTGTACTTCTTCGGCAATTTGTTTGAGTTCATCATTCCACATATAGAATTTTTCTCCCCTCCGAAAGAGCTGTACCGCTTCTGCCCATACCTGCCCCACTTCCGCCGTGTCCAGTTCATTCCATATACTTTTCTTTGCTTTTTCTGGATGTACGTCCACTGGGAAAAAACGACGATTCCCTGTCATATCTTTCAAAAACTCATACGTATTGGTCGTACCAAAAAATACACATTGTCGCTTTCGCGTTTCCACGTGATGCCCAAATGCGGCACGATAAGAATCTTCACTTTTAGAAGTAAAATGCTTGATCGTTTCTACTTCATAACGCTTCATCGCCGCCATCTCACCAATCTCTATGATCCAGAATCCTTGAATCTGTTCATATGCTTCTTTGCCCTGCATCGTTGTTACGGTATCTGAGTACCAGTCACAGCCAAGTTTTTTCAAAATCGTACTTTTCCCACAGCCTTGCTGTCCCACTAATACCACGACATTGTCATATTTGACACCTGGAACAAAGATTCTAGCAACCGCCGCCGTCAAAGCCATTCGGGATACCGCTCTTGTATAGGTGTTGTCCTCTGCACCCATATAGTCTATAAATATGGTTTCGACACGCGGTTTTCCGTCCCATACCAGACTTTCCAGATACTCACGTATTGGGTGATATCTGTTTTCATTTGCCACCAATGCCCAAGCATCTTCAATATTCGCTTTCCCTTTGATTTGGTAGCCTTTTTCTATGTAATAGCGAAGCCCTGCATCGTCCTTGTCTTCCCAATCCCGCTCCCTTTCGTCTGCGTCCCAAGGAAGTCTACCACATACACGATACCGCTTTGTAAATTCATTCTTTCTAATTTTTCCTTTCAACAAAGGGTCATGGTTTAATATCAGCTTTGCATTATGAATGGTCGATTTATAGTTTCCCTTACCATCTACGTCCATATTCAATGCCCAAGAAGCGTCGTCTTCCTCATACATTCCTTCAAAATCCTTTTGCGCACCAGCAGTACGTTCTTTGTGTAATGTCATACGCACACCATCATCACGCGTCGCCAATTCCTGCATTTGCAGATAAGAAGGCAGTTTTACGGTTGGCGTTCCTTCTGTGGCTTCTTCATCCAATTCGCGGTATTTATGGATACGGACCAAGTCGAAAGCATTACATAATATACCACCTGCTGGATCCGTTGCATGATTGGAATAGATAAATTTTCCATTTTCATATATCACTGCACCTGCTGCCGTACTCCCTTCCGCATACGTATAACGCCCTTCTATTGCACATGGGGTATAGATGCCAGGCAAGAACTTGTCCATTGCTTCCTCTACGGTGTAGGTACGACAAAAAACGCCTACGATACCCCGCTTTGCGGTGGGGTCTTCTTGTTTCTTCAACAAACGATCCTTTTGCTTACGTGTCCTGCCAGAAACAGCCCATTCTGTGACATCTTGCCAGTTTTGATATTGATGCAGTATAGCATCTGCGGATAAAAACGTACCTTCTCCAGTCTGAAATATGTATTCTCCATCTATACTTGTACTGGGCCAGTACATCAATCTGTGTGCTTGATAGGTTGTATCATCAAATTGATCGATGCCAATACTGTCCGCTACCTTTCGCGCGATTGCCTCATATTCTTCTGCTGTAACAGAACGATCCAAAGGAATCAAAAGGCGCAGTCTTGGTTTTTCCGCTGTATGTTTGTGGGTGGAATACACACACCATGCACAAGAAAGAAAAATATCCAGTTGGTCACAAAAATCTACTGCTGCAAAATCTGCGTCAAGCGTCAATATATCTCTGCTTTCCACATATTCCGCTTTTCTGTTGCCATCTCGCAGTTTGCCCGCTATGAACCCCCCAATATCTTTTATGGAATCCTGCTGCGCTTTCGATAAGTTTTTATACTCACCTTGTGTTTCCGGGGTTCGTGTGGTCGTAGACAGCCTTTGGAGAAGTTTCTCCCATGTGATTGTTGTATTTTTCCATATCTTTGTCGTTCGACTGCTGCCCACTGCAATTCTCAATTTCCGCACAATATCACCCCTTTAATCATCTTTTTTATAATAGTCTGTTTCATACCCTGAAGCTGTTAATACCAAACCAGGTGCCCAGCTGAGCGGTTCTCCCATCAAAGTTTCTACTTCCTGCACAGAACCAAAGCCCTTTGGTACATCCAAAACTACTTCGTCATGCACATGAAAAACCGTTTCATACCCTTTGTTTTCCAGTCGGATGATGCTTTCTGCCAAACAATCTCGTGCAACTGCTTGTACAATATTTTCTACTAATTTACCGCCCCATGTTTCCAATTTTGTCCATGTTTTTTTCGTCTGGTCCATACCCATATAACAAATGGACGCATTACCGAAACGATTTTCTCCAATTTCTGGTTTTACATACGCAATACGTCTGCCACTTGGTAAACGCACAAAAAGTATGCCTGCTTCACAGATAAAACCGATTCCATGTTGAATCACAGAGGGTTTCCCTTTGATTGCGTCCATAGCTGCTTTTTCTACGGTTTTCCAAAAGCGTGTAATAGCTGGATTCGATGCTCGCCACATATTCACCAAAGGTTGTAGTTCTTCTTCTGGAATCCCCATATCCAAAGCCCCCATACTGGTAAGCGCAGGTACGCCACCTCCGTAACCCAAAGCCAATTCCGCAATCTTTCCTTTTTGTCTTAAATGTCCGTTGATTCCATGCTTCACCACAGGTACTTTGAACATCTGAGAAGCAGACGCACAATAAATATCACCGCCTTCTGCAAATACGTTCATACGCCAGCTTTCATCTGCTAGGTATGCAATCACTCTTGCTTCAATCGCGGAAAAGTCAGATACAATGAATCTTCTTCCCTCTGAAGGAATCAACATGGTACGAATCAATTCTGATAATGTTTGTGGAACTGGGAACAACATTTCAAATAAATCATAGTTTCCTTCGCGCACCAATTCTCTGGCAAGGGCAAGGTCAGCTAAATGATTTTGTGGCAGGTTTTGCACCTGTAAGATGCGTCCTGCCCATCTGCCTGTACGATTGGCGCCGTAAAATTGCAAAATTCCTCTTACTCTTTTATCCTGACACACAGAACGCGCCACAGCCTCATACTTTGCAATGGAAGTTTTTGACAGTTCTGCTCGCAAGTTTAAGACCTCTCGCAATACATCATCTTTGGATTCTTGCACTAATTTCTTGACTGCTTTTTTATCCAAGCTTTCAATTTGTGCCTCGGTTCGTTTTTGCACCCATTGTTTGAGTTGTGCAACAGAATTGACATTATCCAAATGTGTAAGCGTCTGCATACGTAGTGTATATTTTTCTTTGTGTGTTTGCTGAAAGAGTATCGCGTTTTTCGTCAAGGTTTCATCTACTGCTACACCTCTATCTAAAATCGTCTGGTCGATTTCCCACAATCGCTGTTCGCTGTCTTTTACAGGGAATCTGGATAATTTCTTTTTGATTGCTTTCTCCACGACTACATCTTGTGTGTTATATTCCTTGTAAGCCTTCCATTTCTCTAAGTCGTGTTCCGGAAGATTTCTACTACGTTCTCCGTTGGATTTCGTAGGCTTGCAGGGTTTAGAAAAGTAATGGATCAATGCTTTCCCTCTTGCGTCTTTTTGTTCTGACAGACCAAAAGCGGCTGCGACACCAGCAAGATTTTGCGGGAGTCCCAGTTCTGATGCTGCCACTGCGGTACATTTCCATTGTTCCGGCGGCAGAAAGTTTTTCAGACCTAGATAAGCCGAAAGACAAACCCTTTCAAAGTTGGCATTATAGGCGGTCTTTATGATATTGGGATCGGTCAAAGCTTCCAGCACTGAATGCGGAAGTTTTTCACCACAAGCTAGATCTACTTGCGAAACCTTATCTTCATCATCAAAGGCATAAGCAAACAATAGGATTTCAAAATCAGGAGCCCCCGCATAACGGTAGACTCCTGTTTTCCCTAAATCCTCGCTGCTATACGTTTCGATGTCGATAGACATCTCACGCATACAATCACCTCATTTCAGCTCAGGTAATCCTCATCAGCTTCGTCATCAAAATATGCAGCAAAGTCGTCTTCTACTCTGGACCGTCCGCCCAAAGGTTCCCCATCACGCGTTTTCATCAAATGATTCAAACCACACGCAATGCCCTTATTCCCATTGCTGTTAAAGGCATAAAAATTGATAGATGCAAGTCCATAACAACCGCTGTATAAATCTGTGCTGTCAATGATGCGCTGTCCATTTTTGTATACCAGCCCTGGCTGTTGTGTGCAGTTTGCGTTGACAAAATAGCAGCCTGCATAGCTTTCATCTTCTGGTCTTTCATCATCTCCATCTCTTAAAGGCAGTTTCAAAACAGCAGGGATTTTTCCGCCAAATCTTCCGATGCCTGCTTGTTTTGCGGCTTCGATTGCCTTATTGATTGCTGTAATTGTTTTTTTATCTGTTTTGGGGATCAAAAGACTAACGCTGTATTTCTCATCTCCGCCATCGATGCTGCATTTTTCAAAAACATGCAGATAAGAAAACCGTACTTCGCCTGTGATTACTTTTGTTGCCTGATTCATACTTGTTTGATTGTTCATATAAAATACCTCCTTAATTGTTCCATACATTTTCAAAATCTTTCATTGCTGCCTCTACGGAATGCAAAGCTGGACGTTTATCTGTAATGGGAACCAGTACAGGCTTGCCTGGTGGTTTGATTACAAACTCACCTAACAGCTTTTGAAATTCCTTTTTCCCCATATATTTTTCTAAGTCAGATATGGGTTTTAGCTTTCTTGGGTAAATATCATCTTCATTGTATCCTTTTGCAATCAACTGACTTGCGATCAATGTATCATCTATCTGAAACTTCCGATTGCTGTGTCCCTCTACCAGCTTATACCCTGGAAACTCCATGCCATTATGTACAGCCTCATACAAGGCATAATCCTTTACCAAGGTAGCCCATTTTGAAAGTGACTCCGCTTCTTCTAGGATTTCTGATATTTCTTCTGGTGATAATGTAGATGGTTTTACAAAATCAAATTTCGCCATTTCCAACTTTTTCTCTGCATATGTACGACAGATTGGTCTTGCACGACAAAAGCCACTATCACAATGTGTGCTTGCGCAAAATTCTTCTGTTTCGTTATATGCTTTTTGTGCAATCGGCAGGATACTTTCCCCCCACTGATATAATTCTTCAGCAGATAACAATTCTGTGTCTATATTATCTTTTCGTGGTTGAAAGATTGTCATAACCACTTCTTGAATATCATATAAAAAATCGTATGCAGCTAAAGCACCTAAAGCATATAACCTCAGTTGAGGGTTTTCTGCCGCTTGTACGGTCACACCCTTGCCATATTTCAAATCTATAATTTGCAGCCGATTGTTTCCAATGATGATACAATCGCCAGTACCAAATCCTTCCGGCGCCCATGCAGAAAAATCAAGTTTTTGTTCCAATAATAGGACTGCGTCCTTTGTTTCTCTGCGCATACTGTTCAGCTGCTCTATGACAAAATCACGATATGCGTCTGTGTAATCTTCCATATCTGCATCCACTTGTAGGTCCTGAATTGCCTTATGATACTTTGCCCTGGTATACTCCTTTGTTGCAAGACGGATTTTGGCTTCACCAAGTGCGTGTGCCGTAGTTCCCTCTATGGCATAATCGCTTTCTCTTTCTTCTATCTGCGATTCTAAGACCACAGAACCAGGACAATTTATCCACTTTTTTGCACCCGAAGCGGAAAGCTTCGCATGTACTTCTGGCAAGCTACATCACCGCCTTTGCGGCTGTGATTGCATCTGCATATTGTTCCACTGCAAGTTCTGTTACTTTGTTGACACCAAAATCCCCTAAAATCTTCTTTGCCGCGGCTGCACCCAGTTTCTTTCCTACCTTGGCAAATTCTGCCCGAACATCTTCCAGCGTATAAGTAGGTGCATTGTCGACAACCTCTGCATTTTCATTCGTGGTTGTTTCCTGACTTGGTTGTTCTGCTATTTGCTTCTCTTGTTTTTGTTGTGTGATTGGAACATTAGATTTTTCAACTTTTTTATCAGAAAGCTGATTTGCTAATCCTTTTAGTACGTCTACTACATCTGGGTGGTTCATTAAGTCCTTTTCGTTGATTGTGATTACAATTTCCATAAACTTGTCCTCCTTATTTATCTATAACTTTTCCATTGTAACTTGCTCCAGTCTTGTTCCTGTGCTGGTTGTTTTGCTTTGAAATAGCGTTCTTTCCAACGTTTTTGGGATTGGCGTAATTCTGCAATTTCTGCCAAACACGCCAACACAATGGCAAACAAGACTACATTTACAATCAATGACACGTCCACAATATCAATCCTTCTTTCTATGTTTTTCTTTTTTATTTTTCTTCTGGATTCAGCGGCACAATATGCTCTGGATCAGAAATATCATAACCTTCATACTTAGCTAAAAATTCCTGCAATGCCTCTTTTCTGCATTTCAGGCAACCCAATTTCAAAAATGGAAGCAGTCCAGCCCTATGTAACGCATACACCCTACCAGGATTGCATTTTAACAGAGCCGCTACTTCGCCTACTGTATAAAGCATAGTTTCTTGCATACTCATCACTCCTGTATTTACTTCTACATTTTTAAGGCTCTCAAACTTCTTGAACACCTGAATTTTTTTTGTTATAATCCATTTTAAAAGGGAGTTGATTACTTAATGTACTTTGATAGAAATACCATTCGTGTTTTAAAATACATCTATAGATGCGGTGAAAAAGGTGCTGAGTGGTCTGATATATTCAAAAAATTCAAATATGCAACACCGGCTATGCTACTCGCATTTAACACTGACCTTTATGCACTCGCATACTATCAAAATAAAACACCAATTTCCCCAGCCGTTATGCAGTTAGAAAATATCAAAGGGGTTCGTTCCTACTGCACACCTAAATGTAACCAATTTCTGGAGGAGAGATCATTTAATTTTTGGAAATGGACTATCCCTACATTTATCTCCCTTTTATCTCTGCTTATTAGTATTGTTACTTTTTGGTACACAATTTATGGAAATGATGTACTAAAGGTTACAATTTTAAATTAAGAAGAAACCATATAATGACAAATAAGGTTTCAGCTATTGAGATCATCAAAGCAATCTTTGCCAGCTTATTTGCTCTTGCTATTCGACTATTCTCCGCAAAAAACATATGTTGTATATAATAAATAGTTGGAATCTGTTGTCCTTCAAATTCAACAAAATAGTTTTTTTCTTTTTTTTCATTTTTTGTGCTTTGATAAAATATGTCCATCACCTTAGAATAATTTTGATTCATCAGCATTTCCCCCTTTTTTTACAAACTTATAGAGCTCTCAACTAACCTATTAATAAGCGGCATAAAATGGTTGTTACCACTGATACAGCAATATTTTTCCAATTTTCTGAAATAAAACTTTTTATTGATAGTTTGTCAGAAAATTGTTCTTTCTTATTCATAAATCATTGTCCTTCTTTCCTTAATAGCTGGTAATCACATCAGCCAAAAATATAATCACATACAATTTATATAGAATGATTGATATAACCATAAACGAAAAGCTCTTTTTTGTTTGTACGTAAGCTTCTATCACTGCGGCGGTTATGATACAAGATTGTACCAACGGAAGTACTGCAAGATAGATAAGGGAAGGTATATGTAAGCTATTGATTTCTAGCACCTCCTTTCTTTTTACAAACTTATAAAGCTCTCAAGTAAACAAGCTTGACTTTTTCTTTTTTCACTTCTATTCTGAAAGTACAGGCTGTTGCAGCAGCTGAGTACATAGGAAAGGAGTCGAAAAGAAAAATGCATTCATCTGATGATTTTCAGGCTCTTACAAAAGAGCAACAGAGTTTTATGATCAGTTGGCTAAAAGAGAACTTTACGCCTATCAGTCACACTAATAATCATCATACTGCGTACGGCTTGAAGCAAAAATTTTCCAGATTAAACTTCTATGTTTCAAGCAAACAATTTGCTACCGCTATGGAATTAGCAGGTTTCACAGTAAAAAAAGAAGCTGGTAAGGATGAGAGTTTCTTTAGATTCAACATCAGTCAGAAATCAAAATTTTTTGTGATCTAACCCTTTATTCAGGACAATGGTGAAATAAACTTCATTTACTCCGCTGGCCTGAATACTTTCGTTTTTCATCTCATACTCCTCTTTTACATCAACTCCATTTTCTCGTAAGAAATCGCATAATAAGGATTTTCCTGTCGGATAATTCCTGTTTCCTGTAATCAAAACAGGTATTTTTTCTCTTATAGCAATTACCAACATCTGCAACTGCTCAAACGTTAATACATCCAGTGCTTTTCTATTCGTTTTCATTGGCATTCTCCCTTTTCTTTTTACAAACTTATAAGTCTATCAAACTTAAACTACTGTTTTTTCTGGTTCTTTTTGAATACCAAATAATTCGTTTGGAGAAACTTCTAAAACATTCGCAATTATGATTACATCTATATCTGTAATCAATTTTCTTCCATTTAACATATTGCTAAATGTTTTGTAATTGTATCCTGCTCTTTCCGCAACTGCTGATTTTAATAAGCCTTTTTGTTTAATGATCTTTTTTATATTTTCCGCTGTTACCGATTTCATTTTCTGTTTCCTCCTTTCAAAAGTATTAGTTTCTTGAACTTAACCAGAGTATAGTATATGATTCTTTTACTGTCAATACTTTTTTCTCAATTTTCTTTTACTTTTTTCTTGACGTATAAAGAATTTAATATTATTATTTAGGTGGAGGTGAAAAATTATGGGAATTGGCAAACGGATAAAAGAGGCACGATTAAATCTTGGTTTGACGCAAGAAGAACTTTCTCGCCTTTTAGGTATCACTAAAGGTGCTGTTGCTAATTATGAAAATGAAACTAGTCATCCTAAAGAACCCATAATGTATAAACTCATTGAAGTATTGAAAGTGGATGCAAATTATCTTTTTCAAGATGCAGTCAATATTCCAAAAAAAGTAAATGATGTGACATTTTCAGAATATGACCACATAAAAAAATACCGAAGTCTTGATGACCATGGTAAAAATATGATTGATACTGTTTTGGAAATGGAATGTGCCAGATGTGTAGACGAGTATGTTGAAATAGCTGCTCGTGGCGGTAAATACAAAGTAAAACGGGAAGCCCTTGTTGAGCTGGCAAAACGTTTGAAGGACCAACCTTATGAAGTAGATCACGACCTTTGCTGAGTCCCAAAAATATAATCAAGAAATCTGTCAGGAATCCATTTACAATTCTTCTATTACTACATAATAGGAGGATTGTACAATGTACGAACATTACAAAAAAGCAAGAAATATGTCTTGGAAGGTACTACTGGAATGTGGTATCAACAGCTTGCCTGTGGATTTGTGGAAAATCTCAGAGCACTATAATATTGGGATAAGCACCTATTCCAAATCAAGCATTACTCAGCTATTCCAAGAAGATGTTTTACGCGGAGATGGATTTATCGTTTATCTTGGTAACCGCAAAGAAATATTCATAAATGATACAATCAAAAACAAACCGCGCCGCAGGTTTACAGTTGCCCATGAGCTAGGGCATGGTATCATGGGGCATGATATTGGAATGATACATTACCGTAACAGCGAAAATGACAGCCAGACGGATATGCAGGAATTCGAAGCAAATATCTTTGCTCGTGATATACTAATGCCTGCCACCGTCCTCGCGGCTTTGGATATACATACACCTGATGATATTATGAAACTTTGCAATGTCAGCCGCAGATCAGCAGAGATACGAGCAGAAAGAATGGCAGAATTATATAAAAGAAACGCATTCAACATTCATCCGATTGAAAGAAAAGTCCGACAACAATTTGATGCTTTTATTCGTTTGAGAGCCTTATAAACTATCACGCCTTGTATGAGGCGTGTGAGTAGAAACATATAAGGCGTGTGATTAGAAATAAAGGAGGCTTGCAACATGAAAAAATTATTTTTTCCAGCTTTGTTTCATAAAGCAGAAGAAGGCGGATTTTGGATTTCCTTTCCTGATTTTCCTGAATGTTTAACCGAAGGGGACGATATAGAACAGGCTTATGAAATGGCTGTAGACGCTCTTGGGTTATGTATCGAAGACCGTCTGAACGCAAAAGAAACCCTTCCGGAAGCAACTGCTCCTGATTGCGTAACCATAGAGGATAATTCATTTTTAATCGTAATTGAATTTGATCAGCTGGCATATAGAAAAAAACACAACACAAAAACTGTGAAAAAAACGCTGACCATTCCAGAGTGGTTAAATGAAGAAGCGATTTCAAGAAATATAAACTTTTCTCAAACTTTGCAAGAGGCTTTACTTGCAAAATGTCAAGTTTAAGAGCCTTATGAGTTGTCACGCCTCGCATGAGGCGTATGAGCAGAAATAAAAAAAAAATCCCCTCTCCTGCGCCAACAGGAAAGAGGATTGAAAGGCGGCTTGTGATAAACCACCCAAAACCACATTTGGATTATATCACAAGTCCGTCTTATTTGCCATACCTGTTTTTAGTTTTCATAAAAAAAGAGGAGGAATGTGTATGAAAGGCGGCACACGAAAACGCGGAAAAACATGGTCCTATTATTTTGATGCAGCAACGATTGACGGAAAGCGCAAAAAGAAAGAAAAAGGCGGTTTTCGCACCAAAAAGGAAGCTGAAACCGCTCTCGCACAAGCATTGTCAGAATATAATCATTCTGGGCTGACATTTGAGCCTTCCAGCATCAGTGTGAGTGATTATCTGGATTTTTGGATACAAGAATATTGCATTCCAAATTTATCAGAAAACACAATAGCCACTTATCGTAGCATCATTGAAAACCACCTAAAACCACAGTTTGGCGGATTTCACTTAAGTGCTTTACAGTCCGCGTCAATTCAAAAATACATCAATACATTGAAGCAGCAAGGGTTTTCAAAATCCAGCATCACTGTTATTTTATGTATTCTGTCTGCATCCATAAAGTATGCCATAGAACCAATGCATTATATCAAAGATAATCCATGTACGGCTGTACGTGTTGGAACTTGTCCCAAAGAACCCAAAAAGCGTGTAGTCCTCACATCTGAGGAATATCAACGCATGATAGACTTGTTTCCGTTCGGAAACCGCTATTACATGATGCTTGTCATTGGTTGGAATTGTGGTATGCGTATTGGTGAGTGTACAGGTCTTGTATGGGAAGATATTGACTTGTCTTCCAAAACAATAAGCGTACAACGCCAGATTGTATATTCAAAAATAAATGACAGATATGAATACATCAGGATACTGCCAAAATACAATTCTATCCGAAAAATAAAGTTTGGAGATACTTTACTGCATACTCTGAATGCTGAGAAAAAGCGTCAACAGGAAAACGAATTGCTTTATGGCAGTGAGTATACGGTTTATTATGTTGAAGCTGTTATATCAAATGGTTTTGAAAAATTATGTGTTCGAAGCTGTAAAAAGAGCCAAATTGGTAATCGAAAAAGGATATATCCTGTTTGCATTGATGAAAACGGCAAATTAAATACCAAATTCAATTTTAATATATGCCAAAATAAAATCAGAGCGCAAATCAAACCAGGTTTCGATTTTCATGCTTTACGACACACACATGCTACCAAGCTCATTGAATCTGGTGTGAATGTAAAATCTGTACAAACACGTCTTGGGCATAAAAATATAACAACAACGTTAAATACCTATACACATCATACGGATATTATGGACCAGGAAGCAGCAGATATATTTGAATCCGTTGTCAATGGGTCTATACCTTGCTTGCCACCGAGATAATATTTTCGGTGGCAAACCGGTGGCAAAAGTGGTTTGAAAACATTTTGAATACGTAAAAACGCTGATATTTCCTGCATTGTTGGAATTATTTCGTTTAATATTTCTTTAAGATATTGCAAAAATT
>CALWSU010000041.1 GCA_944384295.1 uncultured Lachnospiraceae bacterium | reverse complement strand
AGGTAGAAATCTTCTACCGCTTTATCGGCAAAATTGATTAAATGACACCAATATTTTTAACTATGTGATACCGGCAGAGGATTGCCCGATATTACGGTGATTGCAGATTTGGCAAAAGCCTTAGGCGTGTCTATTGCGGAATTATTGACAGGTGATTTTCGAGAAAATACCAATCAATCTGCAAATATGAAAAAAATGCTTTTTTATGTATGCCCCATTTGTGGCAATATTGTAACATCGGTTGGCGCAGGTACATTTTCTTGTTGCGGTATCACTTTGTTGCAGCAAGAGGCAGAGCAATGTGACGCCAATCATGATATCAAAGTGGAAGTGATAGACCATGAGTATTTTGTGACAGTACAACATGCTATGTCGAAAGACCATTACATTTCTTTTGTGGCATATATCACATCTGGTAGTTTTGAAATGGTCAAATTATATCCAGAACAAGATATTGCAGTCCGATTTTATAAACAGGGACATGGTATCCTATTGGCGTATTGTAATAAACATGGTTTGTTTCAAGTTCGCGTTTGATGATATAGCATACAAAATATCAGTTTTCAAAATCCATATTTGAAACAGAATTTTTTGTATGAAAATGCACCTGTGCATATTTTTAAAAATCCTATCATTTGCTTATGCAAAGTATATATTCTTTGTGAAACAATATTGCTATTTTTTTAGAAAAGTGATACAATATTTTGAAATAAAATAAATGATACGTTGTATTTGATCAATATGTAGGATGTGTGAAAATATGAGAGGAACATAGGAATATCAATCTATCGTTCGTGATTTTTCTATTCATATGGCTTTCTGAATTAATATGAATTTGTATAATTCTATAAAAAATTCACTTTGATATAAAAAATGAATGATTATGCGGTATCATATTGCATTGTCAATAGACGGCATAGTTAGGGTTGTATGATGATGGATTCTGTATGCTATTTTGGAAAGCAATGTGGAGATATGTTTTTATGGATTTCAGAAGTAGACTTCATGCAAAAAGAAAGGCTTTGGAAAAATGGTTTTTGGGAATGGAAATAAAAAGATTTTAGAAGTATTGGATGCAATAGATTTTAATGAATTTACAAATCCAAAAGAAATTCCGTATCAATTAGAAACGTCTATCAAGACACCGGTGGTAGACAGCATCAACGAAGTTTTAAGATTATATTACGATAAAATATTGTGGGAAAGCAATAATGTGCAGTTGATCAACCATACCATATCATCTGGATTATGGAATATGGATATTGGACCTGGAAACCAAGTTACTGCTGCATATTGGTCAGACGATTTTCGGCATATGATAGGGTATCGTGATAAAAATGATTTTCCAGATCGTTTGGAATCTTGGTCGGATTTATTGCATCCAGATGATAAAGAAAAAACGTTAAATTTGTTTGTACAAACCTTGAATGATACCAGCAATAAAACAAAGTATGATTTAGAATATCGACTCAAAACAAAAGATCGTGGGTATCGTTGGTATCGTGCGGCTGGCAATGTAAAAAGAAATCAAGCCGGACAAGCAATCCAATTTATTGGCATATTCATTGACGTAGATCAGGAGCATCAGAATCGTTTAGAATTGGATAATTTATTCCAAAGATATTCGGCTTTAGATGAAATCTCTACCGAAGGTTCTTTTTATATTCGTTTTTATGCCAATGAATTGCAGGATAGCCGTAATACTGTATGGTATTCTGAGCAATTTCGCAGACATTTGGGCTATTGTGGAGAAGAAGAATTCCCCAATCGTTTGGAATCTTGGCTCAGTTGTTTGCATGCAGAAGACCGCGGACATCTTGTAGATGTTTTGCGTAGTTCTTTGAGAAGCAAAACAGGGTACTTTGATTCGGAATGCCGTATGCAGCATAAAAGCGGCGAATACTTGTGGATGAAAATGGTACTTTGCATCAAACAAGATGCGCAAACAGGGACACTGTTCCTTGCAGGTGTCATCAATGATATTACAGAATTGCGCAATACAAGAGAATTGGTAAATCAAAATATGAATATACATATTCAAGATTTGATGTCTGGTTTGTCTAATATCGATGAAATGGTTTCTGAAAATACAACAGCAATGCATGATATATTAGATCAGCAGCAAGCATTGATGCAAATTTTGCAAGATGCACAAGAGCAGATGCGACAGACAACAACGGTTATGAAGTCTATACAAGATATTTCTCGTCAAACCAATTTGCTTTCGCTCAATGCTTCTGTAGAAGCAGCGCGTGCGGGACAAGCAGGCAAAGGCTTTGCAGTGGTTGCAAGTGAGGTGCGTGGATTGGCACAAACCAGCGATGCAGCTTCCAAAGACATCTTTTCCAATTTGGGACAAATGCAGGAATATGTGACCAATGTGGTAGATGAATTTACAAAGTTAAATGAACAGATTGTAGAACGTGATAAAAAAATGACCTATATCAAGGATATTGTGCAAGAAATCGGGGATAAAGTCGACGCAATCAATCAAGTATTAGACATGCTGATGAAACAACAATAAAAATATTGTTATGGAAAAAGCCATAGAAAGCATTTGAGAAATGGGAAAATTTCTGATGTTTTTACATGGCTTTTCTGCTTTTTTATTTCTTGTCAAGCAAAAGAAATCCGTTCTGCTTGTCAAATCATAATATTCAAGATACAATAGAGATTAGAACGATACATGGAAAAATATGTTGATGCATCATCCATACATCGTTGTGCAAGAACCTGATTCAATCAATCAGTGTGTATTTCATATTGGAGGAGTGATACAATTGGAAACAAAAGCAAAGGTATATTACACAGATTTTCATTGTAAATTGGGCGAAGGATTACCAAAAAAATTAACACGTCTGATAAAAACCGCAGGTATGGGGGAGATAGATTTTGATGGCAAATTTGTAGCAATCAAAATGCATTTTGGCGAATTGGGGAATTTAGGATTTTTACGTCCCAATTATGCAAAAGCGGTAGCAGATTTTGTAAAACAACATGGTGGGAAACCATTTTTGACCGACTGTAATACTATGTATCCAGGCAGCAGAAAAAACGCAATCGAACATTTGTATTGTGCATGGGAAAATGGGTTTACTCCTTTGAGCGTTGGCTGTCCTGTCATCATTGGCGATGGTTTGAAAGGAACAGATGATATAGAAGTGCCGGTAGCTGGCGGCGAATATGTAAAGAATGCAAAAATTGGACGTGCGGTCATGGACGCAGATATTTTTATCAGTTTGACACACTTCAAAGGACATGAAATGACAGGCTTTGGTGGTGCGATTAAAAATATTGGTATGGGCTGTGGTTCTCGTGCTGGTAAAATAGAACAACATTCCAGCGGTTTGCCTCGTATTTCAGAACGCAAATGTCGCGGTTGTCGTCTGTGTCTGAAAGAATGTGCAAATAATGGTTTGGTATTTGACGCAGAAAAGAAAAAAATGACAATTGATACAGAACATTGTGTAGGCTGTGGACGTTGCGTTGGTGCATGTAACTTTGATGCGATTTCTTTCCAAAACGACCATGCAAATGAGATATTGAATTGCCGTATGGCGGAATACACAAAAGCGGTTGTAGATGGTCGCCCACAATTTCATATTTCTTTGATTATGGACGTTTCTCCAAATTGTGATTGCCATAGTGAAAATGATGTGCCAATTCTGCCAAATATTGGTATGTTTGCATCTTTTGACCCTCTGGCATTGGATCAGGCTTGTGTAGATGCTTGTCTGAAAGCGCAGCCATTGCCCGGCAGTCAATTGGCAAAACACTTGGCAGATCCAAACTTCCAAGATCATCATGACCATTTCAAAAATTCTACACCAGAATCCGAATGGCGTTCTTGCTTGGATCATGCTGAAAAAATTGGTCTGGGTACACGTGAATATGAATTGATTTTTATGGAATAAAAAAATATGTATTTGTAATGGAAAATCAATGGCAATGGGGATTTGATTGCCATTGATTTTTTGTAATCGAATAGAAGGAGTAAAAACGATGCGTTCTGATACAAAAATTAAAAACTTGACATTTTCTGCCATGTTTTTGGCATTAGGGATGGTATTGCCTTTTCTGACAGGGCAAATCCCCCAAATTGGGAATATGCTGTTGCCGATGCATATTCCAGTATTGCTTTGCGGTTTAATTTGTGGTTGGCAATATGGTGCTTTGGTTGGATTGATATTGCCACTTTTGCGCTACGCTGTTTTCGGTATGCCTAAGTTGTTTCCAACTGGTATTTCTATGTCATTTGAATTGTTGACATATGGTTTGGTAGTCGGTTGGTTATACATGCATTCCAAATGGCATTGCATACGTGCATTATATCGCTGTTTATTGATTGCTATGGTATGCGGTCGTGTCGTTTGGGGCATTGTACAATGGATTTTGCTGGGCGCTTCCGGCACTGGATTTACAGTAGAAATGTTTCTTGCAGGTGCGGTATTGAATGCAATTCCGGGCATTGTGCTGCAATTGATACTGATTCCTGCTGTTATGTTGGCATTGCATCGGACAGGATTGGTTCCTTTTTCTCAGAATCAACAAGAGAAATCAATGGTAAAAATGAGTTGAATATGGATTGAGAACAAAATGGAATTAGAACAAATTACAAATCGTATTATAGAAATTTTAAAAGCAGAACAAAGCTCTTTGAAAAAGCCATTTTTTCTTGCCATAGATGGTAGATGTGCATCAGGAAAAACAACACTTGCTGCACAATTAGAATCTAAATTGTCTTGTAGTGTATTTCATATAGATGATTTTTTTCTTCCTGTGCAAAAACGTTCTGCTATGCCAGGCGGCAATATAGACTATGCACGTATCAAGCAAGAAATGATACAACCTTGTAAAGAGGGGGCATCTGTTCTTGATTTTTGTCCATTTGATTGCCATGCGCAAAGTTTATTGCAGCCAGTCAAAAAATATATCAAACCGCTTGTCGTGATAGAAGGGTCTTATAGCTGTCACCCTTTGCTGTTTGATTTTTATGATTTGCATATTTTTTTGACAATCAATCAAGAGGAACAAAAAAATCGGATTATCGCCCGGAATGGAGAAGCTGTATGGAATATATTTGAGAAACAATGGATTCCATTAGAAGAAAAATATTTTTCGTATTATCAAATACAGCAAAAATGCGCGTATTGTTTTGAAACAGTATAATGCCTTTTTTGCGATTTTCCAATCGTTTACGCGTATCAAAAATACAAAAGGAGTATGATTATGGAACACCCAAATACTTTCATTCGTATACAAAAAGATATTTTGAAAAAATATCATGTACCAGATTGTCGATATATCGCGGGACATGCAATCGGTATCATTGCGGTTGATTTAAAATATCCCAAAATGCCGGGCAATGTTGCGAATGCAACGACCTATCCATTTCCTGTGTTGTATGAAAAAGTATCCTTTGAAATCGAACAGCTTTTTGCAGGAGATGACAGTATCAAAGAAAAAATATTAGATGCTGCAAAATCATTGCAGGCGCAAGGTGTCCGCGCTGTGATTGGCGCATGTGGTTTTTTTGCAAATTTTCAAAAAGATGTTGCAGACGCTTTAGAAATTCCTGCATTTTTGTCTAGCATGTTGCAGCTTCCTATGATAAAAATGGGGCTGAAATCCAATCAAAAAATAGGTATCATTACGGCATCTGGTAATGATATCACAGACCAAATGTTACGCAATATGGGCGTAACGCCAGAAGATTGTTATATTGAAGACGTAGGAAGTCTGGAAGGTTTTCAAACCATACGTTATGAATATGAATATATTGATAACGAAAGTGTGGCACAAACCGTCGTGCAAGCGGCAAAAAATCTCGTAGAAAAGCATGACGATGTGGGTGCAATTTTATTAGAATGTAGTGATATGCCGCCTTACGCATTTATGGTACAGGAAGCAGTGCATTTGCCTGTGTTTGATTTTATCACCATGATTCATTGGGCACATCAGGCAACCACACAAAAACCATATTATGGTTATTTTTAAGAAATGACTTGACAAAAAGGAAATTCTATTTATAATGAATATAAGTCAGTGAAACAAAGTACATAAGATAAATCATGAAAAAATACAAAAGAAAATAAAAATGGTTGTCAATCAAGAGTCAAAGAAATAAGGGAGGCAGCACATGAAGGACTTAAGCTATTTAGCTGGAAAACCAATTGCAATCTTGGGAGCAGGTGGCATTGGGAAAGCCATTGCAGCAGATTGTGTACTTGCTGGTCAAGAAGTCGTTTTATGCGATATTGAACCATTTGCAAAAACAACATTAGCCAATCTACAAAATGGATTTCGCTTTCATGGCAATCAAACAAATAAGTTTGGTTTTTTCCGTGAAGGTGTGGCAAAATTTCAGAAAATTACAACATCTGTCGCAGAAGCGGTGAAAGATGCAGAAATCATTATTATCGCTTTGCCCGCAGTCGGACATACTACCTTTTTTAAAGAACTGTTACCTCATTTAAGAGATGGACAAATTATACATATTTTCCCAGATAATTATGGTACATTATTGTTCCGTAAATTGATGCGGGAAATGCATTGTGAAAAACAAGTAGTCGTAGGGGGTTGGTCTAGTGCGCCTTATGGCAGCAGAATCGAATCCGAAGGACCTTTCTTACTGCCCAGCACACGTATCATTTATCGTGCCATCACATTAAGAGGTGCAGCTCTGCCTATGACAGACCAAGAAGTTTTTTTGGAAAGTGTAAAATATATTGGTGCCATGGACGCAATTACACATGGTTTGGGTCCAGTTGGCGGCAATACCGTTATGGATACAGGATTTAGTAATGTCAATCCCATCTTGCATTGTCCCGGTGTGATTTTGGGTGTGGGTGCTATGGAAAACTATGGCTTGATTTATGGGGACAATAAAAATGATTTCTCTATTTATTGCCACGTATATAGCCCTACCGTATCCAAAGTGCAGTATGCAGTATATCAAGAAGAATGCGCCATTGCAGAAGCAATGGGCGTTGGGATTCAGCCTTTTGCAAAAGAGGAATTTTTCTCACGCTCTAATATTTTGGGCAGTGAATATATGGGAGAAGGTATGCATGTACCTTATGAAGAAGTGTACGAAATGGCACTGGGTACCGGTCCGTTCTCTGTAAATCATCGTTATTTGACAGAAGATATTCCGATTGGTTGTCATGTATTCCATGAATTAGGGAAAAAATTTGGCGTAGCCACACCAATCATTGATTCTATGATACATATGGCAAATGCAATGCTGGATCGTGATTTCTTTGCAGAAGGATACACATTAGACTATCTTGGCATTGGTCATATGACAAAAGAAGAATTATTGGCATATTTGCATGAAGGTATTTATACTGCATAAATATCATAGATTGCAATGTGATAATATGTATGATGTAACAAGGGATTCTGTATATAGAATCTCTTGTTTTTATTTTCTTTTTTGCTTGCTTTGGTTGCATATTTATAATACTTTCTTTTGATTTCCCAAAATGACAGATAAAAAATATATTGACGAAACTCTGTGTAATATGACAATAAATTCATATCGTATCCGTAAAAACCAACAAAAGAACGACATGTTTTTCAATATTTTGAATAAATTCATCAACTGCTATTGACATCTTCAAAATATCATAGTAATATGACTGTAAGTTCAAGATATAAAATCTATATTCATATCTTGAATAAAAAGGCAGAAATATATCTGTAATTTCTAGTCAGAAACAGTATGATATATTTCCACAGCGCTGGCCTTTTGTACGACTATATCATATGAATTAGGGAGGAGATTTTATGAGTACTACATTGATTAGCGCCGATAACACGTGGGCTTTGATGGCGATTACTTGTGGTTGGGTTGCAGTCTCCATTTGGCTGGAACAAACCTACGCTTGGGCATCAAAACTTTCTGGAGCAATTATCGCACTGATTGGCGCTCTAGTTTTGACAAACCTGAATATTATCCCTACACATGCCCCTTGGTTTGATGATATTATCTGGGGATATATTGTACCTTTGGCTATCCCATTGCTGTTGATGCAATGTAATATTAAAAAGATTTGGAAAGAATCCGGTCGTTTATTGATTTTATTCCTGATTGGTTCTTGTGGTACTGCAATCGGTGCTGTACTCGCATTCCAATTGCTGCAAGACAAAGTACCATATCCTGGCGGTGTAGCTGGCATGATGACAGGTTCTTATATCGGCGGTGGCGTAAACTTTGCAACACTTTCCGCATCATTTGAAATTCCAGGCGAAGTCGTTGCAGCAACTACAGTTGCAGATAATCTGCTGATGGCATTATATTTCTTTGTACTGATTTTGATTCCAAGTCTTGGTTTCTTTAGAAAACATTTCAAACACCCCCATTTGGACGAAGTAGAGCGTGCAGGTGTCAGTGATGCTGCAAAAACTCAAGCAGCAGCATATTGGGAAAGAAAACCTGTATCTTTGTTAGATATCGCAATTGATATTGCTATCAGTGCAATTATTGTTTGGATTTCCAATATTTTATCTGGTGTATTAGATGCAATTATTCCAACTTCAAATCCTGTACTGGAAATCATCAATGGTTTGTTAGGAAACAATTACCTGATTATGACTACAATTGCTATGGCAGTTGCAACATTAGGTTCCAAAAAAGTGGAAAACTTGGCTGGTACACAAGAAATCGGTACATTCTTGATTTATCTGTTCCTGTTTGTAATCGGTGTTCCTGCATCTATCAAAGAAATTTTGGTCAATGCGCCTTGGCTGCTTGCTTTCTGTGCAATCATGGTAGCTGTCAATATGTTTTTCTGTTTCCTGTTCGGCAAAATCTTCAAATTCAATCTGGAAGATACGATTTTGGCGTCCAATGCAAATATTGGCGGACCTACTACAGCAGCAGCGATGGCAATTTCAAAAGGCTGGATCAAACTGGTTGGACCTATCATGTTGGTTGGTACATTAGGTTATGTCATCGGTACATGGTTTGGTACAATTGTAGGTAACTTATTAGGTGCATAATAACAAATGACAATGGATTGAAATAGATATTATGTAGGTGAGATTATGATTTTTGATGGACATTCTGATATATTTACAGACGTAACAATCAAGCGTTTGGAAGGAGAAACCGATGTTTTGCGAAAATATCATCTGCCTCGTTTGCGCAAAGGCGGCGTAGAAGGTGGTTGCTTCGTATTATGGGTAGACCCTCCATATACTTCGGATTATATGAAACGTACAGAACAAATGATGCAGGCAATTGATGCGGAATTGAAAGAATGTGATGAAGTCGCAATTGTACATAATACAAAAGAGATTGCAGCTGCAAAAGAAAATGGAAAATTTTATATTTTGATGGGAGCAGAAGGTTTGGCTTCTCTCGGCGAAGATATTGAAAAATTGGATAAACTGTATGACTTTGGTGTACGAGAATGTATGTTGACATGGAATGAACAAAATGCATTGGCTACAGGCGTACAAGGGGATACCGCACGCGGGCTGACCACCTTGGGAAAACAAGTCGTACAACGTATGGAAGATAAAAAAATGATTGTTGATGTATCTCATTTGAATGAGCGTTCTTTTTGGGACGTGATGGGCGTTGCTACAAAACCCGTGATTGCTTCTCATTCCAATGCGAAAGCACTCAGTAATGCAGCGCGTAATTTAACAGATGAGCAACTGAAAGCGATTCAAGAAACAGGTGGTTTGGTTGGATTGAATTCCTTCAATCTCTTTGTAAGCCAAAACATCAAAGAACAAACCATTGATAGATTTGTAGAACATGCAGCCTATATTGCTGATAAAATTGGTGTTTCTCATTTGGCATTTGGTTTTGATTTCTTTGAATTTTTATCCACAGATTCTATGAAAAGCTACAGCGACCAAGACACTTCCTATACAGTAGGATTAGAAGATTGCTCAAAACTTCCCACTTTGTTGGAAAAATTGAAAAAAATTGGTTTTTCCCAAGCAGAGTTAGAACAAATCTGTTATAAAAACTGGCATCATTTGATTCAAACCGTTTTAGGTTGAAATTAAGCTAACAAAATATTCTCAATATAATTGATAATTGGTAACAATCAGACACCTCTCTCTATAAAATTTTGTCTGATTCCCTATACCTCTCTCTATCAGATGTATTTGAACATCTGGCATATGAAAAAGCATTGTAAACGAGTTTGTTTGCAATGCTTTTTTTCTATGTTGGGATACCTCACTATCGTACTTTTCTTATGCAGCTTCCTATGATACAATGAAACAAGTGAATATACTAGAAAAGAGGGCAATTATGAACAAAACAGTAGTACTGGCTGCATTAAATGCAAAATATATCCATTCCAATTTGGCATTGCGCTATCTTTCCAAATTTCAAAATAATGAGAAACGGCATCATGTGCAAACAATGGAATTTACCATCAATCAAAGGATAGATTTTATTGTAGAAGAATTATTCCGACAACAGCCCGATGTCATATTGTTTTCTTGTTATATTTGGAATGTGGAAATGTTGCGTGAGATTTGTCCGATTCTCAAAAAAATATTGCCGCATTGTCAGATTGGGTTTGGTGGACCAGAAGTCAGCTATGAAAGTGAAACCTTTCTTTCTGAAAATCCAACCGTTGATTTTGTGATACGTGGAGAAGGAGAGCAGGTTTTTACAGAATACTTATCTTATTTGGATCAAGGGATTCCAAAAAGTCTTTCGGAAATCTGTGGTATGACCTATCGCGATGGAGAACAGATTCTTTCCACACCACAACAAAAACCATTGGATTTGTCTTTATTGCCATTTCCATATGCAGATGATTTTCATGATGTGGAAAATCAAATTATATATTACGAATCTTCGCGCGGCTGTCCTTATCAATGTGGCTATTGTTTATCTTCGATAGAGCAGGGAGTGCGATTTGTGCCGCTGTCGAAAGTATTGCCTGATTTACAAAAATTTTTAGATGCAAATGTAAAACAGGTAAAATTTATTGACCGTACTTTTAATTGCAGTAAAGTACATGCTATGGCAATTTGGAAATATCTGTATGAACATGATAATGGTATCACAAACTTTCATTTTGAAATTACAGCAGACCGTATTGACGCAGAAACCATTGCATTTCTAAAAACAGTACGAAAAGGCTTGTTTCAATTTGAGATTGGTGTGCAGTCCACAAACCCACAAACTATCACAGCCATTCGTAGGAATGTAGATTTTGATATGTTGTCGGATGTGGTGAAACAAATCAAACAAGGTGGCAATATCCATCAACATTTAGATTTGATTGCCGGCTTGCCATATGAAAATTATGCTTCTTTTGCGCATTCTTTTAATGATGTGTATGCTTTGGAACCAGAGCAACTGCAACTTGGTTTCCTAAAAGTCTTAAAAGGGTCTATGCTGCATCAAAAGCAAAAGGATTATGAAATCATATACCATGACACAGCGCCATATGAAGTATTAACCACACATGTACTGCCATATACAGATACATTACGTTTGAAATATATCGAAGAAATGGTAGAAATTTATTATAACAGCGGAAAATTTATCCATACATTAGCGTATCTGGTACCACAATTTGAAACACCATTTGCATTTTATGAACAATTGTCTTTGTATTGGCTAGCACAACAATGTCATTATCGTTCTTTGTCCAAGCTGGGGCTATGTGATGTTTTGCGTGATTTTATCAAAGAAAATCCAAAAATCAATTTGCATGATTTTGAACAAAATCTCAAGTATGATTTACTGCTGCATGAAAAGCCGAGAAAATTACCTGTATGGTTGCCAGATACCACACAGCCATGGAGAACCGCGATACAAAATTTCTATCATTCCAGAGAAGAAATACAGAAATATCTCCCGCATTATTTTCCATTGGAGCATAAAGTATGGGAAAGACAAACACATATTGATGTGTTTGAGCAAAACGGCAAAGAAATTGCGGTATTATTTGATTATGGACAGAAAGATTTATTAGGAAATGCAAAAACAATGGTATTGCCTCATATTTTGAAACATTGATAGATATAAAAAATCCCTGTGTTTTTCGATACACAGGGATTTTTGTATACATGCTTTTGGTTATTTTGATGCTTCGCATTGTTTGAAAAATTTCTTTTGAAATATGAAGAAATAAACAATAAATAATATGGCTGTAATACTCCAAGATAAGGGGTAACTCATGAGAATTGTGGTTACACTCAAATTTTGTGGGATAAAGCACAAAATCCAAATCATACGCAGCACACAAACGCCACAACATGTCATAATCATGGGGATAATTACATTCCCCATACCACGTAATGCGCTAGATAAAATTTCTATGAAAATAAATAAAACGTAAGAGGGTGCAATAATATGTATGATTTGCATACCAATTTCCACTACCGTAACGTCTGTGGTAAATAAACGCAATAAAATTGGTCCTAAGAATAACATGATACAAGAAAGCAATAAAGATGCAATAAAGTCCAGTCCCAAACAAACTTTGATACTTTTTTTCATACGGTCATATTTTTTCGCGCCGTAATTTTGCCCGATGAATGTAATGATAGAAACACTAAATGCACCGGAAATCATCCAATAAATCGCGTCAATTTTTGCAAAGGCAGTATGCGCCGCTACGGTTTCTGTTCCTAATGTATTCAAAGAGGTTTGAATGATAATATTGGATAAACCGTACATGACAGATTGGAAACCTGCGGGCAATCCAATGGTAATGATGGAAAATAATAGCAATTTGTGGAATCTGATTTTTTTCGGTTGTAATAAATAAATATCATTTGACTGCATCAAAGACAACATCACCAATACCGCACTGACTGCCTGTGCAATGACCGTTGCCAATGCAGCGCCTTTGACACCCAAATGTAATACCACAACGAATAAAATATCCAATCCAATGTTCAAAAAACAACAAATAATCAGAAAATATAATGGACGTTTGGAATCACCCACTGCACGCAAAATCCCAGAACCAATGTTATATACAAATAAAAACACAATCCCCGCAAAATAAATGCGCAAATAAGAGGTAGATTCTGCAATAACATCGGCAGGGGTCTGCATCCACTGTAAAATCCAAGGCGCACCAATAAAACCAATGATACCGATACCGATACCGCCTACAAAGGATAATGCAATTGCAGTATGTAAGGTATCGTTGAGATGTCTTTTATGTTGTGCGCCATAATAACGCGCAATGATCACAGTTGCCCCGGAAGAAAGCCCCACAAAGAAGTTTACAACCAGATTTACCAATTGTCCTGTAGAACCTCCGACTGCTGCAAGTGCCTGTGTGCCTACAAAGCGCCCCACAATCACCGTATCGGCAGTATTGTATAGCTGTTGAAATAATGTTCCCATTAAAATAGGAAAGAAAAAGAATAAAAGCTGTTTCCAGATGACACCTTCTGTGATTTGATTGCCAATTGCTGCTCTTGTTCTCATAGTCTATTCACCTTCATCTATACTATAAAAATTTTCTCGCACTATGGTAATACAAAATACATAGAAAGGCAATAGTACAATACAAAAAAATTCTGTAAAAAAATTGAGGCTGTAAAAATGTATTGTCATATGTAAATACAGGTGTTATAATTGTGTAAAAAATAATGGAAATCATCCATCTGCATAGATGAGAAAACGCAGTTGGGTATTTCTATCCATTTCAATTTCCGCAATAGGAGGAAGCGGCTTTATGACAATACAAGAAGAAATTTTACAATGCAAACAACAAAAAGATGCAATCATACTAGCACATTATTATGTGCGACCAGAAATACAAGAAATTGCTGATTATGTCGGCGATTCTTTTTATCTGAGCCAAGTTGCCACACAATTAAAAGAAAAAGTCATTGTTTTTTGTGGTGTTTCTTTTATGGGAGAAAGCGCAAAAATCTTAAATCCAGAAAAAACAGTGCTGATGCCCGATTTGAGCGCGGATTGCCCTATGGCACATATGGCAGATGCAAAAACAATATTAGAGATGCGTCAAAAATATGATGATTTGGCTGTTGTATGTTATATCAATTCCGATGCGACACTGAAAGAGCTATCTGATGTTTGTGTCACATCTTCCAATGCAGTGAAAATTGTAAAAGCATTGCCACAAAAGAATATCTATTTTATTCCAGACCGCAATCTGGCACATTTTATTGCTCAAAAAGTGCCAGAAAAGAATTTTATATTTCATGCGGGATACTGTCCCATTCATGACAGTATGCAAGTGAGCGAAATTATGGCACAAAAAGCAGAACACCCAAATGCCAAAATTTTAGCACACCCAGAATGTACACAAAATGTATTGGAAATTGCGGATTATGTTGGCAGCACCTCAGGTATCATACAATTTGCAAAACAAGATGATGCCGACGAATTTATCATATGCACAGAAGAAGGCGTTACCTATGCTTTGGAACAGGACAATCCAACAAAAAAATTTTTCTATCCCAAAACTACGCCGGTATGTATAGATATGAAAAAAATATCCTTAGAAAAAATATTGCATGTTTTGCGCACTGGAGAAGGCGAAATACAAATTGAGCATCCATTTAGAGAACGTGCGAAAAAGCCATTAGAAAAAATGCTGCAACTTGGCATAGAATCATAAAGAAGGAAGGCAAAGAAAAATGGATTTGACAACAGATGTTGTAATTGTTGGAACAGGTGTCAGTGGTGCATATGCAGCATTGCAATTACCAGTAGACGTAAATATTATTATGTTAACTAAACTAGATTTGGAAAGTAGTGATTCTTTTTTGGCACAAGGTGGTATTTGCGTCATGCGAGATGAAAATGATTATGATAGTTTTTTTGAAGATACTATGCGCGCGGGACATTATGAAAATAGAAAAGAATCTGTAGATATTATGATTCGTTCTTCTCGTGATGTGATTTCAGATTTGATAGATTATGGTGTAGAATTTGCCCAAAAAGATGGGCAATTGCTCTATACCAAAGAAGGCGCACATACAAAACCGCGTATTCTATTCCATGCAGATATTACAGGAAAAGAAATCACAAGCAAACTTTTGGCGCAAGTCAAACAACGTAACAATATACATATTATGGAATACACGACAATGACAGATATTATCGTATCTCATGATACTTGTATGGGGATTCAGATACAGACACAGACACAGACAGGGGAAATAGGGAAAATTTACGCCAAACAGACCATACTTGCCACTGGCGGTATTGGTGGCTGTTATCCACATTCTACCAATTTCCCACATTTGACGGGCGATGCCATCGAAATTGCAAAAAAACATGGGATTCGGTTAGAACATTTAGACTATGTACAATTTCACCCAACGACATTATTTTCAAAAAAAGAAGGGCGCAGATTTTTGATTTCAGAATCGGTTCGAGGTGAAGGCGCCGTATTGTACGATAAAAACGGGAATCGCTTTGTAGATGAATTATTGCCGAGAGATGTTGTAACAAAAGCAATCCAAAAACAAATGGCGCAAGACGGCACAGAACATGTATGGCTGTCTTTAGAACATATCGAAAAAGACCATATATTATCTCATTTTCCCAATATCTATGCACATTGTTTGGAAGAAGGATATGATATTACAAAAGAATGGATTCCAGTGGTACCTGCGCAACATTATTTCATGGGTGGCATTTGGGTAGACAAAGATAGCCATACTTCTATGAACCATCTGTATGCAGTAGGGGAAACAAGTTGTAATGGAGTACATGGCGCAAATCGTTTGGCAAGCAATTCTTTGTTGGAGAGTATGGTTTTTGCAAAACGTGCCGCACAAAAAATTGCACTCGCAGTTGTGAAAGAAAGGAAAGCAGTATGAATACAATTTCGATGACAGTACAAGTAGATGCTTTGTTGATGCAAGCATTGCAAGAAGATATTTCCAGTGAAGATGTGACAACAAACGCGGTTATGCCCAATGCAGTGCAAGGAGAGGTAGAACTGATTTGTAAACAAGATGGTATCATTGCTGGTCTGCCAGTATTTGCGCGCGTTTTTCAGTTGTTAGATGAGAAAACAAAAATTACATTTTATTGTCAAGATGGAGATACTGTACAAAAAGGGCAGGTAATGGGTATTGTGTCCGGTGATATTCGTGTATTGCTGTCTGGGGAACGTGTGGCATTGAATTATTTGCAGCGTATGAGTGGTATCGCCACTTATACCCATTCGATTGCAGAATTGCTGAAAGATAGCCATATAAAATTACTAGATACGAGAAAAACAACACCCAATATGCGCATTTTTGAAAAATATGCTGTGCGTGTAGGTGGCGGGTATAACCACAGATATAATTTGTCAGATGGAGTTTTGCTCAAAGATAACCATATCGGCGCGGCAGGCAGTGTGACAAAAGCCATACAAATGGCAAAACAATATGCGCCATTTGTACGAAAAATCGAAGTAGAAGTAGAAAATTTGGATATGGTAAAAGAAGCGGTACAAGCAGGTGCAGATATTATTATGTTGGATAATATGAAGCCTGAAGAAATGCGACAAGCCATTGCAATCATAAATGGACGCGCAGAAACAGAATGTTCTGGCAATGTGACAAAGGAAAATATTCAAAATTTGATTGATTTGGGTGTGGATTATATCTCATGTGGCGCATTGACGCATTCAGCACCGATTTTAGATATTTCTTTAAAAAATTTACATGCTTATTAGGGCGTATCTGAAAAGTCAAAAGTGCACAAAAGTCTATCATATGTTATAGTTATAGTAGATAGGAGATGATAGAC
>CALWSU010000040.1 GCA_944384295.1 uncultured Lachnospiraceae bacterium | reverse complement strand
AAAAAGTGGGGGATTTTAATAAAAAAGGAATCCAAACCCCTTATAAATCAAGGGATGAAGATTCCGAGAGATTATAAATAAAGATAGGAGGTAACAATTGTATGCAGAGATTACCGGACTTTCTTATACTTGATTTCTGTGAATGGATAAAGCGTGTCATCCTCAGTAAAGCACAATATAGAAATATTGATATGTGGGACTTATTATTCGATGAGAAGTATGAAAAGCTTCTCCTAAAAAAAGCAAAAGAGTATTGTGATAAAGAAAGAAAACAGAAAAATGCATATTCTAATGATAATATAAAAAAGATTATTAATGAATCGATTAGAATATATTATGAAAGTGATGAATTCCAGGATTTATGCTATAGTATAAGACGACATAAAGGTCATTATTCACGAGATTATTTGTTTCATGAATTTCAAAGATCATTTATGCATTTTGGGTACTTTTTAATCAATGAAATGCCAAGATATTTTAATGAAATAAACGATTATGATGAACAACATCTTTCTCCATACACGTTGATTGATAACTTAAGATATTGTTACAAAGATAGTTTAAGAAACGATCAAAAGAAAAATCCTATTCTTGAATTAATGGTTGGGAGCAAAGCCATAGAGATTGAATTTTTAGAATGGATTGAACAAGAAAATATTGGAAAAGAAGTAGTAGAAAAAATAGATCTAATGCCAGTTGATGTATTTGAAGAATATGCTTTTCGTTTTTGTGAAGACACAGGTAATGGAGGGGCAGTAAAACGAAGGCTTGTTAAAAGTTTTAAAAGGTCGGACCCTGGGAATTTGTTAAATAAACTTAGTAGATTACTTCCCTATGATAATGCATATCGAAAGAGAAATTTTAGATATGTATCCCAACGTTATTTGGCAGATAAAGCAATTTATAAATGTGTGTTATTACCAATTGAAGCAGATTATGATAAATTTCACGAGTTGGTGACTAATCGATGGAAGGATTTAAACGATACTTCTGCCGATTATTTGGATATATACTATTGTTTTGTGAATTATGGTGAATCAGGGCAGGATTTGATGAAGCAATTGCATTATCTACCGCAAAAATTTCATGCGAAATTACCTTGCATTGCACTTTGGAAAGAGAACATGGATGAGGCTATGTGTATTCCGATTAATGAATTGTCGGTTGAAGACGTTTATTATATGATTGCAGGTAATGGAGGAATTGTAGATTTGATTATCGAAGGAAAAACAATAAATGAAATTGTGGAAGGAGTAAACGACATGGGGGAAGAAAGAAGAAATAAAGACCGTCCGTTTAATAAATATGTTCAAAATGCTAACGGAGCAACAAATGTTCAGCAGAGTATGGTTGTTGATAGTAGCGGAACAACTATTTCAGGTGATTTTTTTTCAGAGAATACAGATGTATTTATGAAAGAAATAACAGAAGCAATTAGATTGGTAGCATCAAGCGAGCTGGATGAAGTACAGAAAAAAGAAGTACAGAGCATTTTAGAAGAAGCAAAGGAAAGCGTTCAAGAAAACTCTAAAGAGAAGGCTTTATCAAGCAAAAAGAGATTTTCAACATTCCTTATCTTTGCAGGAAATACGGCTCAAAAATTGATTTCTGCTTTAGCAGGACTAACAACAATCGCAAGGTTTTTTGGAGTCTAATTAATAATCAGTTTGCATAGCATTTAGGCGAGAATTCTGTGGGGCTATTTTTTCAAAAAAATAATGAGAATATTGCTTTCAATGAATTTATTATTATCAAGAAGCTGTTTGTCGGATGGGTGTATACAAAAGTTTTGGTGTAAAATAACATGAAGAGGGCTATTAAGAAGGCAAGATATGCTCAAAACCAAGAGTAGTAACACACCCCGATTTCTACTACGTTTTTACTACTTTTGACGGCCTCAACTTGCCCCGATTTGCCCCGTTTTGCTTATTCTGTGATTGTTTTAACAATCTCAGCGGCAACTACATACCCGGCAAATTGCGGCAAAACAGGGCAAACTAACGCAAATCAGGAGGACTTTAAAATATGATACGAGTGCTTTTCATCTGCCACGGCAATATTTGTCGTTCTCCTATGGCAGAATTTGTATGCAAAGATATGGTTGCAAAAAAAGGTTGGTCAAACAAAATCTATATTGCTTCTGCTGCCACAACCACAGAAGAAATCGGAAATCCTGTACATCGTGGCACTGTACAAAAATTAGCGCAATATGGCATTTCTACAAAAGGAAAAACCGCACGTCAGGTGACCAAAGCCGATTATGCAGAATATGATTATTTATTATGTATGGAAAATCAAAATCTGAGAGAATTGAAACGGATTTTACCTTCCGACCCCGCACATAAAATATATCGCTTGTTGGATTTTTCCAATCATCCACGTGATATTGCAGACCCTTGGTATACTGGAAATTTTGATGTTTCCTATGATGACATTTTAGAAGGCTGTGAAGCATTTTTGCGCCATATCGCACCTGAACTTTCTTAAAAAATATAGCCGATATAGAAAACTCTATTTCGGCTATTATTTTGACTCATATTTTGATTTATCGTATAAAATTTGTCCAAACTTTTTCTTCTGGTTGAGGATATGAAATTCCAGCTTGTTTTCCAGCTTCGATGCAACGTAAAAGCCATGCCATATTCTGACCCAAAACCCGCATGGTCTGCATACCTTCTTGATCTTGTTTTACTTCTTCTGGAGTATTGCCATGCACCATATTCCAATAATTGGAGGATACAATCGGCATATTTTTGATTGCAAAATATTTATTCATTTCATCAAAAGTTGCTGTTGCGCCTCCGCGTCTGCAACTGACAATCGAAGCGCCAACTTTCCCATTGAACTTTCCGACATAAAATGCTCTATCTAAAAAGGAAATGATTGCTCCTGTTGCAGATGCAAAATGAACGGGAGTACCAAATACAAACCCATCTACAGACTCTGCCTTTTCTAAAAATGTATTGACGCAATCTTTGCGGAAACAATGACCTTCTTTTTGACAGTATCCACAACCGATACAGCCTGCAATGGGTTCTTTCCCAATCCAAAATATTTCCGTTTCTATTTGCTGCTGTTCCAAAGAAGATGCCACTTCTTGCAATGCAGTATAGGTACAGCCAAACTCATGTGGGCTACCATTGACTAACAATACTTTCATATTTTGCATTCCTCCTCAAACATTCATTGTTTATCATAAAAATAACTGATTTTCTTTTCTTTCGCTACATACTTTTTCTAAACGCGCAGTCAATGCTACTACCATTGGCGCGGGCAAACTTCTTGCATGACTTGGACAAACAGAGATACAACCCATACAAGAAACACATTTTTTTGCATCTGTATTTTGTGGTGCATCTTTAGGAATGGCACCAGTTGGACAATGCGTAGCACATAATCCACAACCTTTACAAAGAGTGATATCTGTCACAGGAACCAATCCACCACCATGACGTTCTAAGTAGGGACGATTGCCTGGCAAAGAAATTTCTTTCCATTCTTTTGTTTGCATATTTTCTTTGATTTGATTTGCAAAAGATTGCAATTCTTTCAAATCTGCGGCATTTGGTCTGCCGTTGCCAAACTGGGGCATAATAGAATGTTGTGTCACTGCCGCAATACCAGCCACCACACAAAACCCTTGTGCCTGCAAGCCATCTTGCAACTCTGCAAATGTATCATCGAAAGCACGATTGCCGTATGTCACCACTGCAATGGCTGGTGTGTGATTGCCCTGCAATTGTTGTATACGCTGCATTGCAATCTCAGGCACACGTCCACCAAAAGATGGCACGCCCAAAATCAACAAATCGTCCTGCGCCAATTTTATTGTAGTACATTCTGCCGACAAAGGTGTCATATCCCATTGTGTTGTTGGCATCTGCCATACTTCTCCTATGGTACACACTACTTTTTTTGTTGTACCACATGGGCTAAAATATGCGCATACCATCTGATTTTGCTGCATAGAAATCCCCTCTTTCTTTTCTCAGAAATTTTGTTTTATTATAAACCTTTTTTTCCCGCACAGCAAGCAAACAACATAGTATTTCTTTCTGATATGTGGTAGACTATGTATAAGCAACTATCGTATTGAATACTTTCAGAAAGAAGGTTTGACCATGAATTTGCTCGATATTATTATCAAAAAACGAGAAAAACAAAAATTATCCAGAGATGATATCACGTTTTGGATTCGTGGTGTTACCTCAGATGCATTTCCTGATTATCAAAACGCGGCTTTATTGATGGCGATTTTTTTGAATGGCATGGACGCAGAAGAAACAGCATGGCTCACTTATGAAATGGCACATTCCGGCGTCATATTTGGTTTATCCACAATACCTGGATATAAAGTAGATAAGCACAGCACCGGTGGCGTTGGGGATACCTCTACACTCGTACTTGCGCCTTTGGTCGCATCTCTCGGGATTCCTGTCATCAAAATGAGCGGCAGAGGACTAGGATTTTCTGGTGGTACGATAGATAAATTGGAATCTATTCCCGGGTTTCGGACTGCGCTTTCTGAAGAAGAAGCGCTCGCATTTGCACAAAAAAGCAATTTGGTATTGATGGGACAAACGGACCATTTGACTCCTGCTGACCAAAAACTATATGCATTGCGTGACGTAACTGGAACAGTGGAAAGTTTACCTTTGATTGCGGCTAGTATTATGTCAAAGAAAGTTGCCGCAGGTGCAAATGGTATTGTATTAGATGTCAAATGTGGCAGCGGCGGTTTTATGAAGACTTTAGAAGATGCACAGAAATTGGCACAAATTATGGTAGATATGGGACGGCGTGTCAATCGAGATGTAAACGCCATTATCAGTAGTATGGAACAGCCTTTAGGCATGTATATCGGAAATAGATTAGAAGTCATAGAAGCAATTTCTATCTTAAAAGGCGAAAGCGGCGGCGATTTATTAGAAGTATCCTTAACTTTAGGCGCACATATGCTGCTATTAGCAAAGGCAGTGCAAACCGAAGCGGAAGGCAAAGCAAAATTATTGGAACAAATCAAAAACGGACAAGGGCTTGCCAAACTGGAAGAATTATTGATACAGCAAGGCGGAAACCCTGCGGTTTTGGAAGATACTTCCCTTTTGCCGCTTTCTGCTTGCATGCACACATTAGCAGCGCCGAGCAGTGGCTATCTCACACAAATGGATACTGCAAAAATAGGACGTGCTGCACAGGAAACAGGCGCCGGGCGTATGTACAAAGGGCAAACATTGGATTTTGGTGCGGGTATCATACTCAAAAAACGTCTCGGAGAACCAGTAGAAAAAGGAGAACCTTTGGCAATCCTTTACAGTGCTACAGAAGGAAAATGTCGTGCAGCTGCGGAAATTTTGGCACAAGCAATCACCATTTCCCCTCAGCCAGCTCCTGTACCGCCTTTGATTTTAGACATCATTGCGCCAGAATCTCAAAATTGACATGTTGTCAAATATAGATAAGACATAAAAAAGCGTTATCCTATATTTTCTTATAACAATAAAAAACAGGTATGTGTCAATATATATTACATACCTGTTTTTCTATTATTCTATTATGTTATTATATTTCTGCTTTTTTACTCATGGTATCAATCAATTTCGTTTTTAATTGAATCAATTTATTCGACAAATCTACAGGTACAATATGCGGATTGTTTAAGCGCAAATGCTCGTCCCATAAAGATGCCTTTTCACAATTGCAATATGCCTGTATCTCCATGGTAGCTGGGCTTTCATATACCTGCTTGCCATCCACAAAGATTGGTACCAACAATTCTCGTACAGTATAAGTGCCGCCTTCTAATACCATACGTTTCCATTTCGCGCTGTCATCAAAAATTTCCAGACGTTGACTTTCGTCTATCTGTTCTTCTTCTAAAGCAATCAGGTCTGCTTTGATTTTTCCAGTTGCTTTTTCATAAATACGGAATACTTTTTTGATACCCGGATTGGTTACTTTGGCGGGATTATTCGACAACTTGATTTTTGGTATGAACTTACCATTGTCATCTTCTTCGGCTGCCAATTTATATACGCCACCAAATGCAGGACAGTCATCGCTTGTAATCAATTTTGTGCCAACGCCCCATAAGCTGATTTTTGCGCCTTGCAGTTTCAGACTTGCAATCAGATTTTCGTCCAAATCACTGGACGCACTGATAATGGCATCTGGGAAACCTGCTTCTTCCAGCATTTGTTTTGCCTTTTTGGATAGATACGCCAAGTCCCCACTGTCCAAACGAATCCCATAATTTTTTAATTCTATGCCTTTTGCCTGCATTTCACGAAATACTGTAATGGCATTGGGTACACCGGATTCCAGTGTGTTGTATGTGTCTACCAGCAACAGACAAGCATTGGGGAACAATCTTGCATATTCACGGAATGCTGTGAGTTCATCAGGAAAACTCATCACCCAACTATGCGCATGTGTCCCTTTGACTGGTACATCAAACTGTTTTCCTGTCAAAACATTACTAGTACCACAACAGCCACCAATGACTGCCGCTCTTGCGCCCAATGTGCCAGCATCTGGACCTTGTGCACGACGCAAACCGAATTCCATAACAGGATCACCTTGTGCCGCCCATACCACACGCGCTGCTTTTGTTGCAATCAAACTTTGATGATTGATGATATTGAGCAATGCTGTTTCTACCAATTGTGCTTCTACAATTGGAGCTTTGATGCGCATCAAAGGTTCCTGTGGAAATACCACAGTACCTTCTGGAATGGCATAAATTTCCCCAGTAAAACGAAATTGCTTCAAAAACTCAATAAAATCATCAGAAAATAAACCTAAACCAGACAAATATGCAATATCGCTTTCGCTGAAACGCAGATTGCGAATATATTCTATCGCCTGCTGCAAACCAGCAGCAATTGCATAACCATTGCCGCTTGGGTTTTTCCGATAAAATAAATCAAAAACTACTTGTTTTTTGTAAGAACCTGTTTCAAAATAGCCCTGCATCATCGTCAATTCATATAAATCTGTGAGCAGTGCCAATTCTCTTCCTTCCATTTTTCTCTCCTTTGCTTGTTCGGGCAGAAAATTTTCTGTCGTACCCTTTTGTCATAATATGATTATACACAAATCTTCCAAAGAAATCAAATCATTTCCCTTTATTTTTGTATTTTCCCTACAAAATCCAAAAAATATGCACGTTTGTCTGTCTATACAAGTGCAAAAACACATTTTCATGTATACAGTCTTCCAGTATACAACATACTTGCATTTTTACGCTGAAAAACTGCAAAAAAGCCTTTACAAATTTTTAGGCACAATATATAATAACTTTCGTGAATAGCGAAACACTATGACGGAGAGAGTATACTTTTTTTGTTTATGCTTTCAGAGAGTTGGGGTATGGTGGAAACCTGACGCAAGAAAAAAGTAGAAAATCACTCCTGAGTGGCAGACCGAACAGCAAACGCACAAATGCTCAGTAGATTCTGTCGTGTCCCGCGTTAAGGGAACGCATCATTATTGGTGATGCAATGAGTTGGACGGCTTTTTTGCCGTCAAATCAGGTGGTACCGCGATCCATTCGTCCTGTGTTGGCGAATGGTTTTTTTATTTTGCGTTACCTCTTTTTTAGAACGTAATCACATAAAGGAGGAGTTTTATATGTACGACAAAGTCCCTACCAATCTAAACTTCGTCGAAAGAGAAGTACAGACTGAAAAATTTTGGAAAGATCATGACATTTTTGGCAAAAGCATCAAATCCAGAGAAGGTGCGCCCGTATTTACATTTTATGATGGTCCCCCAACCGCAAACGGAAAACCCCATATCGGACACATCATCACCAGAGCCGTAAAAGACCTGATCCCTCGTTACAAAACCATGAAAGGCTATAAAGTACTGAGAAAAGCCGGCTGGGATACACACGGTCTGCCCGTAGAACTGGAAGTAGAAAAATCTTTGGGTCTGGATGGGAAACCTCAGATTGAAGATTATGGTGTAGAACCTTTCATCGCAAAATGTAAAGAAAGCGTTTGGACATATGAAAAAGAATGGCGCGCTATGAGTGATCGTGTAGGTTTCTGGGCAGATATGGATCACCCTTATGTTACCTACCATAACGAATATATCGAATCCGAATGGTGGGCACTCAAACAGATTTGGGATAAAGGTCTGCTGTACAAAGGTCACAAAGTTGTACCCTACTGCCCTCGTTGTGGGACTGCGCTTTCTTCCCACGAAGTTGCACAGGGTTATAAAGATGTCAAAGAAACATCTGTTATCGCAAAATTCAAAGTAGAAGGCAAAGAGAATGAATATTTCTTAGCATGGACCACAACACCTTGGACTCTGCCTTCTAACGTGGCTTTGACTGTCAATGCCGCAGAAACATATGCAAGAGTAAAATACCAAGACTATGTTGCAATCATGGCTGAAGCATTATTAGATGATGTATTGGGCGAAGGCAATTACGAAGTTCTGGAAACCATGAAAGGGAAAGAACTGGAATACATGCGTTATGAACCCCTGTTCTCCTTCTTGGAAAATGATCCAAAAGCATTCATCGTTACTTGTGACCCTTATGTTACATTGACAGATGGTACTGGTGTAGTACACTCTGCTGGTGCATTTGGTGAAGATGACGCACGTGTATGCTCTGCCTATGATGTACCTTTCCGTCAGTATGTAGACGATGCCGGTAATATGACAAAAGAAACAGGTCCTTTTGCAGGTATGTTTGTCAAAGACGCTGACCCTAAGGTAATTGAATATATGAAAGAGGACGGTTCTTTGTTCGCAGCAATTCCATTTGAACATAACTATCCTTTCTGTTGGAGATGTGATACCCCTCTGATTTATTACGCAAGAAGCACATGGTTTATCAAAATGACTGCTTTGCGTGATAATCTGGTACGCAATAACCGTACTATCAACTGGTATCCCGATAATATCAAAGAAGGTCGTTTCGGCAACTTCTTGGAAAATGTAATTGACTGGGGTCTTTCTCGTGAAAGATATTGGGGTACACCACTGCCTATCTGGGAATGTGAATGTGGACACAGACACACCATTGGCAGCATCGCAGAATTGAAAGAAATGTCCCCTGACTGCCCTGAAAATATCGAATTGCATAAACCTTTTATTGATGCAGTACACATCACATGCCCAGAATGTGGCAAGCTGATGACAAGAGTACCTGAAGTAATCGACTGCTGGTTTGACAGTGGTGCAATGCCTTTTGCACAATGGCATTATCCATTTGAAAACAAAGAAATTTTTGATGAAAACTTCCCTGCCGACTTCATCAGTGAAGCAGTTGACCAAACCAGAGGTTGGTTCTATACATTGTTGGCGGTAAGCACATTGCTCTTTGACTGTGCGCCATTTAAGAACTGTATCGTTCTGGGGCATGTACAGGATAAGAATGGACAAAAAATGTCCAAACATAAAGGCAATGTTGTAGACCCTTGGGATGCATTGAACAAACAGGGTGCAGACGCGGTACGTTGGTACTTCTATGCAAACAGTGCGCCTTGGCTGCCTAGCCGTTATTATGATGAAGCAGTAAGTGAACTGCAAAGAAAATTCATGGGTACATTATGGAATACTTACGCATTCTATGTACTTTATGCAAATATAGACAAATTCAATCCAACTGAACATACATTGGAGTATGACAAATTATCTCCTATGGATAAATGGATTTTGTCCAAACTGCAAACTTTGAACAAATATGTAGATGATTGTCTGGAATATTACAAACTGACAGAACCTGCTAGAGCTATGGCAGAATTTGTAGACGAATTGTCCAACTGGTATGTAAGAAGAAGTCGTGAACGTTTCTGGGCACCTGGTATGGAACAGGATAAAGTCAATGCATATATGACACTGTTTACTGTACTGGATACTATGGTAAAACTGGCTGCGCCTTTCACACCTTTCATTACAGAAGAAATCTATGGTAACTTAGTGAAGAATGCAGACCCTTCTGCGCCAGAAAGTGTACACCTTTGCGATTGGCCTGCATACCATGCAGAATGGGTAGATACAGAACTGGAAGAAAATATGGACTTCGTATTGAAAGTGGTTGTAGAAGGTCGTGCTGCAAGAAATGCGGCAAATCTGAAAAACCGTCAGCCTTTGGCAATGATGTATGTCAAAGCAGAAAAAGAACTGCCTGAAATGTATCGCGATATCATTACCGAAGAATTGAATGTCAAAGGTATCACATTTACAGATGATGTTGAAGCATTTACTACCTACACATTCAAACCACAACTGCGTACACTGGGTAAAAAATATGGTAAACTGGTTCCTGGTATTGGTGCTGCATTGAAGGAAGTAGACGGTACTGCATTCATGAACACATTGCGTCAAGATGGCAAAGCAACCTTGACCGTAGATGGTGAAGAAGTCGTATTGGAAAAAGATGACGTTTTGATTGATACTGCTGAAAAAGGCGGTTTTGTATCCAGCGGTGACAACAATTTGACTGTTGTTTTAGACGGCAATTTGACACCTGAACTGATTGAAGAAGGTTTTGTTCGTGAAATTGTCAGCAAAATACAAACCATGAGAAAAGAAGCTGACTTCAATGTAACCGATCGTATTCGTGTATATTACGATGGCAATGAAAAAATCGCGGCTGTACTGTCTGCAAACGACATTTCCAATGATGTATTGGCAGATGCTGTTGTAGCTGGCAAAGGCGGCGAATTGAGCAAAGAATGGAACATCAATGGGGAAATGGTTACCCTTGGTGTAGAAAGAGTATAAATTTCTATTTCCAGATACAAAAGATAAAATCATAAAAATACAAAAGAATTTTAAAACTTCCCTATCTATAAAAATAATCGAAACATAAAAGAAAAAAAACTGACAGCACCACTATTGGTACTGTCAGTTTTTATGTATATTTTACGCGTGATCTATCAATTGTGTTTCTGTATCTAGTTTATTATGATTATGTGGCATATCACATACATTCTTAGGTCGTCTTGGCGCAATGGTCGGTTCATGATAAATATGTTCCTCATGTTCTTTTTCTTCTGCTTCCTCTGTTGTAATTGCCCAATGGATTAAAAATGTCAATCCAGCACGCAGTACAATGATGCCACCAATCAAAGCAATTTCTGATAAATCACGTACAATAACCGTACGCAAAATTTCTCCGCCTAACTTAAATTCCAACGCCATCGCCATTGCACGGCATAATTTTAGTCGTGTATGAGGATCGTGCTTTATATAATTATATAGCGCACGCAATGCACCTTGCATCAAAACAAAAATACCAATCAATTCTAATATAAAAATAGAACCTTTCACAATAATTTCCAACCAATGATGTAATATCTCCATAAAACGCCTCCTCTCATACTTTTTCCATCTAGTATACTATGTTTTAAATTTTAACAGAATCTTAACGCTATGTAAATATTTTTTTCTTGCATTTTAAGTTTATTCAAAAATTTTGATTCATATGTTTGTTACATATTTCATTTTAGGTTTTTCCTCATAAATCCTTAAGCGATACTTAATTTTCCATTCACAAAATAGACACATTTATCCGTTATACTGTAACAGAAGTCAAAAGGACGCCCCCTTTTACTTCCCGCCTGAGATAATTTCCCCGAGTTGTCTCAGGCACCCCTTCCCTTTTTATCAAATTGATAAAGAGGTTTTTCAAAAATACCATCCTAATTTTATTTTACATAAATACTCCCCTTACCAAATAAACACACATCAAAAAGAAACTGTCCTAGGAATAGGCAGTTTCTTTTTGCTTGCAAATTATGCGGAAGGCTGTTACACTAAACAAAAATAAAACGAGAAACGAGAGTGAGGAATGCCTTATGACACAAACAGAAATTCCAACACTATTTGCACAAAACTTTCCTTTTTGGGAACATTTGACTGCTGCACAGCAAACCATACTATGCGATCATGCTTCTTTACAATCCTACCCCAAAGGGTATCATCTGCATAATGGTGCAGAAGAATGTGCTGGCTTAATATTCATACGCTCGGGACAACTGAGAGTTTATCTATTATCTGAAGATGGCAGAGAAATCACATTATATCGTTTATATGCTGGTGACATCTGCATTTTATCTGCTTCTTGTGTATTAGATGCCATTACATTTGACGTATCTGTAGATACCGTAGAGCCATCTGAAATCTTGACAGTCAGCGCATCTATTTTCCATAAAATCGTAGACGAAAATGTCTATGCAGAAGCTTTTGCGTATCGTTTGGCAGCAGATCGCTTTTCTGATGTGATGTGGGCAATGCAACAAATTTTATTTATGGGTATGGATCGCAGATTAGCAATCTTTCTTGCTGATGAAATTGCAAAAACAAAATCAGATGAAATTCATATGACACAAGAACAAATTGCAAAATATATGGGAACGGCACGTGAAGTTGTTTCGCGTATGCTCAAATATTTCTCGAGTGAGGGAATCGTGGAATCCTTCCGCGGAGGTATTCGTATTATTGACAAAAAGAAATTATATTCCTATCTATAACACAAACAGCCAAACAAAATATATCTTGTTTGGCTGTTTTAGGGTGTCGAAAAAGTCGACACCCTATCGTCAAAGGCTCATTTCATTCAAGCCTTTGACGAGTTGACAGAAGTATAAAGCAGGAATTCTATCGGCTAAAAAGCCTTGAAATTCCTGCTTCTCCTCGTCGGAAATAAATTCCAACTGCGGATTCTAGTTGGGAAACGCTTCGTTTCCCAAGCCCTTTCGCGCGCTTGAAAAAAATTATAAACCCAGTTTTTTGATAGTCTGAAACAGCCAAACAAAATTGTTTGGCTGTTTTTGTATGGTATCTCTATTTTTAACCTTCTTCTGTCTGATATGTGACTTCACAATTTCTTTGATTACCACAACTATTACAACTATTACAAGTAGTACAAACATGACAAGTATGTTGTGCTTCTTCTTTTGCGTATTTCGCTTTACAAATCAATTGTGTCATCGTTCCCATAGGACAATATACACACCAGGAACGTGGCTGAAATAACAACATCGTAATCAATCCCAATACCGTAGAAGTTAACATGACACTATAAAATCCAAATGCAAACTGTGCCACCCAAGGTGTTACAGTTGTACTATGATTTGCCCAATGCCAAGGCAAGCGCAATGTCCAAAGTAATGTAACCACTTCTTTGAGTGAATTGGTTCCTGTAAATACCAAATAAGTCGTAAACAGCATATTACAAAACATCAGCATAAAGAATGTCAAAAATCCATAGCGAAACCATTTGCTTCTCAGAAATTTTGGAATATTTTTTTTGCGGGACAAATGCAATTTATTACCCAATAAATCAAAGAGTTGTCCTCTGCCACAAAAGCGATTACAATATATTTTATCCCCGCCAAATATAGCAAGCAACAACGGAATGAAAAAACACAGCAACCCAATCCAAGCAAATAATATATTAAAAAACCCTAAAATCAGATAGGTAGCAGAAATAATCCACATATAATCATACCACTTTTTTGTTTTTGTCATGCTTGCACCTCCTCTATCATAATCACAGATGCTGGACAAACTGACGCACATTTTCCACACCCTACGCATTTTGATCCAATTTCAGCAAACATTCCTTTATAAATTGAAATAGTCTGTAAAGGACATGTTTTGACACAGGTACCGCATGCCACACATTCATTTTGCAGCACGACCGCTTTTCTTTTTGCCATATGTTTTGACCTCCTAATTCCTTATTTCAGATATATGGCAGTATACACTTTTTCTTTACACCATTTCTGTGATAAAGTCACATGCAAAAAAAATTGCTATTCTGACGCAAAATCTGCGCAAAAATAGCAATTCTGTCATTACATATACGATTTTTTCCAAATAGATGGCGAAAATAACATAATCATAGGGAATATTTCTAATCTGCCAAAGAGCATATCCATGCTCAAAACCAGCTTTGCAAAACCTGAGAATAGACCAAAATTCTCTACTGGTCCTACCAATGACAACCCTGGTCCAACATTGCCTAATGTTGTAATCACAGCTGTAATAGAAGTGGTAAAATCATAATTATCAAAAGAAACCAAAATCAAAGAACCGAATAACAACAGAACATATGTAATAAAATATCCTGTTGTGCCTTGTATGGTTTCTTCGCTGATTCTCTGCCCTTCTAAACGAATGATGTTGACCGAACGTGGGTGTACAATATGGCGGATTTCTCGCAATGTCAGCTTTAATAATATAATAAAACGTGATACTTTAATTCCGCCGCCGGTAGAGCCACCACATGCGCCTAACATCGTCAGCACCACCAATATGGTTTTGGACAATTCAGGCCATTGTTCGTAATTGGCTGTAAAAAAGCCTGTAGTACTTGTAATCGTTGCAACTTGGAAAAATGCATGACGAAATGCACTTTCCGCAGTAGGATACAAATGCAAAATATTCATTGTAATCATCAGTGTAGACAAACCAACAATGATAAGATAGTAGCGCAATTCCTCATTTTTCAACACCGCTTTAAAATCTCGTACCAAAAGCAAATAAAATAGATTAAAGTTGATACTGAACAAAAGCATAAAAATCGTAATCACGTACTCAAAATACGCATTATCATATGCTGCGATACTACTATTCTTTATGGAAAAACCACCTGTACCAGCAGTAGATAATGCATGGTTGATACTATCAAAAAGTGGCATACCACCTATAAATAATAAAAGCCCTTCTAATATCGTCAATGCAATATAAATACCATATAATATTTTTGCCGTAGATTTAATTTTAGGTACTAACTTGCTGACTACTGGTCCTGGTGCTTCCGCACGCATCAAATGCATAGAACGTTCATCGCCCAATGGCACAATCGCCAGCACAAATACCAATATTCCCATACCCCCAATCCAGTGGGTAAAACTACGCCAAAACAATATACTTTTTGGCAGACTTTCGATTTCAGAAAGCACAGTCGCACCAGTGGTAGTAAAACCAGAAACAGTTTCAAACCAACAATTGATAAATCCATCAATTGCACCACTTAACCAAAATGGTAATGCGCCAAAAAAGGACATCACAATCCAAGAAAGCGCAACGACCACAAAGCCTTCTCGACCATAAATTTTCTTATCTTTTGGCGCACTGCGTTTTGCCAAAGTCCCTAAGCCTAATAACAATGCAATCGTCAGTAAAAATACTTTCAATTCATTCCATTCTGCTTGATATAACGCCAGCAAAACAGAAAAAGACATCAAAGCGCCTTCCGCTTGCATAATATTACCTAATATATAGGTCATCATTCTATAATTCATAATTCTTCCTACCTAACAGATTTTGTCAGTATATTTTCTGCTTATTTCGCCAAAATTTCGCGTAAATCTGACAAATGCCCCTCCAATGTCACCACAATGACATTATCTCCAATCTCAATGGTATCATTCCCACCTGGAATGATAATTTTTCCATTACGAATAATGGTTGCCAACAATAAATTTTGCTTTGTTTTTAAATTTTTCAATGGTACGCCAACAATTGCAGATTTTTCTCTTACTTTAAATTCTACCGCTTCGACCTGTTCATTGATGAGTTTATGCAACGTTTCTACATTGCTACTTCCCACTGAATTTTGCATTGCTCGTACATAACGTACAATATTATTCGCAGCAATGGTTTTGGGTGAAATAAAGCTGTCAATGTTCATATGGTCTAAAATTTCTGTAAAAGAAATCTTATTGATTTTGGCAATGACTTTGGAAACTTTTTTCGCTTTTGCATATAACCCAACGATGATATTTTCTTCGTCCATGCCGGTCAAAGTGACAAGTGCATCTGTCTTTTCCAAACCTTCTTCTTGTAAGACTTCTTTATCTGTACCATCTGCATGAATGATAATTGCTTCTGGCAACATCTCGCAAAGATATTCACAACGCTGTAAATCCATTTCTATAATTTTTACACGAACATGAATATCTATCAAAATCTTTGCCAAATAATAAGCTGCACGTCCGCCGCCAATAATCATTACAGACCGCACGCGATTACGGAAAATACCTAGCACACGGAAAAATCGTTCAATTTCCATATGCTCACCTGTAATATGAATTTTATCTCCTGCATGCAATACAAATTCACCGGAAGGTATAATGACTTCTTCTGCTCTTTGTACGGCACAAATCAATATTTTCACTTGAAATTCTTTATAGATTGCCCAAAGTGGAATCCCATCTAATACACTATTTTCTGGCACTTTAATTTCCACCAATTCCACACGTCCACGGGCAAATGGTTCAATTTTCAATGCAGACGGAAACCGCAGCAAACGGGAGATTTCCTGTGCCGCTGCTGATTCTGGATTTACCGCCATACTCAAGCCCAATTCTTCTTTCAAAAGATTGATTTGCGCGAAATATTCTGGATTGCGCACACGTGCTATGGTATGTCTAGCACCCAATTTTTTACCCAATAAACAACAGAGCATATTGACTTCGTCGGCTGATGTTGCTGCAATCAATAAATCAGCATCTGGCATACCTGCTTCTCTTTGCACAGCCGCACTACAGCCATTGCCCTCTAAACAAATAATATCCATGGTACTGCCAGAAGTTTCCAATACATTCGTATTGCTGTCAATCATAATAATATCATGTCCTTCGGTGGAAAGTTGTCTTGCTATGGTACTGCCAACTTTTCCATCTCCGACAATCACAATTTTCATAACGTCCTCCTTGTCGTTTCCCAACGACTTACATTCCAGTCAATCAGACATTATCTTATCATTTTCATACTATAAATACAAGACACCATGCATATTTTTTGCACCTGAAAAACATCTTTTACAAAAAATATACAGTACAGTCAAATACAGCATGGCAACATTGTCTGTAGCAATCAGGACCACCGGCTTAGCCGGTGGTTTGCTCTGCCCCTAGAAGGGGCTATTACCAGCTGCGCTTGTAAGC
>CALWSU010000039.1 GCA_944384295.1 uncultured Lachnospiraceae bacterium | reverse complement strand
TATGGTCCGTTGGTCAAGGGGTTAAGACACCGCCCTTTCACGGCGGTAACGCGGGTTCGAATCCCGCACGGATCATAGTATGGCGCCATGGCCAAGTGGTAAGGCAAAGGTCTGCAACACCTCTATCCCCGGTTCAAATCCGGGTGGCGCCTCTCAAAAAAGCAAAATCCAAAAGGATTTTGCTTTTTTTGTAATCGATTGTTTGTATGTATTACAAAATGCTGATGTTTTATGATTTGTACCAACAAAAGATGAAAAATAAACAAAAATAATCGAAAATATAAATTTTCCATATAGAACCTACGGAAAATGATTGACGGACTTTTTATAAAAAGATATAATTATGACGCTTGGAAGTATGCAATATAGAAAATTTTTTGACGCTTTCAGCGTCTTTTTTTTAAAACAAGGGAGGAGTGAATGTTATGGTACAAAGAAAAGACGTATTTGTGATTGGGCATAAAAATCCAGATACAGACTCCATTTGTTCTGCAATCGCATATGCAAATTTGAAAAATAAAATCACAAAGGATCGTCATTTTGTCCCCAAACGTGCAGGGGAAATTAGCAATGAAACCAAATATGTATTGGATTTTTTTGGTGTAGAGAGCCCTGATTTTATTGGACATGTTGGTACACAAGTACGTGATATCAATATTAAGCCAACTCCTAGTATCTCAAAAGAACTTTCTTTGAAAAATGCCTGGATTACTATGCGTGATATGCAGGAAGCAACTATGCCTGTTGTGCGCGATGATGGAAAATTGGAAGGTATTATTTCTGTCAAAGATATTGCAACTGCAAATATGGATATTTACGAAACACGAATTTTGGCATTATCCGAAACAAAGTATTCCAATATATTAGATACGATCGATGGTACAATGATTGTAGGTGACCCAAATGCAACTGTGCCAAAACAAGGCAAGATTTTGATTGGTGCGGCAAATCCTGATTTATTGGAAAACTATGTAGAAGAAGGCGATATCCTGATTACTGGTAACCGCTTTGAGTCTCAATTATGTGGTGTAGAAATGAATGCTGGTTGTTTGATTGTTTGTATGGGTGCACCAGTTTCCAAAACAATTCAAAAATTGGCAAAGGAAAACAATTGTTCCATTATTAGTACACCATATGACAGTTATATGACAGCAAGATTGATCAGCCAAAGTACACCGCTGGGCTACTTCATGCGCAAAGAAAAACTGATTACATTTAGCACAGAAGATTTTATCAGTGATATTCGTGGTATGATAGCCAAAATTAGACATAGAGATTTTCCTGTTTTGGATCGAGATGGGAATTATATTGGTATGCTTTCCAGACGCTCTTTGCTGGAAATGGACAATAAAAAAATCATTATGGTGGACCATAACGAAAAATCTCAAGCAGTTGATGGCATCGAAGAAGCAGATATTTTAGAAATCATTGACCATCACCGTTTGGGTACATTGGAAACTACCATGCCCGTATATTTCCGCAATCAGCCGGTAGGCTGCACAGCAACCATCGTATATCATATGTATTTGGAAAATCAAGTCGAAATTGAACCCCAAATTGCGGGATTGCTCTGTTCTGCGATTTTGTCTGATACTTTGATGTTCCGTTCTCCTACCTGTACACCAGTGGACCAAAAAGCAGCGGAAGCTTTGGCACAAATTGCGGGAATTGATTTACGCGAACATGCGGAAAAAATGTTCCGTGCAGGCAGCAGTTTGGCAGGTAAAACAGCAGAAGAAATTTTTTATCAAGACTTTAAGAAATTTAGCGCAAATGGCGTGAATTTTGGAGTAGGACAGATTTCTTCTTTAGACCAAACAGAATTAGATGAATTGCGTCCAAAGATTGCAGAATTTATGCAGCAGGCGAATTTAGCAGATACAGACATTTTATTTTTCCTGTTGACCAATATCATAGAACAATCTTCTGATATGGTATTTTATGGCGAAAACGCGGCAGAATTGGTAGAATCTGCATTTGGTGCAGGTGCACAGAATAATTATATACATCTGTCTGGTGTGGTTTCCAGAAAGAAACAATTCGTACCAAGTATATTGAGCGCGATTCAGCAGTAAGGGGAAAGTATGAAAAATTATCATATGATACTTTGCTATGATGGTACACGATATAATGGTTGGCAAAAACAAGGCAATACAGAAAATACCATACAAGATAGATTGGAACGTATTTTATCAGAAATTGCTGGTACAAAAATAGAAGTGTTTGGTTCAGGGCGTACCGATGCTGGCACACATGCCAAAGGGCAATCGGTTAGTTTCCATATGGATTGGCAAAATAGCCCCCAGGATTTGCGCATAGCCATCAACCAGAAATTGCCAGAAGATATGGGCGTTTTATCACTTCGCGAAGTGCCGCCGCGTTTTCATGCGCGATTGTCGGCAAAGGCGAAACGCTATATCTATACCATTTGGACGGGTGATATGCCGCCTGTATTTTATCGAAAATATAGTTTTTGGTGCAAAATGCCTTTAGACATTGCAGCTATGAAACGTGCAGCGGCACAGTTTGTAGGTACACATGATTTTCAAAGTTTTTGTGCCAATAAACGTATGAAAAAATCAACCGTTCGCACAATTTATGAAATTACGATACAGCAAAAAGAAAATCGCCTAGAACTGCATTTTTATGGAAATGGTTTTTTATATCAAATGGTGCGTATTTTAACGGGGACTTTGATTGAAGTAGGAGAAGGCAAACGCAGACCAGAGGATATGGCGGAAATTTTGGCGGCAAAAAAGCGTGAGGTAGCGGGCTTTACTGCACCAGCAAAGGGTTTGTGTTTGGAGCAGGTATATTATGACACAGCCGGAAAGGATACAAAGGATACAATATGATACGCATTTCGGAAATCAAGCTTGCTTTGGGTAAGCCAGAAAGTCTATTGCCGAAAAAAGCGGCAAAATTGCTGGGGATTAAAGAACAAGAGATACAACGATGGCAGATTTTCAAAAAATCATTAGATGCGCGTAAAAAAGACAATATCCATTATGTCTATGTGATAGATGTTGTGGTGGCGGAAGAAGAAACAATATTGCAAAAAGCGAAAAACAAACAAATTTCACAAACACCTGATTTGTCCTATGTGTTTCCATCAGGAACATGCCATATAAAAAAACGTCCCGTTGTGATGGGGTTTGGTCCGGCGGGTATGTTCGCGGCACTGCTTTTGGCGCAAATGGGCTTGCGCCCGATTGTGTTGGAGCGTGGTGGAGATGTGGATAGTCGCCAGACTGCGGTACAGCAATTTTGGAAAGATGGAAAATTAGATACAGAAAACAATGTACAATTTGGAGAAGGTGGCGCAGGTACATTTTCGGATGGCAAATTGACAACACGTATCAAAGACAAACGATGCCGCAAGGTATTAGAGGAATTTGTGGCAGCAGGCGCGCCGCAAGAAATTTTATATGACAGCAAGCCACATATTGGTACTGATTTATTACGAGATGTGGTAAAAAACATACGAGGCAAAATTCAGGAGTTGGGCGGAGAAGTACGCTTTTTTGCGAAAGTCACAAGGATTTTTTCGGCACAGGGCGCAGTCACAGGCGTAGAAATCAACCATTCCGAAACTTTAGATTGTACAGATGTGGTATTGGCTTTGGGACATAGTGCCAGAGATACCTTTGAAATGTTGCATCAAGAAGGTGTTGCGATGGAGCAAAAACCATTTGCCGTAGGTGTGCGTATAGAACATTTACAAAATACAATCAATCAGGCGCAATATGGTACAGCAGCAGACAAACTCCCAACAGCCGATTATCGCTTGACATATACCACACAGTCTGGACGTGGCGTGTATACATTTTGTATGTGTCCTGGCGGGTATGTCGTAGCGGCTGCTTCAGAACAGGGACGCCTTGCAATCAATGGTATGAGTGAACATGCTAGAAATGGTGTCAATGCAAATGCGGCGGTATTGGTGCAGGTATTTCCAGAAGATTTTGCAGATGACCACCCTTTAGCGGGTATGATGTTCCAAAGAGAATTGGAGCAAAAAGCATACGAAGCAGGTGGCGGCGGATATACAGCCCCAATACAGACGGTAGGTGACTTTTTGTATCAAAAAGGCAATGTTTTGGGCAGTATACAGCCAAGCTATTGCCCCAAAACAGTTTTGGCGGATTTGCAAAAAATATTTCCGCCGTTTATCATAGCGTCTTTGCAAGAAGCAATCCCGCAAATGGGAAAACGTCTGAAGGGATTTGATGCAGATGATGCAATTTTAACAGCGGTGGAAAGCCGTAGCTCTTCTCCTGTACGCTTGTTACGTGGTGTAGATGGACAAAGTCAGAATTTAACAGGATTATATCCAACTGGCGAAGGCGCAGGCTATGCTGGTGGAATTGTATCTGCGGCGGTAGATGGCATTGCCACAGCAGAGCATATATTTTTGCAGCATAGCATAGAAAAAACAGAATGATGAAAAAATAGCCGGAGATTTTTCGATGCTCTGGCTATTTTTATTTTGCTTATTCTATTTGTGTTTTGGTACGTATAAAATAGCGTAATGTCAATGTACCTTGCAGCAAAAACATCCAAAGCCAGCCTGCAATGGTTGCGCCGCAAATTGCCAGTATACCATATTGTGGGGCGAATAAATAGGCAATCAAAATTCGTAGCAGTATTTGTGAGAAAGAGGACAAAAAAGAAAACAATAAACGCCCCATACCACGGAAAAATCCTTGCATGGTATACATACCTGCGCCCAAAAAGTAAAATACAGACATGGTACGCAGATACAGCGCGCCTTCTTGTATGACTGCCGCGTCATGCGATTTTGTAAAAGCAGACATAATAGTTTCAGGTAGGAAAAATAATGTAGCAGCTAAAAATACAGAATAAACCAATGCAATCAAAATACAACTGCGAAACCCTTGTCGAATCCGTGTTGGGTGCTGTGCGCCTTTATTTTGTGCGTAAAAAGTGGCGGCAGCCGTTGCCATACCGTCCATAGGCGCATAGCCCAGATATTCGACGCGTGTGGCGGCATTGAAAGCGGCAATGGTAGTGGTACCAAATGTATTGACAATACTTTGTATGGCAAGTCTTCCTAAATAAATACAAGATTGCTGAAAAGCAACGCTGTAGCTATAGGATACGGTATCATGTAATGCACTGCGTACAGGAAGCAAAGCACGTCCGCGCAGTGCCAATGGGGACATGGTACGATAAACACGTAAAATACATAAAATTGCCGCCATACCTTGTGCAATCACGGTTGCAAATGCCGCCCCTGCGACATTCCAATCGAAAAAACCAACAAAAAGAAAATCCAATACAATATTGAGTATGGAAGAAAACACAAGGAAATAAAAAGGCGTGCGTGAATCTCCCAAAGCACGTAATGCAGAAGAATAAAAATGATAAAGAAAAATCAAAATCAAGCCAACAGAAACAATACGTAAGTATAATACAGCGGCAGGCAATACTTCGTTAGGCGTATGCGTCCATCTCAGAAAAGGCGCAGCACCAAAAAAACAAAGCAGCAATAATACCATACTACACCCCAAACCCACCCATAAAGCAGTAGCAGTTTGGGCTTGGAAGGTTTTGATATTGCCTGCACCATACAACTGCGCCAAAAGCACAGATACCCCGACACACATACCAAATAATATAAAAGTAGCGACAGATATAATCGGATTGGCAACACCAATTGCAGCCAAAGCCACTTCTCCCTCAAATTTTCCTAATATGACGGCGTCCATAGTATTATAAAATTGCTGAAATAAATTGCCGCAAATGACAGGCAAAGAAAATAGCAATATGGTCTTGGCAGGACTGCCATGTTGCATATCAGTCTGCATACAAAATCCTCCTTTGCTTCTATAAAAGTAAAAAGATTTTCTTAAATACAGTATACGCCTAAGTCACAAGAAACAAAATGTTTTTTCTATGATATGATGAAAAATCTATGGAAAGAAATCATACCAAATCAATGAAAATGAGGTTGCGCTTGACATGCTATCGCTGGATTGCCGAAAAATAGTAGAGTTTTCCGTTTTTTGTCGAGGAAAGCCGATTGCCGAAAAATACGGATTATCGTATAATAAAAATGGAAAGGAACGGGGTGATATTTTTGGAAATTATAAACTGGAAAGAATTGCTTTATCCCTATGCACAAGCAGTGGACGAGCTTTTATTAAAATTTCGCAGTGTAGATAAAGAATGCCGAAATTTAGGCATGTATTCTCCCATTGATGCCGTGACAGGCAGACTCAAACGTCCCTCCAGTATTTTGGAAAAAGCAGGTAGAAAGCAGATTCCGCCGGATAAAATCGCGGAGGAAATCGAAGATATTGCAGGGATTCGTATACTTTGTCAATTTGTGGAAGATATTCCGAAAGTAATTGATATGGTGCGTCAAAGAAAAGATATGACAGTGATAGAGGAACGCGACTATATCAATCATACAAAGCCAAGTGGATACCGCAGTTATCATATAATCATACGCTATCCTTTACATACGGCTTTGGGAGAAAAACAAGTCTTTGCGGAAATACAAATCCGTACCAATGCCATGAATTTTTGGGCAACAGCGGAACATTCTTTGCGGTATAAATATAGCGGAAATATTCCGCAGGAATTGCAGGATAGATTGAAAAATTGTGCAGAGGCAGCCTTTCGTTTGGATACAGAAATGGCAACCATACGTGAGGAAATTATGAATGCCAAGCGCCTGAATGAAATCAAAAATAATTTGGTCACAAATATATTGGAAAATATTCAAAACCTCTATTTTGTGGCAAAATTAGATGATATGAACGAAATCAACCGAGAATTTATTCGTATTTGGAACGGCGAAGATATGGACGCATTGCGTGAGTTTAATGAAAAATTGAACATTATGGCGGAAATGTATCGCGTCTAAACAACAGAAAGGAATTTTTTAAAAATATGGCATTATTTGCAATCGGAGATTTACATTTTGGTTTTGCACAGCAAAAGCCTATGGATAAATTCGGAGAAAACTGGAAAAATCATGCACAAAAAATTATAGAAAATTGGAAACAAGTGGTCACAGAAGCAGATACCGTATTATTACCTGGGGATATTTCTTGGGCAATGCGTTTGCCCGATGCAGCGGTAGATTTAGATATTATCAATCGTTTGCCTGGTAAGAAAATACTGCTTTCGGGCAATCATGATTATTGGTGGAAATCTTCTGCCAAGTTAGAAGGTATGTATCCAGATATATTTTTTTTGAAAAACAATATGACAACCTATCAAGATTGGCATATCTGTGGCAGTCGGGGCTGGCTTTGTCCGCATAGTGCTTATTTTACACAAGAGGACGAAAAAATATATGCTAGAGAAGCAATTCGCTTACGTTTGTCTTTCGATGCGGCAATGCGCGCAGGTGCAACAAAAATTGTGGCAATGCTGCATTTTCCGCCTACCAATGAATGGCATGAATCCTCTATATTTACAGAAATTTTTGCACAATATCCTGTACAAATTGTAGTGTATGGGCATCTGCATGGCGCACAAAACCACAAACAAGCATTACAAGGAGAACAAAATGGGATTGTGTATCATTTGACAGCATCGGATTATTTGGATTTTATGCCGAAACGTATTTTATAATTTTTATCATGTGATATGGATTGGGTTTGTTTGTGTAGCCAGAACACTACATTGACATGTTTTTTTTGCTATGATATACTTTTGCTATGGGAGGAAGCATGGAAAAGGTCGTGCTTCCTTTCTTGTGTATGGTATAAAATATCACAATACAACAATATAAAAATACAAAAATAGGTATGATGCGATAGAATTAGAGGGACGAATTATGACATTACATGAATTGCCAGTAGGGCAGTCCGCTACCATTACAAAGGTGGGCGGAGAAGGCGAACTGCGCTACCGTTTTCTGGATATGGGTCTCATACCCAAAACAAAAGTGACAGTAACAAAAATCGCGCCTATGGGAGACCCCATAGAAATTCGTTTGCGTGGCTATACATTGACACTGCGTGTAGAAGATGCGAAAAATATAGAAATCACCATGGAGGGGGATGCTATATGATTTTTGCATTGGCAGGCAATCAAAACTGTGGGAAAACAACATTGTTTAATCAGTTGACAGGCTCCAATCAACATGTTGGGAATTTTCCTGGCGTTACGGTAGATCAAAAGATAGGACAAATCAAAAGTCATCCCGATTGTTCGGTTGTGGATTTGCCGGGTATCTATTCTCTGCGTCCGTATACCAGCGAGGAAATCGTGACAAGGGATTTTTTGTTGCAGGAAAAACCTGATGGAATCATCAATATTGTAGACGCAACCAATATTGAGCGAAACTTATATTTGACTTTACAACTCATGGAAATGCGTATCCCTATGATATTGGCGCTCAATATGATGGACGAAGTGCGCAATAACGGCGGTACCATCAATGTGGAAGAAATGTCAGAAGCTTTGGGGATTCCGGTTGTACCAATCAGCGCGGCACGCAATGAAGGTATCGAAGAATTGGTCAAAGCGGCAATACAAACCGCAAAAGAGAAGCGTACACCAAAAGTCATTGATTTCTGTAAGCAAGGTCCAGTACACCGCTGTATCCATTCTGTATGTCACCAAATTGAAGACCACGCAGAACAAGCGGGGCTGTCTGTACGTTTTTCTTGCTCCAAACTGATTGAAAATGATACACGTATTGTGAATATGTTGCAATTAAGCCAAAACGAAGTAGAATTGGTAGAACACAGCATCATAGAAATGGAAGCAGAAGCAGGCATGGATCGCAATGCGGCTTTGGCAGGCATGCGATATGATTTTATTGAAAGCGTATGCGCGGATACTGTCATTAAATGTGAAGAAAGCAAAGAACATATGCGCAGTGTGCGTATAGACAGTATATTAACACATAAATATTTTGCAATTCCTATTTTTATAGGTATTATGTTCTTGGTATTTTTCCTGACTTTTGAAGTGTTTGGTGCAGTTTTGAGTGATTTATTGGCGCTGTTGATTGATGATATTACCGCTTTGGTGGATAAAGGTTTGACGGCGTATGGCATCAATCCTGTGGTACATAGTCTTGTGATTGATGGGATTTTTGCAGGGGTAGGCAGTGTATTGAGCTTTTTGCCAATCATTGTGGTGCTGTTTTTCTTTTTGTCCATACTGGAAGATACAGGATATATGGCGCGTATTGCGTTTGTGATGGATAAATTATTGCGTAAAATTGGGTTATCCGGCAGAAGCATTGTACCTTTGTTGGTGGGCTTTGGCTGTACGGTACCTGCGGTAATGGCAACGCGCACGCTTTCTTCCCAAAGAGATAGACGCATGACCATTATGCTGACACCTTTCATGAGCTGTTCGGCAAAAATTCCGATTTATGGTGTATTTGCGGCGGCATTTTTCCCCAAATATCTAGCTTTGGTTATGATTGGTCTGTATGTCACAGGTATGGTTGTGGGAATTATCGTTGCATTGATTTTTGATAAAACAGTATTTCGTGGCAAACCCATACCATTTGTGATGGAATTGCCGAATTATCGTTTTCCTTCTGCAAAAACAGTATTGCTTTTGATGTGGGATAAAGCGAAAGACTTTTTGCAACGTGCGTTTACGATTATATTTTTGGCAACCATTATCATTTGGTTTTTGCAAAGCTTTGACAGCCGTCTGAATGTGGTGGCAGACAGTGCAAACAGTATTTTGGCAAATATCGGGCATTTGCTCGCGCCAATCTTCGCGCCATTGGGCTTCGATGATTGGCGGATTCCAACGGCTTTGATTACTGGCTTTAGCGCGAAAGAAGCGGTCATCAGCACATTAGGCGTATTGATGGGAACCAATACGGCAGAATTGGCACCAGCATTGCATACACTCTTTACACCCATATCTGCAATCAGTTTTCTGGTGTTTACATTGTTGTATACTCCTTGTGTGGCTGCGATTGCGGCAGTTCGCAGAGAATTGGAATCCGCTTGGCTGGCGTTGGGTGTTGTGATACTGCAATGTGTTGTGGCTTGGCTGGTAGCGTTTGGCGTATACATGCTGCTTCAAGTATTTGCATAAAAAATAAGGGGGCAGGCAAATGTCAGTTTTGGATTGGCTGCTTTTGGCAGGTATTGTTTGTGCGATATGTGCTGCGATTTCGGCAATCAAAAAAGGAAAATGTGGCAGTTGTCACGGCGATTGCAGCCAATGTCAAAAACATTGCAGCCGAAAATAAGCATGTTTATGTAAATATATAAAAAAATAAGAAAATAAGAAAATAAGAAAAAAGACAGGGGGTGCGCAATATGCCTAAAATCGGAATGAGAATGATGAAAACGGCGATTGCAGTTGCAATCTGTCTTTTAATTTATTTATTAAGGGGAAAACAGGGGGTACCTGTGTTTTCTGCCATTGCGGCAATCATTTGTATGCAGCCACATGTAGACAATAGCGTAACAGTTGCATTCAATCGTATCATTGGCACATTGACTGGTGCTGTGATGGGGCTTTTGGTGATCTATATCATTCGTTGGATTCCAATGGAATATGAGGTTTTGGACTATGTATTGATTGCGTTGGCAGTCATACCAGCTATGTATATCACCGTATTGCTGAAAAGAACAGGCGCATCTGCGATGGCGGGTGTCGTATTATTGAGTGTCACGCTTTCGGATAGTAATTACACACCTTTGATGGATGCTTTTAACCGTTCTTTTGAAACCATTGTAGGGATTTTGGTTTCTTTGTGTGTGAATGTGGTGCATCTGCCAAGACAACGCAGAGAGGAATTTTTCTTTGTATCTGGGTTTGATGGTGCGTTGTATGACGAGGAAAAAGGTGTCAGCCCCTATTGTGTGTTTGAATTGAACCAATTGTTGCATGATGGTTTGAAATTTACGATTGCGACAGAACGTACGCCGGCATCTTTATTAGCCGATATTAGTCAAATACAATTAAATTTACCAGTGATTGCGATGGACGGCGCGGTATTATATGACATCAAAGAGATGCGTTATTTAGCATGTAATGGGTTATCCAAACAAATGACAACACAAATCGAAACATATTTACAAGAAGCCAATTTACACTATTTTCTCAATGTGGTTTGGCAAGATGTGCTTTTGATTTATTATCGGGATTTTCAAAACGAGGAAGAACGAAAACTTTATGAGCGCGCGAGAAAATCACCGCACCGCAATTATGTATATGGTGATGTGCCAGAAGATGGCATACCGGTCTATTTTTTGTTGGTATTGAAAAATGAGGACGCAGACGCAGCAGAACAAGCAATCCGCAATCTGGAAGGCGCGGAGGAATTGTTATTTTTGCGCGACATGTCAGAAACACCCCCGGATTACTGCCATTTGAAAATTTATCATAAAAATGCAACGAAAGAGTATATGATGCGCCGTCTGTTGGAAAGTATAGACGGTATGGGGAATCGAAAAATTGTGGCGTTTGGCAGCAATAAAAATGATGTATCTTTGATGGATTGGGCAGATTTATCCTATGCAACCGCAAACGCGATACCAGAAGCAAAAAAAGCGGCAGACTATCGTTTGCGCGGAAAACGTGGGGATAGTATTGTACGCACGATTTTGCATTTGTACGAACCGCTTGCATGGGAAAAAATTCCGATACGTCGTAGAAAAGAGAAGGGAGAACAAACCGAATGCAAGAAGGATTGAGCAGATTATCCAGAAGTATGCTTTTGCTAGGCGAGGAAGCCATACAAAGGCTGCAAAATGCACGTGTGGCGGTCTTTGGCTTGGGTGGTGTAGGTTCTTATACTGTGGAAGCATTGGCACGCGGCGGCATTGGACATTTGACATTGATTGATGGGGATACGGTGAGTTTGACCAATATCAATCGTCAATTGATTGCTTTGCACAGCACCATAGGTGAACCCAAAACAGCAGTGATGGAAAAGCGTATCAAAGATATTGCGCCGGATTTGGACGTGGTTTGCCATACTGTCGTTTATGGTGCAGAGAATCGAAATTTGTTGGATTTTGCGTCTTATGATTATATTGTAGATGCGATTGATACTGTGACAAGTAAGATTATTTTGATAGAAGAAGCAAAGAAGGCAGGTACAAAAATCATAAGCTGTATGGGTACTGGAAATAAATTTTATCCAGAACGGTTTGAAATTGTGGATATTGCAAAAACAAGTGTATGCCCTTTGGCAAAAGTAATGCGTAAAGAATTGAAACAAAGGGGCATTACAGGCGTCAAAGTGTTATACTCCAAAGAAGAAGCGAAAAAACCAGCGGATTCTCCAGAAACCGGAAAACGTCAAATCCCAGGTAGTTTATCTTTTGTACCACCTGTGGCGGGTTTGCTTTTGGCTGGGGAAGTCATCAGAGAATTGGCTGGCGTGCCAGAAGAAAAATAAAATAAGAAAAATACAAAAAATATAAAAAATACGCCTTGTGCTATGGAAGTGACAAGACGTATTTTTTATTTTTGCAAAAATTTGTTTTAGGAAATAGGTACAGACTTCGTGGTATGCCGCCATGTCCAAAAGGCAAGCAGTGCGGTCAGCAATGCAGCAGCGGCAGGCGTGAGAAATACACCCCATACGTCCCAAAATTGCGGCAGTAATACCAAGAACAATGCAGGAAACAACAAAGAGCGAAACAACATGATACGCAAAGATGCTTTTGCATAGTCCATTGCAGTTAAAAAAGAACTAATCAACATATTCCACCACAAAAATAAATAAGTGGGCGCGTAGCAACGCAATGCGTCTATGCTCATACCAATCACAGAAGGCGATTCTTCTGGAATGAACAAAAGTGTCAAGGCTTCTGGGAAACAAAGCATACCAACAAAAAACAGCAGGGAAAGCCCACAGGCGACACAGGCAGTCAAGCGAAATAGTTTTTGTACACGCGTATACGCACCTGCACCAACATTATAGCTAATGGGTGGCTGCAAAGCGTCTAAAATACCATACAATGCCATCAAAAGCAGGCTGTCCAGATACATCACAATGCCATAAGCAGCAACGGCAGCATTACCACCCAAACCCAATAAAAGCGCGTTAATGACAGTAGAGAGCAAAGAACCTGAAATATTGTTGAAAAACTCAGAACTGCCATTATGCACGATACCGAAAAATGTGCGCAAAGAAAGACGAGGGCGTGTCAAACGCAACGTCAAGCGGCGACACAAAAACGGAACTAGTGCAACCAAAACACCCAAGGACATACTGATTGCGGTTGCTAAGGCTGCATAGGTGATGTCTAGCCCCAATTTGGCTAAAAACAGCCAATCTAAGAATATATTCACAACAGCGGCGGTAATATTCATCCACATGCTGTATTGTGCCTGTCCACAAATGCGCAAATAATTATCCATAGCAAATAAAGGCATGAGAACAGGCATAAAGTATAGAAAAATGCGGGCATAGTCCCAAGCCATTTCTGCAAGCAAAGTATCCGTAATGAGCGTTTGAATCAGCCAAGGCGCAACCAAAAAACCGATGCAAGAAAAGAAAACACCAACCAACAAAATCAAAAAGAAACATGCCGAAAAAATACCATTTGCTTCGTCTGTGCGTCCTTCCCCCAAAGCAAGCCCGATTTTGACCGAAGAACCAACTGCAATCATATCTCCTACAGCAAAAAGCATCATGATGATAGGAAATGCTAGATTGACCGCGGCAAGTGCATGACTGCCGATATATCGCCCGACAAAAATACCATCTATCATGACATAAATAGAAGATACCAACATAGCAAAAAGACCGGGTACCGCACAGCGCAAAAAAACTTGTGGGATAGATAGTGTCATAAATTTCGTTTCATTCATATCTATTCTGTGGTACAAATTTCACCGATGTAAGATAAAATTTCGGAGAATTTGTCCAGCTTCTCCTTTGTATAGTGTTGAGATAATGTATTTTCTATTTTTTGCTGCATTTGGGTATACACAGAATCAGTCAAGCGGTTCAGATTTTCTGGTTGGTAATACAAAAAATATTCCCGTTTATCCGCAGGGTTTTGTTTTTTCAAAATATAACCGTCTTTTTCAAGTTGATTGAGTTTTTGTGTGACGGCTGGACGTGCGACATGCAGCAAATCTGCCAACTTGGAAGGCGTATATTCTCCTTGGTGTGCAGAAATGATGTCCAAATACAGACTGCCAGTATAGCCCAATTTGGCATAGGCGGGGTAATGATTACGGATGCGTAGTTCCATAATTGCCATATCATGAAAAAATTGTGTGATTGCATCACCAAAAGTCATTTTGGATTCCTCCTTATCAAATAGTTAATAAAATATAATTATTTTTGTTTAACTATTTTAGTATATATGGAAAAATTTGTCAATCGCATGTTGGATAAAATGTTTGTAGAAGATTCTTAACACATCTTTTATTGACAGTATGTGCAAAATATGAGATGATAAGTCCTAATTTGAAAGGAGTGTGAAAGACGCCATGGACGCTGACAGCGATTGTGACGCCAACCGAAGAAACAACCGTACAAACTATAAAAAACGCAAAAACTGGATACAACGAGAATAGAGCATAAAATATAAATAGAGGTGTAGTCTGCCCAAAATACATAGTATGAAAAGGGTGGAGTATGCCTTTTTGTGTTTGTGTCAAAGATAGTAAAAAATAGTTTGGAGGAAGAAGTTTTATGTATTGGCAACCTTTAGTATTACAAGTGATTTTGATTGCTTTGAACGCGATTTTTGCAAGTGCGGAAATTGCAGTCATATCTATGAATGAAACAAAATTAAAAAAATTAGCAGAAAATGGAGATAAGCGCGCCAAACGTTTGGCAAATCTGACTGAACAGCCTGCACGGTTTTTGGCAACCATACAAGTAGCGATTACATTAGCAGGTATGTTATCTAGTGCGTTTGCGGCAGAAAGTTTTGCAACACCACTTGCGGCGGCACTGGCAACGACAGGCATACCAGAAAATATATTAAAATCAGTTTGTGTATTGATTATTACGGTCATTTTGGCATATTTTAACTTGGTATTCGGGGAATTGGTGCCAAAACGTGTGGCAATGAAAAAATCTGAAGCTTTGGCTTTGGGATTATCTGGACTTTTGATGACGGTTTCCCGTGCTTTTGCACCTTTGGTATGGTTATTGACTGTTTCTACTAATGCCATTTTGCGTATATTTGGCATTGACCCCAACGATGATGGGGAAGAAGTATCCGAAGAAGAAATCCGCATGATGTTGGAAGCGGGCAATGAAAAAGGTACGATTGACGAAGAAGAAGTAGAAATGATACAAAATGTATTTGCTTTTGATGATACATCAGTCGAAGAAGTATGTACGCATCGTGTTGATGTTGTGACATTGGATTTGGATGATGATATGCAGGTATGGGCAGATACGATTCAAAACAGCCGTTTTTCTTATTACCCAATCAGCGGCGAAGATGATGATGATATTATTGGTGTATTAGATGCAAAGGATTATTTCCGTTTGCAGGATAAGAGCCGAGAAAGTGTATTGGCGCATGCAGTAAATAAGCCATATTTTGTACCAGAAAATGTGAAGGCGGATGTACTATTCCGTAACATGAAACGGGAACGCAAATATTTTGCGATATTATTAGATGAGTATGGCGGCTTGAGTGGTATTATTACATTACGCGATATTTTACAGTTGTTAGTAGGTGATTTCTACGAAGAAGATGAAGTACAAGAATTTGTAGAAATTCTAAAAATATCAGAAAAAGAATGGCGGATCAGCGGCAGTGCGGATTTAGAAGAAGTCGCAGCGCAAACAGCATGTGCATTGCCTGTAGAAGAATATGATACATTTGGCGGCTATATTTGTGGCATACTGGGACATGTGCCGGACGATGGGGCACAGTTCCAAATGGAAACGGATGAGCTTTATATTCAGGTACATGGTGTAAGCAATCATAGAATTGATATGACAACAGTCATTCGCAAAGAACCTATCCCGCAGGAAGAAAAAGAGGATACAGAAGCATAAAAAAGCCTCAAAAATTTCAATAGGTCGTCATAGAAACAAGATAGATAAGCTATAACTAAAATACAAACAAGGCATGATTCTTCCAAAATTTTGGAGAAGGTATGCCTTGTTTTTGTATGTTTCTCGTATTTCAATTGCATGCAACTGCCAAAAAGCGTATAATCAAAAGAAAAGAAATAAAAGCGAAACAGCAAGCAAAGGAGGTTCGCGGTATGGATGAAAAAATCAAGCAGTTCAAAGATTGGATTGCAGAATGTAACAATATCGTATTTTTTGGAGGAGCCGGCGTTTCTACAGAAAGCGGTATCCCTGATTTTCGGAGTGAAAATGGTATTTTTGCGGCTGTGACGGCATATGGTTATCGCCCAGAAGTGATTTTGAGTCATTCTTTCTTTGTGGCACATCCAGAAATCTTTTTTGAATATTATAAAAAGAATTTATTATATCCCGATGCAAAGCCGAATGACTGCCATAAGGCATTGGCAAAGCTGGAACAAATGGGCAAACTAAAATCTGTGGTGACACAAAATATAGATGATTTGCACCAGAAAGCCGGGAGCAAACGCGTATTGGAACTGCATGGGACATTGTATCGGAATTATTGCCTGCAATGTGGCAAAGAATTTGATTTGGATTATGTAACAAAAGACGCAGGTATTACACGTTGCGACGCATGTGGCGCAATCGTGCGACCAGACGTAGTATTGTATGAAGAAGGGTTAGACCAAAAGACAATAGAAGATGCTGTGGATGATATTGCACATGCAGATATGTTGATTGTAGGGGGTACAAGCCTCAATGTGTACCCAGCCGCAGGACTGATTCACTATTTCAAAGGCAAATATATTGTTTTAATCAATAAATCCCCAACCAGTTTAGACCAAAAAGCAGATTTGGTGATTGCACAAAATATCGGTGAAGTGTTCCGACAGGCAGTTTTGGATTAAAAAAATATGGGAAAAAGTCAAACAGAAAATTAGACTTTTTCCCACTATTTCAAGGATATGCAAAAAAATCAAAAAAAGTAAAAAAAATTGAAAAATATGCTTGACAATTTGCAATGTCTTTGCTAGAATAAATCCTGCGCTGTGAACATTGAAAATAGAATAGTGAATGAAACTTACAACCCATAGTCAATTCATGAGCGGACTTTGAGCTGTTTACGAGCGACTGACCAACGCTGTAAAGCGAAG
>CALWSU010000038.1 GCA_944384295.1 uncultured Lachnospiraceae bacterium | reverse complement strand
GGCAAGCAGTGATTTTGACTCATTTATGAAATTAGCAGTGTAGTTTTGTGCAATTTTTCAAATTTGCTCATTTATAGATAAAAATATAAAAAATAGGGTGGCTGTTGTTTTGAAATAAAAATTTCAAGAAAGCAGCCCCCTATTTTTATTTTTATATATTTTTTGATGTTTTGATGTTTTGATGCTGGTATCATGCCTGCTGCATCAATTCGCGTATGCTTTCGCCCAAACGCTTCATACCAACCGCGATTTGGTCATCAGTCAGACTGGCAAAACTCAAGCGTATTTCATGACTGGGACCATCGTGCAAAGAAAATTGACTGCCGGGCGAAATCAAAACATGCTTTGTCAAAGCATGACTGCATAATGCTTCATCTGTGACACCTTCCGGCAGTGTCACCCAAAGACTCACGCCGCCTTGTGGCAAAATACAGGAAGCCGGCGGGCAGAGATATTTTTTTGCCATGCTGACAGCTTGGCGATATTTGCCACTGCCATAACGTCGTACTTGTTCGCCGTGACGTTCCCAACCGTTGGCGCAAAGATATTCTTCCAAAGCTTTTTGAATAAAACCAGAAGAAGAAATATCAGTCGTGTATTTGGCTTCTAATACCGCGTTGCGGATACGTTTTGGTAATACCATGACACCCATACGCAAACCAGGCATCAGTATTTTGGAAAAACTCTTGATATAGACCACTCTGTTTTTGTGGTCTAATGCTTTGAGTGGCAAAGGCTTTTCTTTGCCATAATGGAAATCATAAAAATTGTCTTCTTCTATGATGTAGGTGTCGTATTGCTCGGCAAGTTCCAGCAAACGACGCTTTTTTTCCATGGAATAAGATATGCCGGTCGGTGTTTGAAAATATGCCGTCATATATAAAAAACGTGGGTGATACAGTTTTAAGTCGTTTTCTAAAGCTTGCAAATCCATACCATCTTGTTGTAAAGGAATCCCCAGTACTTTTGCGCCGCGCGACAAAAACGCACCTGCCGCGCCGTAAAAGGTAGGGCTTTCTGTGAATACCACATCACCATATTGTAAAAATGCTTTCGCCATAATATCAATGCCTTGTTGTGCGCCGGATATGATTTGCACTTGTTCGGCGTTGGTCTGTATCCCAAAAGACGCTAGATAGCGGCAGAGTGTATCCCGTAATGGCAAATATCCCATACTGTCTGTATAGCGAAATGCGCCGCCTTGTTCTCGGTCTAACACAGCGTCAAAGGCTTCTTTAAAAGCGTGTACCGGAAAGAGCGTATGCGGTAGGGACGTGACAGTAAAATTTATGGTGTGGGCAACCGCAGGCGGTGTGGAAAAATTGGTTAGATTGCGCTGTGTCAATGAAGTGGGGATATGCGCAATCGGCAAAGGCGCGATATAGGTACCACTGCCCACACGAGAATATACCATCTGTTTTTGCTCCAAATATTTGTATGCCGTCACAATGGTAACTGTATTTACGCCATAGTGAGCGGCAAGCTTGCGAATGGGGGGCAGTTTGCTTTCCGTGGGCAATATGCCTTTTTCAATCAATAGCGCAATACTGTCTGCAATCTGACGATACATAGGCGTTTCTTTGTCTGGGTCTAATTTGAATTGATAAATTTCCTCCATGCTTCTGCCTGCTTTCTTTCAACATCAGTATTTGGAATAAATCGTTTTCATATTATTTTCTAATTTTTATAATATTTATTGATATTCAGACTGTAGAAAAAGTAGTTTTTATACTTTTTTCAAGAACGCGGAAGGGCTTGGGGGAACGATGGTCAACACATTTGCTGCGCAAATGCCAGCCATAAATGGCTGTCCGCCCTTCTTGGCGGTGTGTAGTTCCCCAACTGGAATCCGCAGTCGGAATTCATTTCCGACGAGGAAAAGGCGAAGTTTCAAGGCTTTTAGCCGATGGAACTTCGCACCCCGAAGAAACGGGGGCAGCGAAGCTGACTTTGCGAAGCAAAGTGCTTGACCACGGGCTTTATACTTCTGTCTACTCGTCAAAGCCTTGAATGAAATGAGGCTTTGACGACAGGGTGTCAACTTTTTTGACACCCTGATTTATTGGTATTGCCGCCGTCCAGATGCGCCTGGAATCCCCATATTTTCCCGATATTTTGCTACCGTGCGGCGGGAAATCTGTATGCCTGCTGCCGTAAGACGTTCTGTCAGTTCGCGGTCGCTGAGTGGTTTTGTTTTATCCTCGGTTTGTATGATTGCGGCAATCTGTTTTTGTATGGTATCGACAGCGACGCTTTCTGTGTTTGTAGTTGCAATTGCTTTTGAAAAAAAGAAAGAGAGTGAAAAAACACCGCGGTCACATTGCAAATATTTGTCTTTGACCGCGCGACTGACCGTCGATTCGTGCATCTGTATTTTTTCTGCAATGTCTGCCATACGCAAAGGCTGTAAACTGCCATGCGGCGAGAGAAAAAATTCTTGCTGTGCCGCAACAATCTGTTTTGCTGTTTCTAATAATGTGGATTCCCGCCGTTCTACGCATTGTACCGCCCATTCAGCCTGCCGCAGTTTTTGCGCGACATATTCCCTTGTTTGTTGAGAAGCGTCTTCCTGTAGCAATTTGCGGTATTGTGGATTGATGAATAAACGCGGTACTGTGTTGCGATTGGTAGAAACCAAAAGTTCTGTGCCACGCTTTTCTACAAATACGTCCGGTATGATATATTCTGTTGGGCGGCTGTTGGCAAAGCCGCTGCCCGGTTTTGGCGTACAGCAACGGATTTCTTCCAAAGCCGCAGTCAATTCCGCCATAGAAATATGTAATTTTTTGGTCAGATAGGATAAGCGATTTTTTGCAATGTCTGATAATGCTTGTTCTGCCAGTATACAAGCGGTTTCGGACGCGCCTTTTTGTTTGAGCTGTATCAAAAGACATTCCTGCAAATTGCGTGCGCCAACGCCGGGCGGGTCCAATGCCTGCAAACGACGTAAAATTGCCAATGCCTGTGGTGGTGCAAGATGGTATTTTTGTATGGCGGCATCTAACGCGCCATGCTCCAAATACCCGCTTTCTTCTGTGCTTTCGGCAAGAAAGGTAAGGACACGTTTTTCTTTTTCCTCTATAGGCAAAATATGAATCTGAAAGAGCAAATATTCGCGTAGGCTTTGGGCATCTTTTTTTCCAAAACGTAAATCTTCGCGTTCTTTTTCGTTGTCCATTTCCGCTTGATAATAGCCGCGGTTTTGTTCGTCCGCATCATGCAGCCATTCCAATTTTTGTCGTAATTTGTCGTCATCTGGTAAAGTGGCGTGTTCTTCGCTCCAATCCAAAAGCGGGTTTTCTTCGGATACCGTGCGGATATATTCTGACAAAGCCAATGTATTCATTTGTAGAATTTCGGCTGATTGCTGCATTTTTTGGGAAAGCACCTGTTTTTGTTGTAGATGTAAAGAAAGCTCCATCGTTGTCACCCCCTAAAAGAATCTGGCTTGTTTTCTTTGATTGTAGCATAGACGATGTGTACCTAGCAAGTTTTATGCCAAGGTTCTCCATATTTTTCCAGAACGCGCTGTTTTTTTGTCAAAGCATACAGAATTTTGTCCGAAATGTTGGTAATAAATCATCATTTACTTTTGGGAATAATCATAGTACACTAAGGGGGAACTAGATATTTTGCATACGAAAGATTGTATAGTATGGAAGTAGGGATTTTGGGAAAATACCAGTTTCTACCTATTATGAATGTTGATTTCTAGGCATTTTGGTTTTTGTGTACAAAAAAGAACAAAAGAACCCATGACCTTTCTACAAAGTAGGAAAAATCAGGGTTTCTTTTGCCGGAATTTCACGTTTTGCATTTTTTTCACAAAAAAAATATTGTACAATTTTTATTTTTGTATTAAAATATTGCTGTTATAGATGGCAATATTTTTATAAAAGTATTATCTCATCAAGCGTTTTGGTACAAATGCTTGTCTTTTGTGCTGTAAACGCAACAACACTATCCTGATGCCCATAGGGCATACAAAATCACTTGATAGAGGGGGATTATATGCAAGCTTTAACGTTCAAACGTGGGGTTCACCCGCCCGATGGAAAAGCTCTTTCCGCAGAGCAGCCCATAAAGGTGATACTCCCCAAAGAAAACTCTGAATTGTACTACCCCATGTCCCAGCATATCGGGGCTCCTTGTGAACCTCTGGTAGCAGTTGGCGACCATGTAAAGGTAGGGCAGAAAATCGCTGAGTCACCCGCGTTCATGTCTTCACCTATATTTGCCAGCGTATCTGGCGAAGTGGTAGACATCAGACCTATGCTGGTGCCTGGTGGCGCAATGGTAAAATCCATCGTTGTCAAAAATGATGGCAAAATGGAAGAAATCGAAGGGCTCAATCAGGGCAGAGATTACACAACCATGTCCAACGAAGAAATTTTGGCTGCAATCAAAGAAGCCGGCGTCGTTGGTCTGGGTGGTGCGGGCTTCCCGACCCATGTAAAACTCAATCCGCCTAAGGATACACCCATCGACCATATCCTCATCAATGCGGCAGAATGTGAACCATATTTGACATGTGACTACCGCCTGATGTTAGAAGAACCCGAAAGAATTGTAAAAGGGCTGCAAATCATGCTCAAACTGCACCCCAATGCAAAAGGCGTAATCGGTATCGAAATGAACAAGCCCAAAGCCATCGAAGCGATGACAAAGGCTTGCGAAGGCATCGATAACATTTCTGTACAGCCTTTGGTAACAAAATTCCCACAAGGTTCTGAAAAACACCTGATTTATGCTATCACAAAAAGAGAAGTAAAATCTGGTGCATTGCCTGCAAGCGCTGGCTGTATCGTAGATAACGTAGATACTGTTGTCGCAATCGAAAGAGCTATCTGCAAAGGCAGACCACTGATGAGAAGAATCGTAACCGTTTCTGGTAAGGGCATCAAAAACCCTGGCAACTACAAAATCAGAATTGGTATGACATTACGTGATTTGGTAGATGCAATCGGAGGCTTTGACGAAGCAAATCCTCCTGTAAAACTGATTGCAGGTGGTCCTATGATGGGTCCTACATTGTATACATTGGATGTTGCTTCTGTAAAAACAACCTCTGGTCTGTTGTGCTTTACACAAGAAGAAGCATTCATTCCTGAAGAAAGAAACTGTATCCGTTGCGGCAAATGCGTAGACCATTGCCCGATGGGTCTGATGCCTTTCATGCTCAACGCGCTTTCTTTGAAAGGCGATGGCGAAGGCTTTGTAAAACACCACGGTCTGGACTGTATCGAATGCGGCAGCTGTTCTTATGAATGTCCCGCAAAACGTCAGTTGGCACAGTCCATTCGTGCAACCAAGAAAATCGAAGCAGGCAAAAAAGCAGCAGCGGCTGCCGCAGCAAGAGCAAAGGCTGAGGCAGAAGCAAAAGCAAAAGCCGAAAAGAACTAAGAAGGGGGAGAAAGAAACATGGCTAATTTTGTAGTATCCGGTACCCCTCATGTGCGTTCAAAAGAATCTATTCAGAGCATTATGCGTGATGTCATCATCGCTCTGATTCCTGCAACAGCAGCGGGTATCTTTTTCTTTGGTTTGCCAGCATTGATTCTGATTGCAGTTTCCATCATTGCCTGCGTGGTATTTGAATGGCTGTATCAGACATTGCTCAAAAAACCTGTAACCATCAGCGACTTATCCGCAGTCGTAACTGGTCTTTTATTGGCAATGAACTTGCCCGCAAGCGCACCCATCTGGGTACCTATCGTTGGCGCGGCATTTGCAATTATTTTTGCAAAACAGCTTTTCGGCGGTCTGGGTCAGAACTTCATCAACCCTGCACTGGCTGGTAGAGCATTCCTGTTGGCTTCTTATCCTACAGAAATGACAACATGGACAGCACCCGTTGGCTTCAGCGGTGCAGACGCTGTGACAGTTGCAACACCTCTGGCAACTCTGAAAACAGGCGTTATGCCAGATGCAACATTGCAAGATGTTATTTTAGGTACAAACATCGGTGGTTGTATCGGCGAAACATGTGCAATCGCGCTGATCATCGGTGGTATCTATCTGATTGCAAAACATGTCATCAGCTGGAAAATCCCTGTAATCTACATACTGACTGTATTCGTATTGACTGCTGCAATCGGCAGAGATGGTCTGCGTCAGCCTGTATACGAAATTTTTGCCGGCGGTTTGATGCTGGGTGCTTTCTTTATGGCAACTGACTATGCATCTTCTCCTGTTACACCAAAAGGACAGGTAATCTTTGCCATCGGCTGTGGTATTATTACAACTTTGATTCGTATTTTCGGCGGTTATCCCGAAGGCGTATCTTACTCTATCTTGATCATGAACTTGGCAGTACCTCTGATTGAAAGATTCACAGAACCTAAGATCTTTGGTGCATTGCCCAAAGTAAAGGAGGCGAAGAAGGCATGAACACACAAGAAGTCGTAAAACCCGCAGTTGTGCTTTTGCTGATTTCCGCAGTTGCTGCGGCTTGCCTCGGCGTGGTATCTGAAGTAACAAAAGAACCCATTGCGATTCAGAATGAAAAAACATTGAACGAATCCATGCAGGCGGTTATGCCAGAAGCATCTTCCTTTGAACAATTAGACGTAGAACCTACTGGCACAATCACCGCAATATATCAAGCAGATAATGGCGGTTATGTGATCACAACCGAACCAAGCGGTTTCGGTGGCGTAGTAGCAACTATGGTCGGCATTGATGCAGATGGTGTGATCACTGGTCTGCGTGTTACCAGCCACTCTGAAACACCTGGTTTGGGTGCAAAAGCCACAGAACCTAGTTTCTATGAACAGTTTGTAGGTAAGTCTGGTTCTGTAACAGTAACCAAAGATGGCGGCGAAATCGTTCCCATCACCAGCTCTACCATCACTTCCAGAGCCGTATGTTCCGGCGCACAGGAAGCATTGGATTGGGTCGCTGAGAACGGAGGTGCGAACTAATGGCTAATCCTATTAAAATCATTAAAAATGGTATTATCGACGAAAACCCTACCTTTATTCAGGTAATTGGTATGTGTCCTACTCTGGCTGTTACCAGTTCCGCAATCAACGGTATCGGCATGGGTCTGTCTACCACAGCGGTTTTGATTTTCGCGAACCTGTTTGTATCTTTGCTGAGAAAAATCATTCCCGATAAAGTTAGAATCCCTTGCTTCATCGTTGTAATTGCAACATTCGTAACCATTGTACAGTTTATGCTGCAAGCGTATTTGCCTTCGCTGAATGCGTCTTTGGGTCTGTATATTCCCCTGATTGTAGTTAACTGTATCATTCTGGCAAGAGCAGAAGCATTTGCGTCCAAAAATGGTCCAATCGCTTCTATCTGCGACGGTATTGGTATGGGTCTTGGTTTCACAGTTGCGCTGGGCATTTTGGGTCTGGTGCGTGAATTCATTGGCGCAGGCACATTGTTTGATGTGACTGTATTGCCCGAAGCTTTCCCTAAAACACTGCTGTTCGTAATGGCACCTGGTGCGTTCTTTACACTGGCTTGCCTGATGGCACTGCTCAATCACTTTAGAAACAAAAAGAAAGCATAAGGAGGGGTAGAGAATGTATCTGATATTGTTATTATTAGCAGGGATATTCGTAAACAACTACGTATTATCTCAGTTCTTAGGTATCTGCCCATTCCTTGGCGTTTCCAAAAAAGTGGATACAGCAGCTGGTATGGGTATGGCGGTTATTTTCGTTATCGTATTGGCATGTGCGGCTTCCTGGTTGGTGTATAACCTGATTCTGGTACCTCTGCACATTGAATATCTGTATAACATTGCGTTCATTCTGGTTATCGCATCTTTGGTACAGTTTGTAGAAATGTTCCTGAAAAAAGCAGCTCCTGCTTTGTATCAGGCATTGGGCGTATTCCTGCCTTTGATCACAACAAACTGTGCTGTATTGGGCGTAGCTGTATTGAACATGCAGAAAGAATACAACTTCATCGAATCCATCTTCAACGGTATCGGTGGCGCGGCTGGTTTCGCACTGGCAATCGTGCTGTTTGCCGGCATTCGTGAAAGAATTGCAGACAATGATACACCGAAGGCGTTTGACGGTTTCCCGATGGCACTGGTTACAGCCGGTCTGATGTCTATTGCATTCTTAGGCTTCTCCGGTCTGATCAAACTGTAAGACAAGGAGTGTGACAAAAATGGACATTATGAATATTATCAACCCGATTCTGAGTATCGGTGGGCTTGGTGTTGTTTTTGGTGCAGGCCTTGGTATTGCTGGTGAAGTCTTCAAAGTAGAGGAAGACCCCAGAATCGGTGAAATTTTGGAAGTTCTGCCCGGCGCGAACTGCGGTGGTTGTGGCTTCCCTGGTTGTGGCGGCTGTGCGGCTGCAATCGTAGATGGTTCTGCTCCTGTAAATGCCTGCCCTGTTGGTGGTGCGGCAGTAGCGGAAAAAGTAGGTGCAATCATGGGCGTGGAAGCATCTGTAGCAGAACCTTTGGCAGCATTTGTAAAATGCGGCGGTACTTGTGAAACTGCAAAAAATAAATATGATTACTTCGGTATCGATGATTGTAATATGGCAGTGCAGCTGGCTGGCGGCGGTGCAAAAAGCTGTAGCTATGGCTGTTTGGGTCTGGGTAGCTGTAAAAAAGCCTGCGCATTCGGTGCCATTGAAATCGTGGACGGTATTGCAGTAGTAGACAAAGAAAAATGTGTGGCATGTGGCAAATGTGTATCTGCATGTCCAAAACACATCATCGAACTGTTGCCTGCGAAGAAAAAAGTCAAAGTACAATGTTCTTCCAAAGATATTGGTAAGAACGTAATGCAGGTATGTTCTACAGGTTGTATCGCATGTAAAATCTGTGAAAAGAACTGTCCTTTTGATGCAATTCATGTCATTGATAATGTGGCAGTGATTGACTATGATAAATGTAAATCTTGCGGTATCTGTGCAAATAAATGCCCGAAAGGCGTTATCACAGGCAAACGTCCTGCGCCTGCGGCTGATGCAAAACCTGCTGCACCTGCGGCTCCTGCTAAAAAAGCGGAAGCAAAAGCAGAAGCACAGGCAGAAGCAGCACCTGCTGCAAAAGCAGATGTGACAGAAAAACCTGCAGAATAAGCATGATATATGCTATATCGGTAAATAAAAAAGGTATCCCTGAAGCAGCTTCCCCTTCAGAAAACATTGTTTTTTCGTTTCCTTGATTTCTTAAGGGGGACGGCTGTCTTCAGAAGAAAACATACCAAATTTATCCGAGTAAAAATAAGAACGCTGGAATCTTTTGCGTTGTAAGGATTCCAACGTTCTTTGTTTTTTTAGGAAGAAGCCTCTCAATGGGATACCTTTTTTTATGTTTTTATATCAGGATAAGGCTTTTGCGGGATTTTTGGCTTGCCAGACAAAATATATTTTGCAATCTATCTTGTTTTTATAGGGTTTGTTTGCGGGGAGAAAGCGTTAGAATATGTTCTTTTTTTCAAAATATTCTAGGATATCTGTTCTGTTTTTTTCGTATTTTTATATTATTTTTGCCGAATTGCATATCAAAACACCTTACTATGTTTTATGATTCTGGTGAGATTAGCAGATTTTTTGGTGTTTGTTGTTTCACGCATTGCCAAAAAAAGCAACTTTCTTGTATCAAAATAAAATTTTCCTGTTGGAATGGTATCGTATCATTGTCAGCAACCATAAATTCCCCTGTCTTCTGCGCTTGCCGTTCGCAAAATACTGTTTTATAATAGGATTTGTGCGAAACAAACAAAGGCAAGTGTGATGCAATTTTTGCATTTTCTTTGTGTGGTTTGGCAAGAAAGAGAGGAACAAAAGCATGTTGACAAAAGTATATGATACGCCGGCTGTCTATTGTCTGAATGTACCATTGCCGGAGAATCCATTGAAAAATCTGAATTGTTATATCATACAAGACAGTGGCGAAACATTGATTTTAGATACAGGATTCAATCGTCCCGAATGTCTGGAAGCATTGATGGCAGGTATGGAAGAATTGTCCGCCGATTGGTCAAAAACAAATCTGTTCTTGACCCATTTGCACTCTGACCATACAGGACTTGCCCCTACACTGATGAAGGACAAGCCCGGCAAAATCTATATGAGCCGTGTGGATTATGATTATTTTGAAAGCATTATGGTAGGCGAGGTTTGGAAAGAATCTGACCGTAATTTCATTGCAGAAGGTTTTACCGAGGAACAAATCATGCGCTTACATAGCGAAAATCCAGCACGTGGTTATGAGCCAGAACGTTTTTTCTCTGTAACGGCTTTGGAAGATGGAGATATATTGCATGTAGGCAAATGGGCATTTTCTTGTATATTGGTGCCTGGACATACCCCGGGGCAGATGGTGCTGTATCAGCCACAAGAAAAATTGATGTTTACGGCGGATCATATTTTGTTTGATATTACCCCCAATATTACTTGTTGGGTTGGCACACAAGATTCCTTGGGCAATTATTTGGACTCTTTGGTCAAGATACGTCAATATGAAATCCGCACTGCTTTGCCAGCACACCGCAAAAATGATATGGATGTTTATGTGCGTATGGATCAAATCATAGAGCATCATTTGAATCGTTTGAAAGATACTGTACATGCTTTGGCGGCAAATCGTGGCAGTCATGCAACACAGATTGCGGCTTGTTTGCGGTGGTCGATGCGTGGGAAAACATGGGAAGAATTTCCGCTTTCTCAGCGTTGGTTTGCTGTGGGTGAAACGATTGCACATTTAGATTTTTTGGTCTGCCGCGGCTTGGTGGAAAAACGCACCCGTGGCACAACCAATTCTTATTGTTTGACGATGGACGGTGCTTTATGCTGTTCACAGCTTGACTGCATGTGGCAGATGTACCGCAGAAAATAAAAAAGAATGTGAAAAGAAATGGAAAATATATAACATGAGTATTATTTTTCATTTCTTTTTTTCTGTTTTTTTCACAGAAAAAAGGATTTTTATGAGAAAACAGCGTATCTTTCTAAATAAGTGTATTTTTTCATAGTATGAGAGTAAGGAGGGGAAAGTGTTTATGATTTACCGCAGGCAACAAGAATTATTAGAAGAACAAATTTTAGGGCAGTATGCCGCAAAATCTGCACAGTCAAAAGGGCGTGTGCGTCCAGAGGCGCAATGCGATTTGCGCACAGATTTTCAGCGCGACCGCGACCGTATCATACATTGTAAAGCCTTTCGGCGCATGAAACATAAAACACAAGTCTTTATTTCCCCAGAAGGTGACCATTACCGTACTAGATTGACACATACTTTGGAAGTGGCGCAGATTGCCCGTACCATTGCCCGTACGTTGCAATTGAATGAAGATTTGACAGAAGCCATTGCTTTGGGGCATGACTTGGGGCATACGCCTTTTGGGCACGCTGGAGAACGTAAGCTGAATGAATTGTTTGCTGATTCCGGCGGGTTTGCGCATAATGTACAAAGTCTGCGTGTGGTGGAACGCTTGGAAAAAGACGGCTTGGGGCTGAATTTGACATGGGAAGTCAGAGATGGTATTTTGAACCACCGCACCAGCGGCAATCCCGCGACATTGGAGGGTAAAATTGTACAATTGGCGGATAAAATCGCGTATACCAACCATGATATAGATGATGCCATACGCGCGGGCATGCTGTATGCAGATGAGATTCCAAAAGAATTTACAAATATCATTGGCACCACCTCTAGCAGCCGTATCAACACCATGATTCGCGATACCATTGCAAACAGTCAGAACAAAAACGACATTGTCATGAGCCAGACCATGCGGGCAACATTGATGGGACTGCGTGCGTTTATGTTCCGAAATGTCTATCAAAGCGCATATGCCTTGCAAGAACAAGCCAAAGCCGAAAAAATCGTAGAAGCATTATATCTGCATTATTTGGAACACCCTGCACAGATGGAAGGGGAATTTTTGCGCTTGTTAGACGAAGGCGAAGGGCTGGAACGTACGGTATGCGATTATGTGGCATGTATGACAGACCGTTTCGCGATTGCCCAATTTCAAAAAATATTCCTGCCCCAGACTTGGCACACATAAAATATGGATAGGATTCGGGCGGATTGCGGAGGAAATGGCTTGATTTTGCCCTTCTTTTTGTTCAAATCCACAAAATGCATGCAAAAAAGAAGGAATTTCGGGAAAAACGTCGAACCTTTAACTTTAGAGAATGAAGGAAAGGCTGTCCCAAAGGCAGGCAAGAGCTGTATTTTGGAGACATCCTTTTTTGCCCTAATGTGCTGTACATAAGTACATAAGATACATGATACATGATACATGATACATGGAAAGGGGGAATGGACGATGCGGTATCCGCGCGAATTGCTGGAGGAAATCCGTATGCAAAATGATATTGTGGATATTGTGTCACAATATGTGCCTTTGAAACAAAAAGGCAGTTCCTATTTTGGATTATGTCCCTTCCACCATGAAAAAACGCCATCGTTTTCCGTCAATAGTGAAAAACAGTTTTACTATTGCTTTGGCTGTGGTGCATCGGGCAATGTATATGGTTTTCTGATGGAAATGGAAAATATGGATTTTGTGGAAGCCGTCAAAGAATTGGCATCACGTGCCCATATCACATTGCCAGAACCAGAGCGCAGCGCACAGGTGATGGCGGCAGAACGCCAGAAAGCCAGATTGCTGGAAATCCATAAAAAAGCCGGCAGGTTTTATTATGATGTATTGCAGTCCCAACAGGGCGAAAACGCACGCGCTTATATGCAAAAGCGTGGTATGCAGCCAAACGCAGCACGCAAATTTGGGATAGGCTATGCCCCAGATAGCCGCCATGCGCTGTACGATTTTTTGACACAAAGCGGCTATTCTGTAGAAGATTTGCGCTTAAGCGGACTGATTTTAGCGGACAAGTCCGGCGAAGGGTATCATGACCGCTTTCGGAATCGCTTGATGTTTCCCATATTTGATGCACAAGCGCGCGTGGTGGGGTTTGGCGGTCGTATCTTGGACAAGGGAGAACCCAAATACCTCAATTCCCCAGAAACCCCGCTTTTTAGCAAAAGCAGAAATCTATATGGTCTGCATCTTGCCAAAGCATCGAAAAGAAAAGAATTTATATTGGTAGAAGGGTACATGGATATGTTTTCCCTGTATCAAGCAGGGTTTCATAATGTCGTCGCGTCATTGGGTACGGCGTTTAATCAAGAACATGCTCGTACACTCAAAAAATACGCTTCTGACGTCATATTGCTGTATGACAGTGACGAAGCCGGCACAAATGCCGCATTACGCGCCATACCAGTGCTGGTAGAAAATGGGATACGCGTACGTGTCACACAAGTGCCGGACGGCAAAGACCCAGACGAATATATCCGCCAAAATGGCGCGCAGGCGTTTGCTCGTCTTTTGGTAGATGCAGTACATTATATTTCCTTTCAAATTGCGTGTATCCGCAAACAATATGATTTGCGTATCCCAGAACATAAAGTGCGTTTTGCGACACAAGCGGCAGAGATTTTGGCAAAATTGGATAGCGAAATCGAACGCAATGTGTATACAACGGAAGTCAGCCGTATGACAGGTGTGGAAGAAAGCGCACTGCAAAACGAAATACAAAAGCGTATGCGCCAAGCAGATGAAAGTTTTGCGCAAGAGGCGCAGCGACGCAGAATACAGCGACAGAGGCAGTACGGCGAAGTGGAAAAAGAGGAAGCCGGGGTTATAGATGCCCAAAAAAGTTTATTGTATTTTTCCGCCAGCCATCAGCATATATATGAAATCTTACAAAACATACTGACACCAGAGGATTTTCCCACAAAGGCTTATGCAGACGCATTTACCGCCATTGGTACTTTGTGGGCAGAAGCAGGGAATGTATTTCCCGCAGAGCTGATCAGTTTTTTTGAGGATGCGCAGACACAGCGGCAGATTACTGCCATATTTGCCGCGCAGCCTTTGGAAGATGCGGAATTTGACCTGCAAAAAGCCATCAAGGAAGCCGTTACCATATTAAAACGGAATCGTATCGCGCAGGAAATGGCACAGGCACAGACCGCCGAACAGATACAAGCATGTCTCGAAGAAAAAAGAAAACTGGAAGCACTGCATATTACCATTTGATATGGTTAGACTATAAGGAACACAGAAAGGGAGGATTGCCTTGAAATCCGTCGAAGAAACAACCTTGTTGACCAGATTAGAAGAACTGGTCGCTATGGGCAAAAAGAAAAAAAATGTATTAGAATACAAAGAAGTAGGGGATTATCTGGCGGATTTGGATTTAGACCCCGACCGCATCGACCGCATCTATGAATATCTGGAAACACAGGGCATTGACCTGTTGGGGAATCTGGACGCGGAGGAGGAAGTGGAAAAGGATCTGGATTTGACATTGCCAGAAGGCATCAATATAGACGATCCTGTCAGAATGTACCTCAAGGAAATCGGCAAAGTACCCCTGCTTTCTGCGGATGAAGAAGTGGAATTGGCGCGCCGCATGGAAGAAGGCGACGAATATGCGCGTAAAAAATTGGCAGAAGCCAATTTGCGTCTGGTAGTCAGCATTGCGAAGCGGTATGTTGGGCGCGGTATGCTGTTTTTGGACTTGATTCAAGAGGGCAATCTGGGCTTGATCAAAGCCGTGGAAAAATTCGATTACCACAAAGGCTATAAATTTTCTACTTATGCAACATGGTGGATTCGTCAGGCGATTACAAGAGCCATTGCAGACCAAGCAAGAACCATTCGTATCCCTGTGCATATGGTGGAAACCATCAATAAATTGATTCGTGTATCCAGACAATTGGTACAAGAACTGGGACGCGAACCAACCGCGGAAGAATTGGCGGTAGAAATGCAGATGCCAGAAGAAAAAGTCCGTGAGATTATGAAAATCGCACAGGAACCCGTATCTTTGGAAACCCCTATCGGTGAGGAAGAAGACAGCCATCTGGGCGACTTCATTCCCGATGACGATATTCCCGCGCCAGCAGAGGCGGCAGCCTTTACATTGCTGAAAGAACAGCTGATTGAAGTGCTGGATACATTGACCGACCGTGAAAAGAAGGTACTGCGTCTGCGCTTTGGGCTGGACGATGGACGTGCTAGAACGCTGGAAGAAGTCGGCAAGGAATTTAATGTCACCAGAGAAAGAATCCGTCAGATTGAGGCAAAGGCATTGCGCAAACTGCGCCACCCCAGCCGCAGCAAAAAATTAAAGGATTATTTAGAATAAAAAAGCCAGCTCAAATGGTAAGGTAAAAAAATAAATAAAAAAACAGATAAAAAAGATAAAAAAAGCGGGCAGCGGTACTGTCCCAAAGCATAGCAAAAGACAGGGCGTATCTTGGCTTGCGAGATATTCCAGTCGTGTCGGCTATGTATGCGGGCAGAACGACTGCCCGCTTTTTGTATGATATAGTATGATGATGGTGCAAGACAAATAACGGCAAGCAAGAAAGCAAGAAAGCAGGAAAGCAAGAAAGGAATTATGACATATGGAGATTTCCAAACGATTGCAGACAGTCGCGTCTTTGGTACGCTGCCGCAGCATGGCGGACATTGGCACAGACCATGGATATGTACCGCTTTTCCTATGGGAACAGAAAAAAATTGATATTGCTTTTGCATGCGACATCAATCGTGGACCTTTGGCGCGTGCAGCAGAAAATATTGCGCATATGGGCGCAGCAGATGCCATACAGACACGTTTGGGCAGTGGCTTGGCACCGCTTGCCGCAGGAGAAGCCCAAAGCGTTGTCATAGCTGGTATGGGCGGTATGCTGATATGCAATATACTGTCAGCACACCCAGAAGTCGCAAAAGCCGCGCAGGAATGGATACTTTCGCCGCAGCATGATTTAGAAGCGGTACGTCGTTTGGTGGGGGAAATGGGCTTTGTGCTGGACACAGAAGTCATGGTGCAGGAAGATGGGAAATATTATCATATTTTTCGTTGTGTCAAAGGAGAGCCAGTGCCCCAAAGCCTTGCCGCATTGCGCTATGGCGGACATCTGTTGGAACAAAAAGACGCTTTGCTGTGGCAGGAACTGCAACAAGAAGAAACACAATATAAAAAAGTCATACAAGGTCTGGAACAGCAAAATAGCACCCGTGCGGCAGAACGTTTGGCAGAACTGCATGAAAAATTAGCAGTCATTGAGGAGGCGAAAACATGGTACAAGTAAAGGATATTATGGCAGTGATGGAACAAATCGCGCCCCAATCTTTGGCAGAGGATTGGGATAAGCCCGGTTTGGCAGTCGGTGACCCGTCCCATGAGGTCAAAAAAATATTGGTTGCCTTAGATGTCACAAAAGAAGTTATAGAAGAAGCCATTTCGATACAAGCAGATATGATTGTGACCCATCACCCGATGCTTTTGTTTCAGAAAATCGAGCAAATTACAGCCAATACATCTTTGGGCAGCAAACTGTATGCCCTGATTCAAAACAATATTGCGGCTTTTGCCGCACATACCAATTTAGACATCGCAAAAGGCGGTACCAATGACGTTTTGGCGGAAAAAATCGGCTTGCAAGATATTACATTGTTAGAAGAAACCGCAGCCCAGAAATTACAAAAACTTGTGGTATTTGTACCAGTCAGCCATGCGGACGCGGTGCGTCAGGCAATGTGCGACGCAGGTGCAGGACATATCGGACAGTATGCGCAATGTAGTTTTGCAGCAAAAGGAGAAGGCACATTTTTGCCGTTAGCGGGTACCAATCCTTATTTGGGAGAAGTTGGCAAATTGGAACGCGCCGAAGAAATCCGTTTAGAAACTATTGTACCAGTGGAAAAAGTCGCACAAGCCGTGCAGGCAATGCTTGCGGTACACCCTTATGAAGAAGTCGCGTATGACTTGTATCCAGTCGTACAGACTGGCAAAAAAGAAGGCATTGGACGTATCGGCACATTGCCGCAGGCGGTACCTTTTGCGAAATTTGCGCAGGATTTGAAGCAAGTATTGGGCTTAGACCGCATAAGACTGACAGGAGACCCAGAAAAAATGGTGCAGAAAGTCGCGTTATGTACAGGCAGTGGGGCAAGTTTTCTTTCCTTGGCGGACAAATTGGGCGCGGATGTCTATTTGACAGGTGACATCAAATTCCATGAGGCACAAAAAGCCGTCGAAAGCGGTCTATGCGTGGCAGATGTGACACATTATGCCAGTGAGGTATTGATTGTACCAGTATTGCAAAAAGCCTTGCAGCAGGCGGCACAGGCGCATGGCTGGGTATTGGAAGTCGTTTGTTCTGCCGTAGATGGACAGACATTTTGGACATTGTAAGTGATGCAAAAATAATGGAGAGTATTGGCAAGCAAGGAATCTGTTACTTTAACATGAAAATAAAAATACAGAAATGATGTTTGAAAATACAAGTGAAAAAATGCCACACAAA
>CALWSU010000037.1 GCA_944384295.1 uncultured Lachnospiraceae bacterium | reverse complement strand
CTTTCATTATACAACACAAATGATTTAAGGTGTCTTTCTTTTATGCAAAATCATGAACTTGCTCATTTATAGTTTTTTAAAATTTCATCATATATTTCTTCAGAATCAAAAAGACTAAATTCAGGATCGCACTCTAATCTTTTTGTAATTTCATTTCGGAATTGTGGATAAAAAGACTGCCATAAGCCAAGACAATCCACAAACTGACCAATACTATCATTGATAAGCGAGAAGTAAGCTAGATGATCTTGACCATATTCTTTTGTTATTTGAATTTGATGAACGGATTGATACTTTAGATTGATTGCAATTTCCCCCATTACATCAAACGATGCAATATGAAGATATCTATGTTGTAAATGAGGATATTTTTTTATAGTTGGGCAATCACAAAATATAATTGGTGCATTTGGTGTGATTTCACAGTCTGCATAAAGCGAAAGCCCTACATCAGTTAAAAATTGAAATGTTTCTTTTGGAATATCCAATGGCTCTAAGATTTCCTTTGCAATTGGAATCAGTGATGTTTTATATTCTTTTGATATTTCTATATTCATTTGCAATAGCCACCCTTTCGATTCTTTGTTTTACTCCTCTTGATAAAAAAGCTTGTTCTTGCTTATTTTCTATGTTATGTTTGATTTCTAAAGCATTTATTTTTTCACAAGCTTGGTATCTTTGATACATTTTTATGCCTTCAAATTTATGATGCGGAATGAGGCTGATTTTTTCGCCATTTTATGTAAAGAAAGACCAATCCAATCAAAACCCAAATGATAGAAAAAACACATACAAATGGTATCATCAAAATCAAGATAAATCCGTTCCATAAAAGCGTTGGAAAACAAACAAGTAAAATCAGCCAACTGCATAAACCACCTATGAAATTCATACTTCCCCATAAGTACCAGCGATTTAAGTGCAGACGATGAGAAAAGATATTTCCTGCTACGATAAAATAAATTGCCGCAAGTAGTGGAAATCCTAAAATGAACCAACGTATGTCATTCCCCAAAGAAAAATGAAAAAGCAACATAAATGCACCAATATAGTATAATACAGATACCAAAATTGCCATCACTTTTTGCATATGACTCCTCCTCCCTTCATTTGACTATAATGCTTTTTCTATCCACATACCCAAAAAATATTTTTTTGTATTGCCAAAAATAAATACGACATAAATTCCATATACCATTGTATTATATCAAAATTTGACGGGATTGCACATAAATTATGATGTTATACTGTTCTATTTCCACGTGTTCTGATGCAATTTGAAATTTTATTTTTACATTAAATATTATCCCGAACAATCAAAACAGAATATCATTCGTAACTTTTTTTCCATGATTAAAATATATCCTTATGCTATAATTTTGATATATTGTATCATCAAAATCACACATAAGAGAATGCAATTGGATTTTATGCGAAAAAGCGAATGAGGTTGATTGGAGGAGAAAGAACTATGGCATATAGCGAACTTGTGAAAAATTTCAATCATATTCGTGATTACATGCGAGAATTTTATGTTTATGGATTCAAATGTCGTAATGAATTTACAAAAAAAAGTGCTAGATCTTATGACGATGAACGACGCCGCTTAGAAAGTTGGCTTGGCGATTACATGCAATTTCGCCAAACTGCTGATGGTAAGCAAGTTTTCTTATCTATTGATAGCAGAATGTCTCGACATAATCCTTTATATCAAGCATGGAAAACAAAAAGTTTTACAGATGGGGATATTACATTACATTTTATATTGATGGATATACTCCATGTTTCCAAAAAAGCATTGACGTTACATGAAATTACAGAACAGATGGATCAATATCTTTCTTATTTTACAAAACCAAGAGTATTTGATAGTTCAACGGTACGCAAAAAACTGAAAGAATATGTAGAAGAAGGTATTGTAATTGCACAAAAACATGGTAAAACCATGTTCTATCAATGTTCTCAATCCAACTGCACACTTTCTGTAGATGCATTAGATTTCTTTTCTGAAATTGCGCCTTGCGGTGTCATTGGTTCTTTCCTATTAGATCAGTATGATACATGTGAGAATCATTTTACATTTAAGCATCATTACATCACAGAAACTATGGATAGTGAAATTTTGTGTGCTATTTTTTTGGGAATGCGTGAAAAAAGAACCATTACATTAAAAACAATCAATCGACATACAGAGCGAATCTCAGAAAGCCAAGTAATTCCACTTCGCATTATGATTAGTGTACAAAACGGCAGACAATATCTGATGGCATATGCCTCTCAATTCAAACGCATCACCCCTTTTCGTATCGACAATATTGTATCTGTAACAATCGGTGATATAAACGCTAGTTTTGATGCAATGAGAGAAAAACTCAATCGTATGTTGCCGCATATGTGGGGTGTCAGTACACAAAGCAGATCTGGTCAAAGAATGGAACATGTAGCATTTACAATACAATATGCAGAACATGAACAACATATCCCACAACGACTGGAATGTGAAAAACGATGTGGAACAATTACATATTTAGATCCTCATACGATAAAATTTGAGGCAGATGTTTTTGATGCAAGCGAAATGATTCCATGGATTCGAACCTTTATTTGTCGTATTACGGAAATTAGTTTTTCCGATAAAGCATTGGAAAATCAGTTTAAAAGCGACATCGAAGAAATGTATGCGCTTTATGGTATAGAAGGTGGTGCATGAAATGATTTTTAGTGAATTATATAGTGCTTATTATCATACAGTAGCAGCCATATTAAAAGCTGCTGTAGATCATCCGCTTCAGACAGATGAAATATATCACATCGTGCAAAAACATGCTTTTGGTGAAAGTATACTGCATATTCCTTCAGCTCTTTTGGAAGAACGATGGCAACTTATCAAACAAGATGGCACAACTCCTTTTCAAAAAGCTCCATATATGCCATTGACTACATTAGAAAAACGTTGGTTAAAAGCAATTTCGCTTGACCCTAGAATTCATTTGTTTTGTGATTGTCATTTTGATTTTTCAGAAATAGAGCCTTTATTTTTGCCTGAAGATATATTGATTTTCGATCAGTATTCAGATGGTGATGATTATAAAAATGAAACATACATACAAAATTTCCGACTGATTTTAGATGCCATCAAGAAAAAATATCCTTTGCTTATTACCCTAAAAAGTCGTAAAGGAAATCCTATTCATAGAGTGATGATGCCAGAGCATCTGGAATATTCGGAAAAAGATGATAAATTTCGCTTGATTGGTTCTGGAAATCCCTTCGGAAATACCATCAATCTTGGTAGAATTATACATTGTCAGCCTTATCATCAACCTATCGAAAATTTGGGAAAAAGAAATGCACCAAACCAACAAAAAGTCATCTTTGAGCTGGTGGACAAAAGGAAATCTTTAGAAAGGGTTTTGCTTCATTTTGCTCATTTTGCAAAAGAAGCTGAAAAACTGGATCAGCATTTATATCGTATTACAATCATGTATGACAAAGAAGATGAAACAGAATTGGTCATACGCATTCTTTCTTTTGGACCAATGATCAAGGTTATTGCCCCACTCTATTTTGTAGACCTGATCAAACAAAGATTATTGCAACAAAAAAGTTGTGAACATTAAATATTCGCAACTTTTTTTCCATGATAATACATCAGAACATCAGTATAATACAAATATAGAACAAACGAACCAAATGTTTTTTAGAAGATAGAAAACATTTTCATCATATTTGTTCTGTCAAAAGGCGCATACAGCAATATCATGTTAACTGTCCGTTAAATCTTTTGCGCCTTGTTACCATACATCGTGAAATAGATAAGAGGTATGAACAGCAACTTTTTGAATCGCTTAGTGGTCATAGCAGATGGTTTCCATCTTTCGCGGGTTCGAATCCCGCTTCTTATCGTACCTTGTGCCCTATCTATTTGCGATGAACCCAAAGGCACCAACAGCAATTTTTTAGAATTTCCATTTCTTGATGGTGCCTTGTGATAAAGTAGATAAAAGGAGGGAAACCTATGCTAGATTATATCAAACAAGAAGCCAATATAGCATACACGGAAAATGGTGCAGTGACCTACGCATCTACAAAATCAGAATGTTTGGATCTATTTGCAACCATAGGTGCATTGCGTCGTGAAAGTGATGCAGAAATTATCACTCGATTTATTCGTGCTTATACAGAAAACGCAGATCTGGCAATGAAACTCCTTTTCTTTGCAAGAGATGCCAGAGGCGGGCTGGGTGAAAGACGTGTATTTCGCATAATTTTTACTTGGTTAGCCTACAATGCACCATTGTCTGTACAAAAAAACATTGCCTATGTGGCTGAATATGGTCGTTTTGATGATTTATTAGTACTTTTGGATACACCTTGTGAAAAAGAAATGTTATCTTTTCTCAAAAAACAATTTACTTTGGATATGGAAAATCTTACAAAGGACAACAACATTTCTTTATTAGGAAAATGGCTGCCTTCTGTCAATGCATCGAATCCACAAACCATTCGCAATGCAAAAAAAATAGCAAAAGCGTTTGGTATGAATGATGCAAAATATAGAAAGGCGCTGTCTACATTACGTGCCCAAATACATATTCTGGAAAACTACCTTCGTGAAAAAGATTATAGCTTCGATTATGAAACACAACCTTCTCGAGCAATGTTCAAATATAGAAAAGCATTTATGCGTAACGACAAAGAAAGATTTGCTTCATTTCTTTCGGCAGTTGCTTCTGGCACAGCAAAATTACATGCTGACCTTGTTTCTCCGTATGAATTGGTGGAGCCTTATCTGTCCACAAACTGGGCTTGGAATCAAAAAAGTTTTTTGCGAGAGATGACAGCAGACGAAAAAGCTACATTAAATGCCACATGGCAATCCCTACCCGATTTTGGCGGGAATGAAAATGCAATTGCTGTTATTGATACTTCTGGTTCTATGTATTGTGATGCAAAGCCGATTCCAGCTGCGGTAGCACTGTCATTGGGACTATATTTTGCAGAACGCAACCAAGGTACATTTCAGAATCATTTTATTACATTCTCCACTCGACCAAAATTGATAGAACTGAAAGGCAATACTTTTGTCGACAAATTGCGCTATATCACAACTTATAATGAAATTTCAGATACAAATTTGGAAGCAGTATTTGATTTGATATTAAATGTTGCAATCAAGAATAAACTTTCGCAGAAAGAACTTCCTGCAAAGCTGATTATCATTTCTGATATGGAATTCAATGCATGTGTACAAGATGCATCAGAAAGCAACTTCCAAAATGCAAAAAAGAAATATCAAGCAAATGGATATCAACTGCCTGAAATCGTTTTTTGGAATGTGGCAAGTCGGAATCGACAACAACCAGTAACCATGAATGAACAAGGCGTCATATTGATTTCTGGCGCAACTCCTAGAATTTTTTCAATGGTTGCAGGCGGAAATTTATCACCATATACATTTATGATGGAAATTTTGCAAAGCGAACGTTATTCCAAAATTACAGCATAATTTCTTTGAGATAGGAAAACCTTGGTTTTTCCATACGAAAGGACTGAATGCCATGTTTACCATACAAGGAAAAGTAAATACAGCAATATGTTATGCAAACATAGTAGAAGAAGTTGCCATTACACAAATTCGTAGAATGTGCGACTATGCGCTTACGCAAAATAGCAAAGTTCGTATCATGCCAGATGTACATGCTGGAAAAGGCTGTACTGTTGGCACTACTATGACCATTATAGATAAAGCCTGTCCGAATATTGTAGGCGTAGACATTGGTTGTGGTATGTACACGATAAAATTGATGGACCAAAAACTTGATTTTGAGAAAATTGATGCAGTATGTCACTATATTCCTTCTGGAAAACACGTATGGGAAGGAAGAATAGAAAAATTTGATTTAACAGATTTACGTTGCTATCGTTCTTTACGAGATACCAGAAGATTAGAACGTTCTTTGGGCACTTTGGGCAGTGGAAACCATTTTATAGAAATTGACCAAGCATCAGATGGAACATATTATCTCATCATTCATTCTGGAAGTCGTAACCTCGGCAAACAAGTAGCTGAGATTTATCAGCAACTTGCAGTCGATTTGCATATGGGGAAAGAGGATTATTTTCGACAAAAAGAAGAAATCATACGCACCTACAAAGCAGATGGCAGACGCTCAGAAATACAGAATGCTTTGCAGATTCTGAAAAATAATTTTGAAACAAAAGCCCTTTTTGTGCCAGAAGATATTTGTTGGCTTTATGGAACATTTCTTGAGGATTATTTGCATGATGTCGAAATCTGCCAACGTTTTGCACGAAGAAACCGCGAAAAAATAGCAGAAATCATTCTTACCAAAACAGGTATGACTATGCTGGAAGCATTTCATACCATTCATAACTATATTGACACCCAAGAAATGATTCTTCGTAAGGGAGCAATTGCCGCTCATATTGGAGAGAAAGTTCTCATTCCTATGAATATGCGAGATGGTTCTATTCTTGCTCTGGGAAAAGGAAATCCCGAATGGAATTATTCTGCACCACATGGTGCTGGACGCATTATGTCTCGAACAAAAGCAAAAGAATCCCTTCATATCGAAGATTACAAATCCTCTATGCAAGGCATTTACACCACTTCTGTAAATGAAAAGACGATTGATGAAGCACCAATGGCTTACAAATCTATCAATGATATGATTGATGTTATTTCTGATTGTGTGGATATCATGGATATTATGAAACCTGTATACAATTTCAAAGCTTCTGAAGAAGGTTTTTCTTGGAGTAAACGAAAGGAGGTACAAAATGGAACAAACGATACTACACAAACTGCATGAAATTGAAAAAATGCAAAATATACATATTTTGCTTGCTGTGGAATCTGGAAGTCGTGCATGGGGCTTTGCTTCTCCTGACAGTGATTATGATGTGAGATTTATTTACGTTCGCCCCAAAGAAGGATACCTTTGTTTAGAGAAAATTCGAGATGTGATAGAATACCCAATTCACAATCTGCTTGATATCAATGGCTGGGATTTGAAAAAAACATTACAGCTTTTATACAAATCCAATCCAACTGTATTTGAATGGTTTTCTTCTCCTATCGTTTATATCGAAACCGAATTTGCACAAAAATGTAAAAATAGCATACAAGAGTACTTTTCTGTAAAAAGAAGTCTTTACCATTATGTCAGTATGGCACAGAAACACTATGCTGCATATTTGAATCAAGATATGGTCACAGTAAAAAAATACTTTTATGCTTTAAGACCTGTATTGGCTTGTCGGTGGATTCTAGATTATGGAACACCTCCCCCTATGTCGTTTTCAGAACTCATGGAAGCTGAATTGCCTCAAACGTTATATACAGAAGTCACGAAACTGCTCGAATTAAAAATGAATGCTCCAGAAATTCAGAAAATTGCGAAAGTAAATCGTATTCATGTATATTTAGATACTTCCATACAAGAAATCAAACATATTTTGCAATCTTTACATGATGCAAAACATGTTGACTGGAAAAAACTGAATGCTCTATTTTTGCAAGCATTATAAAACAATCCGACACCAATCAATTTTTTGTTGTGTCGGATTGTTATGCTATATCCAATTTAACTAAAATGAATGCAAACAAACTCGGCATTTGTTTGTATTTCTGCTTTATAATTTGTATTTCGTTTCAATTCCTTTACAGATGCACTGGTTCCTGGTTGTATCACCAGATTGTCAATGATAATATTTCCCTCTGTATCGCTGATCCGAAATGCAACTGCGTTATCACTCGCTACATCTACAACAATTTCTTTTTTACAAAATAAGGTATCAAAGTTAAGATATCCCGTTTCATCGACTTCAAGCGGTACCCAATTTTTATCTGTATTCATTTCTCTTAAAACAACCATTGTATTTTCTTGAAAAAAGTTTTGTACTGCTCCCACGTTTGTATAAACCAAATAGGCAGATAGCACCAAAATGATGGTCAAAGCAGCACCAATCATTGCAGCAATGATTCTTTTCATTTGAATTTGCCGCTTTAAATGGAGCAGTGTTTTTTTATTTTCTTCCTGCACTTTCGGAATAGCTGGCATCACAAATTCATGTGTCATAGTTTCATATTCTTTTTGACAGTTTTCACATGTTTGTAAATGTGCTTCTACAAATTGTTCTGTTTCTGTACTTAAAACATGATCTATGTACAATGGCAATAAATCTTTGATCATACTACAAGGGATTTTTTCCATGCTCTATCTCCTCCATATATTTCATAATTTGTTTTTTTGCACGATAAAATGTAACACAAGCCCAATTAGGTGATTTTCCAAATAGCAATGCTATCTTTTCAAAAGATAATTCCCCAAATACGCGTAAAGTAAAGACTTCTTTATATGGTTGATTCATATGATGCAAAAAGCGATGCACCAAAAATGCCGTCTCTTCATCTACCATCTTTTCTGATAATGTGCCTTGTTTGATTGGCATATCCTCTAGTTTCATTTCATTTGTGTATATTTTTTGGCGTTTACAATATGTAAAATATGTGTTTCGTGCAATTGTGAAAAGCCAAGCGCGTATATCTTTGCTGCCATCAAATTGATGGATTGCCTTTAATGCTTTGGTAAATGTTTCTTGTGTCATTTCTTCTGCAATATCTTCGTTGGCTGATATACTGCGCAAAAATAGAAAAACATCTTTGAAATATAGTTGATATATGTCTTCAAAATTCACACATTCCCTCCCCCTTTCATTTAAATAACTTATGAAATGCAAAAACATTACAAGTTTTTTGAAAATAATTTTAAATTTTGCCATTATGATACGATGTTGCAAATATCATATAAAAACAAAACAAACCTCACATAGTCATTACTAATGAGGTTTGCTTCATTTTTTATGAGAATTTTAAGGTGTCTAGATAAATTGTATCATCTTGCAGCCTATCTTTTGATTCATTATTTCATACATAAATTATCGCTTATATTGAAAAGATGCAAAATCTAATATTTCAATATGTTGCAATGGACAAAGGCGTAAATCTACGCTTTTTAGATTTGGCATTGCCAACAATAAATGACAATCCGAAAAATTCGTATGATATAAAGACAAGTATTCTACAGATTGACATTTGCATAAAAAAGAAAAATCCTCCACACAAATCTGCTGTATAGAAAGTTTTTTCAGCTTTGACATACAACCAATCCTAGACCAGTCTTGTAAGGAATAATAATATGGTTCTTGAGGCGGGCATACATCTGGAGAATGTAATGTAACTTTCCGAGATATTTCATCATAGTAACACACCGTCTTTCCGTTTGGTACAAGTTCTAAAGTTCTAATTGTATGATTTTTTTAATATTTAATTCCAATCATATGCAGTAAGTGGCACATGTTGAAATTGATTGCGTATTGGCGGTGTGACAAAAATGTGAATGGAGATACCATTGTCTGAATTTATTTTTATAATAAGAAATACAAACCCCCAAAGAAAGTAAAATCCTTTCGTTTGAAGGTTTGTATCTATTACTTTTTTAAAATTCTATCGAATTATATTTCATTTCCTAATACGTTTAACCCTTGATGGATAATTTTTTGGTATCTCGTTGCGTTTACACTTCTTAACCATGCAATTTTCCCTTTGATTTCCATACGCGTTTCTTTGGACAATTTCTGTCCAGATTTTTGCAGTTGTTCTGCATTATGAATGGAAGCTCTCAATACTTTCACCCATTTTCTAGGCACACCGATTTCGTCGTTATTGATGACAATACCAGTCACATATTGTCTGTTATTTTTTCTTAAGATATGTGTTTTTTCTTGTTTTACAGAAAAACCTTCTTCTTCAATAATTTTTTGGATACTATGTAAAAAACCACCTATAGAAATTTGTTCTGTATCACCAATATAACTAAAACTCATATCATCGGCATATCTTGTATAAGTGAATCCTAACTTTTTGCAAAGTCCAAAAATACGCTGATCCATTCTTTTACAAATAATATTGGTTATCATAGGGCTTGCTGGGGAACCTTGCGGCAAGATTCTCTCAGAAGTTTTGATATATTTTGTTTCTCCTTTGATTTCCATTGGCATTCTTTCGCAATAAGTACAAATCATTGCAAGCAAAGAAGCAATATATCCAGAATACCCAAAAGACTGGAATAAACCTCTCACACGTTCAAAAGTGATGGTCGGGAAAAAGTTTTCCAAATCCATATTGATTAATAAATCGGGTCTTGTCTGATGTACTTTCGCACCTGTAACAACAGATTTTGATTTTAAAAATCCGTGTGCCATATCAGAAACTGGTATTTTTTCTAATATCTGGTCTAAAATCTGTCTTTGTGCAGCTTTCAGTTTTGTTTTTGGTGCGGCAATATGGCGCATTCCTCCGCTCTTTTTTGGAATATCAAATCTATGATAATTGTCAAATGTCACTACATCTCTATGATAAGTCAGATGACGTAACGTAGCATATTCCACTTGTAAGAGTGCCGCCAAATCTTTATCTGTTTCGAGAATGGGAAGATGATTTTCTTGCAATTTTTCTACATTGGTTTCTTTTTGTGCCAAAAGCCCAGAATAGCCTCTCCCAATAAATAAAATATTTTCTGCTTTCTTTTTCTGCCATGCTTCTGTTTTTAACTGTTTTTGTCTTTCGCGTTCCGCTTTTCTTTCTGCCCTTCGCGCAATGGATTCTTTCATGATTTCCTGGGAAACCACAGCACGAATTTTTTCATAATCCCATGTATCTTGGTATTCTTTTTTTAAGGAAGACAGCTTAATATCTATCTCGCGTTTATCTTTATATAATTTTGCAATTTTTTCGGAAAGTTTGTCATATTCATCAATCAACTGTTTGCGTCTTTTGAAATCTTCTTCTGTTTCATTTTGTTGACGCTCATAAGGAGTCGGCAAATGGCTAGGCCAAAAACCGTATTCCTGCATTTTTTGAAATGTGAATTCTTTCTTTCCCATTTCTTTGACTTTTTCTCTATATTCAGCCCTTGTGTCCATCATAGCAACATCTCCATAATATCATTGATTTTATATTCCTTGTTATACTCTAAATTTTGTAATTTTAACAATTTAAAAGAAGCAATATAAAGTGCAAGAATATGTGCACAAGGATCAGAAATATTTCTTTCACCTCTTTGGAATGTGGCACAATTACATTTTAGTTTGACAATCTGTACATCTTGGTCAATCGTAAGTTCTGTTCTGGTATCGCCTTCCCACCAATAAGAACCTTTATAAGTTGTGGTAAATATAAATTCTTTTGCTGGTGTATATCGCACTGTCATCTGGTCAAAAGTTTGTTTGCTCAGTTTTAGTACTTCTTTTTCCAAATAAGAAATTTCATACATTTCTTCTGGCAGGGGTTCATTGCAAAGTCGACGGAAACGTACCTGATTATGCACAATATCAAAATACCCTTCTCCGCGACGGAACAGCATACCAATACCAGCTTTTACTTTATCTTTTTTCACATTAGAGAAATGGTCGAAAATTTCCTGCATAGATAAACTACGTTCTTGTTTGAGCAGTTGATATATATCCTTATAGTTTCCATTTCCTGTAAAACCTGCCATGATATTAAATGCAGTCCCTTTGACCCAGTCATTGGAAGACCAAGAAGTAAAACCAATTGTCATTTGCAGTGTTCCCATATCCGCACGGATAAACTGTGGCATACCAAAACCTAAGAAACGAATATAGAACGCCTGAGATAAAGGCAACAATTTTTCAACAACTAACCAACGTCTTCTGCCCCATATTTTTTCTTCTCTTTTTTGTGTACCATGATAAATCGCATTTAATGTCAAAACTGTTCCAAAGGGTGCAAATTCCACCTGTACACGTTTACCTGGTTCTAAGATCCATTTCATATAACGTGGGCTTTTTTTCTCTTTATGTTTTCTTAAAAATGCACAAATATCGTACATATCAGAAACTTCTAATTTTAATTCAATACCATCTAATGCCGCTGCAGAAGACACTTGATTGAACCCTTTGATCCATGTTTCGGGCAAATCAATTTTCTTTTCCACATATTTAGGCAACACATCAGTATCAACTGTAAATCCTTCTGGATTTACAGACAATGTAACATCTGTATAACTGCGGAAGCGCTGCATTTCTTTTTCCAGTTTTACAGAAAAGTCGATATTTGTTGTACCTAAGCTTGGTTCCTGCAACAGTTCAAATTCATTCATATCTACAGATAAACAGCCATATGTAGATTCATCAATTGAAAAAGCCTCAAAAGAAACTAAGTCTTTATGCACGGTAATGACTGGGTCTAATACAAACCACAAATCATAATCTCTTTCTCTTAAAAACTGCCAGAATTTTTTTTCTATTTGATAGTAATCTTTCCATGCATCATACTGATCAATTTCTTTTTGCAAATTTTTACTAATATCTGTTAATTTTTTAATTTCTGCATTATATTTTTCTGCTTCTTGAGAAACAGTATCCATTTCTTTTTTCAATTTTTCTCTGATATGTGGTACATATTCTTGATGTGCTTTGATTCGTCTTTCGATTTCTTCTTCCAGCCAAATAAAGTACTCTGGTCTTTCTTTTGTTTGTTGGCTCATATCAGATACCACAATATCCCTTAACATCAGCATCGCGTCACGAAATACCAATGGATGTTTCAATTTTCCCAAAAAAGAAACTTTTTCGTCGCGGGATAAATCTGTACTAAATCCCAAAGTCGTTCCGCCGCTTGTTTGTGTGCATCGAGAAGGACTTGTGTATTTATAATTTACTTTCATAGATTACATACCCCCCTCTGAATTTTCGCAAATGTTACCAATGCTTTTTCAGAATTTAATTTTACATGAGTACTTCCAATATCCAGCAAGATATCTTCGATTTCTTTTCTCTTTTCTGGGCAATAACTTAAGAACACAGGTATGGTATCATATACTTCGTCCTTACTTTTCGATACTTTATTTGGAAGATACAACAATGTTTTGACATAATACAAGTACAAATCCGGCTGTACTTCTTTCAAATTAGAGAAAGCCTTTTCCATTTTTTCTGAAAGGAATGTTTTCACTGCAATACCGGGGTGTTCCAACATACGATATAAGAATGTTTTTGGTATTTTGTTACCATACCATGTATCCAATTTTTCTAAAGCGTATTGATGTACTTTTTCCAGCGGAGAATCAATCAAAGCCATATGTAGTTTTTCTCTTTGATTCGGTTCCATAGCTTCAAAGACCGTTTTTGCTGTTTGATTCAAAGCATATACATTACTTTCAAAGAGTAAAAGCAGCGCAGCATTGGAAAATTGTGTTTTTAACTGTTCTGCTACTTCTGTTAATACTTTCACTTGTTGCGCAGAACCAGTATCCAAGATAGATAACAATACGGTATCTTTGCATACTCTATCTTCTTTGATTGCTCTTAACAAAGCAACTGTATTACGTGTTCTTTCCTGCAACATATTATTTTTGAATGCTACATGCTGTAAGATTTCTTTCAATTCATCATATGGCATCTGGAACAAAATGCCTTCTACCATCTCTGTCATAAAGTCTATCAATTCTTGTTTTTGATACAATGTAGAAACCAGATATTGCATGATGTCTTGTTTTTCTTCTTTGGTTGCCTGGTTTAAGACAGCAACTGAATTTTTCAAAAATGTCTTGACATTATCGGAAAGCTCTTTTTTGCTATTGATGAAATATTCATTTTGCATCAAAAAGTTTTTCAAGAAAACAATATATTCCTTTGGTGTAAAATCATGAATATTCTTTTTGATAATCATAAGCCATTTTTCAAAACTATTGAGTCGGAACATTTGCGCCGTATTTTCTGGAGAGAATTTGCCATCTGTTCTCACAAAATAATCCTCTGCTGCTCTTTGCAAGTTTACCAAAACTGTATCCATCAAAGACAACATCAATTCTCCATCAAATTCCTGTAATGCTTCTAATTTTGGCAAAACCAATTTCTCAAATAGTTCTGCTGTTTTTTGATATGGTATCTGTGTCAACGCAATCAAATCTTTTAAAGAATAGTTATCAAATTTATGATTTTGATATGCTTTTCGTATCACAATATCACAGAATTTAGAAGTTGGGATTGATTTTGCATTTTTTGCAATCTCAACTACATCATCTAAATGACGATCCCATACATCTTCCTGTGGCTGTATGCCTTCTTTGATTTTTGCTGCAAAATAACGATTGAAAAAATAATTGTATTGATAATAATAATCGAAATTAAAACCTTGCATACCATCATCATTCGCATAGCTTGACAACAGTTCTTTTGCGGCTGCAAGAAATTTTGTTTCATCAGTTTTCTGATATGTATCAATGGTTCTTCTAAGATAGCGCACAAAATAATCATATGTCCTGCCTTGCCCAGTGCTTTTCAAGAAATAAGTTGTTCTTGGCGTATCCAAACAATATGCAATTTTTCCGATTGCATCCGCCATATCATATGCTTTTGCAGTCTGTATGGTATGCTTAAAAGCCATCTTCTTAAAATATTTTCCATCTGTATAGGTATTTTTATCATATAATTTTCGGTTTCCAAAATACCACCCAGATATTTCATACATTCTGAAATAGGCATAGGACAATTCTTCTGTCCCAAAGCGTTTTTTTAATTCTTCTTCCGTAATAGGTTCCCCATCTAATTGGGTAACATGAAAATCCATTTCTGGTAAAGAACGATAGACCACATCTTTCTGCTTTTGCATGCGTTTTTCATCAAATACATCTATGTATAGTTTTAAGAAACGTTTCAAACCTGTATGATAAGCTTCTTGCCCCCATAAATCTTTACTTTTATAGATTTCTTTTGCTTGTTTTAATAGAATTGGATTTTTTGCAATGGTCAATTCTTGGAAAATGCCACAAGCCAATTCGATGCTGGCTACATTTAATAATGTTTCATATTCCTCTACGGAAGGATTGCTTTCCATAAATTGTTTCAATGCTTTTTGTCTGCTATATACTCTAGATTTAGAAAACATATCAATCACAATTTGATCATATATGCTATTTTCTGCAAATCCAAATAAATCGCTTGGATTTTCCAGCACTTCACAATCTTGAAAAACAATATGGTTTTCTTTCAAATATGCGACATAATCTTGATAACTATGACTTTCATAATAATCAAAACAAATATGACCTTCCACCGGATAAAATTCTTTTATTTTATATTTTTCATTTACTTTTCTCTTTGTTATGTAGTTTCTTTCTTGGTTGTTCCATTCCCACTCTACAACCGATGTACGATATCCTTTTCGTGTACAAAGCGCATAACTGTCTTTGCTATCTTTAATGTAGTTGACACTTGGAATAGATGGCAGATGCCCATTCATACCATGAAATACAGCATAGTGTGTATAGTCTATTGTTTGTTGCAACACATAGCCGTCGATATTCCAAGAGTATCTAGAATGATTGACAATATATTCTGGTTCTTGTTCTCCATATAATATTAACAAACATGGATTCGCTTTCTGATCCTTTCCCCAAAGCATAATTTGGCGAACAGGTTTTTGGTATCCAATTCCCACAAATCGTTTTTCTTCGTCTGGGCTTAATTTTCTTTTGATTGTTTCCATAGTCAATAAACCCCTCCTATCTCCATCTAATCGAAATTACTATATGTATAAATTATATACGATTTTCATATATTTTCAACGAATTTCAGCAAATTTTTTCCATTTTTTTAAAAATTCAATTTGACATTTCAAAAATATATGATATAATATAGATAATTAAAGAAAGAGGTTGGGTTTTCTGGTCTTTATGCTTTGGGGTAGCCCCAAGGTTGTATCTTCTTACCATTACACCACTATGTTCTGCGCAACTCGCTACCGCAGTGCACTACCGTATGGTTTTTAAAGTATCCTACGGAAATAACCATACGGTAGTGCGCGGTGCTTAAGTGTCAGAACAGAATAGATGTTTGTTAGCAGAAAACCCAATCTATTATTTTTTAAATGTTTATCCATAATATAGAACACATGAAAAAAACAGAGCATACTAAATGATAATATGCTCTGTTTTTGTATAAATTGTTATGTATTCCAATAGCTGTTGCTATTTTAGACCCATTGTAGCCAAAGTATCTCGAAGATGATACCACTCATCAAGCAAAATTTTATATTTCATCTGCCCAGCTTTTGTAATATGATAATATTTTCTTTTAGGACCATCTGAAATATGTCCTTCATACTGCTTTGTATAACCATCTTTACATAACCCACGTAGCAAAGCATAAATACCACTTTCTTGAGTATTGGGAAAACATTCATGAATACGACGTAAAATTTCATATCCATATAAATCTTCTTTTGATAGAATATGGAGTAAACACAATTCAATGATGTCTTTTTTTAGCATAGGTTTACCCCCACTCCAACTAAACCTATCAGACCAATAATACATAACTGCATTCCCAAAGAATTCCAATAGCCAGAAGTTACAGCATCCAAATCCATATTAGTTAAAACACCAAGAATCAATGCACACTCTAGTAATACCATAAGTGCCATTATATATAAACTACACCAACTATAGTCTGATATTCTGGCTTTTATTAATCCCAATATACCAACTATAGTCGCAACCAATCCAGTTAATTCTAGCGTCCAATATGCAAAAACACCATAAAATGAATCTGGCAAAAAATTATAAATTTGCATTACTAAACCCATTATAATTACAATATCTATAACAATTATTATGATAAAACCAGCAAAGATTGGTAACAAACCATTCGGGAAAAGTGATTTTTTCTTTTCTGTTCGGCATGAACGAAACCATATCATGGTTAGCACCAATCCTATCACAAATGGTACAATCATAATTAATGTAGGATATTGTCTTGGACGTAATAACATAAACTCAGATACCAACAAACAAATAAGCATGAATCCAAATGCTGCTAACCAATGATGATACATTTTAGGATCTGTAAGTAATCTTGCTGCTTGTAATGGCTCTCCAAATTCTTGCACCAACATATTATCCTTTTCTTTTGAACGTTGTGAAAATATTTCTTGATAATCAGCCAAAATTTCATCTGCTTCTGATTTAGGTAATCGCCATCGTATCGCATGAGAAAATTTTTTCAAATACATTTTTTGATTCATCATAATGTTCATTCCCTTCTATTGTAAAATTAACTATTGTAAAAAATATAATAGTTTGCCTTAAATATACTATACTAATAAAATATTGTCAATACTTGTAATGATGTAGTATAGTCCTATTTTTACTTTTGTATCTTTTGATACATTCTTATTACTATTTCATATTTAGAAAAAAAGGTGCTGCATGATAGATATTGTATATTCTCTCTATCTTGCAACACCCTTTTTCAAAAAGTATTATGCTATACCTTCAAAAGTACTAGTTGGTGGTTCTTGTTGTTGGAATAATTCAGCCATATTGTTATTATTGGTACCTTGCGTTGTAGTACGTGTGGTACCTCCAGAAATATAGGCTTTTCCACATTCAGGACAAATCGCAGTATGCAATGTAACTGACTGGCTTACGACTTCTCTATCTTCTCTTTGTGCTTTGGCACGTTCTCGCACCACATGTTCCTGTTCATGTCCACGCACCGCAGATGCAGCTTGTTCTGGTGCAATTTGAGTAGGCGTTTTGAAGGATACGCCTGGGTCATCAGAACCATCTTGGTACTTGCGTTCTTTACAAGTTTGGCATTCTCCTTCTTCCATGACTTCTTGTGCAGACTTTCCAGTTTGTACACCTTGTGTATCTTGTTCTTGATCTACATATTGTATACGACTTCTGACTGCAAATTCAGCAGGGTCCATACCTTCTCTCAAAGTTGGAATTTGTGTCTGTGCAAGTGGCGTATTTTGTGCCGCACTTTGCTTGGCAACAGCTATAGCTTCTACAGAAGGTGTCGCTGTATTTTGACGCTCCACATTTTGCATATTGTTTTTTCCTACTTGATTTTGTGTTATATAAAAAGGATAGCTATACCCTGTTCCGATTGCATTCAAACCATACATATTTCTTCCCCCTTTCTATCAACAAAAATAGCTATTTCTTTCTTTTTAGTTTACTTCAAATTTTTGTAATTCACAAGTACAATTTTTATAAATCGTAATTCTTTTTTGAATCTGATATGGATCAACCGATTTTTCGGCACACGATGATATTTATTTGCTTAATTTCATAAAAAACTGTACATTTTGAAAATTTTGTGCTATACTTCCACTGCATTTATATAATCGATGGAAAAAGAATTTTTGATACCATCGGACTGGTTCGCGAACTTCCCAGTATAAAAAACCAAGTATCTCAAGAATGTATCTTATTTTTGCGGAAAGTGAAAATAGGTACAACATCAGAAAATGAATCTGTTACTTTAACATGAAAATAAAAATACAGAAATGATGTTTGAAAATACAAGTGAAAAAATGCCACA
>CALWSU010000036.1 GCA_944384295.1 uncultured Lachnospiraceae bacterium | reverse complement strand
TTAGATAATATTTACTTTTCAAAGTTCAACGCCAGCGTCTGCTGACCATAATCACTCAGGATTCCGAGAGATCATTACTTGTCAAGTCTTTCCCCAATCTCATTTTTTTTAATATAACATTTTGCTGTTGAAAACGCAATCAAATTTTGCATTTCGTGAAAAAGGGGTTGACTTTTTTGTGGCATCTGGTTATTATAAATATTAATAATTGATATTATAATAAATATAAAATATCAATATTTTATATTTATCCGCAATCAAAAAAAGAAAGAAGGGGTAGTATGGGCATTTTGATTGGTGTCAATGTTTTGTTGCTTGTGTGTTTGGTGGTGTGTTTGGCGGAAATCTCAGAATTACGCCAATCCCAAAAGCGTTGGAAAATGCGCTATTTCAGAGCAAAACAAACAAAAAATATAACACATCTGTAATCTGTTTTTGTCACCATGACAGGGAAAGGGGGAACAAAATTTTGGAATTTGAATTCCGCGAATATCGTAAAAAAGATTTTTTGACTTCTACAGAGCCGTTTGATATTGTCTATCAATATCATCATAACCGTTTTGAAATGACACAGGCAATCGAGCAAATGGCGGCTTTGGCGTCTAGTGTGGGCGTGAAAAATTTCAAAAGCCTGTTTAAGGAATATTGTAAAGAGATGGCACACAAAGACAGCCCGCCCATACGCAAAAATATGACCAATTTTGCCGGGCAGCCGTTTGCATTGGCGTGCGGCAATTGGATTGCCGATGATGCGGGCATACGTTTGGATACAGAATATGGCGAAATGGTGGCTTGTATCCACCCCATATTGCCCACCAAACGTCTGGTCAATATGGACCATCATACAGAGAAATTGGAATTGGAATACTGCAAAGGCGGTATCTGGCGTTCTACCATAGAAAGCAAACGCACACTTGCCAGCGCGACCCAAATTTTGGATTTGGCGGAGAAAGGGATTGCAGTCAATAGCGAAAACGCGCGCTTGCTGGTGCGGTATCTGCATGATATGGAATATCTCAATTATGACTGTATTGAGGAAGTCAGCAGCATCGGGCGTTTGGGTTGGGTGGAAGGCTATGGCTTTTCGCCTTATATGGAGCATTTGGCGTTTGACGGGGACACGACCTGCAAAAAAATATTTGACAGTGTCAAACAAATGGGGGAGTATACACAATGGCTGGAAATGGCGTCCGAAATTAGAAAAACAAGTTTGTTTGGGCGGATATTGCTTGCCGCTAGTTTTTCTTCTATCTTGGTGCAGCCATTAAATTGTTTGCCGTTTTTTGTACATTTCTGGGGCGGTACAGAGGCAGGCAAAACAGTCGGTTTGATGTTGGCGGCGTCTGTTTGGGCAGACCCTAGACTGGGGCGATACATACAAACATTCAATAGCACAGCCGTCGGCAAAGAAAGATTTGCGGCTTTTGTATGCAATCTGCCGCTGATTTTGGACGAATTGCAAATCACAAGCAGTCGAGAAAATTTCGACCAAGAAATCTATAAATTGTCGGAAGGCGTGGGCAAAACCAGAGGCAACAAAGCAGGCGGCGTAGACGATACGCCGACATGGTGCAACTGCATTTTGACCAATGGCGAAATGCCCATCACCAGCATTTCCAGTTGCGGCGGCGCAGTCAATCGTATCATTGAAATAGAATGTACGACAGCACTTTTTCAAAATCCAAAATATGTGGCGGATACTTGCTTGCAAAATTTCGGGTTTGCGGGACAGTATTTGATAGAATGGCTGATGCAATATGACCCTCATTTTACTATGGTGAAGCAGACCTATAAAATATTTCTGAATCAATTGGAAAAACTGGATACCACAGGCAAGCAATCTATGGCGATGGCGGTGTTGCTGACAGCCGATTTTCTGGCGACAGAAGCGCTTTTCCAAGATGGCAGGGCATTGCAAGTAGAAGATGTGATGCCATATTTGAAAACAAAAAAAGAGTAACAAAAATATCGAAAAATCAATGGTTTGCGGGTGTGCGACTTTGTAGCGTACAAATTCACACAAAAAACAAAAAGTTGCACAAATCCACACAAGGAGGACATCATGATACAGATAGAAACAAAAGCACAGGCGGAACAATATCTCGTTTTGATTGGGCGCAGAGGCAAGGCATTGCAGCAGGGAACAGAAGTGATACACGCAAACCAAAATGCGTTTGACCATATCAATTTGCAGATTCGTATGCAATTGCTACCTTATTTATACTATCGTATCTTTGACAACCAGTTGCCCAATTATCCCAACATTGTGGCAATCTGGCTGCGCGCGGAGCAAAAAGGGCTGATGCAGGACTTGGCGCGCACCATACGCAATGGGGATAGAAAATGGTTTGAAATCATCTGTCAAAAAATACGCGAGATAGCAGATGAGGTGTTGCAAAAACATTGACGGTTGCAAAGCCCAAAAGGGGACGGCTTGCCCTGTCAAAAAATACGCGAGATAGCAGATGAGGTGTTGCAAAAACATTGACCGTTGCAAAGCCCAAAAAGGGACGGCTTGCCCTTCCCAAAAAATATTACGTTTGCTGGATTTTCTGGAATTTTCGGCAGGGCGACAGGAAGGGCGATAGCCCGTTTTCTGATGCGAAAGCCCTGTATGTGGCTTCTTCCTAAGAAAACAAAGCATGCCAAAATCCTGACAATACAAAGAATTGTGGCATGCTTATTTTTACAAATATGGATTTGGTATGTTTTCTGAAGAAGAACTTGCGCATACGCTGTCCCAGTTTTTGCTTTTGATATTTTTTATGCGTTTACGCGTTTTATGCTTTGGGTGGAATATCTCCCACACCGGACAATATCAAACGTGGGCGATAGGGAAAGGATTTGACAGTTTCCATGGTGGAAACGCCCGATAATACCAATACAGTGTCTAAACCGCTTTCAATCCCCGATACCATGTCGGTATCCATGCGGTCGCCTATCATAGCCGCTTCATTGGAATGTACCCCTAACATGTTCAAGCCGGTACGCATCATGAGCGGATTTGGTTTCCCAATGTAATAGGCTTCCGTGCCTGTTACCATTTCAATCGGTTTCACAAAAGCACGACATGCGGGAATCATGCCATGTTCGGTTGGTCCTGTCAAGTCAGAATTGGTGCCTATCAAACGCGCGCCATTTTGTACATGATGTACCGCGCGGCAGATATTGTCATAATTATAACTGGAAGATTCCCCGATGATGACATAATCCGGTTCGTTGTCGTCCAGTATGATGCCTTTTTCATATAATGCGTTATATAATCCGGGTTCGCCAATCACAAACGCTCTTGCATTGGGTGTTTGTGCGGCGATGAAGCTGGCAGTTGCCAATGCGCTGGTATAAAAATGGCTTTTGTCGACTTGCAAGCCCATTCTTGCTAATTTTTCTTGTAATTCCTGCGGTGTTTTGCCGCTGTTATTGGTCAAAAATAAAAATTTTTTATCTTCTTGATACAGCCATTCTATAAACTCTTTGACGCCGGGTAAAATCTGATTTCCGTGATAAATCACGCCGTCCATGTCGCATATGTAGCCTTTTTTATTTCTTAATTCGTCCATACGATGCCTCCTTGAGTTTTTTCACAATTTTATGATACGACAGCTTCGTCAGAAACGCCACCTTTTTTTTGTTATTTTTGTAAAACGTATGTAAATTTTTTCATCAAAAAGCACGACATATTTTGTTGCCCATTTGCACATACTACAGTTTGCAAAACAAAGAAAAAGTGAGATGATTCTATGCAGACAAATGAACAGGCGCAAAAATCATATGCGCAATTGGTGAAAAAAGTTTCACCCAATAGCCCGATTTTGAAAAATTGTATCTTGGCGTTTTTCTCCGGCGGCGCAATTTGTACCTTAGGCGAAGTGCTGTTCCAATTTTTCCAAAACAAAGGATTTGCAGAAGATACAGCGGCTTTGCTGGTGTCTGGATGTTTGATAGTATTGTCTGCCGTTTTGACGGCGCTCGGGATTTATGGAAAATTGGGGAAACATTGCGGCGCGGGCACAGAGGTACCCATCACAGGCTTTGCCAATTCTGTGGTATCGCCCGCCATTGAATATAAAAATGCAGGCTTGGTATTGGGCATGGCGGCGAAAATGTTCGTCATAGCGGGACCTGTGATTGTGTATGGCATTTTGTCGTCGATTGTGGTCGGTGTGGTATATTATTTTTTAGGAGGCTGATGGCTGATGCAAAAGAGGATTGGGAAACAGACGGTGCGCTTACAGACGCCCGTATCCATATTGGCGACTGCGTCCACTGTGGGACAAAAGGAAGGCGATGGACCATTGGGCGCATATTTCGATGTCGTAGAACCTGATAGCATGATGGGGGAGGACTCTTGGGAAAAAGCCGAAAGCCGCTTTGTTGCCAAAAATATGGAATTGGCACTCAAAAAAGCCAATCTGGAAGCGGCGCAAATGGATTATGTATTATGCGGGGATTTGTTGAATCAATGTATCGGTACTACATTTGGCATCAAAGATTTTGGTATACCTTTTTTGGGGCTGTTTGGTGCGTGCGCAACGGTAGGCGAAGCCATGAGCGTGGGCAGTATGCTGATTGACGGCGGTTTTGCAGAACATATCTTATGCGGGGCATCCAGTCATTTTTGTTCTGCCGAAAAACAATTCCGTTTTCCCTTGCCCTTGGGTATCCAACGCCCACAATCTACCACATGGACCGTCACAGGCGATGGCGCTATGGTGTTAGCCAAAAACAAAACAGGTCCTTTTATCACAGAAATCACAACAGGCAAAATCATAGATATGGGCGTGACAGATGCCAATAACATGGGTGCGGCTATGGCACCGGCGGCAGTCGACGTCTTGTTGTCGCATTTTCAAGATACAGGCAGAACACCAGAAGATTATGACATCATCGTATCAGGCGATTTGGGCAGCGTAGGGCATCAGATTGTCATAGAATTGATGCAAAAAGAAGGATATGATATGCAAAACCGGTATACAGACTGCGGTTTGAAAATTTATGACCCGAATACACAAGATACCCATGCGGGCGGCAGTGGGTGCGCCTGTGCGGCAGTGACATTTTGCAGTTATTTTTATCCCCAATTGAAAGAAGGCAAACTCAAGCGTATGCTGTTTTTGCCTACAGGGGCTTTGCTGAGTGCGGATTCGGTACAGCAAAAATTGCCGATTCCCGCAATTTCCCATGCAGTGGTGATAGAAAGCGCGCTACCAAACGAAAGAAACGAAAAAAGAAATGAAAAAAGAAATGAAAAAAGAAACGACGAAAGAAAAAGCGGGCAGGTGAATACCGTATGATATATTGGAAAGCGTTCTTGATTGGCGGCTTGATTTGTGTGTTTGGGCAAATTTTGATTGACAAAACCAAATTGACACCCGCGCGTATCTTGGTATTATTTGTATGTATCGGCTGTATTTTAGGCGGTTTGGATATTTACCCCAAATTGGTAGAGTTTGCCGGTTCTGGCGCGCGCGTGCCTTTGACTGGGTTTGGCAATCTTTTAGCGCAGGGCGTCAAAGACGAAGTCGACGCTATGGGCGCAATCGGCATATTGACCGGCGGTATGAAGGCAGCCGCAGGCGGCTTGACGATTGCGATAGTATCCGCGTTTTTGATGGCTTTGGTGGCAAAACCAAAACAGAAATAATGCACAATTTCCAGTACAAAATTTTGTGGCATGGAAAAAAATTTTTTTGGGTTTTTTGTAGCGATTGTGATTGTTTCGTGATATAATAGCTATGTAAATATTGATACGCAATATTTACATAAGACTTTACCAGGAAGGAAAGAAGCAAATGCACAAAGCGATTGGTTCAAAAAAAGATTTTAATAGACCGGATGAGGATTCTTTATTGGCAGAGTACAAAGCGTGTGTGGAGGACCTCTTGGCACACGATATGGTACAGAAAATGGATAATCATGTACAGCATTGCGAAACAAGTCGTTTGCAGCATAGCATCAATGTATCCTATTACAGCTTTTTGATTTGCTATCGTATGGGTTGGGACTATCGTTCTGCGGCAAGAGCAGGCTTGCTGCATGATTTATTCTTTTATGATTGGAGAACCAAAAAATCTCTGCGCACAAACCATGCGGCTTGGCACCCACGGGTTGCCTATGACAACGCGAAGAAAATTACAGAATTAAATAAAGTGGAAAAAGACGCGATTTTGAAACATATGTGGCCCTGTACTTTGGTGCCCCCGCGTTATGTAGAATCCTATGTTTTGACATGTGTGGATAAAGTTTCTGCTGTGATGGAAGTTGTGGAGAAAAAATTTGCCAAACGTGCCAAACGTCCGGCAGTACAATCTTGATTTTGAGCGAACCCACGGTATCTTGCACGATACCACAATCACAACTGAATATGGAAACGAAAAAACGGTATATCTTGGGTATATCGTTTTTTCATGCTTTCAAAGTGATATATTTCTCACATCTGCTTGACAGAGAGATAAAAAAGTGATATATTTATCATATAAAGAGAGAAATATATCACAAAGGAGGAGTCACTATGTTTCGTAAAAATTTCTATTTGGGCTTTCTTGGCTGTATCGGTTTTTTTGCATTGCGTTATGTTGCATCACACAATCTTTATGATTTGGCTTATCTCGGCTTTTTTGCTTTTTTCAGCAATTTCTTTATCGGAAAAATACAGGGCACGCGCACAGATGAACGCTTTCAAGAAAATCAAAAAATCGCTTTTGCACAGATTGGCAAAATTGCCATATTGCTGCAATTCGCTATCTGGTGTATTGCGCTATTGACTGGCAAGTTGGAATGGGTATTTGTTTTGTCTGTAATAGGCTATGTCGCATTGACAAATTTCTATGCCATCAGATTATATTGGTTGGAGGAAAAATAAATGATGTTTACCTGTCATTTGAAAAAATATCGTTTGCAAAAAGATTTGACACAAGAACAGCTTGCAGAATTGGTCGGCGTGCGACGCGAAACCATCATGCGCCTAGAAGCAGGCAAATACAATCCCTCATTGAAATTGGCAATGGATATTGCCCGCGTGGTACAAGCACCGATTGAAGACATTTTCGTATTTGAGGAATAAAAGAATATAACAATATAACAATATAACAAAAATCAGGATATAGAGTCCATATATCCTGATTTGTTTTTTTAGCAAAAGTGGGATTGTTTGCGATAGGCTTCCACAACCGCTGTTGCTATGGTTTCTATGTCGGCATCGTTGTCAATGACGGTTTCTGCCGCGTTTGTGTAAAGTGGAATCCGTGTTTGATAAAGCTGTTTTGCCGCTTCTGCATTTGGCACCAAAGGTCTGCCGTTGCCGCTTTCCAAGAAAGCAGGGTCACGCCGCAGCCAAACCACAAAACCATTTTGTTTCAATTGCCATATGTTTTCTTCTCTGACCACAACGCCGCCGCCTGTGGAAATCACCAAATCATTTTGTCCAGATAATTCTGCTATCACTTCTTGTTCTATGTCACGGAATGCCGCTTCGCCGTATTTTGCAAAATAATCGGCAATGGACATTTTGATTTTTTCCAAAATACAAGCATCGGTATCTACAAATGTTTTGTTGAGCCGTTTTGCGACTGCCGCACCGATTGTGCTTTTGCCACAGCCCGACATGCCAATCAATACAAGATTGCTGCGGGATTGTATGATATTTTGTACCAATTGCTGTATGGCGTCATTTTCTATTTTTTTGTCTAAAAAGATTTCAACTGCATATTTTGCCTGTGCAACCAGCATTTCCAGCCCGCCGATACAGGTACAGCCGCATGCCTGCCCCTCCAGCAAAAAAGAAGTACGCAAAGGATTGTATACCACATCAACAACGGTTTGCAGTTTGGGGAATTTCGATACTTGTATGGGGGATTTCCCAATATTGGGATACATACCGACGGGCGTTGTGTTGACAATGATTTGTGCGTCGGTATGCGTCGTATAACAACAATCGTAGGATATGGTATCGGGTGCTTGTTTGTAATATACTTTCAAAATCTCGGACGCGCCCATGTCCTGCAATACGGCATATACCGCTTTGGTCGCACCGCCATTGCCCAATATCAGTACTTTTTTGTTTTGTACGGCAATCTTGTGCTGTTCCAGCATGTAACGAAATCCGAAATAGTCTGTATTATATCCATAAAGCTGCCCATTGCGATTGACAATCGTATTGACAGCACCTATCTTTTTTGCCGCTTCCTCTATCTGATAGAGATAAGGTATGACAGCTTCTTTGTATGGTATGGTCACATTGATGGCAGAAAAGGGACGTTTTTGCATAAAATCGGGAAATTCCTCTTTAGAAAGTGGAATCAAGTCATAGGTATAATCTGCCAGTTGCTCATGAATGATTTTAGAAAAACTATGTCCCAGTTTTTCGCCAATCAATCCATATCTCATAAAAATCACCTCTTTTGTTACAGTTCGGGAAAATTTTTTCGTATATCTTTTTATGCTAATACATCTTTGCAAAATATGCAAGAGCGTTTGTAATGAAACTGTAACGTAATTTTGCAGAAAGTATGATACAATAATATGGAAACGCAAAAAAATACAACATCGCCAGATAGAAAAAATAAGAAAAAATAAGAAAAAGAAAGGGAGTCAAGCATGAAAAAATATAAATTTCGTATGCTTTCGCTATTGACCAGTGTCATGTTATGTATGGGCAATCTATCCAGTGTGCCGGCATATGCCGCAACCACACAAGAAGGTATGCGCGCCGTTTGGATTTCTACGGTATATAGTGCGGATTTTCCTTCCACACAAAATGACCCAGACGCCCAAAAGATTGAGTTTGTGGAAAAATTAGACAAAGCCAAAGCTTTGGGGCTCAATACCGTTGTGGTGCAGATTCGCCCAAAAGCGGACGCGTTTTATGATTCTGATTTGAATCCGTGGAGCAGTGTCTTGACAGGCATACAAGGCAGAAATCCGGGCTATGACCCTATGGCATTCATGATAGAGGAAGCACATAAAAGGGGTATGGAATTTCATGCTTGGATGAATCCCTATCGCATCACAACTTCCGGCGTGGATTTGGGGGAATTGTCCGCCGATAATATGGCAAGAAAACACCCGGACTGGATTCTGACCTATAATAACGCCATGTATTTTGACCCTGCCAAAGAAGAAGTCAAACAATATATTGTGGATACTGTGGCGGAAGTGGTGACAAATTATGATGTGGACGCCATTCATTTTGATGATTATTTCTATCCTTCTAATTATCCCTTGCCGGAAGGAGAGGGCAAAGAGGGCACCGTGGCAAATGAACGCAGAATGCACGTAAACGATTTGATACAAAGGGTAGACCAGACCATACACAGCATAGATGCGTCCGTAGCATTTGGTATCAGCCCTATGGGGGTATGGAAAAATAGTTCCTCTGACCCGGAAGGCTCCGCAACAAAAGGTTCCGAAGGGTATTATACAGTATATGGCGATGCCAAAAAATGGGTCGAAGAAGGTTGGGTAGACTATATCGTACCGCAAATTTATTGGGAAACCGGCAATTCTTCCGCGGATTATGAAACCTTGGTCAAATGGTGGAATGACGTGGTAGAGGGAACCGACGTCGCGCTTTACATCGGGCAGGGCGTATATAAAGACTTGGTAGCGTCCGAAATCACAAAACAACTGGAAATCAATCAGAAATATAATAATGTGTCCGGCAGTTTTTATTTTAGTCTGCGTGATTTATTGAACGACCGCCAAGGCGCAGGCACAGCCATACAGGCATATTATGCCAAACAAGACGCGGCAGCAAATACAAATCATACGGAAAACGCAACAAACCAAAAAACAGCCTATGCAGGGCGTGCGCAATTGCGCATTGATGGAAAAGATGTCGCAATGGATATTTATATCATAGATGACTATAGCTACTTCAAATTGCGGGATTTGGCATATGCTATGACAGGCACATCAAAACAATTTGATACCATTTGGATTGAAGCTGACCAAGCCATTCATCTGCAAACCGGTATTCCGTATACACTTACCGGCAGTGGCACAGAAGGTAAACCTTCTCAAGGCGAACCTTCTCAAGGCGAGCCTTCTCAATTAAAAGATGCCGTTGCGGTACCGTCCAGCGCGCATTTATTTGTAGACGGCAATCCAGAAAATGTTTCCGCATATACCATACAAGATTATACATATTATAAATTGCGTGATTTGTCGTCCTTGGTCGGTTTCGAGATTGCATGGGACGAACAAAATGCAACCATTGATATAGATACCTCTGCTTGATACAGAAAAAATAAAAGAAACATACTGTCAAAAAACAAGGGAGTTTATACTTTAGAAAACTTTTTTCTGATGCGAGCATTTCAGACCGTCATCTCCAAACGGTTTGCAGTTATCCATCCATTGCATCACATTACTGCAAACAGGCAAGCAGAAATACCATTTTTATTTGCAATATATGTATTTCGCCTGCACCATTGAGATATGTCCGTATGCCCTTTTTTCTTAAATGCAAAACTAGATTTTGACATAAAAATACAACCTCTGGTCGTTAGATTTTTGGTCTAACTTTTGGAGGTTGTATTTTTATCTCATCTATACCTTTTTCTCCTGCTTTTTAACATAGGTTGTCACATCTGCAAGACTCATTCCATGTTCTCTTGCAATATGGGCAATATCCTCATATTCATATTTTTCTTTTGTTGTGCCATATCCTGTTGACACTTTTTTTCGTACTTCTCCAAAATTCGTTGATATTGTTTCAATGGTACGAGAAAGCGTATATCGAAGACTGATATTTTCTCGAATACCAAGTGTAGTGGTGTGCTTGAAGATAAGTCTAACCATCTTTTCTCTATCTTTTTGATAACACATCACATACAGTAGGATACCAGGACGGGACTTTTTCATTTGTGCCGAAATGGTATAAACATCTAATGCACCAGCAGAAAAAAACTGTTCTTCAGCAAAAGCAATCGCTTCTGCTGTCATATCATCAAGATTACAACACAGTTCTGTAATCGTATCTTCGGAATTCTTCGTTTCACCAATCAATGCACGAACACAGTTTGCAGTGGTAAAATTCTTTTTGCCCATTCCATAGCCGATAGCAGTCGTTTTCATTGCCGGCATATCTCCAAATTTTTGGGCAAAGTGTTTCAACAGTGCCGCTCCAGTAGGCGTGCATAATTCACTTTTTATCCCGTCGCCATAAATTGGCACATCACGTAGGATATATGCGGTTGCCGGAGCAGGAACGGGAAGGATGCCGTGTGCGCATTTCACATGACCGCTGCCGACATGAACAGGAGAAACAATGACCTGTTCGGGAGCCAAACGCTCTATCAGCATACAAAATGCTGCAATATCGGCAACAGCGTCCATTGTTCCGACTTCGTGGAAATGAATCTCTGTTGCAGGAATGCCATGGACATGGCTTTCCGCTTCTGCGATAAGAGAATAAACCGCCCAAATATCTGCCTTTACCTTTTCAGATACTGGTAAATCTTCAATGATATGCCCGATTTCGTGCATACCATTGTGGTGATGAACATGCCCATCCTCATGCGTGTGTGTATGGGAATGGGTATGCTCAAATATTTCTTCAGATTCTTCTTTGCCATTAACCTTTACAACGATATGTGTACCTTGAATTCCACATTTTGAAGATACTTCGCTGGAAACTGTAACATTTGGAATCCCGAGATTGTTCAGCTCAGCAAGAAATTCTTCTCTGTTTGGGAGCAGTTCCAGTAAAGCCGCTGTCAGCATATCACCAGCTGCACCCATTCCGCAATCCAAATATAATGTTTTCATTTTATTTTGCCTCCATGTGGTTGATCATACTTGCCAGATAACCAGCTCCAAATCCATTGTCAATATTGACTACCGATACTCCGCTGGCGCAGGAGTTCAGCATGGACAAAAGAGCCGATAATCCATGAAATGATGCGCCATATCCTGCACTGGTAGGAACAGCAATTACAGGACAATCTGCCAATCCACCAATCACACTAGCAAGCGCACCTTCCATGCCCGCAATTGCAATGATCACGCTTGCGCTCATGATTTCATCCAGATGTGCGAGAAGCCGATGCAGCCCTGCAACACCTATATCATACAGACGAACAACTTCATTTCCATGTGCCTCAGAAGTTAATGCTGCTTCTTCTGCAACAGGAATATCACTAGTTCCGCCTGTTGCTACCACAATCTTTCCAATTCCGCTTACTGGTGGCATCTGTCCGATGATACCGATTTTAGCATCCACATAGTAGTCCATATCATGCAGTTTCTTAATGTGTTCTGCTGATTCTGAGGAAAGTCTTGTGATTAAAATTGTGCTCTGACCATTTTGTTTCATTTTCTCTATAATCCCAACGATCTGTTCTGGAGTCTTTCCAGCTCCATATATGACTTCTGGCATTCCTTGGCGAATACCGCGGTGTAAATCGACCTTTGCATAACCAATATCTGCAAAGGGCTCCTTTTTTATTGTTAAAAGAGCATGGTCCACAGACATTTTTCCATCCTTTACAGCTTCTAGAATGGTTTTGATCTCTGTTTTCATTTTCTCACCTCCATATCCAGCAAAACCGCCGAGTAATATTTTTTTAGTTCTGCAAGGATGATTTCTCTATTTTCAATGATTTTCCCAATCTGCTCAGCGTGGACCTGTATTTTTGCACTTTCTCCCAAACGTCGTACTCGAAAATCTTTCAGCCCAAGAGAAAACAGGAAATCCTCAACAGCTTCTGTCGCCCTTAATTTTTCTGCGGTAATCGTTTCTCCGGTGGGAATCCGTGTAGCAAGACAGGCATATGCAGGTTTATCCCATGTAAATAGTCCCGCTTCTTTAGAAAGTTGCCGGATTCTTGCTTTTGTCAATCCGCATTCTCTCAATGGGGATAATACGGATAATTCACGAATCGCCTGCATTCCCGGTCGATCTCCAGCATCATCAGAAGCGTTCGTTCCATCGAGCAACACCGAAAAGCCGTCCTCCGCTGCTGCTTTTACAATCGTTTCAAAAATTATGCGTTTGCAATAATAGCAGCGATCTGCTGGATTGTTTGCAATCTTTTCTAAGGACAAAACATCTATGGTCAATACTCGTATTGGAATACTCAATTCATCCACAAGTCTTAAAGCATCATTAAGTTCAAACTGTGGCTGAAAAGCAGATTTTACATAGTATGCTCGTACTTCGGCACCATATTGCTTTGCAGTATATAGCAGATAAGAGGAATCTACACCGCTAGAAAATGCAACTGCAACTTTTGGATGTTCTATAAAGAATTCATTCAGTTTCATATTTTTTTCACCCGAATATAACGAAAGCGGTTCTGTGCATTCTACAGAACTGCCCCGTTATGTTATTTATTTTTTCTTCAATAATGTTGCCTTAATTACACCTTTTGGGTCTTTCACAAGCAGAATAATCAGCCAAATAATCAGACCAAGCGCAATGACAGACAAACCAAGATAGAAGTCGTTAAGCATATCTACAGGAGCAGGCGAAAAGAATTCTGTGCCTAGTTCTGCATACGCAAAGACTGCATCTATAAACCACATCAGAGATGCGCCCCAATACATCCAGCAAAGAGGACCTACTTTCATGTCACTTTTTGGCGCTCCTTTATACCAAATGACTGTAGCAACAATAGCTGCAAAAACCGTTGTCAGTAAAGTCATACTTATGCGCTCTCCTTTACTAATTTGGAAGTCTTCAGTGCTCTTTTCTTGATAACAGACGAAACTATCAACATACCTGCCCATACCGCAGTACAGAGCAGTGCCATCATAACACCTGCGCTACCCATCTCTGTAAGCATTTCTGCGGTTTTTCCGGTTTCAACAGCTGTCAAGAAGGGGAAGCGCAGAACCACTTCACCATGCCACACATGCTCAAAAGCAAGCAGTGCAGAGCCGCCCCAAAGCAGCTTGTTCAACCAGCCGAGTTTGGTAGAAAAGTTAATTTTTATTGCATCTTCAACCGTACCATCCGCAAAAGAAACCTTTACCGTTTCTTCTTTCTCCTTAGACTTTATCACCTTTGTAACGACTGTAGTAATGACTGCCTCCGCAGCTGGAACAAGAAAACATGCCATAATGATACCTCCCAAATTTTTTTAATATGATTTTTAGAATGGACTTTGATGTAAAAGACAGAAAGAGGCATACAACTTTTCTTCTGAAAAGTCGTATGCCTTCATATGCACACATGATCAGTTTCTTACAAAATACCATCATCTAAACACTTCTGTGTTTTTGTTCGCGCTTCTTGCCTGAACGAGCATATTCTAGCACATACATAATTGAAAATCAAGTCCTAACGCAATATTATTTCTGTATGTCATGATATATTGTTTCAAGTTCTTTTACTACACCATCTATCAATCGTCCAATAGACAAGTCTGAAACGCCAACAATGATATTGTCACAGTGATTGACAGGAATCAACAATCTTTTTGCATTGCTCTGTCCGACAGCCATAGCCATAGCAGGTGTTACTTCCCCAAACATTGCATCAGCAATGACAATTCCAATAGGTCCAATAATCACATCGGCTTTTCTACATCCTACAACAACTGCATTTTCTCCGGTTACTGCATGGTCAGCTCCAGCTTTCAGCATAGCTGTTGTAGCTATGCTGTTCGTTCCCACCGCTATAACATTTGTTCGCGGGAAGTCACGCTTTATCGCCGTAACAATTTGCTTTCCTATGCCGCCACCTTGGGCGTCTATAACAAGTATTCTCATATGTTTTCTCCTGTTTCTCCAAATTTTTCTTTTTCTTGTATCATTATGAAATATTTTAACACTTCTAACAGGTATTGGGGCTGTTTTGCATCCTCGAACTGCGGTTTATTGTATTGTTTTATATTCAATCATACCACATTATTGCTTTATCTATACAATGTACAAGCTGCTGATTTCCAAATTAATATACTCCAGCACATAATCCTCAATTTTTTTGTAGGTAGTTTTCGTTTTTGCATCTGTCAAATCCAACTTATCCATGTACAAATTAACTTCGATAGGTTGCTTTGCGTTAAGTTTTGGACAATAAACATACGGTTTCTGTATGCACCGTTTGGGGGAACATATCTAACACTTGCACTTGTTGTATGGTAAAGCCAAAGGGGCAAAGATATGCCAAATCCCGCGCCAAAGTCGCAGAATCACAAGAAACATAAACCACTTTTTTGGGCTGCATGGCAGCAATGGTATCTAATAATTTGACATCACAGCCTTTGCGCGGCGGGTCGACCACGACCACATCGGCTTTTTGTTTCGTTTGCGCATAAAATTCTGGTATGATTTTTTCTGCTGCGCCTACCATAAATGTGACATTTTCTATGTGATTGTGCTGCGCGTTTTGCTTTGCGTCTGCAATGGCTTCTGGTACAATTTCAACGCCATAAACTTGTTTTGCCTTCTGTGCGAAAAATAACGACATGGTGCCTATGCCACAGTATAAATCAAATACCGTTTCTGTGCCTTGTAAGTCCGCAAAATCCAAAGCTGTCTGGTACAGCACTTGTGTTTGTGTAGGGTTGACTTGATAGAAGGATAACGGCGAAATCAGGAACGAAATCTCCCCAATGTCATCGACAATGGCAGATTTCCCCCATAAGGTTTCTGTTTGTTTGCCAAGTATGACATTTGTGTTTTCTGTATTTTGATTGAGTACGATAGATACCACGCCCGCAATCTGGCGCAGTCGTTCTACTAAAATATCGCTATGCGGCAGGCGTTTGCCATTGATGACAATACAAACCATGATTTCACCGGTTTTTTTGCCGATGCGTGTCATGATATGACGCACGAGCCCTCTGTGTATGGTTTCGTCATAGAGGGAGATTTCAAATTCTGTCAAGAAATTGCGTATCACAGCAAGTATCGTTTCATTGATAGCATGTTGTAACATACAGTGGGGCGTGTTTATGATTCTGTGGCTGCGTTTGGCATAAAATCCAATCTGCGGTGCTTGTATGGTGCCGCCTACGGGAAATTGTGCTTTGTTGCGGTAGTGCCAAGGCTCCTCCATACCCAAAGCGTCAGAAACCACAATGTCAGCAAACCCGCCGATACGACAAAAATGGTCTTTGACTTTTTTTGTTTTCCAAGCAAGCTGTGCGGCGTAAGAAAGATGCTGCAATTGACAGCCGCCGCATTGGTGGGCAACAGGGCATTTCGGGACAACGCGGTCTTTGGACGGCGTAAGCACTTCTAATAATTTGCCATAGCCAAAATTTTTTTTGACTTTTACTATCAAAATGCGCACACGTTCGGTAGGCAATGCGCCTTCTACAAAAACGGTAAAGCCGTCGATGCGTCCAATGCCTTCTCCTTGCGCGCCAATATCATCAATGTACATTTCGTAAGTTTGATTTTTTTCTATTGGTTGTTTCGATTGTTTCATCTTTCTCCTCCGTCTAGGTGTTTGCTGGCGGGACAGACCGTCCCCCGACAGATGCAATATCTGCATTTGGTATAATTGCTTTTCGGCTCCGATGCACCATAGGAAAGCATATGGCGCATTTTCTGCATGGTTTGTATCACTTCTTGGCGCATTTTGCGTTGATTGCGTATCAAAAACATATGGTCTTGATATTTCAGAAAGCCAAAGCGCGGACGCACGCCATACACGTCCTCTAATAATAAGAAATATGCTGCCAATTGCAAATAATCGCCATAATGCGGTACGGGCGCATTGCCAATGCACGCGCTTTTGAGTTCCACGGGTACGATTTTTCTGCTGCCGATTTTACGGAATATATAATCCGGCTTTCCGCGTAAATCATACGTTTCGGAATAGAGTACTTTTCCAAAATTTTCTTGCTTGGCGCGTTTGCCGTTTGTTTGGTCGGCGTATATGAGTACATAGCCAAACATGGTTTGCCGCAATTTCTTTTTTTGTATCGCGGGCTGTCGGATACGGCGCAGCAGAAAGAGCAGCACCAAAAGCCCAATCACCACGATACAGACCAAACCTATCATTTTTTCAAGTTCTCCCATCTGTGCGAAAGACAGATGTTGCATGTAAGAATCAAACCACGACATGACGCATCACCAAATAGATACCCAGTAACAATACAAGCAACAATACAACCATACAAATTTTCCAAATCACTGCACGCTGGCGCAGTTTGCGATAATTTTCCTCGTGAAATTGTAATCCTCTGACAAAATTGCTTTTCTCCGATTGCCCCGAAATCCCCAAAGTCGCGAGATGTTCTTTTCGCAAGCGGCGCAATTCTGTTTTCCCATAAATTTTTTCATAATACCACTGATGCGGGCAGTATGCAAATTGATTCAATTCATGTGGAGAAAGTGTTTCTTTCGACATTATATGACCTCATTTTTTTTATTCAAAGTCCGAACGACATAAATTTCTTTGCAACATACGATTGAAGCCGACCCAATGCCCTTGTGTGCTGTCTGCGTGTAAGGCTTCTTCAATCATTTTTGTTTTGGCGTCTAGATTGTCCGCACAATGCAGCAACATGGCTTCTATGGTGCAGGGCAGTTTGGGAGAGCCGAACTCATATTCCCCATGATGAGAAAGTATGCAATGTTTGAGCAAAGCGGCAAGACGCGGCGGGAAATTCGGAATTTGTGCCACAGTCTGCCCAATCAATTCCACGCCCAATATGATATGCCCCAATAATTGCCCGTCGTCTGTATAATCGTTTGCGGGAAAATCAGATAATTCCATCACTTTGCATACATCATGCAGCATAGCGGCACTCACAAGCAAGTCACGATTGGCGGCAGGGTAATGCCCTGCCAGAAAATCACAAATCTGTGTGACAGATAATGTATGTTCTACCAATCCACCGCGATAGCTGTGGTGCATGGCTTTTGCAGCAGAATGATACCGAAATTCTTTGCTGATTTGTGGATGTTTCAATAATATGGCTTCTAACAATTGTTTTAGATATGTGTTTTGTATCGTTTTGATATAATCTGTCAATTGTGCAAACATATCATCTATATTTTTTTCTGTGCTTGGGATATAATCGGCTGGGTCGTATTCGCCTTCACGACTGCGTCGAATCCGTTTGACATTTAGTTGCAATTCATTATTGAATGTGGTCACAAAAGCATCTATTTTGATAAAATCATTTTCTTGAAAACTTTGTATTTCATTGTTCAAATCCCAAACTTTGGCGTCTACTACGCCTGTTTTATCCTGCAATTTCAGGGATAGATAATTTTTTCCATTCCGTGACTTCATGGACTGTCTGGTTTTGCACAAATAATGCTCTATGATATTTTCGCCTTCTCGTAACGCATTGATATATTTCATATAAAAAATCCTCTCTTTCTACAAGGGTAATCTCTTCCCTGACACTTCATTATACACGAAATTGGAATGAGATACTACCCAAAATCCTTGTTTTTTGCCAATATTTCATGCTGGGATTGTGAGAAGAAAGCAAAAAAAGCTATCATATTACAAAATAGTAGTATGATAGCTTTTGACTGTCAAAAAACTAGATTTTATACTGTTTTCAAGACCGCGGAAGGGTTTGGGAAACGATGTTCAACACGTTTGCTGCGCAAACGCCAGCCATAAATGGCTGTCCGCACTTCTTTGCGGTGTGTC
>CALWSU010000035.1 GCA_944384295.1 uncultured Lachnospiraceae bacterium | reverse complement strand
CCAGAAAATGTTTAGGGTATAGAACGCCTTATGAGATTTATTATTCAGAGGTGTTGCATTTAACTTGACAATTCAAGTATCAAAAAACCGAAACACTCTGATTTCTTATCGTGTTTCGGTTTTTCTTGTTTCCTATTATGTTTTACAACATCGTTTGTATGGTTTTGTCATATGCCGCGGCTACAAATGGCAATCCAACGCCTTTTTCTCTGCCCAAGCGCACCGCATTCCCCACAATCTGCTCTAATTCATTTTCTGGTGATTTTGCTTTGATGTCACGATATAAAGATGACATAGAGCCCGGCGGTGTTTCGCGGAACTCCTGCAAATATTTGTCTACAATACCTTCTGACAAAGATACACCTATGGCATTTGCCAAACGCGCAATATCTTCATATGCGCCTTTCAAAAATGCCATTCTGCTTTCTTCTGCCATAATACCGCCCGCAGTACAGTCATAATATAAAAATGCGCAGCTATTGCCGCAAATCATCATATATTTTTCCCAAATCAAACGCAAAATATCTGTTGTATATACCGTTGGCAAACCACCATTTTGCAGATACTGCGCCAATTTTGCAGCCGTTTCATTTTCCCGCCCATCTGGAAAACCAAAACCAGCACGCAATAATTTACCAACATTTTGCACATGTCCTTTTTCTACAATATTGGATAAACAATAAATAAAACCATGTGCCACCTGTCCTTTTTGTAAAGCTTCCCATGCTTGTTCTGCCGCACAAAATCCATTTTGTAATGGAATCACCAATGTATGCGCATCCACTACATCGCCATATATCTGGCATACTTCCTGCACCGCGAAACTTTTGCAGCATAGCAACAGCACATCTACTACCCCAATTTCTTGTACATCATCACTTACCAAGGCAGGCTGTATGATTTGATTTCCTAACTGTTCTGATTCTAAAATCCACCCATTTTTTTGGACATTTTCCTTTGTTTGCCCTCTTGCAATCAATATCAACTCTATATCCGGCTGCTTTGCCAATGCACCAGCGACTGTTGCGCCAACACCGCCCGCGCCTAAAATTGCAATTCTCATATCATTTCCCCTATTCTTTGGCTTTCTGTTTTTCTCATTTTTTTATTTTTTATTCTCTAATCTGTCCATCGCCATATATGATATATTTTGTTGTAGTCAATTCGGTTAAGCCCATAGGTCCTCTCGCATGTAATTTTTGCGTACTAATCCCAATTTCTGCACCAAAGCCAAATTGTCCGCCATCTGTAAATCGTGTCGACGCATTGACATATACCGCGGCTGCGTCCACTTCATTGAGAAATCTTTGTGCATTGGTATAATTTTCTGTCACAATCGCTTCTGAGTGACCTGTCGAATAACGGCGAATATGTGCAATCGCTTCGTCCAAATCCTTCACCAATCTCATAGAGATAATATAATCTTCATATTCTGTTGCCCAGTCCTCTGGTGTTGCCGCTTTTGCGCCTGCAACATTGGCACAAGTTGCTTCATCTCCGCGAATTTCTACCTGCTTTTCCTGCAAGGCTTTTCCAATCACAGGCAAAAAGCTGTCTTTCAGACTTTCATGTATCAACAGACTTTCGCAAGCATTGCATACGCCGGGACGTTGTGTCTTTGCGTTGATGACAATACGTGCCGCTTTTTCCAAATCTGCGCTTTCATCTACGTAAATATGGCAATTCCCTACACCGGTCTGTATCACTGGTACCGTACTATTTTGCACTACATTTTGAATCAGCCCTGCACCGCCTCTCGGAATCAGTACATCTAAATACCCATTCAAACGCATCATTTCATTCGCGCTTTCACGGCTGGTATCCTGTACAATCTGAACTGCCGCCGCAGGCAATCCCAAATCTTCCAATGCCTTTTGAAAAATAGAAACAACCACTTTATTGGTACCGATTGCTTCTTTTCCACCGCGCAATAACACTGCACTGCCTGCCTTCAAACACAGCCCAAACGCATCAGCAGTCACATTTGGACGCGCTTCAAATATAATTCCAATCACGCCCATGGGAACGCGTTTCTGTCCAATGATGAGCCCATTATCTAATGTTTTCATAGAAAGCACTTTTCCTACAGGGTCATCTAATGCCGCAACTTGGCGCAAGCCCTCTGCCATTTCCTCCACACGCTTTGGCGTCAATGTCAAACGGTCAATAAATGCACCTTTGATTCCAGCCGCTTTTGCTGCTTCTACATCTTGCGCATTTGCCGCTAAAACATCTGCTTGTGCTTGCAATAACGCATCAGCCGCATGACACAGTGCCTCATTTTTTCTTGGTGTAGGCAAAACCGAAAGTACGACTGCCGCATCTTTGGCGCGTTGCCCCATTTCTGTCAATATACTCATGCCGAAGCCCTCCTTAGTTCTATGTCCTTGTCATAATATTGCATATTCCATATTTCATATTTCCATGCAAAAAAGCTGTTTCTTTCCATTATACCGATTTATTATGAAAAAAAACAGCCCGAAAATAAAATTATGCCATATAATGTGTGCGCAATAAAAGTATCAAACTGGCAACCAGCACCACGGTACCCATGCCGCCTAATATCGCTACAGGTACGCAGGGAAATCTGCGTTTTTGCGTACCAATACGCAAAAACAAATACCAAAAACAGCCATAGACACAAACAACGCCCATCGCAGAGATAGACGCTACCATCCAATATGGCAAAACATTGCACCATACCAATATACCATAACCAATGGTGACCAGCATCAATAAAATCTGTTCTTTGAAATTGCGATAAATGGGAACATCATTCTTTTGTGTTGGCATAAAATTTGCCGCCAATAAAAAGAGTGCTGGCATACCGTATCCAGCCATTGCCCCTGTGACGACACGCAGCAAATTTATACTTTCCCAAAATCCCAGATAACTGCCTACGCCATCTACCGCCATTGGTACAAAGGAAAACGCCGCAAGCAAAATTTCACACAAGGAAAACGGCTGATTTCCGTCTTTGCGTTTTGCCAACCAAAGGAATAAAATCCCAAATACCACACCTGCCTCGATACCAGTACAGCGCGCGCAAACCGAATTTTGTATTCCACTTGGAAAAAAACTACGCTCTGCCATTTGATGACAAATGGCAGATCCACAAAAATCAAATATCTCTTGTATCATATGTCACATCTGCATACAGAACCGCTTCATACTTAATAATAGTATGAGCCAGGTACTGCCAAATTCAATGCTACCATAACAACACAGCAAATCAAGCTCAATGCCAACATCACTGCACTGACAATTGTCATCAATTTCCCAAAGGAACGATAATCTTCCACAGGGCTTTTCATCAGTATCAAACCTGCAATCAAACCTGCAACCGCGCCTAAACCACCTGCCAGCACAATCAATACAATAATGACTGCTTTCAAAGCAGGGTGTATTGTCTGTTCTAACACAGGGCGATACTGATTCTGTGTATTATTGTTTTGCTGCCATGTACCGCCACTTTGTGTGTTGTTGTTTTGTTGCCATGTACCACTACTTTGTGTATTTTGTTCAGATTGTGTGGTGTTTTCAAACCGTTGATATGTTCCTTTATTATCTTCTACCGTAAAGCTATCTACTCTTTCTACGGTTTCTTCTGGCTGCGCTGCATCAGATTGTGGCGCAATGTTCTGCAATGGCTGCGTGTTTTCTGTATCATTTTGCGCTGCCTCTGGCTGGGTTGGTGTTGTATCTATTGTGCCGGGCTGTACATTCTCGTGTACACTGCAATAAGGACAGCCAAGACTTTCGTCTAAAATCTCTCTGCCGCATTTTGTACAAAAACTCATACTTCATCTCTCCTTTTACCAAAATAAGTCCCCACATCATCACCTGCAAGGATTCGATGGATTACCGTAGGGTCTTCTCCTAAAGCAATTGCCATCGCTGTACCAGACTTTTCACAAATCTTTGCTGCTTCCAGTTTTGTCTGCATACCGCCCACACTGAATGCAGAACCCTTTCCGCTTGCCATTTGCTCAATTTCTAGCGTTACTTTCTCTACATAGGCAATTCGTTTTGCATCGGTATGTTCTTTTGGATTTTTGTCATATAATGCATCAATATCCGTTAATAAAATCAAAAGGTCGGCGTGAACCAACTCTGCTACCATTGCCGAAAGTCTGTCATTATCTGAAAATTCAATTTCATAAGTAGAAATTGTATCATTCGCGTTTACAATTGGAATAATTCCCATTTCAAACAAAGTTTCAAATGTATTGTGTGTATTGGTATAACGTTCTTCTGTGCCCATTTCTTCTTTGGTCAACAAAATTTGTGCTACCGTTTGATTGTATCTATCAAAAAAATTGTGATAAATCTGCATCAGCATTGCCTGCCCCACAGCCGCAGCCGCCTGTTTTTCTTTGATAACAGTTGGTCTTTGCGGCATAGACATACGTACCGCGCCTACTCCAATCGCACCGCTTGTGACCAAAGCCACATCTAAGCCACGGTTGCGCAAATCGGTCAATACCCAAGCCAGTTCCTCGATTCGTTTGAGGTTCAATCTGCCGTTGGGATATGTAATGGTCGCTGTACCCACCTTCACCACAATTCTTTTATATTTTTCTTTTGTTTGCGCCATAAACACCCACCTTCCGTTTCTGTTTTTCCAGTATACACTATTTTAGAACGGGAAAAAAGGGACTTCTTAAAATTTTAATAAAAAACATAAGAAACCCTTAAACATTTGATAAAGCGAAGATAAAAAAGAGTGCTCACCCACTCTTTTTTTGAGTAAACGAGCACACTTATTTCATACTACAAAATTTGCATTATTGATTTGCCAATCTCTTGTAGTTTTCCAGTCTTTCTTTTGCATTCTTTTCAGATTCTTCAAACAGTTGTTCTGCAACTTCAGGGAATGTTCTCTGCAATGCGCTGTAACGTACTTCGCTCAACAGGAAATCTCTGAAGCTTGCGGTAGGTTCTTTAGAATCCAGTGTGAAAGGATTCTTGCCTTCTGCTTTCAATGTAGGATTGAAGCGGAACATATGCCAGTAACCTGCTTCTACCGCACGTTTGATTTCGTTCTGTGCACCACTCATGCCGCCTTTCAGACCGTGGTTGATACAAGGAGCATATGCGATGATCAGGGAAGGACCGTCATAGCTTTCAGCTTCCAGAAGTGCTTTTACAAGCTGGTTCTTGTCTGCGCCCATTGCAACCTGTGCAACATAAACGTAGCCATAGCTCATTGCCATCATACCCAAATCTTTCTTTTTGATTCTCTTACCAGAAGCAGCGAACTGTGCAACTGCACCAGCAGGTGTTGCTTTGGAAGCCTGACCGCCTGTGTTGGAGTAAACTTCTGTATCGAATACCAGAACGTTTATATCTTCACCGGAAGCCAGTACATGGTCCAGACCGCCGTAGCCGATATCGTAAGCCCAGCCGTCACCACCAAAGATCCACTGAGATTTTTTCACAAGCTGATCTTTGTTTTCCAGAACATAAGATACAATATTCTTAGCTTCTGCATCTGTGCCTTTGTAAGCTTCCAGTGCAGCTACCAAAGCGTCAGAAGCAGCTCTGGATTTTTCGCCGTCTTTCATAGTAGCTACCCAGCCATCTACTACATCTGCAACAGATGCATCGATTGCTTTCAGGTTTTCCAATTTATCTTTCAGACCGTTTCTCATCTGTTTTACAGCAGAAGCCATACCTAAGCCATATTCTGCGTTATCTTCAAACAGAGAGTTTGCCCAAGCGGGACCACGACCGTCTTTGTTTGTTGTATAAGGCATAGAAGGTGCGGAACCACCCCAGATAGAGGAGCAACCTGTTGCGTTTGCAACATACATTCTATCACCAAACAGCTGTGTTACCAGTTTTGCATAAGGAGTTTCGCCACAGCCTGCGCATGCGCCGGAGAATTCCAGCAGAGGCTGTTCAAACTGGCTGCCTTTTACAGAGCCTTTGCCCATAGGATTTGCTTTTGGAGCAACTTCGTCAATTGCATAATCCCAGTTTGCAACTTCTGCTTCCTGTGTAGCCAGAGGCTGCATTACCAGAGCTTTGTTAGGAGCTGGACATACTACTGCACAGCTACCGCAGCCCAAGCAATCCAGAGCAGAAACCTGCATTCTGTATTTCAGACCTGCAAATGCAGCGCCGCCTTTTGCTTCTACTGTTTTGAATGCAGCAGGAGCTTTTGCAGCTTCGTCTTCTGTCAACAGAACAGGACGGATTGCAGCATGAGGACATACATATGCACACTGGTTACATTGGATACAGTTTTCAGCATTCCATTCAGGTACATCAACTGCTACACCACGTTTTTCGTAAGCAGCTGTACCGCAAGGGAATGTACCATCTTCTCTGCCAGCGAATGCAGATACAGGCAGTTTGTCGCCTTCCTGTGCATTCATAGGTGCAACAATCTTATCTACAAATTCTGTAGATTTTCTTGCTGCTGCTGTTTCTGTATCTACTGCGTCTGCCCATGCAGCAGGGATTTCTACTTTCACTGCACCGTCTACACCGCGGTCAACAGCAGCATAGTTCATGTTCAGGATTGTGTCACCCTTCTTACCATAGGATTTTGTGATTGCAGCTTTCATATATTCTACAGCCTGGTCGATAGGGATAATGTTTGCCAGTTTGAAGAATGCAGCCTGCAATACAGTATTGATTCTGTTGCCCAGACCAATTTCTTTTGCAATTTCTGTACCATTGATGATATAGAAGTTCGCTTTTTTCGCAGCCAGCTGTCTTTTCAGTTTTGCGGGCAGATGCTGTTCCAGTTCCTCTACAGACCATGTAGTATTCAGCAGGAAAGTACCGCCTTCGTTCAATTCTGTTACCATATCATACAGATGTACATATTCCTGTTTATGACAAGCTACAAAGTCAGCTGTCTTAACCAGATATGTGGAACGGATTGGTTTGTGACCAAAACGCAGGTGGCTCTGTGTGATACCGCCGGATTTTTTGGAGTCATAGCTGAAGTAAGCCTGTGCATACATGTCTGTATGGTCACCAATGATTTTGATGGAGTTTTTGTTTGCACCAACAGTACCGTCTGCGCCCAGACCCCAGAATTTACAGCTGATTGTACCGTCGTCACCTGTAACATTTACTTCTTCGCCAACTTCCAAAGAGTGGTTTGTTACGTCGTCTACGATACCGATTGTAAAGTGATTTTTAGGTTTATCCTGTGCCAAGTTTGCGTATACTGCAATAAACTGTGCAGGAGTAACGTCTTTGGAACCCAGACCATAACGACCGCCAACTACAACAGGAGCATTTTCTGCTTCAAACATAGCAGTACATACATCCATGTACAGAGGTTCGCCCTGTGCGCCAGGTTCTTTTGTTCTATCCAGAACAGCGATTTTCTTTACAGATTTTGGAATTGCTTCCAGCAGTTTTGCAGCTACGAAAGGTCTGAACAGGTGTACTTTTACCAGACCAACTTTTTCGCCTTTTGCTGTCAGGTAATCAATGGTTTCTTCAATTGCTTCACAAGCAGAACCCATTGCAACGATTACTCTGTCTGCATCAGGTGCACCATAATAGTTGAACAGTTTATAATCTCTGCCAGTGATTCTGTTGATTTCGCCCAGATATTCTTCTACTACTGCGGGCAGTGCATCATAGAATTTGTTTGCAGATTCACGTGCTTGGAAATAGATATCAGGATTCTGTGCTGTACCTCTGATTACAGGATGTTCAGGGTTCAGCGCATTTCTCTTGAATGCGTTTACAGCGTCCATATCGATAATTTTTGCCAGTTCATCATAATCCATACATTCGATTTTCTGGATTTCATGAGAAGTACGGAAACCATCGAAGAAATGCAGGAAAGGCACACGACCTTTGATTGCGGACAGATGCGCTACGCAAGCCAAGTCCATAACTTCCTGTACGCTGTTGGAAACCAACATAGCAAAACCTGTTTGACGACAAGCCATAACGTCAGAATGGTCACCAAAAATAGACAGTGCATGTGCAGCCAGTGCACGTGCAGTTACATGGAATACACCGGGAAGCAGTTCACCGGAAATTTTATACATATTCGGAATCATCAGCAGCAGACCCTGAGATGCTGTATATGTGGTTGTCAGCGCACCTGCTGCCAGGGAACCATGTACAGTACCGGAAGCACCTGCTTCAGACTGCATTTCTACTACCTTAACGGTCTGACCGAAAAGGTTTTTCTTGCCATTTGCTGCCCAATCGTCTGTTTTTTCAGCCATTGGGGAGGAAGGTGTGATGGGGAAAATACCAGCTACTTCTGTAAACGCATAGGAAGCGTATGCAGCAGCTTCGTTACCGTCCATCGTTTTCATTACTTTAGACATTTGATTTCTCCTCCTTAGTATGATTCTTTTGATAGAATTTTTACAAAACTTTGCGGTTCAGATACGATTCAGATTCCTTTCGGCAATCTTTTGCATTCCTTTTGTCATCCAAGCACGTCACGTTGTCATACAACAAATCTTTTCATGCAAAGGACAATACCGCTCTAAAGTTCTTGTTTATTATACAATCATTTTTCATTGATTTCAACCGAAAAATCGAAATAACTCCGTTATGTTTCTAACAAAATGCCATTTGTGCGTATTGACAAGACTTACTTTGTATTTTTACAAAAAATTATATATTTTATAAGTTTCTATTCTTTGGTTTTAAAATAGTGCAACATATATATGTCTGACAAGAATAGAGTTTTTCATTATTTTTTTGTATTGCCTTACAAGCATAATGTTCATTATTGTTATGAAATTATCAATATTTCATATTTTTTTGTATGTATACAAAAACAACCGATGTATGCGGTATACATCGGTTGTTTTCTTACTATTACTATTATCATTACGATTCTGGTGTTGTAATCAAAAAGGTATATTTTTCTTTCCAGACACGTTTTGCAGTTTCATTTGTAACCACAACGGTTTGGTACATGCCTTCTTCCTCATGATTGACCAGTAACACCCATTCTCGATTGGCTGTGACATAGTAATTGTTTTTATCTACTTGATCTGTAAATACTTGTAATTGCTGTTCCAAGTCAGTTACAGCTGTCAAGTCGTCTAATGTCACATATTTTTGTTCCTTTAAGTCAACATTGACACTTTGTGCCGATAATACACCGCCTGCATCCACTTCCCAATACAAGGAAATAAAATTACTATCACAATATCCAGGTTCATAACGCAAACGAACATATGGCGGTGCCGGTTCTTGTGGGGTCGCTTCGGATTCTTGCGTTTCTTCTGTGGTTTCTGTTGCTTCTGCTGACATTTCCTGTGTTTGTGCTTCTTCTGTGGTTTCTGTGGTGTCCGCTGTTTCTTCTGCTACTGCTTCTTCTGTAGTTTCTTCCGCTTTCTGTTCCGCTTCTTGCAAAGAAGGGAAAGAAGATAACTGTTCCATTGCAAATGCCATCAGGTCTGCATTCAATCTTTTTTCATAGCTTACATCATTCAAACCAACAATAACGGGGATATTGGCTTGATACATGCGATCGCCTTCTTGTCCTTCCAAATGATAATTTGCAAAAATGGGATTGCTGTTATCTCCTGTTTTTACAGTTACCATACGCTGCGCACTATCCCAAATGACATCTGATGCAAAATAATCCGAGAAAATATCCGCCGAAACATATAAACAGCCATTGATAGATTCGACAGCACGATCCAATGTAATTTTATAGCCATTGAGTTCTGCTTCTGCACTGCCACGATATACGACCAATTTTTTCCCACGCAAATTGATTTCTGTTGCCTTTTTCTCCGCGTTCCATTTGACACTGCCGCCTAAACTTTCTACTACATTTCGTACAGGCAAAAGCAATAAATCTTCATCATTATAATAAATTGGCATATTTTCCATATCTGTTAAAGTGGTAGTATCACCCACTTTTGGCGGCTCAATCACTTCTGTATCGCTTGGGGGCTGTTCTGGCACCTCCATTGCAACTTCTTGTTGTTTTGTCAGCTGCATTGATAAAGCCATTGCACCGCCCAACAACGCTGCCGCTGCTACTACAATGACCGTTAATTTTTTCCATCCCATATACTATGTCCCTCTTTCTTTGGGTTTATCCCGTGCATCATACCATACTGTCACAAAAAAATCAAGAAAAGCATACAAAAAGCCTTTCATTTTTCCAAAAATATACAAAAATCAAATTTGCACAAACTATCGTTTCTTGGTTGTCTTGCATCAGAAAATACAAAAAAGGGATTAGAAAATTTTTTCATCTCTCGCCCATTTTCTAACCCCTTTATTTTTTCATTCTAAATTCTATTTAAATTTTTTCATTCTAAATTCTATTTTATGAAAGAATAAAATCCAGCCCAATTGCCTGCAATAGATTTTCCCACCATTTTGGTTGTGGTGTCTGCGCTTTTTCGTTTGGTGTTTCCAATATAATCATAGATTGCTGTGCGTCCCAAGATAATGTCACATCTGTTTGTTCTGCAATATCTCGCAAACAGTAATATGGTTTTCCTTCTAACATGGTATATGCCACATGATAGACTTGATTTTCCTGTTTGATTTGCACTTCTCCAGTATTGCCAAGACCTTCCTGCAACATGGTAGGCAGTGCAATTTTTTGTCCCAACTGCTCAAAAATCGCGATTGCATCGTCAACAGATAAATAATAATTGCCATCTATCTTGACTCCTAGTACTGTGGTATACGCCCCATCAATACGCAAATTGATTTTTTCTCCTGTTTGCTGTTGTTGCGTTGTCTGCCATGGATTATTGGGGTCTGGGTCTGTTGGGTCCCAACCACGCAACACTGTGTTGCTTTCGTCTATTTTTTGTGGTGCAGTTGGCTGTATGGGCAGTGGTGCATCACTTTCGACCATACGTACTGTGGTACCTGCCGGACAATTGTCATAAATCCATTTTGCATCTGCCACCGTTAAACGGATACACCCCATAGAAACAGATTCTCCCAAACGGTTATATTCCCAATATTCTAAGGAAGATTTATCATATAATCTTTCATATGGCACAGAGTGAAACAAAATATGTCCTGTAATCCGTGTCGCATATTGTCCATATACATCACCAAACAATGCACGCCATTCATACTTATCTGAAATTTGATAACTTCCGCTTGGCGTACCTGCACCCACAGAACATACAAAAGCACGTTCCGGCACAGTATAGGCTCCTGTTTCGTCCATACGATACACAGTTACCACATTTTGTGTTAAATTCACATCGACCAGATATGGCAAGGACTTTGCATAAATCGGTTTTCCACCAAAAAACAAAAAGAACGCCATACACAAGCAAAGGAATTTCTTTTGCATTTCCACGCCTCCTGTCTGTCGCTCTCACAACGATTCATACTCTACATACAAATATCAAAAAATATCAAAAATCATCAAAAAAATAAAAATGGAGATGAGGGGAGTCGAACCCCTGTCCGAAAACCCATCCGTAAAGACTTCTCCCATCACAGTCTATCTATTGTGATTCCCAGAACATACCGCCGACAGACAGGCTGTATGTCCCAGTAGCTTCATGAATCTTTTTTTGCCGCAAAGCTTAAGCAAAAAAGTGCCCCACCAAGTCGATGCCAAACACCCGAACGGTAGGAAATCCGGGGTTGACAGCTGCCGCAATTAGGCAGCGTATGCTAATTTATTATTGTCGTTTCTTTTTTAAAGTTTCCGGCTTGATGACGCAGTTCACCGGGCTGCGGATGGCTATCCCTACTTTCAAGACTCCCGTCGAAACCATTACATCCCCGTATTTGTTTCGACAATACTTCTCTTTTGATCGTATCGTCTTATAAAGTAAGATTGCGTATTTTAAATTCTTTTTCTGCCTGACGGCGCATATCGTTTTTGGCAATGGTTTCTCTCTTATCGTAAAGCTTTTTCCCTTTTGCCAATCCAATATCTACTTTTACCAAACTACGTTCAAAATATACCTTCAAAGGTACAATGGTATATCCCGCCGCTTGCACTTCTGCAGCAAGTTTGCGTATCTGGTTTTTGTGCAGCAGCAGTCGTCTGGTACGCAAAGGGTCTTTATTAAAAATATTGCCTTGTTCATATGGGCTGATATGCATGTTATATAAAAAAGCCTGTCCATTTTCAATACGGATATAGCTTTCTTTTAGACTGCATCTGCCTGCGCGAAGGCTTTTCACTTCTGTACCAACCAGAGAAATGCCCGCTTGATAGACTTCTTCGATAAAATAATCATGATATGCTTTTTTGTTTTGGGCAATCAATTTTTTACCGGTTTCTTTCGCCATTTCTCTCACCTGCACTTTTTTCACCATACTTTTTCTTACCGTGCAGTCATTATACCATACTTTTTTAGAAAAGCAAATTACATTTTTATTACAATTCCAGACAAAAAAGTATCCTGTCTGAAAGAAAGACAGGATACTGAAACATTCATTTTTGATTGTACTTCTTACAGAACTTCAAAACCTTTTGCTTTGATTGCAGCAATCATTTCGTTGCTGTGTTCTTTGTTTCTGGTTTCTGCCACGATGTCTACGATACATGTGCTTACTGCAATATCCTGTACCATACGGTCGTGGTTTACGCTGAAGATGTTTGCGCCTGTTTCAGCGATTGCTGTCAAAAGCTGTGTCAACTGACCAGGTTTATCCATTACCATGACAGACAGTTTTGTGATTCTGCCATTTGCCTGTAATGCTTTGTCAATGATACGGTCTAATACATTTACGTCAACATTACCGCCAGAGATTACGCATACAGTCTTTTTGCCTTTGATATCTACTTTATTATACATAGCTGCTGCTACAGATACAGCGCCTGCGCCTTCAGCTACCATTTTGTGTTTTTCAATCAGTTTCAAAATTGCGGAAGCAATTTCATCTTCTGTTACAGTTACTACGCCGTCAACATATTTCTGGCACATTGCAAATGTCAAATCACCAGGCTGTTTTACTGCGATACCATCTGCCATTGTGCTTACGGAAGGCAGTGCTGCTGTAGTACCAACTTTCAGTGCATTTACCATAGAAGGTGCGCCTGCTGCCTGTACACCATATACTTTACAATTTGGATTGATCTGTTTTACTGCGAATGCAACACCACTGATCAGACCGCCACCACCGATGGGAACCAGTACAATTTCTGCATCTTTTACCTGTTCCATGATTTCCAGACCAACAGTACCCTGACCTGCCATTACATATTCATCATTGAAAGGATGCAGGAAAGTATAGCCTTTTTCATGCTGCAATGCAGTTGCTTTTGCAGCTGCGTCATCATATACGCCAGGAACCAGTACAACTTCTGCGCCATAGCTTCTAGTAGCTTCTACTTTTGCCATAGGTGCGGATTCTGGCATACAAATTACAGCAGGGATACCTTTTTTCTGCGCTGCCAATGCAACACCTTGTGCATGGTTACCAGCAGAGCAAGCGATTACGCCTTTTTTTGCTTCTTCATCTGTCAGACTAGCTGTTTTGAAATATGCGCCTCTCAATTTGAAAGAACCTGTTACCTGCATATTTTCGCATTTGATATATACATCTGCATCGGGATTGATGTATGTAGAACGAAATACGGGTGTTACTCTTGCTACGCCGTCCAGTACTTTTTTTGCATCTTGCAACATTTCCATTGTCAACATAAAATATCACTCCTGTAATTTGAAATATCACGTGGACAATCTTCTTTGATTGTCGCTCTCTCATGTACAGCCTTATTATAGTCCTACTTTTTGGGAACGTCAATAACTTTTTGTGATTTTATCACGATTTTTTTTGATTTTTTTTTGATTTTTTGAATTTTCTCTCTCCCAACACCATCTATCCACCCTTGACGAACGCCATTGTATACAATCATATGTTTTGTTCTTGATTTGTTTTGGTATAACGCTTACAAAAATTGGTAATTGAGAATGTAAAAAGAGAAAAAAGACAACAGCATATCGACTGTGTCAACATACTGTTGTCTTTTTTATTTGATAGCGCGCTTTATATTAAGAAGCACTCATATTTTTTCCCTTTTTCTTAGGTCTTGCATGATGCAGAGGTTTTCTGTTTTCATTATAAATATATTCTGGTTCTGCATTGCCTTCTACCACATCTTTTGTGATGATACATTTTTCTACCGTTGTTTGTGTAGGAATTTCATACATCACAGGATTGATAAAATCTTCCATGATAGAACGCAAGCCCCTTGCGCCTGTTTCGCGTTCCATTGCTTTGTGTGCAATGGCTTTGAGAGCATCTTCTTCAAATTCCAATAAAACATCATCTAATTCAAACAAATATTGATATTGTTTGGTCAATGCATTTTTGGGTTCTGTCAAAATATGAATAAACGCTTCCTCGTCCAGATTGTCCAATGTCACTACAACAGGCAGACGTCCAATAAATTCTGGAATCAAGCCATATTTCTGTAAATCTTGAGGCATTAAACTTTGCAACAATTCGTCATTTGTTTTATCCAATTTGCTTTGTACATCTGCACCAAAACCAATGACTTTATGTCCCATACGATTTTGAATGATTTTTTCAATACCGCCAAATGCACCGCCACAGATAAAGAGTATATTTGTGGTATCAATTTGTATAAATTCCTGATGAGGGTGTTTTCTGCCACCTTGAGGTGGAACACTTGCCACTGTGCCCTCTAAAATTTTCAGCAACGCCTGCTGTACCCCTTCACCGCTGACATCACGTGTGATAGACACGTTTTCAGATTTTTTGGTGATTTTATCAATTTCATCAATATAGATAATCCCACGTTCTGCACGTGCTACATCATAGTCTGCTGCCTGAATGAGTTTTAAGAGTATATTTTCTACGTCCTCACCCACATAACCAGCTTCTGTCAAAGAAGTTGCATCTGCGATTGCAAAAGGTACCTGCAATACACGCGCCAATGTCTGTGCAAGCAAGGTTTTCCCTGTACCGGTTGGACCTACTAACAAAATATTGCTTTTTTGCAGTTCTACATCACCTGTTTCCGCATTGCGGAAAATTCTTTTATAGTGATTGTATACCGCTACAGACAGCGCTTGTTTTGCGCGGTCTTGACCAATGACATATTGGTCTAAAATTTCTTTGATTTCTTTTGGCTTTGGCAATTCGCGTATTTCGTCTTCTTTTGCCAATGTATCGTATTCTTCGTCTATAATGTCGGAGCATAAGTCAATACATTCATCACAAATATATACATTTGGTCCTGCAATCAATTTTCTGACTTGATCTTGTGTTTTGCCACAAAATGAGCAACGCAATTTGCCCATATCATCATTTTTTCCTGCCATGGCATTTTCACTCCTTCGTTTGGGGTTTTGTAATTACAGCGTCAATCAAGCCATATTCTTTTGCTTCTTCCGCTGTCATAAAATTATCCCTTTCTGTGTCGCGTGCCACATCTTCATAAGATTTGCCTGTGTTCGCAGCCAAAATTTCATTCAATTTCTTTTTGGTACGCAAAATATTTTCTGCGTGAATCTGAATATCGGTTGCCTGACCTCTTGCGCCGCCGCTAGGCTGATGAATCATGACTTCTGCATTCGGCAGTGCATAACGTTTTCCCTTTGCGCCGCCTGCCAACAAGAATGCGCCCATACTTGCCGCCATACCAATACAAATGGTAGATACGTCTGGGCGAATGTATTGCATGGTGTCATAAATTGCCATACCTGCTGTGACAGAGCCACCAGGGCTATTGATATATAAATTGATATCTTTGTCTGGGTCTTCTGCCGCAAGGAATAAAAGCTGCGCTACCACCAAGCTAGCAGTCACATCTGTTACTTCCTCACCCAGAAAAATAATTCTGTCTTTTAATAATCTGGAATAAATATCATATGAGCGTTCACCGCGGTTGGTCTGCTCTACGACCATAGGTACTAAACTCATGTTATCCCTCCTCATCAAAAAAATGATTGTTGCAATTTGCTGTCGAATTATGCGCAAACTGCTTTAGAAAACAGACGGGTTTGTATGGCAAACACCATCAAACCCGTTTGAACTCCCTTTGCTTACTGCGCGGGTTCTGTTAAAATTGCTGTGTCTTCGATCAGCTTCATCGCTGCTCTTACCAGCATATCATCTTCCAGCGCTTTTCTGTCCTCGTCCTTGAACATTTCCAGCATCATTTTGCCATCAATTCCATAGCTTTCGCCATATTTTACAACTTCTGCATCTAAATCTTCTTTAGAAATTGTCAGATTTTCTTCCTTCGCGATTTTTTCCAGCATCAATCTTGCGTCTACACTCTTTATGCTGGTATCTTTGAAGTTTTCTCTCATCGCTTCTTCTGTAGTACCCAGATATTGATAATACAGATCCATAGTCAAGCCCTGACGTACAATATTTTCTTCAAATTCACGCATCATGCTGTCGATTTTGTTATCATACATGACTTGAGGTACTTCCATAGTGCAGTTTGCTACTGCTGCATCTAACAGCTTGTCCCCTTGCAATTGTTTTGCGCGTTCTGTTTTTTCCTTCGCCAGTTTGCCCGCGATGCTTGCTTTGTATTCGTCCAATGTGGAGAATTCGGAAACATCTTCTGCAAATTCGTCATTGAGTTCAGGCAGTTCTTTTGCAGTAATGCCTTTTACTTCGATTGCAAATACAGCAGGTTTGCCTGCCAGTTCTGGTGCATGATATGCTTCAGGGAAAGTTACATTGATGTCGAATTTTTCACCAATGCTGTGACCTACAATCTGTTCTTCAAATCCTTCGATAAAGGAATGAGAACCCAGTTCTAAATCATGGCTATCAGACTGACCACCTTCAAAAGGTACGCCATCTACGCTGCCAGCATAGCTGATTTTTACCACATCGCCCATCTGTGCAGGTCTGTCTGTTACTTCTACCATTCTTGCATTTTGGTTCTGTACTCTTTTCAGTTCTGCTTCGATGTCTTCGTCTGTTACTTCTGCAGGTACTTTTTCTACAGTCAGACCTTTGTACTGACCCAATGTCACTTCAGGTTTTACAGTAACATCAATCAGGAATTTGATACCTTTTTCTTTGTCGATGTATTCCACATCCAGTGTAGGAGGGCAAACAACGTCCAAATCCAATTCTTTGATTGCTGCTTTATATTCATCAGGGAAAATATGGTTGATTGCATCTTCATAGAAGAAACTTTCGCCATACTGTGCTTCAATCAGTTTTCTAGGCACTTTGCCTTTTCTAAAACCAGGGATAGAAATTTGATTTTTGTTTTTGTTGTAAGCAAAAGCCAGACCTGTTTCCAGTACTTCTGCACTTACTTCAAAAGAAAATTTTACTTCTGTTTTTTCTTGACTAATCAATGTTGCATTCATCATAATATAAGATTCCTCCTAAAAATATCTGCTACTGTGAGAGTATTTTTGCTTATATGCTTTTCTGCCCTCTCGTACACGCTATATGTACATATGTACTCGCGTGCCGCAGTCCTCAAAAACTGCACAATCAAAGCATATTATAGCACAGCGAAAAAGGAAAATCTACTGCTATTTCAAAAAAATGCCTTGATTTTCCGCAAAAAAATGCAGACCTTACACAAATTTTGCGATAGAAAGAAATCCTTTTTCAAACTTCTCTCTATTTTTTTACATTTCATGGATTCTGACAGATCACAAAATCTCTCTTTGTATGTCCAATAATTCGGCTTCTGTATTCTGTTCCATAAAATCAATCACTTTTTCGACCATCTGTTCCACGTGCTGCGTTTCATTTGATACACAAGCAAAACCAATTGTCAAAATCTGATGCACATCTTGTGTATCTACTTCTGCAATAGAAATATGGAATTTATGTCTGGTTTTCTCCATTAAGCTTTTCAATACCATACGTTTTTCTTTCAGACTTCCCACCCAAGACGCCCGAAATGTTAAAACAGCACTACCAATCACCATGTCACGCTTCCTCCTCCAATTCTGCAACACAATTTTCCCATTCTGTTTGTAGCTGTTTTTGTTGTGTACGCACACTTTCCAAAGCTTCTATATTGCAATGCAATTTTTCTTCTAATATGCCCAATAAATGTTGCAATTGTGATATTGCATTCTGGATATGGTCTTGTATGCTCCAATCCAAGAAAAAGTTATCCAGAAAAATATCAAAAAACTTCATACCTTCTATTTTCCCTAGACTCTCCTGTACATTTTCCATTTGTGTTTCTTGTACCATCAGCGATTCTTTTGCTTGTTCCAACAAAGACTTAAGCTGTAAGAATTGTTCTTTTGCTTCTTGCACACGTTCCTGCTTCCAATAAGAAAGCAGCATACCACCTCTGCTCATATCCCAATACCCATAACCTTGTGCATCATTCAAACTATCCATACATCTTGACGCTTGCCATTGCACATCATGCAACACTTGTTTTTGTTCTAAAAGCTGTTTTTCTTTTTCTTTCAAAGATTGCAATGTTTCTTGTACTTCTAAAATCCTTCCAGAAAATCCTTGTGTCTGCAAACGTTTTGCTTTTTGAACGATATATTGTTGATACCGTTGTTGACTGCCAGTAAGTTGTTGCATTTGTGCATCTACTTGGCGCAGTGTAGTTTCCATATTTTGTATTTCTTGTTGTATTGCCGCATACTTTTGAGCTGCTTGTGTTGCTTCTTGTTGTTCTTCTTCTAAACGTTCCTGCAATCTTCCTGTAACTTGATAAAAAAAGCTGCGCATGCCGCCTTTTTCTAGTTGGGTCACGTCGTCTGCTTCTTTTTGCTTCATTTCTGCCAATTCTTTTGCGCGACTGCATAATCCGCGGTATTCTGTCTCCAAACTATCTCGTTTACGGCGCAAGTCCTGTTCTGTTTGCATATCTTGTTTGAGTTGTTGCAACATACTATCCATAACGCTCCCCCTTTTCTCTCCACCTTTTTCCACCCTTTTGTTTTCATCATACCATAAGCAATGTGTGAAAAGAATGTGTTTCACGCAAATAAATTCTTACAAATAACGAACAAAAAAAGAGTACCTCAAAAGATACTCTTTTTCAAAAGCGCGAGACGAGATTCGAACTCGCGACCCTCGCCTTGGCAAGGCGATGCTCTACCACTGAGCCACTCGCGCATATAAGTATCCATGCTTCCTATGAAATTGCTTCTGTGCCTGATGACACAAAAAGCGCGAGACGAGATTCGAACTCGCGACCCTCGCCTTGGCAAGGCGATGCTCTACCACTGAGCCACTCGCGCA
>CALWSU010000034.1 GCA_944384295.1 uncultured Lachnospiraceae bacterium | reverse complement strand
GGATGTCTTTGCAAACACCATTTTACCAGAAACTGTGAGTCATTTTTACTTGTTGCACTTAGATTATAAATTCAAAACCAAAAAAGTCCAGCTATTGTTGAACTTTTTTGACAGTCTGAAACCTTATAGAATATATTCTATAAGGTTTTTTTGTTATTTTTATCTCCCATTCTATATTTTGATAAAAACATGTATGGAAAATTTTGTTGATACATACAGTATAACATGCGGAAATATCTCATACACAATAATATTTATCATAATGAGCAAAGGGGGATGCAGTATGCAAATATTTTGCGCATGGAAATGGAAAAAACAATACATATTATATGGTATTGCAGTAATTGCACTGGTCATAGGGGGAATCCATTTTTTGCCGCCAGCAGCAGAACAAGTATCGGTGATTTTGCAGGCAGAAACAAAAAAAGAACTACCTATTTATTGTGTAGAAACCGATGAAAAAAAAGTAGCGATTAGTTTTGACGCTGCATGGGGAGCAGATGATACAGATGATTTATTATCTATTTTAGATGAATATGATGTGACCGCAACATTCTTTCTTTGCGGGTATTGGGTGGAAAAATATCCAGAAGAAGTAGAAAAGATTGCAGAAGCTGGACATGATTTGGGCAATCATTCTGCTACACATCCACATATGAGCCAACTATCTGCAGAACAAATTACAAAAGAGTTGCAGCAATGTCATGCAGAAGTAAAAGAATTAACTGGAATTGATATGAATTTATTTCGACCACCATTTGGGGAATATAATGATACTGTCATACAAACAGCACGAGAGAATGGATATTATAGCATACAATGGGATGTGGAAACACTAGCAACAAAAAAACAAGAAAAAAGGGATAAAAAAATCCCTTTTTTTTATTTTAAAATAACCTCTACATGGTCAGGAAATACAAGCACCTTTTCCAACATAGAATGGGCAATTTCTCTTTTGTCTTCCATTGACATGGAATACCAGTCATCAGCGGAAAAGGGTATAATGTCAATGGCTTGTGCATCTGCTATGATTGTATTGTATTTTGCCAAGAGCAAAAGTTTTTCTTGATGCAATGCCTCGATGCGCCGATTGATGTATGTAGCAGACACATCACTGATATTTTCTAATGACAAAACAAGATTATCAATTTTACTGTCAATTTCGGATACCTTCTGCTGGTACTCATGCGCTGCTGTATTTTCTTTTTGCTTTTTTGCCAGACGGTAAGCCTCTGCTTCCTCTATCATTCTATTTGCTACAGCATTTTCAACTTCATTCACATCATGAGAAAATACAATATCACAAGTCTGATACATTCTATGCCCTGTGCAAGCAAATACACGCTTGACACCTTTTTTTGTTTGCCATGAATTGATGGTCATAGCATAGCCGCATTTGCCACATTTGACTAAACCTGTCAGCCAGGAATGTTTGCCTTTACCCGTGTTCTTGATTTGTACGTTTTTAGAAAGCTTGTCCTGTACATATAAAAATGTAGTGCTATCCACAATGCCTTCATGATTTCCGATTGAAAGCAAATGGTCCTTTACATCTTTATATTTCCGATCCTTGGCATCTCGTTTTCCTACAAGATTACAGCCGTGGACTCCATCAAAATCTTTTTTATCATTTCCCATAATACAACCTCTGGCTTTATAATAATTGTAAATAGCTAGATCTGCCCGCACATATGCTGGATTTTTCAATATACTGGACAATTTGACGCTGGTAAAATTTGCGCCGTGTTCCGATTGTACTCCCATTTGTAACAATTCTTTTTGTACACTTCCCAAGCTGGCACTTGGACGTGCATACAATTCATAAATCTTTTTGACGATTTCCAATTTTTCATTTGGGACATAGCTTGTGCAAGCTTTTCCGTCTATGACGGTACGTTGCAAATCGAAACCAAAAGCAGGGGGACCGCCACCCCATGCGCCTTTTTTGACGCGTGCATAATAGTTATCTCTGACACGTTCCCCAATGGTTTCACGCTCTAACTGGGCAAATACTACTACTATGTACAACATTGCTCTGCCTACTGGGGTGGAGGTGTCAAATTTTTCTGTGGCTGACACAAAGGGAATTTGACGTTGTTCCAATTCATTGATGAAGTCGGAAAAATCCAATATAGAACGGCTGATACGATCCAGTCTATAAACGATTACTTTTTCAATCAATCCATTTTTAATGTCTGTCATCATCTCATGGAAAGCAGGGCGGTTTGTATTTTTTCCAGAAAAGCCACTATCTTGATAAATTTTAATATCATCAGACAGGGCTTCGCGTTTGGCAAATTCTATCTGACTATCTAAGCTGATACTGTCATGTTTTTCTACCGATTGACGGGCGTATATTGCAATCATGGGCATTCCTCCTTATAAAAAATATATGTGCTGCAAAAAACAAGTATACCGCATTTGCTTTGATTATAGAACAGGAACAAAAGTTCGTAAATTGTGAGAATGTACAAAGACACACTATACTATTTTGTAAAAATCGCAGAAAAAAAGACCAAACAACAATATTTGGTCTTATATCTCTACAATCTCCAATGTGTATAATCTATTTACAATTCATTTTGGAATAATTTAAGAGTAAGAATCAATAGAACTGGCTTTCCAACTCCCAAAATTCTTGTTGGCGTTCTGATGGCAGATCTGATGCAAAGTTGTCCGCAAAATAGTAGAACATATCCATTGCACCTTGTTGGTAGCTGTCAGTATGAATTGCATTCTCATCTATTTTGTTTTCAAATTCATTCATAGCATCTTGATAGCCTTCTTCATAAGAGTCTTCTACTATATTCTTATTTGCGCTGAAAATAGGAATAGACATTTTATCTACAAAAACTAGTATAAAGATAGATAAGCCAATGAACAAAATCTTTTTTAGAATATAGAGAAACTGCTGCATATAAATCTCCTTCCATCAGCTAAAACAATCTTCGCATGGTTGATACCCCTTGCCAATAGCATATTCAATATTATAGATAAAAAAGTTGCTATTTCTAACATGCTGGCAGTTATAATGGTGATATTTCGTCCCATTTTCTGTGACAACCACCGCATAATCGTGAAAAAATTCATATTCTGACAAAACATCATCATATTGATCCTCAACATTACGTCGTTTTGTTTGTTCGCTATAAAACCATGATTCATATGTTTTGGCTAATTCTTTGAAGTTTTCAGTTGTTTGATATTGCTGGATATTGACATATATACTGCCAGACAAAAGTAAAAGCAAAAGCACAATAACCCATATGTATTTGTTAAAGAATGGATTTTTTTTCATAGGCTTTTCTGCTTTTTGTTGTGTGGTATCTTGTTGCGTTTCATTTTGTTTTTGGTTTGATACTTCAAGTAATGAATTATGTATATTTTGTGTCTGTTCTAAAATATCAATCAATTCAACAGCAAAAACCAAAGAGGGCATCAATATGTCATAAGGGTCTTCTTTGTGAGCTGGGAACATACGCAACAATGTAGAGGAAAAATATTGTAATGCGGAAGCATGTTCTTCTGTTCTATGATATACAAATTCGCGCAAAGAGTCCATGATTTCAGAGATGGTAGATACCATTGCATCACATACTTCGGAAAGTTGTTCATTTGTATAATGATATTTGTATTTCAAATCTGAAAGAAATTCTTTGGTAATGGCTGGACCTATTTGGGGATGCAGTTCGTTTTGACCTGTTTCATCTCGATACAAAATAAAGGCAAAATACATTTCAAATGCTACTACAAAATCTTCTGTAGTAGTTCCATTTGGAAATATGTCAGCATTTTGACAAAACTTTTCCGCCAATGTTGCAATTATGGTGTAATGTAAGAAAGCCTCAGCAGTATCGATATTGGGAGAATCATTTTGTTTCATAACAAACCCTTTCTTTCTGTGACAGTATTTCATACATTGTACAGCTTTTTCATGATGTTGAGAAGTTGGGAAAGTAGACAAAAATCATAGTAGAAAATTGGTGAAAAATGGGGCAAAAAATAAGATGGGAGATTTTTTCTCACCATCTTATTTTTGTATGTATCATGATGAAGGCAGTATTTTGTTGCTTAGAGTGTTCCTCTTGCAATCAAAAATAATAAAAATCTATTGAGAAATAAAAGAAATAGCACAATTAACAGATAAATATAACCTGTATTGGAGAGTAAACACGCTTCCTGCAATACTTGTTCTCTTTTCCCTGGTAAACAATAGGAAATAAAAGAAAAAAAGGAAACGAATGCAAAAAGGCTCATCAAAGAAATGAGCAATGTATAAACCCAAGTAGAAAACATTTGCGAAACAAATAATAAGACAATCCAAATAAAGTTGGCAAGGATTTTGACTGAGTTTTTTGTAGCCAAATTTGTCAAAAGATTATCGTAAACAGTAGTAATGTGTGACAAAGACATTCTTAAACGGCTGCTGACAAAAGTCGCTAGGATATAACTAATTATATTTACAGCAATCAGTATTCCAAATAGAGAAAGATTTTCCATAAATATACACCTCATCATAAGTTACAATTCAGAAACCTTTTTTATGTCGTTGTCTTTTGTGGTATTGATAGCAGATAAGGTTGTTTTTGGTGCAGAAGATGAGGTCTTTTTTATATATTCACGTTCTGCTTCTTCCACTGTCGGTAGGATTTCTTCGGCAGTTTCTTCCATATCTGACATAGACGCAAGAGAAAGTTTTTCTTTGAAATGTTGTACGATTGTATGGCGAATATCAACATCTAATTCAAGATATGCATTGATGATTGCCAGCTCAAGATCTGAAACGTGATGCTTTTCCAGAAATTCTTCAAAGGACTGATTCGATTTTGCACAATACATAGGTTCTGTGCCATACCTCAACCAATCCTCTGATATGCCAAATACAAGACTGATAGATTTGATTGTACTTTCTGTAATTGTTCCACCTTCTTTTTCAAAACTACTAACACCCGTTTGAGCCATTCCTATTTTTTCCCCAAATGTAGTTTGATTCATCTTTAGTATTTTTTTTCTTAAATATTTAATACGGTCGTTTATTGTCATAATATCACCTCGCTTTCGTTCTTAATTATAACGTTATACGTTAAAATTTTCAAGTATATATTGACATATAACGACTATAGTTATATTATATAAAAAAAAGCGATAGTCGTTATTTTGAAAGGAGGAAATATCATGACTCAAACAAAAACAAACGTAGATTTTTGGGAAATGGAAGATGTATTGGAATTATTAAATTTAGTTAGAGAGCTAGAACGAATGGGAGTAGTTGGAAAGAAAAGGGTTTTGGATTTTTTCCAAGGTGCCGTATTTGTCGCAAGTGTGAAACAAGAAAAAGAGCGAACAGCAGGATAAGTAAAGGAGTACATAACAATGAAACGAGAACAGACGACAATCCGCCTGACATTGCGGGTGTCAGACGGATTGGACAAATGGATCAGAAAAAGCGCAAAAGAAAAAGGCATGAGTTTGAATCAGTTTATTCTTCATATTTTAAGTCACTGGCGGAAATCTCGCCATGTATAGATTCGTATTCCTGAATACGCTGTTTTATAAGCAATTCGATTTCTTTATTTGCTGAACGCCCATTTTCAGCAGCGATAAAGCGGATTTTATCCAGCAGGATTTGCGGAATACGAAGGGTATAACGGGGTAAATCCGATGGCATGATGCAAACCTCCCTTATCAAAAAAATATACTAACGTCATTATAACGTAAAAAAAACAACAAAAAAACATATTGACGCAAAAGTGACGCAATGATATACTACAAAAAAGAGAGGTGACGCAAAGGTGACGAATAAGAAAAGAATCGGGTTAAATGTACCAACGGCATTATATATGGGATTAAAACAAGAAGCGAATGCTTCTGGGCAGACATTGAATGGATTGATTGTACAAATTTTATGGGAATGGAAAAAAAGAAATCAGAGCGAATAGGACAAAGCCCAAGCAGAATACGATATATGGGAGGTGAGCGGCATGGGACGCGGACGCAAAGAAAGAGAAAAAAAAGAATTGTTTGTTATAGTCAAAAGAAAGGAACGTACACCAGAGGAAGATATACGAATCCGAAATGAGATCACACAAGTTTTGACGGAAAAGAAACTGCTGGCAATGGCACGGCGGGCAGAAGCGGAAAAGGCGGCAAAAGAAGCCGCAGAGAAAACAACCGTATAAGTACATCAGGCAAAAGGAGAGGAAACCAAGCAAAAAAACAACTACCTACCAAATGAAAATAAGATTGGTTTCCTCTTTTTTTCATATAGAAAAAAGGACGAGCTATGAGAAAACGGAAAGGCTATCGGTATGAAAGCTGCGTCAAATGCGGCTATACCTACAATGTACCAAAAGAAAAGGCATATCCGAACGGGTATCTTTGTCCGGTATGCAGCAATGGAGGGATACGGCATGTTAGCAGAGCGCACAGCGGAGAATCTGAAAGAAGCAGCACTGGCGGAAGGTCTGCGCATTGGGACAAAAATAGAATATATCGCGATACGACAGGAAGCACCAGGCAAGAAGAAAAGCATATGTAAGCGCAAGGGGAAAGTAACAGAATTGAGCAGATACATATTTATCTGTCGTATGGAAAACGGATATTTAGAAAGCTTCCCATACTGGATGTTGTTTGGTGTCAAAGGGGAAGCAATACAGATCAAGGGAGGAAAGCACACATGGACTGGGGACATATTGGGCTGATGATGGTAGTGATGGCGGAAAGTTATATTTTGTATCAAATCATCAATTTGTATCTAAAGCAAAGAAAAAGAAATTTTAGGCAGCAGAAAATGATTGAAATACTAGTATTTGGGGAGGATGGGCGAAATGATGTTATACCCGAAGAAACAACAAAAAAAGAAGCAAAAGCAGCACAGCAAGAAAAGCATACTGCAAGGGAATGAAAAATGCTGCTATATCAGTGGTAGTACCAGAAATTTGCAAAAGCACCATATTTATTTTGGTGGTGGTATGCGTGACATATCGGAGGCACACGGTTTTTATGTGTATTTGACGGTAGAATGGCACGAAGGGACAGAAGGCGTACATGGACGGGATGGACATGCACTGGATCAGAGATTGAAAAGGGAATGTCAGGCAGCATTTGAGCGTACACACAGTCACGCGGAATTTATGGAAATCATAGGGAGGAATTATATTGATCTGGAAGATTGCGCCCTGCAAGGGGTGTGAAGAAAGAAAAGAAGGGTGTCATGCTGACTGTGTGCAATACCAAGAATGGAATGGAGAACGGCTGGCACAGTTGGAGGCATGCCGCAAAGAAAAAATAAAACAGCAAGAAGTCACACGGCGCAAACAAGCGGCGATTGCGCAGTATAAAAGGAGGCAGAGAAAATGAAAGCAAAAGACACAATCCCTGGGAAAATTTACAGTTTAGAGGAAGATGAAGACGCATGGAGCGGCGCAATGATGCGAATGAAAGACATTTGGGGGAGATTTTCGACAAATGGGGTTATATTCTGTGAATTGGATACTGGAAATTTATACATATGTGATGGAGATGTTCCAGCAATATCCTGTGTTTGGAAAAGGGGGAAAGATATGTTACGGATTGAAACGGAAAAAAGAAAATTTGTTTTGAAAACCAATGAACAAGAAAGCGAAAATTTATTCCACGAGTTATTGTGCAAATTATTTGCATTAGAGCAAAAAGAAAATAGTCCTAATTTGGACGAAATGGATACAGAAGACACAAAACAAAGAGAAAAGGTATGGGACACTGCGCAAAAGTATAGTGGTGCATTATACATAAAATGTGAACACTGTGGGGCAGAAAAGGGATGGTTCGCTGTCAGCCCTACCAATAAACACAAATGTAAAGCGTGCGGCGAAACAACGATATTGAGGCAGGAGCATATGCACCCTATGTATTTGTCGTGCGAATGTGGCTGGCACGCAGATGATATGACAAATCTTGCTGTACAGATGACAGATATTCCTTGTCCTGCGTGCGGTGCGCCAATCGCCATTGAATGGAATGAAAAGAAAAGGCACTATCAAAGAATGTAAAAAAAATGTATGGGGGTTACACATGAATAAAGTCATATTATTGGGTCGATTGACCAAACAGCCGGAAGTGCGCACTGGTACGACAGGTACAGCAATCGGGCGGTATACATTGGCGGTGCGCCGCGCCTATACGCAACAGGGAGATGTGGATTACATACCCTGTGTGGCATTTGGTTCTGCGGCTACATTTGCGCAGCAATATTTTAAAAAAGGGCAACTGGTAGCAGTGACAGGGCATTTACAAATAACGAGCTGGACAGATGACAGCGGGTACAAGCGTTGGCGGACAGAGGTCATCATTGAGGAGCAGCATTTTGCGGAAGGAAAGCGAGATACATGAAAATTTATATGCAGGTATCCAAAGATAGATTCGCATTGCCGGAAATCATCGCGGAAAGCATACCAGAACTGGCGGCAAAATGTGGGAAAAATACGCATCATTTGTGGCTGGTGATTTCTGGCAAAAAGAAGGTGAAAACACAACGATATATCTGTGTGGAGGTGGAGGAAGATGAAACAACTGATTGCCATGATGCAGGTGGGTGCAATGCTGGAATGTGAAAGGGCGAAAGATCAGGCGGCTTATGGGAGTGCATACGAAGGGTTTGCACACTGCAAAGAAAAAATGGACAAGGTATTGCATGACATCAAACAGGCAGAAGAAGATTTGGCGATATTATGGGGCGTTGTGACACAAGGAGGCAAAGGCGTAGAAAGTGCATGGCGTGTGCATGATACGGCTGTACAGATTGCGGCGGAACTGGTGCAGCTGGCTGGGGTATGTCTGAAATATGAAGCTTGCGCCGATGGCTGGGCAGAAGGACAGAAAGAAGCAGAGTGGACAGAAGTACAAAAACAGAGATTCCAGCAGATGATCGGGGCGGTGATGACATGAATTTGAAGGATTATGAAAAAGGCAGGAAAGACGGTCTATTATTGGCATTGCGCATTGTACGTGATGGCGGATTAGAAAATCTGGAAAAAGAAATACAGTTTCGCAATTTGACGGGTATCGAAACCGCATTGGCACGGAAAGAACTGGATCGGGCATCAGAGGCAATCAAGGCAATGACGATTGATACGATTTGCAATATGTCTGTACATACGCTGCATGATGAGTTTGGGTTTGGACCGAAACGCATTGCGCAATTTATCGCGAGATTTCAGGAAAAGACAGATTGCCTGGAGGAAGGCAGAATGGACTGGGCGGACATTGCCAAAGCGAATGCGGAGGAATTGGGACTGCCGGATTTGAGGATACGATATAATATTTAGATTTGGAGAAGAACAGATAATGAATACAACAGTCTTGTTTTCACCAAAAAATGATGATTGGGAAACGCCTCAAAAGTTGTTTGATGAATTAAACAAAGAATTTAGATTTACTTTGGACGTTGCTGCATGTACAGAAAATGCAAAGTGCATCAATTATTATACAAAAGAAATAGATGGTTTGTCACAAAAATGGGAAGGCGTAATATGGTGCAATCCGCCATATGGAAGAAAAATAGGGGAATGGGTAAAGAAAGCGTATTTATCTGTATCAACAAAATGTACAGTTGTGATGCTACTACCTGCAAGAACAGATACAAAATGGTTTCATGATTACATATACAAAAACAAACAGGCAGAAATACGATTTATTAGAGGCAGGCTAAAATTTGGACAAGCGAAAAATGCAGCACCATTCCCCAGTATGATTGTTATATTGAAAGATACATCATATTACAAACAGACAAATGAGTAGTATACAAGGAGGAAAATACTATGGAAGTATATACAAAGGTTGAGCGTAGTTTTTGGCAAGATGATTTTATTTTAGATTTAACGCCGGAGGAAAAGTATTTTTATTTGTATCTGATGACAAACAATAAGGTCAATACATTGGGTGTTTATATATTTCCGTTGCGAATGGCTGCCGTAGAAACAGGCTATAACGTGGAAACCATCGGAAAATTATTGCAAAGGTTTTGTGATTTGGGAAAGATTGCGTATGATCCAGAAACAAAAGAGGTTTTTTTGAAAAATTGGGGAAAACGGAACTGGACCAAAAAAACAGCAGTATTGCGTGCCATGGAAAAAGATAGGAGTCAGATAAAAAGCGTGGAAATATTGAAAATTGTCACGCAACAGTATGAAACATGGATAGGAAAAAGCGAAACTGATAATGACAAACAATCAGAAAGAAAAACTGGAAACAATGGGGAACAGTCGGGAACACTGAGGAACACAGAGGAACAAACGGGAACACTTGGGAACATCGGGAAAAAATTGGACGGGAGAATAGAGAATAGAGAATTAGAGAATAGAGAATTTAAAGATATTGCGCAAGACTGCGCGAAAGAGAACAAATTTAACCAGACAGAAGCATTTGAACAGTTTTATCAGACATACCCACGCAAAAAATCAAAAGATGCCGCGCGCAAACGCTGGGACAAGCTAAAAGTTACGCCTGCATTGTTTGCGGAAATCATGCAGGGTTTGGAAAGAGCCAAGAAACAAAAGGAATGGCAAGATATACAGTTTATACCATATCCTGCCACATGGCTAAACAGCGGCGGATGGAAAGACGAACCAGACACACCACAACAGCCGCAACCTCCAGCACCAGAACAAAAACGAAATACAGATATATCTGATGTGTTGGCACGCAGAAGGAAAATGGCAGGTGTTGACTTATGAGTATCTATGCGGGTGAGGTAGAAAAAAGTACTTTGAGTTGTATGTTGATGGCAGAAGACTGTGCAAAAAATGGCTGTGGGATATTGCAGGAAGATGATTTTTTTCTGTCTGCCCATAAGGCTATTTTTGCATCGATGCAAACGATTGTCACGCGTGGGGCGATGCCAGATGTATCTCTGCTTTGGGAGGAACTGCAAAAACAAAATATACCTGTAGAATTGGATACATTGAAAGAAATTATGATGGCTGTTGGTTCGACGATGAATTTTGAAAATTATGTGTCAAAACTTAAAGTATTAAGATTCTTGCGTGGATGTGAAGACTCTGGCAAACAACTTGCTGGTCTTGCCACAAAAAAAGACATAGACGGAGTATATGCTTTGCTGGAAAAATTGCGCACTAGCGCGGTAGAAGATGCTTCGGAGCCAGAAAACGCGGCGGATATATTATCACAAATTGTGATAGATATGGATAAAGATAGACGAAATGGGAAGGTGATTTCTGGTATTGCTACTGGATTTATTGACTATGATTTCATTACAGGCGGACTGCAAAATGGAGAATTGACTTTGCTTGCCGCGCGTCCGTCCATGGGAAAAACCGCCATTGCCATAGATGTGATGCGACATGTCGCACGACATCAATTAGACAAAATTGTGTTGTTTTTTTCGCTGGAAATGCCGAAAAATCGTATCGCGGCGCGGATCTACTGCGGTGATACCTGTACAGACAATGCGATTTTTTCCATTCGTGAAAACGATGAGGAAAAATGGGCAGAATTTTTGCAGAATCTATCCGCAGAGGGTGGACGATTTGAAGAAATGGCTGCACGAATCCAGATCGATGACAAGAGCGATACCAGCATTGCGCGAATGCGGGAAGTTTGCCACAAAATGCGCAGCAAAGGAAAAACATTGGGCTTGGTGGTTGTTGATTACATACAAATCATGCAGGCAAAAGGGGAAAACCGAGAAAAGGAGATTGCAAGTATCAGCATGGGGCTGAAACGATTAGCCCGTGAATTTGATTGTCCTGTGTTAGCACTTTCGCAGTTGTCCAGAAATTTAGAATCTAGGGCTGACAAACGTCCAATTTTAGCAGATTTGCGAGAGTCGGGAACATTGGAACAGGACGCGGACGTGGTGGCGTTCCTGTATCGGGATGAGTATTATTTCCCAGACACAGAAAAGAAAGGCGAGGCAGAGTTGATTGTTAGAAAAAACAGAAATGGTCCAACAGGTACCGTATTATTGCGGTGGCTGTCTAATTGTACCAGTTTCCGCAATTTTGGAGAGTGGCTACCAACGAACAAAAAAGGAGCGTGGGAATAGTGTTGCAGGAATTGGCAAAAGAATTGCAGAGTAAACCAAAACCGGAAACGGCTGAGCCGTCACCTGCGCTGAAAAAATTACGGGAAATGCGGAAATACTGCAATACATACAATCGTGATTATCTAAACCATCGATGGGAAAAAGTGAATCAATTAGAACTGGAACAAATAGCGCAGAGCATAGAACACACACCAGAATCAAAAAGGATTTTGCTAGAAGAAATGGCAGAAATCAGAAGAATTGACCGATTGCAGACGTTATATAGCGCGGTGCTGCGAGAGGCAGGAAGAAAAGAACATGATACAAAGGGTGGCGGTGTTGCGTTTTATGAGATGTATCAATCTGGAATCAATGCGGCAGAACAGCGTATATCACGAGCAGAAGAAAAGGACAAAGCAGAAGCGGCGGCGATTTGTGAACAGATTGGGCTGGATTTGGAGTAGGATATGGGAGGGAATGTAGATGCAAGAAAATGTTTTAGAGCGTATGGAACGAATTGGAGCAGAAAGAAAAATGGCAGATTTCAATGTGAAAATGAATATGGATTATGAATTTAAAGTGAAATATGCAGAAATTAGAGCATGGGAGTTTTACAACGAATGCATGAGCAGAGGTTTGAATTGTCATGTGTCAGTAGGTGGTTTGGACAGCATTACATTATTTTTATTTTTGAAAAGTATAGGAATTCATGTTCCTGGGATTAGTGTTTCGTATTTGGAGGACAGTAGCATACAAGAAGTGCATAAGACTTTAGGTATAGAGAGATTGTTAAGTGCAAAGAAGAAAGGTGGAACTAGATGGAACAAAGCAGACATAATCAAAGAGTTTGGATTTCCTGTAATTTCCAAGGAAACAGCGGCAAAAATCGAATTATTGCAAAATCCATCTGAAAAAAACAAAACAGTAAGACATGCCATTATCACAGGTGAAACTGGTGCCTATGGCGGATATCAGAAAAATAGCAGGATGAAATTAAGTCAAAAATGGCTTGAAAAATTTGGTGGATATGAGAATGATACAGAAGGTGTTTCATATGGAATACCTGATTTTAAGGTATCATCTAAATGTTGTTACTATCTCAAAGAAAAGCCATGTTATGATTGGGCAAAGGCACATAACAGCGTCCCATATTTGGGATTGATGGCATCAGAAGGTGGAAGACGTGCAAAAAGTTTAAAAATCAATGGATGTAACTATTTTGGGAAAACTACTATTCGTTCAGCACCATTTGCCATTTTTAATCGTCAAGATATATTACAACTTGCCCTAGACCTAAATGTTCCTGTGCCTGAAATATACGGAAAAATTGAGAGGAAAACAGATGGGACATTGTATACAACAAAAGCCCAAAGAACAGGTTGCAGTATGTGTGGATTTGGTATCCACCTTGAAAAGCGACCACATAGATTCGATTTACTAAGAGATAGAAATGAAAAAGAATGGAATTTTTGGATGTATGAAATTGGATGGGGGCATGTGTTGGACTACATAGGCGTAGAGTGGGAAGATAGATTGGAGGGAAAATTATCATGAATGAATTGGATAGAAACGGCAGCGGTTACAAGGAGGAATGAAACATGGCGTTGGACATAGTCCCGATAACGCTTGCAGAGGCAAACGAGTTTGTCAGGCAGAAGCATAGGCACCATGGCAAGGTTGCTGGGCATAAATTCAGCATTGCTGTAGCGGATGTAGAAACAAGCAAAATCGTAGGAGTTGCGATTGTGGGTAGACCTGTGTCGCGCTTCCTTGATGATGGATGGACGTTAGAGGTCAACCGACTTTGTACAGATGGCACCCACAATGCCTGCTCCATGCTTTATGCAGCGGCGTGGAGAGCGGCAAGGGCTATGGGCTATAAACGGGTTGTTACATACATTCTGGAAACGGAAAATGGAACAAGCCTGCGAGCTGCCGGATGGAAGTGTATCGGGAAAGCGGGTGGTTTACGCTGGACAGGGAAGAGAAAGCCAGAGGTTGACCTATATCCAGCACAAATGAAATTAAGGTACGAGGTCGGTTGTGAGGAGTGAGAACATGACAGAGAAAGAGGCTATAGAATATTTGAAAAGACGTTATTGGGTAGGGTGGCGGCGTTGCGTTTTATGAAAAGTATCAAGCCGGAATCGAAACGGCAGAACAGCGAATTTTGCGGGCAGCAGAAAAGGACAAAGCAGAAGCGGCGGCGATTTGTGAACAGATTGGGCTGGATTTGGAATAGGAGGTATAAACATGGAGGCAATGGAATTTCTGAAATTATTTAAAAGAATATGCAATGGTGAAGAATGTAATGAAAAATGCCCGTTTGATGATGATAAGCAGGGGTGTAGTTTTCATACCGACAATGCAGAAACAATCATGAAAAAAGTTATCAACTGGTCAAAAACTCACCCTGTTGTCACAGAAAAGTAAAGAAGTGGAAGGAAAGGTTTGGAATTGAAAAAACTGGTGAAAAAATATGAATGTATTGGTTGCCTGTGAAGAAAGTCAAAGAGTTTGTATTGCGTTTCGGAATCGTGGGTATACAGCTTATAGTGCAGATGTGCAAGAACCTTCTGGCGGTCATCCAGAGTGGCATATATTAGGTGATGTATTGTCATTGATAGATGGGAATTGTACATTTCAAACAATGGACGGGAAAAAACATACAGTTTATGGTGAATGGGATTTGCTGATAGCTTTTCCGCCATGCACCTATTTAACAAATGCAGGAGCAGTCAGGATGCGGGTCAATGGGGAAATTGTGAAAGAGCGATATGAAAAGGCTTTGCAGGCGAAAGAATTTTTTCTAAAATTCTATCATGCAAAATGTAAACATATCGTCATTGAAAATCCAACACCTATGAAAATTGTGGAATTGCCGGATTACAACCAGGCAATACAGCCATATCAGTTTGGACATAATTACAGCAAACGGACATGCTTATGGCTCAAAGGTGTACCGCCGTTGATGTTTACACAAATTGTATCGGATCATGTGCCATATGTAAATGGTGGATGCAAGGACGCAAATGGAAATTACCGCAAATTTCAAGGACGAAAAGAACGTGATCCGAAAATCAGGGCGAAGACTTTTCCAGGCATTGCGGAAGCTATGGCAGAACAATATGGGCAATTTGTTTTTGAAAAAATAAAATAATAGATTTTGTGAGGGGGTATCCATTTGGAGAGTGTAGACATGGAATACATATTGCGGCGTGCGCTGCGCGTGGATCAATTTATCGCCCATGAACGTACACGGATACAACAAATCCGGGATATGTTGGCAGATGTGCCAATCTCTGGGCATATAGGCGGCAGTGGCGGCAGAAAAGGGGCGTCCGATTGTGTCGGTCAAACAGCGATCCGGCGAGAAAAGCTTTGGGCAGAATTAGAACATTGTCAAAATCTGATTGATCAAAGAATGTCTGAAGCAGTGCGTGTGGAGCATATCCTATTGACTTTGGACGATCTGCAACGTCAACTAATTCTGCTGCGATGCAAAGATGGGTGCAGTTGGAAACATGTTGCAAGACAGATGCACATGAGCCAGTCGACCTGCCAGCGGTGGTACTTGCGGGCGGTGGGGTCGGTGCTGCGGCAATGGCAGGGATAGAATACAACAAAGCGGGAAGGTTTTTATATATCATAAAATGCCTTCCCGCTTATATTTTATAGATTTTTACATGAAAGTTATCATAATGTCTTGAGATTTTCCAGTACTTTTTTCGCTGCATATCTGGCGTTATTTGTTAGTTGTCGTTGCCAAGCCCCATTTTTGGGGGACCAATGGAAACCATTGGATTTTAGCACATGACGTATATTTTCTTCTGGTTTTTCTGGGAAAATGAGCTGCAAACGCATGATTTCTGTATTTTCAATGATAGTACAGAAATCGGATTCTGTTGTTTTGGTACCACGTTTTTTTTCTTTTTCCAGTGTTTCCAATCTTTCTTTGGTTTGACGGATACGGGCGGAAAGATTAGTCAAATCAAATATACCAAACCGGTCAAAGCCGTGTCTTCGCATATAATCCACTTGCTGTTGTTCTACCTCTGTCAATGGGATTGGACAGCCGATCATAGTATGATATTTTTTATAATAGCGTTCCAATGCCTGCCAGCGGACATATACTGTTTCCATCTGGTTTATTTTTTCTTGCAGACGTTCTACCGCCTGTGGATCATTGGCAGATATACAATGTGTACCCATTGTGCGTATGCTTTGCGCGTAAGATTCTAATTGTTCCCACTGTGCGTGAAGGGTTTCTCTGCGTCTGTTCTGTTTTTCCTTTTTTTGTGTTGGAAAATTGGCGGGCCGCTGATCAGAACAGAAGGACATGACGCTTCATTTTTATAATACGCGTTGAAATAATCTGCTAACTTTTTGGCGTAATGCTGCGCCTTTGCCTCGGCTTTTTCCGCCAAATATGGAAATGCAATTGCCACGGCTTCGGCTGCATCATAAATTTCGTTGCACAATTCCTGATAGTTTTGAGTTGCGCTTCCAGGCTCATACGTCCCAAAGGAATTGAGCTGCATCGCACATGCTGCGGTTGCTTCGTGGATTGTGTGAAAAATTCTGTTCATGGTGTATTCTCCTTTCGTACTCCATAGTTTAATTCCATTCTGCTTCTATGTATTGGGGTAAATGTGTTAATATAAATGTAGCAAGTATTTGTTTTGTTTCTTCCAATGCCGCGTAAAATGCTGTATGACATGCGTTGTTTTCGCAACATTGATACAAATAAAAATTTATATGTTTGAGCATTTGAAAGTGCCAAGGCTGTACCACATATGTATATTGTGCGATCTTTGCCGGTCGTGTGATAGTTTGTGCTGCATCAAATGCAGGATACACAAAAGGCTGTTCTTGCGGGTATCTGTGTTGATATGCGTCAAGGTTTAACGCCGTCAGCTTTTGATAGATTTTATTTGATGGATACTGTCCATATATCCCGCGGCAATCTGCCAAAGCATCATATAAAGACGATGGGGGACAAAATCCAAAGTATGAATCATTTTCTAATAATTTTTGTAAGAATGTTGCAATTCTGCAAATTGTGGTAGGTGAAGTTAACATACAAGACATTGTTTTTGCTCCTTTCTTAGTGGGGCGGACGAGCCGCCCCTATATTTTTATGCTGTGATTTTTTCTCTCTGTTTGGTTTCGTAAGTTTCAGAGCCGTACTTTTCGCGGATTTCGTCCATTGTAAAGCCTCCACGGCTGCGGGTGGCGTCTTCCTGATTGCGCCAATACCACATTTTCTTTTTCGATGCCCAGTAAAAACCCAGTGCTTTGAATTGCTCTTTATATTCTTTTGTGTTGCCGGATACCCAGATCCAAGAGCCGCACAGCTCAATTTTGATGCCGTCAAAGAATATGATTTGATTGATGATCTCCATAAATTCTTGTGCTGTTTCGTGCATTTCTTTGTTGCCTGCTTGTTTTGCTGTGTCATTATGGATTTTTTTCAGGCGGTCAAAGCATTTTGTATATTCTGCATTGATTGCTTGCATGGTTGCCACATCTCCGCCAGCGTCTGGGTGATGTAAAACCGCCAATCTGCGGTATTCTTTTTTTAGTTCTTCGATGGTGTTGCAGTTTGCAAAGTATGTCATTTTGATTTGCTCCTTTCGTTTTTGCGTTTTTCTTAACTTCTGATATTATTATAATATATAGGGTACTATATATCAATGGGCGGTATAAACAAAAAATAAATACGAATTTTATGCAAAATATATATAGTACCCTATATAAAATATGTGTATAATACTATGGGGAGGTGAAACGATATGGCATATTCCGAAACCGGAAAAAAGGCAACTATGAAATATATGAAAAATAATCTGGATGATATAAAAATCAGAGTGCCAAAAGGTCAGCGTGAAGAATTGAAAGCGGCAGCTAAGGCGGTTGGGTATGATAGCTTTAATCAATTTGTTGTAGACGCGATCCATGAGAAACTGGAACGGGAAAATTTGAAACAAAATGAAACGATTTGAAATGATTTGACACACCCATAACGAAAAAAGCATGATATAATGATATTATCGAAAAAATAGAACGGCTGTAAATCTATGCGGCATGTTCTATTTTTTTTGCATGAAATTTTTAAAAAAGCGTGTGTTTTACAAAAAAAGGAAATGTAAAATGCTAATATGTGAAAAAAAGAAATATCCTAATATAAAAACAGAAAAAAAGTGGTTTAACACAATATGGTATTATGTAAAATTCTATTTTGGAAAAGAGTGGGCGCAAAAAACCTGTAAAAGTAAGGCATTGCGGCTGCTTTTATTTTTATACGCAGATATGCGCATGGGAAAAAGTGAGCGGTAACAGAGAGAAAAAACGCTATCTTTTCACGTAAAACGCCACGGTAAAAAATGGCTAAGACACAGAGAAAAACAGCGTTTTTCAAGAAAAATAAATACTTTATTTCATGCAAAAAAATAGCGTGAATAGCGGTGTAAACGCTAATGGGGGCAAGTATGACAGCAGAAGAAAAAATTTTGGAAAAAGCGGAGCTTGTGGCGGAGTGGCTGCGGCAAGGGGTGGCAGAAAAAGACATTGCTGGATTGCTGCAAATTGGGGAAAGTACATTCCGCAAGGCAAAAAAAGAGAATAAAAAAATCTGTCATTTGATTGCGGAGGGGAAAAAGGCTTACCGTGAAAGCTGTGCAGAATTAAAAAAAGAGCAGACAACAGCTGTGCAGCAAAGTTTATATAAACGGTGCACGGGGTATGACGTGGATTTGCCCAAGCATTACAAAGTGAAACGGCAAAGGATTGGGAAAGACGGAGAACCCATATTTGACAACAGTGGAAAGCCTGTATTTGATGAGCAGTTAGAGCAGGTCATGGAAAAACAGCATATTCCGGCAGATGTGGCAGCAATCAAATTTTTCTTGATGAATCAAGACAGCAAAACATGGAAGTCTGATCCAGAGCGGCTATCATTAGAAAAAAAGCGTGTGGCAAACGATACCCGCCGCACCAAACTAGCAGAAGACGCGGCACAGACAGGCGGCGGGCAGAGCTTGGAAGATTTGCTCGCAGAGGTGGACGAAGATGTATAACGTATTGCGTGACCCGAAAAAATATATACAAAATTTTTTACAAATCAAGACGAAAGACGGGAAAATTGTGCCATTTCGTTTGAATGAAAGTCAAGAGAAGCTATATCAAGCAATTATGCAGCAGAAGGCGGAAGGAAAGCCTGTACGCATCATTATATTAAAAGCCAGACAGATGGGTTTTTCTACGCTGACAGAGGGCTTTATATTTCATGAGTGCGCAACACATTTTCTACGCACTGCAATGATTATTACGCACAAAGACGATGCGACAACGAATTTATTCCAAATGTCAAAACTATTTTATGACAGGCTACCAACGGCAATACAACCAATGCTCAAAAACAGCAACGCAAAAGAACTGATTTTTGAGAATCCGACAAAAAACAAAAGCGAAAAAAAGAAACAGCCAGGGCTGCAAAGCAAAATCAAATGTACAACCGCAGGGGGAAAAGGTGTCGGGCGTTCGGATACGCTGACTTGTTTACATGCTTCGGAGGTGGCTTTCTGGCCCGGAGATATTTTGGCAACATTGGCAGGGATTTTGCAGGCAGTACCAGACACACCAGACAGCATGGTGATACTGGAATCAACAGCAAATGGGTTTAACGCCTTCAAGGAATTATGGGACCTTGCTGTCACAGGACAAAGTGATTTTGTGCCTTTATTCTTTCCGTGGTATGAAATGCAAACCTATCGTAAGCCATACCATGGGGA
>CALWSU010000033.1 GCA_944384295.1 uncultured Lachnospiraceae bacterium | reverse complement strand
GGTTTTTTGCCTGAAGCTAAAGCTCCCTGATTCCCCCGGCATAGCCGGGGGTTTTTATTGGATTCACCAATAAAAAAAGAAGAAATGGGAATATTTCTTCTTTTTCATTTAAATCTGTTAACTTTTTTTATACTTTGGAAGCAACATATACCAGATGGAACCTGAAATACAAATGGAAGAATATGCACCTGCCAAAATACCAATCATCATTGGCAATGCAAATTCTTTTAATGCAGGCACACCCAAAATATAAATTGCACCTACCGTAAATAAAGTGGTCAATGAAGTATTAATGGAACGCGCCAATGTTTGCGCAATACTTTTATTGATTTTTTCAATCACTTGATTTTCACGAAAAGCTGATTTATTTTCTCGGATTCTATCAAAAATCACAATCGTGGAATTGATAGAATAGCCTAATATGGTCAACAAAACCACAATAAATGTATTATTTACAGGTATACGGAAAATCGCATAAGCAGATAAAACCACCAATACATCATGCAATAATGCTAAAATTGCGCTGCCACCCGCACGGAAATCACGAAAGCGCAAAGAAATATAAATCAGCATCGCAACCCCTGCCACTATGGTCGCTAAAACTGCCGCACGTTGCATTTCTCCGCTTACGGTTGCGCTAACATCTGTCACTTCACTCATCACAGATTGTGGATATTGTGCAGTAATGGCTTCTAACAAAGCTTGTCTGGTTTCGCTGTCTATAGATTGTATTTTCACTGCAACACTATTGGTTCCCAAAACTTGCTGAATCTGTGGACTAGATTGTCCAGTGACTTCTGTAATCAATTGTTGTAATTCGTCTTGGTCATAATCTTGACCTAAATCCAATTCAAAAGATGTACCGCCTGTAAAGTCAACGTCATATTGAAAAGCGCCATCGCCTTTGCTGATATGATATAACATTGCCGCAAACCCAATCAATATAATCACCAATGAGACGGCAAAAAATTTCTTTCTGTTTTCTACAATTTTCATTTTCTCCGCCTCCTTACTTCATACGCAATCCATAGTATTTGGGGTTGCTGCATCCGCTTTGCATCATAGCATTGACAATCAATCTAGTGACTACCAATGCTGTGAACATAGACAATATAATACCAATCATCAAAGTGGTTGCAAACCCTTTGACTGTCCCAGAACCTAAGAAAAACAAAACAATGGCTGCAATCAATGTTGTTACATTACCATCTAAAATCGCAGGAAATGCTCGAGAAAAACCATTGCGAATCGCTAAGCGCAATGTTTTTCCTTGTACCAATTCTTCTTTCAATCGTTCAAAAATAACGATATTGGCATCTACTGCCATACCTACCGAAAGAACCAAACCCGCAATACCAGGTAACGTTAAGGTAATATCACATACATTGAGTATAATCAATTCCAAACCAACATACATCACAAGTGCCAAATCCGCCGCAATCCCCAACAATTTGTAAGCGAAAAGCATAAATAACAGCACCAATATCATACCTACCGCACCAGCTAACAAGCCGCTTTTCAATGCATCTGCACCCAATCTGGCGCCTACATTCTGCATCTGAATCACATTCAAATTAAACGGTAAAGAACCTGCACGAATCAAAGACGCCAATTCTTCCGCCGATTCTCCAGTAAAACTACCTGTAATGGAAGCTCGTCCATCTGTAATAGGTACTTGTACCACTGGCGCACTGATGACGTTATCGTCCATCACAATATAAATTGGTTTCCCAATATTATTTTCTGTTGCTTCTTGGAATAATGCTTTTCCTTCTTCGTTAAATTCCAAAGCAATATATGGTTCTGCCGTACCCGTATTGGAAACATCACCCACTTGTTTGCTTGCATTTTTCACCATATCGCCTGTCAACAACACAGTACCATTTTCGTCTACAAAAGAAAGCTGTGCGGTTTGTCCAATTTCTTGTATGGCTTCTTCCGCATTTTCCACACCTGGAATATCTACGCGGATTCGATTGTTGCCTTCTTGTGCAACCTCTGCTTCTGTCCACCCATTCCAGTCCAAACGACCTTGAATCATAGATACGGCTGCCTGCATTTCTTCCGGCGTTACGTCTTCCTTGTCCGCCTCATACACAATATACACACCACCGCTTAAATCTAAGCCTTGCTTGATATGTCGCGCACTCAAGGAATGATTTGCATCTACGCCTAGATAGGAAACCAGACATAACGCTGCTGCGATGATGATACTACATAACAGTATCAATCTTCCTTTTGCTTTCATCTTTTTTCCTCCTGACTTTCCTGCTCGATACAACGGGCTGTTTTTTCGTAAGAAAGACGGTAATACTCATCTGTTTGTAACCTGCAATATATTTTATGTATAGGTACAGATACAAAAAAGCATACCGTCTTTTTTCCATTCCGTTAGTATAACACATTCTAGCTTTCCTGCAAAGCATAAATTTACTGATAGGAAAAAATCTAATCTCTATTTAAGACAAAGGAAGCACGCAATATTCATACATTTCTTGCAAATAAATTATTTTTCTTTTCTTTGCGATTCACGCCCAATATTCCGCCAGCGATACCTGCTACCACTGACACTACCAACATGCGCATACAAGAAATCTCAAACGAGAAATCTCCGCTGCCAAAAGATGTAATCAAATATAACAAAACTGCATATACCAATCCCGCTGCTGCGCCCCAAACCAAGCCGCGTTTTTGCATACATTTTGCCCAATCAAAACCAGCCACTGCGGCTGAAAGTGCGGTTGTTGCCAAAGCCACCATTGGGATTGTGCTTTCTTGCATATTGGTATATGTCAATAAAATACCAAATGCGATAAAAATAATACATGTCAAAGCATATGCTACAGCCATACCTTTTAATATGCACAGCCATTTGCTTGTATTTTGTTTGATTTCTTCTTTTTTCCCTCCCATGATATTCTCTCCTTTGATTCACTTTCTTGCTTTATTGTATGGGACTTTGATGCAACTTATGCTATACTTATCTGAAAAGGAGGTAACACATCATGACAGGTTATATTGATTTACATACACATTCTTATTGTTCTGACGGCACTTTTTCGCCAGAAGGTTTGGTCATACTTGCCAAGCAAAAAGGACTTTCTGCCATCGCTCTTACAGACCATGACACCATAGATGGATTGTCACTTTTTCTAGAAGCTGGGCAAAAACATGGATTGGAAACCATTGCTGGCATAGAGTTTGCCGCACAATATGAAAAATTTCATCAGCCAGAAATTCATATTGTTGGTTTAGGTTTTGTACCAGACCATAAAGCCTTGGTAGATAATATGGCACAAATCAAACAAGACCGCCATACACGCAATGAAGAAATGTGCCAAAAACTGACCGCTATTGGGCTTCCGATTTCTATGGAAGAAGTTACAAAATGCGCAGGAGGGGAAATTGTGACTCGTGCGCATTTTGCAAAAATTTTGCTGCAAAAACATCTTGTTTCTTCGCGTGAAGAAGTTTTTTCGCGTTATCTTTCCCCAGGTTGTCCTGCCTATGTACCTAGAAAGGTATTGACGCCCGCGCAATGTATCCAAACCATACATGCGGCTGGTGGTATCGCCATATTGGCACACCCTACGTTATACCATTTAGAATTAGAACAGATACATACTTTATGTCAGGAGTTAAAATCCCTTGGTTTGGATGGTATGGAATGTTACTACTCCACGTACAACGCGCAACAAACAAAAGATATGTTGCACATTTCCAAACAACTGGATTTACTTCCTTCTGGCGGCAGTGATTTTCATGGAGAAAATAAACCACAAATTCAATTAGGCAGTGGAAAAAACAATCTTGCCATACCTTATGAAATTTGGGAAAACTTACGTGCACTACTGCCATAAATCACCAATCTACATAATAAGAATCTTTTTCATAACATAAAAAGTCAGAAATTTCAGTACAAATTTCTGACTTTGCTTTTAAGATTCTTGTTCTTTTTTCCACTGTTCTAAAAAAAGACGTTCTTTTTCTGTCAAAACCGCCTGTTCCAATAAATCCGGGCGTTTTTTGGCAGTACGTATAATAGATTGTTCTTTGCGCCATTTTGCAATATTGGCATGATGTCCACTCAATAAAATCTCAGGTACTTCTCGTCCATGAAACACTGGCGGGCGTGTATATTGTGGATATTCCAACAAACCATCTGAAAAACTTTCGTCTGCAAAAGAATCTTCTTTTCCCAATACGCCTGGAACCAAACGGGATACCGCATCAATGATGGTGATTGCCGCCAATTCTCCGCCTGTTAATACAAAATCGCCCAATGAAATTTCATCTGTCACGATTTCCTCAATGACTCTTTCGTCCACACCCTCATAATGTCCGCATAAAAAAACGAGATTTTCTTCTTGTGCCAATTCTTCTGCGACACGTTGTGTAAAAGGTCTGCCTTGCGGTGTCAAATAGATGACTTTTGCACCCTTTGTCTGTGGTGCAATGCTTTGATAGGCATCATAAATCGGTTGTGCCTGCATCACCATACCCGCGCCGCCACCATAGGGATAATCGTCTACATGCTTTTGTTTATTCTTTGTAAAATTACGTATATTGATTGCAGACACCTGAATATGCCCTTCCTTTTGTGCCCGCCCTAATATACTATGGGACAATGTCTGTAGTATCATTTCTGGAAAAAGTGTCAATACAAAAAACTGTTTCATCCTCTCAACCCTTCCAACAGCTTTACTGTCATCACACCATGCTCCAAATCTACATCAAGAATACAGTCTTTGATGGCAGGCAGTAACAATTCTTTTTCCATAGGATTTTTGCGCACCACATACACATCATTAGAACCAGTCGGGAAAATCTCTGTCAATTCGCCCAGCTCCTCGCCATCTTCTGTGACCACACGCAAACCATATAAATCCCTTGTATAATACTCATTTTCTTCCAAAGGAATCGCCAATGCATCTGGAATCAAAATACGTCCATTTTTATATAATTCTGCGACATTGATATCTGTAATTTCTTTGACAGTCAGCAGTACAAATTGCTTATGATATGCGATTTTCTGTATATGAAAGGTTTCTTGTTTGCCTCTGATTTCTATGATAATTTCTTTGAGTTTTTCAAAACGTGTTGGGTCTTCCGTTGTTGGGAATACCCGCATGGTGCCTCGAATACCATGTGTGCCGGTGATTTTTCCAATTTCAAAATATTGTTCCATATTCGCACCTCATTTTTTTGTATAAACAAAATCAGCAGGATGCAAGCGCACCCTGCCTGACACAGTAAAATCTCAAACCACAGATTTACTGCACAATTTCCACCATAATCTTTTTATCCTCATGGATTGCTGCTGCTTTGACTACAGTACGGATTGCTTTTGCAATTCTGCCCTGTTTGCCAATGACTTTCCCCATATCCTCTGGCGCAACTTTCAGTTCCAGAATGGTAGCACGGTCGCCTTCCTTTTCTGTCACTTGTACTGCCTCAGGATGTTCCACAAGGTTTTTTGCGATTACTTCGAGTAAGTCTTTCATCGCTTTGGCCTCCCGTTACGAATTATTCGCCGATTACGCCAGCTTTTTTCAGCAGAGCTCTTGCTGTATCAGAAGGCTGTGCACCTGTTGCCAACCATTTGTTTGCTGCTTCTGCATCTACTTTGAGTACAACGGGTTCCTTTGTAGGATCGTAGTAACCAATTTCTTCGATGGATTTACCGTTTCTGGATGTTCTGGAATCTGCTACAACGATTCTATAAAAAGGAGCTTTCTTCGCACCCAGTCTTTTCAGTCTAATTCTTACTGCCATTTCTTTCACCTCCGCAATTACTTCTATATGTTCTAAAAAAATTTATCGGAAAAAGGGAAATTTACCCTTCTTACCTTTTTGCATATTGTTCATCTGCTTCATCATTTTTTTCATTTCTTCAAACTGTTTGAGCAGACGATTGACTTCGGCAATACTTCTGCCAGAGCCTTGGGCAATGCGCTTTTTGCGCGGACCATTCAAAATAGAAGGATTGTTTCTTTCTTCTTTTGTCATGGATTGTATGATTGCCTCTGTTTTTGCCATTTCTTTGGACGGGTCAACACCTTGTAGGGCTTCTTCCAGATTAAATTTATTCATACCAGGAATCATACCCATCAAGTCTTTTAAAGGACCCATTTTTTTGATTTGCTGCATTTGAGAGAGAAAATCTTCCAATGTAAATTCATTGGAAAGCATTTTCTTCTGCATTTCCACAGCTTCCTTTTCGTCGATGTTCTGTTGTACTTTATCAATCAGTGTCAAAACATCGCCCATACCTAAAATACGGGAAGCCATACGGTCGGGATAAAATGGTTCTAAATCCTCCATTTTTTCGCCCATACCAATATATTTAATGGGTTTGTTGGTCACACTGCGTACGGACAAAGCTGCACCGCCTCTGGCGTCGCCGTCCAGTTTTGTCATAATGATACCATCAATCCCAAGCTGTGTATCAAAACTTTCTGCTACTGTTACAGCATCTTGCCCTGTCATAGCGTCTACTACCAACAAGATTTCTTGTGGTTTGACCGTTGCTTTGATGTCCTGTAATTCCTGCATCAATTCTTCATTGATATGCAGACGACCTGCCGTATCAATCAAAATCACATCATGGCGATTTTCTTCTGCATATATCAAAGCCTGTTTGGAAATTTCCACAGGGCTGACTTGATTGCCCATTTCAAACACAGGGATATTATAATTTTTGCCAACCACTTGTAACTGTTTAATTGCCGCCGGACGATAAATGTCACAGGCAACCAAAAGCGGATTTCTGCCCTGTTTGCGTAACTGACCTGCTAATTTCCCACTGCTTGTGGTTTTCCCGGCACCCTGCAACCCTACCATCATATAAATCGTAGGGGGACGCTTTGCAAATGTCAACTGACTTTGTGTAGTACCCATCAATGCAATCAATTCTTCATTTACGATTTTGATTACTTGTTGTCCTGGGTTTAAGCCTTCCAGCACTTCGGTACCTATTGCACGTTCTGTTACGGTTTTGATAAAGCTTTTTACAATCTTAAAGTTTACGTCTGCTTCCAGAAGCGCGATTTTCACTTCACGCATGGCAGTCTTTACATCAGCTTCTGTCAGCTTGCCTTTTCCTCTGAGCTGCTTGAATACATCTTGTAATTTGCTAGAAAGATTTTCAAATGCCATAGACCGCCCTCCTTTTTCGGATTTTTAGGATAAAATCGCTTGTGCAATTTCTTTCATGGTTTCTATCTGGCGCATACGTTTTTCGGAAAGACCATCTATTTCTAAATCCTGCATAATCTCAAGCATTTGGCGCACTGATTTTTTTTGTTCCTGAAACCGTGCCACCAATCCTAGTTTTTGTTCATAATCCAGCAGTATTTTTTCTGTACGTTTGAGCAAATCACGCACAGCCTGCCGACTAATCGACAATTCTTCCCCAATTTCTGATAAAGAAAGATCGTCTTGATAATGCAGGGAAAAGACTTGCTTTTGTTTTTCGGTCAGCAATTCGCCATAAAAATCGAACAGCAAAGTCAAATGTAAAATATCATTCATGGTTCTTTCCTCCTGTAAAGTAAAATCACTTTACAACCACCTGTGTTATTTTATACGAAAAACAAAAAGCTGTCAAGTATTTTTACTTTACATTCGGTATTTTTTTCTGTTCCTAAAAACAGAGAAAAAGCGGACACCTCAAATTCATGAAATGCCCGCTTCTTCTATTTTTTCTGCCTACTTATCTTTTTGTATAAGACAGACAGTCTGTGCACTGATCCATTGTTGGGTTGGCTTCATGTGTGCCTACCTGAATGGTTTCCAGTGTGCAGTAATTTTTTGTGTTGTGGTGATGTCTGCAATTGTCAACGGTACATCTGATACATTCATTACATTTTTCCATGAATTTGCGCCTCCTTTTATTTGGTACGATGATAGTATGACCGTTTCTATGATAAAAAATACTGCCATTTTTTACCGTTTTTTGTTATACTATCTAAAAAGAAAGGGGGCACAGAACTTGGCGGATAAAAGCAAAAAATCCACGACCAAACGGAAAAAAACATCCACAAAAACAAAATCAAAAAAATTGAGTGTTTCTTTAGATGCTGAAACCATGGAACTTTTAGAAGAATATTTGACACAGTTTGGATACAGCAAAGAAGCTTTTGTACAAAAAGCCATTTTGGAAAAAATCAGTCGTGATAAAATCAGCGCTATGATTGATACTATGATACAATAAAAAATATAAAAAATAAAATAGAAAAAACACAATCGAACATATATCACACATATGCTGGATTGTGTTTTTATTGTGCCTAGATTTCTGATATATTTTGTGCTTTCTTTCTGCGATACACATACAACACGATTGCTGCCAGAATCAAAACTGCCGAAAGCACCTGAGATACCGCAAAACTGCCTATCATCAATTGGTCGGTGCGCAGTCCTTCAATCCAAACACGCCCTAAGGCATATCCAAAGAAATACAAAGCTGCCACCTGTCCATCAAACTTTTTATGTCGCTGGAACCAAAGCAATACCAGCAATACACCCAAGTTCCATAAAGATTCATATAAAAATGTGGGGTGTACTTGTATATAGTCTACGCCATTGACATGCACCAAATGTTCCAAAATATCTGGTGTCACATCAGAAGCACGTACATCTGTCAAAGGACACCGCATTGCAAAAAAATTATCTGTATACCCGCCAAAGGCTTCTCGATTGAAAAAATTTCCCCAACGTCCCAGCATTTGCCCTAAAATCAAAGAAGGTGCAGCAGTATCTGCCAAAAGCCAAAAATTGAGCTTTTTCCATTTGGTATACACAATAGCCGTCAATACACCGCCAATCACACCGCCGTAAATGGCAAGCCCACCTTCTCGCAATGCAAATATTTTTTCTGGATTTTGACTATAAAAATCCCATGAAAACAAAACATAATACAACCTTGCGCCTATTACCGCAAAAATCACCGCATAGATTGCAAAGTCTAAATAGGTGTCTGGATTTTGTCCTGTGCGTTTGGCTTCGTGCAATACCAACAAAACACCTAAAATCACACCAAGACCAATAAAAATACCATACCAATATATTTCACGACCAAATATCGTAAATGCGGTACGACTCAAATGCTCAATTTCTATCCCCATATGAGGAAACCAGATTTCTGGCATACCATCCCTTCTTTCTATCGTACAATTGATAGAACCATTTTATCCTCCTGAATGGTATTTTGCAACAATTTTTCTACATCTTGTTTGTGCAATTCTTTGGACAAGCGGAACCATTCGCCGACATCTGCACCATATGACGCCAAATCGATTTGCGCCATACCCAATGCCTGCACAGATTGGAACTTTCTTAAAATCTGTCCAATATGTTTCTTTTGTAACCGTTGAAAATCTTCTTTTGAGATTCCTTCTGTCTGCAATTTTTTCCATGCTTCCAGCAAGAGTTCTGCGGTTGCCTCCGCTTTTGACCCACTGCCAGAAAAAGCACAAAACGCATATCCTTCCCCACAAAAATAGCCACGTCCCAATGGCTCATCTAAATATTCTTTTTGATACGCCTGCGCAAAAAATGCACTGCTTTCTCCTGCCCACAGGTCTAATAAAAAATCCATCGCCATTTTTTCCGCTAGATTTTTCTTACGTTCTGGCAATTTGAAACCAATCTGAAAAACAGGCTGACGCAAATTCATATGATATTCTCTATATTTTTCCGAAATTGCTTCTGGTTCATGGCAAAACACGACAGTCCCTTTTTTCTCTTTTCGTTTGACACTTTGTGCTGCCTGTAGGACTTGGAAAGGCTGTACATCTCCCACACAAACCAGTGTAAATTCTTGGGGCAGATAACAAGCATCATATACTTTCTGTAAATCTTCTGCTGTCGTATATTGCACGGAATCTGCGGTACCAGCAATGGGATATTTGACACAATGATTGGTATACAACATATCCAACATTTGATAATACCCAACCCAGTCTGCACGATTATCATATAAATTGATTTCACTGGTGATAATGCCTTTTTCTTTTTCTACATTCTCTTTCGTAAAATAGGGATGTTGTACAAAATCTAGCAATAACTTTAAATTTTTATCAAATTCTTCTCGACACGTAAAATAATATACGGTACGTTCTCCATCTGTAAAAGCATTTGCAACTGCGCCCTGTTTTGCAAAACGGTGCAAAGCATCGCCCCATGATTGTACAAATAATTTATGTTCTATAAAATGGGCAATCCCTTTCGGAAACTGTTCTGCTCGCACCGCACCTTTTTGGCGCCACAATAAACCATTCGCACCATAAGGCACAACAATTGCTGCCATTTTTTGTCCAAATCCACGCTTTGGATACGTGATACAAGGCATCCCTGAAGTACTTATATCCCACACAATGCGCTCTCCTGCGGCATATCGCACGTTTGACATTTTTTCTCCTCCTCGCTGGTCAAAATATAAATGGTTGCCAACTCCAAATCCGCGGCAGCCTTTTTGATTTCTTCTTGTTCCATATTTTCCAATAGATGCAGATATGTTTGTGTATCTGCATTGGTTTGTAAAACTTCTTGTTCCGCAACAAAATCCAATATCTGCCAAGGATGGTCTGCAATATCTTGTATCTGCTGCGCAATCTGGCGTTTTGCGTTTTGAAAATCTGCTTCTGCAATACCTTGTCTTGCGACATTTTTTATGATTTTCACAATTTGCGAAGCACTTTGTTTGAGGTCTTTTTGTGCAACTCCAGTTTGCGCATAAACCAAGCCCGACATACGGTCACAACGCAATGAAATATCATAACACAATCCTTGTTGTTCCCTTAGTTGTTGGAACAAAAGCCCACTGCCACTGCTGCCCAAACATTCACACAACACACGCAATGCCATCATTTTTCTGCTCTTTGGTGAAATATTGCTGACAAAACCCATTGCTAATCTTGTTTGTGAAACTTTTTGTCGATCCCGTACCATTTGCACTTCTCTTGGTTCCAAATATACTTTTGGAAACGTCCATATGGTTTCTGTAGATACCTCTAAGTGTTTTTTCCATTGTTTTAAATTTTTACGCCCTTCTGCATCTCCACAAAAAAACAAATACAAAGGTGCATGTCTGCGGATTTTTGTATCAAAAGCCATCAAGCCTTCGGCTGTAATCTGCTCCAAATCTTCCAAATAACCATCTGCACAGACACCAAATCCCGTTTGACCGCCTGTCAATTCCTGACAACGTAAAGTAGCGTATGTCATTTTATCATCAGCCTGCGCTTCTAATCTGCGACGGAGAATCGCCTTTCTGCGTTCTAATACTTGTGTACACATTTCCTGTGTCACAGGACGCATCAAAGCAGATAAAAAATCCAATGCTTCCTGTTCTGTAACATGTTTTGCCACTTCCAACGAAAAAGAAAGCCAAGCTTCTGCGCCTTTCTTCACAATTTGAATGTCCCACAATGCACCATATAAATTTTCTGCTTCTTTTTGCACTGCCACTAAAACTTCTGCGTCATCTTTGGCAAATCCCGTTTGTATGCCACTGCGATAGATTTCTGTCAAAACTGCCAATTTTGTTGCTTCCTCACGTTGTAAAGGGATACGATAAAACGCAAGGTAAGCATTTGTTTTAAATTTTTCGCCATTGGTATAAAACATACGGCATGATTGTGTATTTGCCGTTTGTATCATATGCATCACCTCGTTTGGAATTTCTTTGGTATATCACTTTGTTTAGTCTTTCCCAAAATACACAAAACATGCCATAAAAAAAGTTCGTACCACTTATCCAAGTGTATACGAACTTTTCTAAAAATTATTTTATTTCCAGAATTCAAATTCCATATCATAGATACGTACTGTATCTCCTTCTTGAATCCCTTTTTCTTCTAACGCTTCTATAATGCCCTTTTCTTTCAAATATCTTTGGAAGAAAGCAAAACCTTTTTCAGTATCAATATTGGTATAACCAATCATTTTTTCTACACCAACACCACGCACCACATACACATCATCTTCGATTTCAATGGTAAATGGTTCTTGATCCACTGCCACTTCGTCGTATTCTTCATATTCTTCTTCAAATACGATATCATCTGGATAATTTTTCAGGATTTCGCCTACTTTGGTCAGCAGTTCATCCAAACCTTTATTGGTTGCGGCAGAAATCGGAAATACCACAAAACCATCTTTTTCATAGGCATCTTTCAAACGTTGTACATTTTCTTCCGCGCCGGGAATGTCGGTTTTATTCGCTGCAATGACTTGTGGACGTTTCATCAATTCTGGATTATAGTTTTCTAATTCCTGATTGATTTTACGCACATTTTCCACAGGGTCATCGCCTTCCACGCCAGCAGCATCTACCACATGGATGAATACTTTGGTACGTTCCACATGACGCAAAAAAGCATGTCCCAAACCAACGCCTTCGCTTGCGCCTTCCACCAGACCGGGAATGTCTGCCAATACAAAAGAATCGCCATAACGCCCTTCTACCACACCAAGGTTTGGAGATAATGTGGTAAAATGATAATTTGCAATTTTGGGATTGGCATTGGTTACCATAGACAGCAATGTCGATTTTCCGACATTCGGGAAACCAATCAAGCCTACATCTGCAATCAGTTTCAATTCTAAAATGACATCGTATTCCTTTGCAACGCGTCCCTGTTCTGCATAACGTGGCGCTTGTCTAGTAGGTGTTGCAAAATGCTGATTGCCTTTGCCGCCTTTGCCACCATGAATCAGAATTTTTTCTTCTCCATGTTTTGTAATATCTGCCATAATTTTGCCGCTTTCCGCTTCACGAATGACAGTACCTACAGGCACTTTGATGACAATGCTTTCGCCATCTTTGCCAAAGCAGTTACGTTTGCCGCCATCTTGACCATTGCCCGCCTTAAACATACGTTTATAACGAAAGTCCATCAAAGTACCCATACTTTCATCACCAACAAAAATGACATCGCCGCCTCTGCCGCCGTCGCCGCCATCTGGTCCACCATGAGTGATATATTTTGCACGGAAGAAAGAAACCATACCATTGCCGCCATTGCCGCCTTTGATATGGATTTTTACACGATCTACAAACATGATTTTCTCACCATACCCTTTCTTGATTTCATTGGATTGCATACTTCAGCCTTTTTCGTCAGAAGCAAATCTTTTTGCTTTTCACGAAAAAGGCTTCAAATGATAACATTTGAAGCCTTTGCTTTTCTTATTCAGCAATTTCAACAGGATATACAGAAACCTGTTTTTTATCTCTGCCTTTTCTTTCATATTTTACACGACCGTCAACCAGAGCAAACAATGTATCGTTGCCGCCTCTGCCTACGTTCACACCAGGATGAATCTTTGTACCACGCTGTGTGTATAAAATATTGCCAGCCAATACGAACTGACCATCTGCACGTTTTGCACCCAATCTTTTTGCATTGGAATCACGACCGTTCTTTGTGGAACCGCCGCCTTTGTGGTGCGCGAAGAACTGAAGGTTTAATCTGAACATACTTACACCTCCTCAATTTTCAAAGTGATATACTTATGATACTGCGCTTGTATACCGGACAAGCCCAACAAAAGCGTTTGCAATAAAAGCTGTACCTGCTTGTCCCGTATCCCCTCCAAGGGAAACTCTGCTTTGAGATAACCGCCCTTTTTTTCGTCTGCTTCTGCACGAAAAGGTACTTCTGTAAACTTTTCGATGGCATTGAGTGTATTGAGTGCCAGCACAGTCACTGCCGCACATACAATATCTTCTCCTGCCGGCGCATAGCCAGCGTGACCGGAAATCTCAAATGCACAGATTTGATCTTCTTTTTGATAAAATCTTGCTCGAATCATGCTATCATACTACATTAGATAGATTTGATCTGCAATTTTGTAAAAGGCTGTCTGTGACCATTTTTCTTGTGGAAGCCTTTTTTGGGTTTGTATTTGTAAACGATCACCTTTTTTGCTTTGCCGTCGCCAATTACAGATGCTGTAACTGCTGCGCCTTCTACATAAGGTGCGCCAACTTTTACATCGCCGTCTTTTGCCAGTACCAGAACTTTGTCAAATGTGTATTCCTGACCTGCTTCTACACCCAGTTTTTCTACTGTGATAATATCGCCTTCTGCTACTTTGTACTGCTTACCACCGGTTTCAATAATTGCGTACATGTGAACACCTCCTCACACTTTACTCGCTGGATACGGTAACCAAAGCCCTTCTTTGATTTTCCAAGAACCTCTCCATGCGGCTGACATACTTCATTATACTAACATACAGATGCTTTGCTGTCAACAACTTTCTTCTAAATTTTTGCCTTCTTTTGCCGCCAAATAGCGTTTTTGGTCATCTAATTTCCGAAATGTGGACAACAAAGCGGCTCTTGCTTCTTTTGTCATTTCATTTTCGCCTCTACGTGCCATTTCATACGCCACTACAAGCGTATCCATTGCACGCTCTAGGCTGCCATTTTTTGCGTACATTCTGCCCACTTTATCGCATAGTTTGGCATACTGTGCTGTATGTCTGCCTTCCTTTGCGCCCAACAATAGCACACGATCCAATAATGTTTCTGCTTCTTTTTGATTGCCTTGCGCAATGTGTGTTTCGGCTGTTTTGAGCAATAAATGTGAAAAACGTTCCGATTCCCCTTCTTTTGCGCGTACACAAAGCGCCAATTCGCTGTAACATTCCGCCGCCTCTTGATATTTTCCAATTTCTTTGAGCATACGTCCTGTTTGTTCCAATCTTTTTTCGTATCCACTATCTTTCGGCAATTGCAGTTCTCGATACAAACGAATATAGGGCAAATAAAAACGTGTAGCCTTTTCCATCTCGCCTTGATGGGAATAGCAATCTCCTAAACATACCAATATTTTTGCATATAATTCTGTTTTTACGCTGTCATATTCTTCAATATAATTTTTTGCATTGGTCAGCTTTTGTATTGCTTTCTCATCATTGCCCATCCATACATAAATTTCACCTAGATGCTGACTTGCCTGCGCATATTGCATGCCTTCTGCTTCTCTAACTGCTTGGTCATACCAATGTCTCGCGTCTTCATACTTTCCTAGACGTTGCAACACTTCTCCCAACAACATGGCATTTCTTGCAAATTCTTGTGGAGAAAATCCTTCCAATAAACTTTGTTTTGCAAAAATATCTGTAAACAAATCAGCCGCTTTTCGCAATCTTGCCTTTTTCCCAATATGTTCTGGCTGTGCCAGTTTCGCAAAAGGTGAAATACCTTGTGTCAAATACGCCTGATATGCCTGTTCCCATGTAGAAAATTTTGTACTTTCTGGCAAATCCGCTCGATGCATTTTTTCTTTTGCTTCTTGATGATATGCGGCTGCTTTTTTGCCTTCTTCCAACATCAAATAACAACATGCAACTTGCAAAAGCGTTTCTGCTGCTTTGAGCAATTCTTGTGGGGTTTCTTCAAAATTGGCATCATGCACTGCTAAATAATATGTAATCGCTGCGTCGTATTTTCCTTCTATGGCATGAATTTCTGCCAAGCGTTCCATCGTATGCAAATACTGCGGATTGTCTTCGTCTAACATTTCCTTTTGTATTGCCGCCGCTTGTGTAAAGTTCTGTATCGCTTCTGCGTATTGCTGCTGTGCCGCATAAATATCTCCCATTTGCACCAATGCTAAAGCATACAAAGGATGCGCTTTTCCAAAATGTTCTTCTACACGATGCATGGCTTCTTTGCATAACGAGATTGCAATTGCATTTTCTTCTGCCTTTTGCTTCATATTTGCCAATAAATATAAAGTATGGACATATGCCGCATCGTCGACATGCTCTGCGTCACGTCTTAACTGCATCGCCTCTCCCAAATAATTTGCCGCTGCCTCATATGCACCTACTTTTCCAAAAATCTGCGCCATACTTTCTAATGTATCTGCATAAGTGGGGTGATAACGTCCCAAAGCATTTTGGCGAATGGAAAGCGCATAACGAAATGCTTCCAAAGCATCTAAATCCTGCCCCATTTTTTCATATAACATACCCAATGTCATCCAAGAAATCGCGACTTGTGGATGTTCTTTTCCTAGCATTTCTTGTTTTTGATGCAATGCTTCCAGATTCAAGGCTTTGGCTGTTTCATAGTCACCCATGCCCGCATAATCTACACTCATATGGTTGCGTGTGTCGGCATAAAACAAATGGTCTTTGCCTAAAATTTGTTCTACCAATTGCAATACTTCTTCATGAAATTCGAGCGCTTTTTCAAACATACCTGCCTTTGCACAAAGTGCCGCCAAGCTATTCAAACTATTCACAAAATCCAAATGACTTTCACGCATCATACTACGACGAATTCGTACTGCACGTTCACAATACTCTACCGCCAAACTGTACCAACCCGCTTTTTCGCAGACCTCTGCCAAAGACAGCATCCAAATCATATGCGGGAAGTTTTTCTCTCCCATCGATTTTTCATTTTCGTCTAAGGCTTTTTCATATGCAGAGATTGCTTTTTTATAATTTCCCATGGCATCATAGGAAACTGCCATACTCGCTAAAATATCTGCGATATCGCATCTTGGAAAATCTTTGGTAGCGCGTGCCAATTCCAAAGCTTTTTGATGGTATTGTAATGCTTGCGTATACGATTTCATATCTTCATATGTATTTCCTATATGAAAAAGGCTATGTATGGTGTCTATATGATGTTCGCCCAATTTATTTTTTCGTATGGTTAAAGTTTGTTTGTGATATTGCAACGCATGTTCTGTATCGTTCATTGTATTGTATGCAATTGCTAAATTATTCAAAGTATCTGCATAAGATAATGTTTCACCAGACGCATCTTTTTTCAGTATTGCAGCCCGTTTATAATAATCTAAAGCGCGTTGCTGTAAACCGATTGTATCCAATGTAACAGCAAGATTATGCATATCCGATGCGTATTCCATAGAATCGCAAGAATCATACTCCAAATAAATCTGTATCATTTTACGTGCCAATTTTGCCGCTTGTGTATATTCTTCTGCGGCATAGGCTTCCTGCATTTCCTTTCTTAATTTCCGAATTTCTGCCATATATGCATACATGTGTTACACCTCCTCTTGTATCATGCGCATTGCTTCTGCAATGGTATCCCAACGGTAACCTTTTCTTTGTAAAAATCCATAAAGGCGTCGTTTCTCTTTTTCGTCTAAATCTTCTATAGAACCTTTGATTTTTTTTCTAATCCAATAGGCTGCATCTTCTATTTCGCATAATCCAGCTTCTTGTATTGCTTGTTCTACAATTTCCTGTGCGACCCCTCTTTGATGCAGTTCCATTTTGAGTACATATGCACCTTTGGGGCGCAGTTTCTGACATTGTCGAATATAACTTTTTGCATATGCCATATCATCACAATATCCATATTTACTCAAAAATGCCATCACACGTTCCACAACAGGCTCTGCAAAACCTTTTTCTTCTAGTTTTTTGCGCACTTGTGCTTGTGTACGCATTTGATAGCCCAAATAATGTAATGCGGTATCTTGTGCTTTGATATAAATGAGATTTTCTTGTATAAAATCATATGTCTGCTGTGCAATCTGCACACCTTCTTTTAGCTTAAAATAAGCGATATCCTGCATGGAAAGCGCAAAAGCAAAGGTACCATCTACAAAGATATTATATTTTGCTGTATCCTTTTTTTGTTGTATGATTGCTGTCACAACCATTGCTTCGCCCTCCTTTCATGGTGGTATGATTCCATAAAATATCATACTCTCATAGTATAATATATTCTACAAAAAAATGCTATGGCAATCTCACACCATAGCATTTTTTGTATCTTTGTATCCATTTGTTTTGACTTGTTTTAATTTGTTTTTATATCATCAAAAACGGAAAATTATTCAAAATCTAGTAATCGCATCATTTTACGCAAAAAGAAAATACACAAAATTGCTGCGCCGACTTCCGCAATGGGAAAAGCTAACCAAATACGATTGAGTATTCCCGTTTTAGACAGCAGAAATGCCACGGGAACCAAAAGCACCAACTGACGTACAGCAGATACAATCAAACTATATACACCGTTCCCCAGCGCCTGAAAAACGGAAGAACAAATAATATTAAAGCCTGCCAACAAAAAGCAAATCGAAATCAAACGCAATGCTGGTACACCAATCGCAATCATATCTGGTGAAGCATTAAACAGCAAAAGCAATTTATCTGGAATGATTTGGAAAATTAAAAATCCAATCAACATCATACCAATTGCATATTTGATGGCTAATTTTACTGTATGAATGATACGTTCTCTTTTTCGTGCACCATAATTATAAGCAACAATCGGAACCATACCATTATTCATACCAAAGATTGGCATAAATATAAAACTTTGCAGTTTGAAATATACGCCAAATACTGCAATTGCAGTTGTGGTAAACACTGCTAAAATACGGTTGATGAAAAACATCATCACAGAACCAATAGATACCATCAAAATAGAAGGGATTGCTACTTTATATACTTGATATAATATAAATTTTGTTGGTATGATATTTTTGAAATTAAATTTGATTTCATGATTTTTATGCACATTACAATACAATGCCAATGCCGCAGCGACAAACTGCCCGATTACAGTTGCCAATGCCGCACCAGCGATTCCCATTGCCGGCATACCAAACCACCCAAAAATCAGAATAGGGTCTAATATAATATTGATGATTGCACCTGTTGCCTGTGTACCCAATGTAAAAATAGTACGCCCTGTTGCTTGCAGCAAACGTTCCAGACAGATTTCTGCAAAAATACCTAAAGATGCAATACAACAAATACGCAAATATGTAGTGCCTAATGTTACAATTTCCGCTACATCAGTTTGTCCACGCAAAAATGGTTTTGCAATAAATAAACCAACCAGCACGAATATGATCCAGTTCATCAATGTCAAAAATAAACTGCTGTTTGCTGTTTTATTGGCAATATTAAAGCGTTTTGCCCCCAAGCACTTTGACAAAAGTGCATTGACACCAACCCCTGTACCTGTTGCCACTGCAATCATAAAATTTTGCATTGGAAATGCCAACGAAACCGCAGAAAGCGCATTTTCACTGATTTGTGCTACGAAAATACTGTCAATGATGTTGTATAACGCCTGTACCAACATAGCAATCATCATTGGCAACGACATGTCTAACAAAAGCTTATGTACGGGCATCGTACCCATTTTGTTTTCTTTGGTTGCCGCAACCGTTTCCATCGCTGTAACCACCCTTTCTCGTTTTACATTTTATCTTTTAGAGAATCCAAGGCTGTTCTAGGTACTGTATCACAAAACAACATTGGATATTTCAGTATCTAAAACAGCCTCTTGACCCACGTTATATAATAAGTCTTTTCCCTGAAAAATGTCAACCAAAAAAGAGCATTTTTCCACATAGCATATCAACCGAATTTTCTGAAAAAAATGTACTGACTTTACACAGTTTTCCACAACAAAAACGCATTTTCTACAAAAGCTTCTACTTTGCCTGCATCAAACAAATAAGACAAATAAGAGCGAATCGTACTGCCTACCAATACATATTGCGCATAATCCATGGTCAATCCATAAGAAGTAAAAACTTCTTGTAAAATTGTTTCAAAATTCTTAGGTGTCTGACAGATGGTCAGCAAACGTTCCAAGATTTCTTCCGTTTTTTTCTGATTAATTTCCGCCAATGCCGCAATGTGTTCTGTTGGTTCCGCATGTGCTGGGATACAAAGCTTACCTTCTAATGTTTTGACAAACTCCAAAGTTTCCAAGAACGCCTTTGTATCATACACAAAGGAAATATGATATTTTTCTACAATATTTTCACCAAATACACAATCCGCCAAGAAATAAACATCATCTGGTGTTTTGATACCAATCATTTGCCAGAAATGTCCACCCAATGGCAAAATTTCCATACCTTCTGGTAAATCTGCCTGTGCAATATCTTGTGATTGTGAAGGGGTTGCCATTAAAAATTTACTTCTTAATTTTTGAAATGGATACCCGCCATATAAAAAAGAGGGTTCCAATATGGGTGCACCGATGACCGCATTTTCCATAGGTGCAGCATAGATTTGACATTGCAGACGATTTTGTAACAATGTATTGCCACCAATATGGTCTGCATTGGAATGTGTATTGATAATTGCTTTCAAAGTCCAGCCGTTTTCCTCTAATCTTTTTTGTATTTTTCGTCCAGCATCTTTATCATTTCCACTATCTATCAACCACACAGAATTGTCTTCTTCTACATATACCCCTACTTTTGATGGACTATTGATATAATAGGTATGGGGTGCAACCTGTACCAATTCATACATAATACATAACCTCCTTACACACGCTTTGATTCTATTACATCCATATGTTTCTTCTTTTTGTTGCTATAGGATGGAAATCAGGATAGTTTTTTTGATTCTCCAGAAAGAGATATTATATAGTATCCATAGAAAAATTACTTTCATCAAATTTTTCTTGTGTCCACTTTCCATTCTCAAAAACATTCCTTAATATCAGCTTACCATCGGAATCAAAACTATAACTATAATTATTTAGACGATCCTCTGAAACATAGCCATATGCTTTTATTTTTCCATTCTCATAAAATTCAAAATAATCTTCTACCGGTAATCCATCTTGGTATTTTACATATAATTCTAAACTTCCATTTGGGTATAATTCATAGTAAAACCCAGTAAATGGTTGCTCATGGTAGTGGAGCAAAGAGGAATCCGGGTCAGAATAAGCAAAGCCCGTTTCGTCATCATACGCATCTCGACTTCCTTCTATCGCTCCATAAGAAATCAATTCTTCCAGAGTCAAAGGTGTTGGTATTTGATTCATCAAGAAACATCCTCCTCAAAATTTCGGCTCTACTACAGAAACATAATTTATGTTTTCAAACATCATTCTTTTCATTTTTTAGATAGCAGATTCCACTCTTTCTTTCCATTTTATCCCAAAAAAATATACATTGCAAGCAATACTGTACAAAATCATATACATAAAAATAGGACACCAAATCTTTGAACGATTTTGATGCCCTATGCTATAGCTTGTATACTGAATTATTTTATGGTTGATTATTTCATGGAATCGGTAGAACCAATTACGTTTTTGATTTTATCTTCTACCAATTCTTGAATCATATTTCTTGCATCGCCCAGATAACCACGAGGGTCAAATGCAGCAGGATTTTCGCCAAATGCTTTACGGATTGCTGCTGTCATAGCCAGACGCAGGTCTGTATCCATGTTGATTTTGCAGACTGCCATAGAGGAAGCTTTTCTCAACATTTCCGCAGGAATACCCTTTGCACCATCAATCTTACCACCATACTGGTTGCACATTGCGACACATTTCTGATCTACAGAAGAAGCACCATGCAGTACAATGGGGAAATTATGGAAGCCGGCATCTTCCAATTTCTTTGTGATGGTTTCCAGACGGTCGAAGTCCAGTTTTGCTTC
>CALWSU010000032.1 GCA_944384295.1 uncultured Lachnospiraceae bacterium | reverse complement strand
TTTTTTCTATCATTTTTATCACCTGCTTTTATTTTACCAAAAAAGTCCAGCTATTGTTGAACTTTTTTGACAGTCTGTCCCCCGGCATAGCCGGGGGTTTTTATTGGATTCACCAAAAAAAATTCCCCATAAGCATATCTTATCGGGAATTTTCTATCACAACTATCATAGAATCATACAGAACAATCCTATCTATTATTCATAAATTTTTTCAAATTTTTGGAATCCTTCTGCTTCCAACATTTCAATTTGACGTTTCACATTTTTACGCATTGGCTGTATGCTTACGACATTTCCTTCCGCGCGCAACTGTTTTGCTTTTGCAAAAATTTCCTGTTTGCGTTCCAAAGAAACTTTTTTATCTAATAAAAATACGGTACCATTTTGTACGCTTTGTCCAGCTTTATCCATATGGTCTTTCAAAATTGTGATAATACGTTCAAACCCAATCGAAAAACCACTTGCGCTGACATCTTGTCCGCTAAATTTACCAATCATTTCATCATAACGACCGCCGCCAGCAATCGAGAAGGAATAGCCATCGATACTGATTTCAAAAATAGGTCCTGTATAATATCCCATACCACGTACCAAAGTCGGGTCAAATACAATCTTCACGCCATCCGCTAACATTGGTTTGACACAAGCCAGAATCTCGTCCATATTTTCCACAACAGAAGCTTCCAAATATTCTTCTGAAATTTCTTTACAAAAATCTGCACAAGAAATACCTTCCTGTAAATTTTCATACATAGACAAGTAAGCATCTACTGCAGATGCTGCATATCCATTTTCTAACAATTCTGAACGAATGCCCTGCAAACCAATTTTATCGAATTTATCCAATGAAATCAAAACAGAAGTAATATCTTCTTCTTGGAAACCTGCCTGCAATGCTGCCGCACGCAAAATTTTTCTATCATTGATATGGATTGTAAAATCTGTAATATCAATTTCTGCAAAAATTTTGGTCAACATTGCGGAAGTTGCTGTAATCAATTCAATTTCTGCAAGATTGGTTTCATCTCCCAAAATATCAATGTCACATTGTGTGAATTGACGAAAACGTCCTTTTTGTGGATTATCCGCACGCCATACGCTTCCCATCTGCAATGCTTTGAAAGGAGAAGGCAATTTTTCTTTATTATTGGCATAATATCTGGACAAAGGCACTGTCAAATCATAGCGCAAGCCATTATCCGCCAATTCTTGTTTGCCAGCATCTAAAGCACGTTGTAATTCTGCACCACGCTTCATTACTTTGAAAATCAGTTTTTCATTATCGCCGCCTTGTTTTGATGTCAAGTTTTCAATATGCTCCATCACAGGTGTTTCAATCTGCATAAAGCCATAGGTTGCATATGTTTCGCGAATCATTGCAAAGATATGTTCTCTCAAACGCATATCTGATGGCAACATATCGCACATACCTTTTACCGGTGTTTTGATAAATTTCATGTGTATTCTCTCCTCTGTTTTTTCATTGATGATATTGCGGTTATTATACATGATTCTGTTTGTCTATGCAAGACTTAGCCTTTTGTGCAGCCAAAGAATTGCGTTCCCAAAATACACCATCTTCGTATCCTTGTATTTTGGGTTCGCTTTCTGCGCGTTCCAAACGCATTTGTGTCCAAATGGCATATTGCGGATTCTGTTCAATCCCTAAATACTGCCTTTCTAATTTTTTCGCCACCACACTGGTTGTTCCAGAACCTAAGAAAGGATCAAACACCAAATCTCCCGGGTTTGAACTTGCCAATATCAATTTTGCAATCAATTTTTCGGGCTTTTGGGTTGGATGTGCTGTATTTTCCGGCATAGACCAAAATGGTATGGTAATATCGTCCCAAAAATTAGAAGGATACGTATCTCGATAGCGTTGTGTGCCATCTTCCTGCCAATCTTTTGGTACACCCTCTACACGATATGGTGCAAGCACTTTACGACGTTGTTTGACTGCATCTGTATGAAATGTATACGTATCAGAATATGTCGCAAACCAAATATCTTCCATGCTATTTTTCCAATTTGCCTTTGCACCTCTGCCCTTTTCTCTTTGCCAAGTGATACGATTTCTCACCTGTAAAAACTCACCCAATACACACCCAATCACAAGACTGCTTTCCCAATCACAACAAACATAAACGGAAGCATTTTCTTTGAGCAAAGGTATCGTTTGAGAAAGCCATTGTCTGGTATACGCTTCATAGTCTATCATTTTCTTTTTGGTAAATGTATTCCCATGATATTGTTTTGTCAGATTATAAGGCGGGTCTACAATCATCAAATCCACAAATTTTTTCGGCAATTGTGGCGCAATTTGAAAAAAATCTCCTATGATTGTTTGATTATATAATTGATATAAATTGGGTACCAAGTTACTGATTTGTTCCTCAGTCATACATTTTGTTAAGTAAGACTGTCCTTCCTCTATGGTACAAGAAATGGTTTTATTACGTGTGGAACAAACCTTTTTCTTTTCGCTGCTCATACATTTGGCAGGCTGACCAGCCCTTTTGCATACATTTCCTGCAATGCACGCAAGATACCAACTTTTGCATGATACCATGTCAAGCCACCTTGGAAATATACAGAATACGGTGCACGCAAAGGACCGTCTGCACTCAATTCAATCGAAGAACCTTGTACAAATGCACCCGCCGCCATAATCACATCGCAATTATACCCTGGCATTGCATAGGGTTCTGGTTTGACATAGCTATCCACAGGTGCCGCCGCCTGTATCCCTTCACAAAATGCAATCAATCTTTCTGGTGTACCTAATTCCACCGCTTGTATGATATCATGTCTGCTTTCGGTACCATTGGGAATCACTGCAAAACCTAAACGCTCAAACAAATTTGCCGCAAAAATCGCACCTTTCAACGCTCCTGCTACAACTGTCGGCGCAAGGAAAAATCCTTGATAGAATGCACGCATTACATCTAGGCTCGCGCCAACCTCTTGTCCCAAGCCCGGTGCGCTCAAACGATACGCACAACGGTCTATACAAGCTTTTGTACCACAAATATAGCCGCCAATCGGTGCCAAACCACCACCCGGGTTTTTAATCAAAGAACCCACAATCATATCTGCACCCACATCGCTAGGTTCTTGCATTTCTACAAATTCCCCATAACAATTATCCACCATACAAATGACATCTGGCTTGATTTTTTTCACAAAGGCAATCAATTGCCCGATTTTTTCCACAGAAAAAGTGGGGCGCATCTGATACCCTTTGGAACGTTGAATGGTAATCAATTTCGTTTTTTCATTGATAGCTTTTGCAATATTATCATAGTCAAAAGAGCCATCTGGCAACAAATCCACTTGACGATACTGCACGCCGTATTCTGCCAAAGAACAGGGAGATTTGCGAATCCCGATGACACTTTCTAATGTGTCATATGGTTTGCCCACAGGAGAAAGCAATTCATCTCCTGGCAACAAATTGGCTGAAAGCGCAACCGCTAAAGCATGTGTGCCGCAAGTAATCTGCGGACGCACCAAAGCCGCTTCTGTATGGAAACAAGCAGCATATACTTCTTCCAATACTTCACGTCCTTGGTCATTGTAGCCATATCCCGTAGAACCAGCGAAACATTCTGCACTTACGCGATGTTTCTGCATTGCCACCAATACTTTCGCCTGATTATATTCTGCAACTTGGTCAATTTTCGCAAATCGTTCTTTTAAGTCTTGTACAATCTTTTCGCCAAATGCTTCCACTTCTGGGGAAATCCCCAACATACCATACATATACTCCATCTGTTTGATTCTCCTTTTATATTCTTGTAAATCCCATCAATTCTATTTTTCCACTGCCATCTTTGGATAATACCAATGTCGCGGTACCTCGTTCTTGTGTTTGCGGTAATACAGCAGAAACCGGTCCTACTGATTCGCCTTTGAGCAATTTTCGTACCTGCGCTGGTTCTACTGTCACACCATAAGGCGCAGTACAGCTTTTCCAAATTGTAAAATGGCAGCCTTGTTTCCACTCGGAACAATAATATGCTTTTGTATTCTCCAAAATTTTACCTTTTTTACAAGCTGGACATTTGCCCAAACCTGTTATTTTACTACGCTTTCCTTTTTGACGAACTGGCTCAGCTTCAAATAAAACATCTTTTTTATTTTGCTGTGCATCTGTGACCAAAAATTGTACAAAACGTTGTATACTCTCTAAAAATCGTTCTTGCGTCATACGACCTTTTGCGATAGAAGATAATCCTTTTTCCCATTTACCTGTTGTTTCTGGAGAACGTAGCTGTTCTGGCACAACAGCAATCAAATTTTTTCCCTTTTCCGTTGGCAAAAGGCTTTTTCCCTTACGATAAATATATCCAACTTGTATCAATCGTTCTATGATAGCGGCTCGCGTTGCTGGTGTACCCAAGCCACCTTCTTTCATCTGTTCTCGCAATGTTTCATCTTCGACCATACGCCCCGCATGTTCCATTGCAGAAAGCAATGTGCTTTCTGTATATGCAGTTGGTGGCTTTGTTTGTTTTTCTAAAACTTCTGTATGTTTCACAGTGACAGATTGTCCTTTTTGCAAAGCTGGTAATTGTTCTTCTTTGTCTTTCTGTTTTTTTGCCACAGCCGTAATTTTTTGTTCTATGGCATACCAACCTTCTTGCAGCACCAATTTTCCTTTTGACAAAAATAAATCTTGCTGTATTTGTGTATATACCTTCGTCACTTGATAACGATATGGCGGATAAAAAACAGACAAAAACCGCGCAACAATCAATTGAAACACTTTTTTCTCGTCTTCTGCCAATTTTTCCATAGACAAAACGGTATTGGTAGGTATGATTGCATGATGGTCTGTCACTTTGCTGTCATCTATGATACGTTTCTGTAATGGCAAACGAGGCAACGATAAAATTTCTTTTGTCTCTTTTGCAAAAATATCTATTTGCGTACAACGATTTAAAATCTGTTTGATGGTATCTTTCATATCTGTACTCAAATAACGACTATCTGTACGCGGATATGTAATCATTTTTCGCTTTTCATATAACGTTTGTGCAATATCCAATGTTTTTTTTGCAGAAAAACCATAAACACGATTGCAAACTCTCTGTAACTCAGTCAAATCATATAACAATGGTGGCAACTGTTGTTTTTCTTCTTGCTCAATTTGTTTGATTGTGCCTTGTTTGCCTTGACTGCGTGCTACAATTTCTTCTGCTTGCTTGCGCTGTTCTATTTTGCTTTGTGCCTTTTCGTCTATCCAAACCCCTGTATAATTGCCAAAATTTGCCTGTACCTCATAATAAGTTTGTGACACAAAGGTATCAATCTCCTGCTGTCTTTGTACAATCATAGCAAGCGTTGGTGTTTGGACACGTCCAATGCTCAACAAAGCATTGTATTGTATGGTGTATGCACGAGAAGCATTCATACCAACCAACCAATCCGCTATGGCACGACATTGTGCAGAATGATACAGCAAATCATATTCCGCACCTGCTTTCAAATGTGCAAAGCCGTCACGAATTGCACTCTCTGTCATACTGGAAATCCATAATCTACGAAATGGCTTTTTACATTTTGTAATTTCATAAATATAACGGAATATCAACTCTCCTTCTCGCCCGCTATCTGTTGCGCAAATTACATCGTCAATCTCACGGCTATGCAGCCAATGATGCAAAATACGCAATTGTGAGCGGGTTTTGGAAATCGCTTGCAGTTTCATTTTTTCTGGTAAGATAGGAAGCGTATCAAAACTCCATTTCCGATATGCGACATCGTACGCCTCTGGTTCTGCCAATGTGACCAAATGACCAATTGCCCAAGAAACAACATATTTTGTCCCAATCAGACAGCCATCTGCTTGTTCCGATGCGCCAAGCACTTTTGCAATATCACGCGCTACGGACGGTTTCTCCGCAATGACCAAAGTTTTTCCCATTTTCTCACCTCCAAAATTCCATATTTTTTAAGTATAGCATTCTACCAGTTGAAAAGCAAATAGAAAGAGCAACATTTCTATATTTTCATAACAAAAATACAACAAAAAAGGAATTGTATTTTTTCTGATTTCTTGTCCGACATTCCATTGACAAAAGCGCATCTATACTATAAAATGAAGCGAAATAAAGAAAATTTGAGTTTTGGAGGACGGACATGCAACCTTATCAAATTATATCAGACAGTTCCTGTGATTTACCAGACGATTTACGCAAGGCATTGGGTGTTGGGATTGTACCTTATTATGCAACATTTGACATGGTAACCTATCATAAAGAATTGATTGATTTAACAGCTGATGTATTTTATGACAAGATAAAGGAAAGCAAACAATTCCCAAAAACCTCCTTGCCACCCATTCAGGATTATATTGATGTATTTGAACCATATTTAAAAGAAGGCAAAGATGTATTATGTATTTGTCTGACTGCAAAATTTAGCGGCTCTTTTCAAAGCGCAAACAATGCCAAACAAATTTTGTTGGAAAGCTATCCCGAACGTCGTATAGAAGTTTTCGATTCTATCAGCGTTACAGGGACACAAGGCTTATTGGTATGGGAAGCCTGCAAAATGCAGCAGGAAGGTATGGACTTAGACACTTTGCTTGCAAAATTAGAAATACAAAAAAATACAACAAAAATCAATTTTACTGTGGATTCCTTAGACTTTTTACAACATGGCGGACGTGTCGGAAAAGCCGCAGCATTCGCAGGTGCAATTTTGAATATCAAACCCATCATAGTCATGAAAGAAGGCGAACTTTTTCCAGAAAGCAAAGTGCGCGGACACAAAAAGGCACTCAAAACCATTGTGGATATGACCAAAACAGAATTGGAAGGCAAAAAAGAGAACTATCGCTTATGTGTCATTCGCGCAGAAAAAGAAAGAGAAAATATTGCGCAAGAACTCATTGACACATTGCGTTCGGAAGGGTATGATATAGAGAGTAAACCATGGTCAATTGGTGTTACTATCGGTACACATTGTGGACCAACTGCAATTGGTATTTGCTACATCCAAAAGCACGAAACATTATAAAATTTTTTATTTCCCATTGCTCTCACTTTTTTTCTTATATAAAAAGCAAAACAGGGTTATTTCAAGCAAACGTTTGAAATGACCCTGTTTTCTTCTTTCTTTGTCCATTTGGTATAAAAAATACTATGCCACATAATTACTTTGTGCTAAAATAGAATTGCAATGTAAACAATACATACTATTGGTTGCGCATTTTCATGATGAAAGGAGTCTTGTATTATGGCTACACCAAACGAAATCCGTAATGAAAAATTAGGAAAATACTTAGTCGAAAATCTGGAAAAACGTCATTTTGAAGCTTACTACTGTCCTACCGCAGAAGAAGCACTGCAAAAAGCACTTTCTTTGATTCCAGAAAAAAGTTCTGTTGCATGGGGCGGTTCTATGACCATTCGTGATATGGGACTAACAAAAGCATTGCATGAAAGAGATTATGATGTCATTGATAGAGATTTGGGCAAATCACCAGAAGAAATTGCAGCTTTGCATCGCAAAGGTTTGCTTGCAGACTATTTTTTAACCAGTGCAAACGCCATTTCAGAAGAAGGTGTATTGGTCAACATTGATGGTACAGGCAATCGTGTCGCTGCGATTTGTTTCGGTCCCAAACATGTGATTGTTATTTGTGGCATGAATAAAGTAGCAAAGGATGTAGATGCAGCTATCAAGCGTGCACGTGGCTTTGCAGCTCCTGTCAACAGCATGCGCTTTTTAGGAAAAACTCCTTGTGCCAGCACAGGACGTTGTCATAACTGTACTTCGGAAGAATGTATCTGTAATGAAATTTTAATTACACGCGTTTGTCGTCCTGCACATAGAATCAAAGTGATTCTTGTAGGAGAAGATATGGGATATTAATACGAAAAGAGAAAAAGGAATGATGACACATTTTATTTTGTGCAATCATTCCTTTTTTCACTAAAATAAATTTTCATCCGCTACAACACAAATCCCTGTTTTCCAATCTTCCCATATCGTTTCCCCTTTGCATACAGGGGTTTCCAATACAAGTTGTGCCAGTTGTTCCAAACAAGCTGTATGATATTGCAAGGGAATTGGCTCTGTGGATACTACCCTTGCCTGTCTACCATCTATGGTAGGTAAGCAAACCGAAATTTTATCCCGCAAAAGCTGCTGTGCAGCATAACGTTTTCCACCATCGCAGCGATTGCCCTTTACAGATTGGATTGCATTTGTATCATATTGGATTTCCAAAAAACATCGATTTCCACAACCTTGACATGGAAATTGTGTATATTTTTGTGTTGCCATCATTTTTTCCTTTCTCAATATCATTTTTGTGATTTGTTCTATTATACTTTGTTTTTCTTGACACGTAAAGATAGATACTGTCCCTATGATTTCCATTCTTTCCATTGTTTCTAAAAAATACTTGACCAAACTGTATTTTTTGATAATAATGAGGAAAGGCAAATCAACAGGAGGAGAGATTCATGCAAATTTTAGTAGATGCAGATGCCTGTCCGGTCAAAGAAATCATACTAGATTGTGCAAAACAATGTCAAGTTATGGTACATATGGTATGTGATGTGACACATATACTTTCTTATCCACAAGAATTTGTAAAAATCACTACTGTAGACAAAGGAGCAGACAGCGCAGATCTTTATATTGCGAATCTAGCAGTTGCTGGTGATATAGGCGTAACATCAGACTATGGTCTTGCCACACTTTTACTTGCAAAAGGTTGTATCGTATTACACCCGAACGGTTTTCGTTATACCAATGAAAACATAGACCGTATGCTATTTGAACGTCATATCTCACGTGAAATGCGAAAAAAGCACAAAGAACGCGGCGGACATATTCCAAAACGTACTGCTGAAGCGGATACCGCATTTCAAAAACTGTTATTGCACATTTTACAAAAACAAACTGAGAATCTATAACTATTTTTGGAGGTGTATTCTTTTGAAAGCAGAAATCATTGCAGTGGGAACAGAAATACTATTAGGAGATATTTTGAATACCAATGCACAATATCTATCCAAAGAACTGGCACAATTGGGCATAGAGGTATATTTTCAGACTGTTGTAGGAGATAATCCACAACGGCTCAAAGATACATTATATCAAGCATTTTCTCGTGCAGACCTCATCATCACAACAGGTGGTTTAGGTCCCACAGAGGACGATTTAACAAAAGAAACCGCAGCCGCTTACTTTGGAGAAGAATTGGTACTCGATGCACGTGCTTTGGGACGTATTCAAAAATATTTTGACCGTACTGGTAGAGTCATGACAGAAAACAACCGCAAACAAGCTATGGTACCCAAAGAGCATGGCATTGTACTATACAACGACAATGGTACAGCACCTGGTATTATCATCGAAAAAAATAATAAAATCATTGTAATGCTTCCCGGACCACCCAAAGAAACTGTTCCAATGTTTGAAAATCAAGTCAAACCTTATTTGCAGACAAAACAAGAGTATACTTTCGTATCTGAAATTTTGCGTGTCGCAAGTGTTGGCGAAAGTGCAATGGAAACACTTGTCAAAGATATCATTGATGCACAGACGAACCCAACCATTGCACCTTATGCAAAATTTGGAGAATCCATATTGCGTATCACCGCAAAAGCAAAAACAGAAGCCGAAGCAAAAACATTGATTGCACCTATCAAAGCTGCATTGCGTGAACGTTTAGGCTCTGCTGTATATGCGGAAGGGGAAACCAATATGCAAACTGTAGTCGCACAGCTTTTATTGTCCAAGCATCTTACCATTGCTGTAGCAGAGTCTTGTACCGGTGGTTTATTGACCTCTGCATTGGTCGAATATCCCGGCATTTCGGAAGTATTATTAGAGGGTTGTGTCACCTACTCCAATCAAGCAAAAATGCAAAGACTCGGCGTACAAGCCCAAACATTGGAAACTTATACTGCTGTCAGTGCCCAAACCGCGGCAGAAATGGCAGAAGGCATCGCCAAAACAAGTGGTGCCGATATTGGTATTTCTACAACGGGCATTGCTGGACCAGATGGCGGTACAGCAGAAAAACCGGTTGGTCTGGTTTATATTGGATTATCCATCAAAGGAAAAACAACCGTCACAGAATATCACTATACAGGAAAGCGTAATCAAATTCGAGAACGCGCAACGATGTATGCATTAGATTTATTGAGAAAGGCATTGCAATATGAAGCATAAGGGCGATTGGCTGTTATTGCTGGCTGCATTTCTTGGTGGTGGCGGATTTATCAGTGTGAAATATTTACTGGATTGGGGATATACACCTTATCATATTATTTGTGGGCGCTTTCTTGTTGCTACACTTTGTCTTGCATTGGTATATCATAAACACCTGCGTCATATCACACAACAAGAATGGAAATATGGCAGTATTTTGGGTGTACTCTTGGCAGCAACCTTTTTCCTGCTGACGATAGGGCTACAATATACCACACCTTCTGTTAATGCTTTTTTATGTAATACACAAGCGGTAGTTGTCCCTATCATTTGTTGGATTGCATTTCGCCAACGTCCCAGCGTCACAGTTTTGTCTGCTGCTTGTATTACGATGATTGGTGTTGCTTTGCTTTCTGTAACAGATGGTCTGCGTTTGGATTTGGGTGCGATTTTGTCGTTTGGTGCTTCCATTGCTTTTTCTCTACAAATGGCTTTGATGGGACGATTGATTTCGGCTTGTGATTCCATTCGTATTGCGTTGGTAGAAAATGCAGTTGTCGCTATTTTTTCTTTGATTCTTGTACTATGTTTGGGAGATACAGTTCCACCGCTTTCTGTTGGTGCGATTGGTAATTTTTTATATGTGGGTATATTTTGTACAGGAATTTATTTTGTGTTGCAGTCTGTTGGACAAAGAGAAACCTCTCCTACCAAAACTGCCCTCATCATTACCACAGAATCTATTTTTGCCGCTTTGATTTCCGCTGTGTTGTATCATGAGCGCATGACTTTCCGCAGTTATTTGGGCTGTATACTCATTTTTTGCGCTGTCTTACTGGCTGAAGCTCCTATTTGGCAAAAGAAAAACGAAAAAAGCAGTTGACATACGATTGAAAATTGGGTAAAATAAGAACATAAGTTCGACATTCTATTTTCTGAAATTATCCCTGAAAGGTGGTTATACTATGGCAGCAGCAAAAGCATCAAAAGAAAATAAAGAAGCATTCGCAAATGACGACAGACAAAAAGCATTGGACGCGGCTTTGAGCCAAATCGAAAAACAGTTCGGAAAAGGCGCCATCATGAAACTGGGTGATGAAAGCGCAAAAATGAATGTAGATGTTGTTCCTTCTGGTTCTTTGAGTTTGGATATTGCATTGGGTGTTGGTGGCGTGCCAAAGGGCAGAATCATAGAAGTATATGGTCCAGAATCTTCCGGTAAAACAACCATTGCACTGCATATGGTAGCAGAAGTGCAAAAAAGCGGCGGTATTGCGGGATATGTCGATGCAGAACATGCTTTAGACCCCACATATGCCAAAGCAGTTGGTGTAGATATTGATAATCTATATATTTCACAACCAGACGATGGCGAACAGGCGTTAGAAATCGCAGAAACAATGGTGCGCAGTGGTGCGATTGATATTGTGATTGTCGACTCTGTTGCAGCTTTGGTACCTCGTGCGGAAATCGAAGGCGAAATGGGCGATTCTCATATGGGGCTGCAGGCTAGATTGATGAGTCAGGCTTTACGTAAATTAACAGGTATTACAAACAAATCTCATTGTACTGTTGTATTTATCAACCAATTGCGTGAAAAAATTGGTGTTACATTTGGCAATCCTGAAACAACAACAGGTGGTCGTGCATTGAAATTTTACGCTTCCATTCGTATCGACATTCGTAAAACAGATGTCATCAAGCAAGGTACTGAATTTGTCGGAAACCGTGTAAAAGCAAAAATTGCGAAAAATAAAGTAGCGCCTCCTTTCAAAACAGCGGAATTTGACATTGTGTATGGACAAGGGATTTCCAAAGAAGGCGATATACTGGACTTAGCAGCAAATTTAGACATTGTGAATAAAAGCGGTGCTTGGTACGCGTATGAAGAAACACGCATTGGTCAGGGTCGTGAAAATGCAAAAACATTCTTAAAAGAACACCCAGCTATGTGTCGTGAGATTGAAAACAAAGTACGTGCACATTATAATTTACCAACCTTACCTGAATTAGCAGAAAACGCAGCAGAAACAACCGAAACAGATACAGTTGACTTTGCCATTCCAGCACAGCCAGAAAATACATCTGTTGCAGAAGAGTCCATCACAGATACTGTAGATATGGAAGTGGAAGATATGAATTAATTTTACAATTTTCATATTGTAAGAGTGTCTGACACCAATAGATGATACAAAAAGAGTATGTCATATAAAGTGACATACTCTCAGGGTGTCGAAAAAGTCGCCACCCTGTCGTCAAAGGCTCATTTCATTCAAGCCTTTGACGAGTTGACAGAAGTATAAAGCTCGAAGTTCCATCGGCTAAAAGCCTTGAAACTTCGGCTTTTCCTCGTCGGAAATAAATTCCGACTGCGGATTCCAGTTGGGAAACGCTTCGTTTCCCAAGCCCTTCCGCTCGCTTGAAAAATTATGAAATATAATTTTTTGACAAGCTAAGAGTATGTCATATAAAGTGACATACTCTCTTTTTATTTTATGTATCGTGTCTATTTTATGACAGGCAAAGAAATTTCTTTGACAACATCTTCAAAGGACACTGAAATCAAAAACCAATGCGCCTTTTCCATATCATCTACATGAAAACTCATATCATTATCCAACCATTTCATCAATAAAAATGTTTCTGCATTTGCGTAAAACTCCGCCAACAATTCCGGCTGAAATAGATGCGGCAAATCTGTGCGATGCTGCATCCTACTGCAAAGCACCTCCTCAATCAGTAAGCGAAATGATTGAAAAATCACATCTCGAAACGCATTTTGTCCTGAAATTTTTGCCGCATTGACATAAAAACTCTGATTGGCTTGCATTTCTTCCAACATACCACGTATGCCTTCTTTATATTTTCCTGCTGCAAAATAAGAACGCGCACTATTGATGACTTCCTGTTCAAAAATCCATTCTACTACTTGATATTTATCTTGAAAATGGTTATAAAATGTAGGTCGAATAAAACCAGCGGCATCTGTAATATTTTGTATGGTAATTTTTTCAAAACTTCGTTGTTGCATCAGCGTTTTCAAGCTATCCGCCAAACGCTGTTTGGTATCCTGTCCTTTTGAATTCAAGACATCACCCCTACATCATATTATGAATCAAAATCATAGTTTGCTTATTTCTTTTCACGTATGACAGGAGGAAAACCAATCTTTTTATGCACCTTTGTTAAGGTTCTTGCTGCCAGACGACCTGCGCGCTCTGCTCCCTTTTGTATTACTTCATCTAAATAATCTTTATTTTTTTCCAAATCTTTTACTTTTTTCTGAATGGGTTCTAATTCTGCTACAACCGCTTCTCCTACAGCCGTTTTAAAGGCACCATATCCACTGCCAGAGAATTCTTGTTCCGCTTGTGCAATGGTTTTTCCAGTACATGCGCAATAGATATTCAGCAGATTAGAAATACCTGGTTTATCTTCTCCATAGCGGATTTCACTATCAGAATCTGTTACAGCACGTTTGACTTTATTTAATATTACAGCAGGTTCATCCATCAACGCAATGGTATTATTTTTATTTTCATCAGATTTGGACATCTTCTTTGTGGGCTCTTGCAGTGCCATCACACGCGCGCCTACTTTGCCGATATAAGCTTCAGGAATCTTAAATACATCACCATACAATCCATTGAAACGTCCTGCAATATCTCTTGTGATTTCCAAATGCTGTCTTTGGTCTTCCCCTACTGGAACCAAATCTGTCTGATACAACAAAATATCTGCTGCCATCAATACAGGATAGGTGTATAAACCAGCATTGATATTATCGGAATGTTTTGCTGCTTTATCTTTGAATTGTGTCATACGATTCAATTCGCCCATATAAGTATAACAATTCAAAATCCATGCCAATTCCGCATGCTGTGAAACATGTGATTGATAATAAATGATATTTTTTTCTGGTTCAATCCCTACTGCTAAGTATTGTGTTAATAAATCTCTGCATTGTTTTCGCAGCTTCGTAGGGTCTTGGCGCACTGTAATGGCATGCATATCCACAATACAATACAAACAATCATAATCATCTTGTAATTGTGTCCAATTCTTCAATGCCCCCAAATAGTTTCCCAATGTAATCAAGCCAGATGGCTGCATACCACTAAAAATTCTCTTTTTTTCTTCCATGTTTTTGTTCCTCTCTTTCTACGTTCCTTTCTCAACTATATTTCGTATTATTTTTTTTCTTGGTATTCGCCATGAATATATCCATCATCTACTGGAATCACCAATACACATACGAAATATGCGAGCAAGCCGATAAAAAAGCCACTCATAAATGTTATCAAAACCCATAATAAGCGAATCAATGTCGCATCGATATTAAAATATTCACCTATGCCAGCACATACACCACTAATTTTTACATTTGTACAAGAACGATATAATTTTTTCATAATCATAACCTCCATATCTATTTCATACTATTTCATTTTTTATGAGTCCTCATTTATTTTTCAGTAAATCATTTTCTAAAAAACTAAAATATTGATTTTGTGCAACGATAATATGATCGGCAACACTGATACCAATTGCATATAAAATCTTGGATAACTGTGTTGTAAGTTCAATATCCGCAAACGATGGCTTGGTTGTGCCACCAGGATGATTATGCAATAAAATGACTGATGTTGCTTGATATTTTAAAGCAGACTCTACTACCAAACGCGGATATACCACAGATTCATTGATGGTACCTTCTGAAATCATACAGGTATGCAGCAATACCTTACGACTATCTAAACACATCATGTACATACGTTCATAATGATATTGTGATAATAATTCAATGGCATACATACCTGCTTTTGACACAGTATCCATCACAGGACGGTTACTCCATTTTTCATGTTGCAATCTTCGATTTAATGCACCTTGTAGACACAACAAAATCGCAGTAGATTCTTTTACACCACAACGGCGTGAAATTTCGATGGGATCAGATTCCAAAAGCATAGAAAGTGTACCAAATTCTGTCAACATTTTATGTGCCAAGGGGTTGACATCTCCTCTTGGTACTGCATAGTATAACAACAATTCCAATAACTCATGGTCAGCAAATCCATTTTCGCCTTCTGCTAAAAAACGATTTCTCATTCGTTCCCTATGACCTTTATGCAAATCTGCATTCCGATTCATGCTTGTTCTGCCTCGATTTCCACATATTTTGTCAAGGAATCAAACTGCCCTGCATAAATGATTTGCAATAATTTTTCCAACTGACGCAAAGCCTTTTGTATCACTTCTTTTGTAATGATCTCTTTTTCCAAGGCATCAGCGGCTTCCGCTAAGTCCAATACTTCTACCATACCAGATGGCTTTACCACCACATCTACCAACAAATCTGTAAATGTAAATGCATTTTCTTGTTCATTATAATCGGTTTCTATAATATCACAATAATAATATACCAATTCGCCTACATCATTCATAAATTTGCTGACTTTATATCCTTCTTTTAAGAAATAACAAGAGATGCCATTACTAAAATTGGCTTTCGGGCGAAAAACAGTCCATTTTGTTACAATATGATCTGCATCTTGTAATAAAATACGATCTTCTTTTAGTATGACTGTTTCCATAGGTACATATCGTTTGCGATATAATACAGGATTTTCCATCATAGACTGCCTCCTTATTTTGTTGTGTCATACTCTATCACATTACATTGTTTGACTTCGGCATTTTGGGTACGTATCTGTCCAAGTTGTGGAACAATTTGTTGAAAATATGTAGATGTTTGATGTACCTGCAATGCTTCTGCATCAACATATTTTTCAATGAAATAAAATATATTGGGCTCACTTTCTTCTTGCACCAAATCATATTGTAAACAGCCTGTTTCTTGTCTGCTTTGCTGCACCAAAGCATTTGCCAAGCGCATAAATTCATTTTGTTTTCCCTCAATTACTGTGCTTTTTGCAATCAATAGTAGCATATGCTTTCTCCCCTTTCTTGTGATCACAAGCATATTTGCTATCCTACCACTTGTTTGGTGAAATATTTTTCATGTGATTAAATTATAATGAATTTCACAGCAAAATACAAGCCAATAAAAATAAAGCCTTGCTGATGAATCAGCAAGGCTTTTCGTACAACCTTTATATTTGAATTAAATTGTCAATGTTTTGCCTTCTTTTTTCCAATCATGGAATTCAGCAGCAGCAGTGAACAATACGTCTGTGGAAGAATTCAGACCTGTTTCGCAAGAGTCTTGTACTACACCGATAATGAAACCAACACCTACAACCTGCATTGCGATATCATTAGAAATACCGAACAGAGAGCAAGCCAAAGGAATCAGCAACAGGGAACCACCGGCAACACCAGAAGCACCACATGCAGAAATTGCAGCTACGAAGCTCAACAGAACTTTCATAGCCAGAGGAACTTCCATGCCAAATGTGTTTACACATGCCAGAGTCATTACTGTAATGGTAATTGCAGCACCAGCCATGTTGATGGTTGCGCCCAAAGGAATAGAGATAGAGTAGTTATCTTCATCTAAGCCCAAGGATTTGCACAGAGCCAAATTTACTGGAATATTTGCTGCGGAACTTCTTGTAAAGAATGCTGTTACAAAAGATTCTCTCAAGCATTTGAATACCAAACGATAAGGATTCTGTTTGATCTGTGTAAATACGATGATAGGATTCAAAACCAAAGCAACAAATGCCATACAACCTACCAAGATTGCCAACAGTCTGCCATAATCTACGAAGATTTCCAAACCATTTGTAGAAACAGTTGTAAATACCAGACCTAAAATACCAAAAGGTGCAAAGCTGATTACCCATCTAACAGCCTGAGATACTGCTTCAGAGAAGTCAAACAGTGCTTTCTTTGTGCTTTCAGATGAAACTTTCAGTGCCAGACCAAAGATAACAGCCCATGCCAGAATACCTAAGTAGTTTGCATTTACGATAGAACCAAGAGGGTTTGCTACCAGATTTACCAACAGATTGGTAAATACTTCATCAATGCCGCCAGCAGCTTCATAACCTTCTGCTGCTGTTGCACTATCCAGAGGCAGTGTTACATGGATGAAGTGACAAGCAATAACCGCAACAACTGCGGCCAAGAATGTACCAACCAGATACAAAATAACGACACGACCCATGGTTTTGCCGCCGCCTTCATTCCCACAAGCCAGAGCAGCAATTACCAAGAAAAATACCAACACTGGTGCAATCGCTTTCAAAGCATTTACAAATAATGTACCTAAGATACCGATTGGAGTTGCCTGAGGTACAACTAACCCTAAAATTGCACCAATAATCAAGCCACAAATAATACGTTTTACTAAGCTAATACTATTCCATTTAATAAGTATGTTTTTCATGATGATTCTCCTAATTAAATTTTATGTTTCTCTTCCAAATTTATCAGGTTGTACGAATCTTATTTTTCTAAAGTATTTTTTGCCTCCCCTTACTACTGGCAGCAACCAAATACTTTTTGACATAATTTTTTGCCTGTTGGTGTTGCCGCCAAACCACCTTCTGCTGTTTCTTTTAATGCAGATGACATAGCATCGCCAACTTTTTTCATTGCCATAATGACTTCATCGGCAGGGATTGCACTTTCAATACCAGCCAGTGCCATTTCTGCGGCTACCAATGCGTTTCCAACTCCAGCAGCATTGCGTTTGATACATGGAATTTCTACCAAACCTGCTACTGGATCACATACCAATCCCAATATATTTTTCAATGCAATCGCACAGGCATTTACACACATCTGTGGCGTACCACCACACATTTCTACCACTGCCGCTGCTGCCATAGCACTTGCTGCGCCGCATTCTGCTTGACAGCCGCCTTCTGCACCTGCGATACTTGCATTATTGGCAATTACCATACCTACAGCAGAAGCAGTAAACAATGCCATAATCACATCATGGTCAGGGATATTTCTATCTTCTGCGATTGTCAAAATTGCTGCTGGCAAAATACCACAGCTGCCCGCAGTAGGCGCTGCAACAATACGTCCCATACTTGCATTGGTTTCAGACACTGCTAAAGCTTTTGTCAGTGCCTCACCAAATACTTTACCACAAATATTTTTTCCTTCTTTGACTGGCTGCATCATTTTATATGCATCGCCGCCTGTCAAACCACTTGCAGAACGTTTGTCGGGATCCAAACCGTCTTTTACAGAATCTCGCATTATCTCTAACGCATATGCCATTTTCTGATACATTGCATCTGTGGTAGTTTCTGCCGTTTCTGCTTGTTCTTGTAATACAACACTAGACAAAGGCATGTCTATTTTTTCCGCAATCGCAACCAAATCCGCTAAGGAATCGTATTTTAGAGATTCATATTTGAACATATTCCATCACCTCTTTATTAAATTGCTTTTAGAATGGTGCAGGAGAAAATATGCGGATTTTCCAAGATTGCACCTGTTACAGATTCATTAATATCTCCATCAATTTCAATTGTCATGACCGCTGTACCGCCTTTATGATCTCTGCATAAAGAGAAACCATGCACATTGACGCCTTTTTCTGCCAAAATTTTGGTAACTACCGCAATCATACCGGGAATATCTTGATGTGGAATGACAAGTGTATCTGATTTCCCATTGATAGATACTACAGTATCATTGATTTTTGTGATGATAATATTACCACCACCAATGGAACACCCCTGTACCAAAGCGGTTTTTCCAGCATAGTCTGTCAATGTAATTTCTGCGGTATTGGGATGCGCACCATCAATATCACGTTCTTCAAATGTAAATTCTAATCCTTTTTCTTTTGCAATATCCATACTAATCCGAATACGTGGATCGTCTGTTTCCATTCCTAGAATCCCAGCAATGATTGCTTTATCTGTACCATGACCTTTGTATGTTTTTGCAAAAGAACCACTGAAACAAATATGTGCACTTACTGGCTCGCTTCCCAAAATGGAACGTGCGTACTTTCCGATACGCACCGCACCCGCTGTGTGCGAACTGGATGGACCAATCATTACGGGTCCGATGATATCAAATACTTGTAACATCATTACCCACCTCCATATCAACTCTCTGCCTGATTTTTGAGCGGACATTTCCACAACAAAATCATTACACAAAAAGAAATATATTTTATTTCTTTGTATTTCTTCAATTATATATGATAAAATTCAACAAAGTCAATAGAAATAGCAAAAAAAGTTTACTATACAAGGACATTTTTATATTTTTCTAGTACAAATGTCTTTTTATCAAGGACATTTCGGGCACTACATTATATTTTTGCATAATTTTTCTAGAAAAAATAAATTATTCCTGCACATATGTATAGAAAAAAAGCCAAATCAAAAATATGCTAAAAAATATTTGAATGGCATGACATAAAAAACAGAGAATTTCTTGCTTTATTTTTAGAAATTCTCTGTTATCTTCTAAATTGTCTTATTCTGCTTTACGGAACCAACCTTTTTTCTTTGGTTTTTCTTCTTCTGGAGGTGCTTCATTTGTCAAATTTGGTTCTCTCTTGCCATATACTTCGCCTTTGGCAACTGGTACATTCACACCTTTATTCAAACCAAATTCAATGATGAAACAATCGTATGTCATATCTACTACTTTGCCATACATACCCGCATTGGTTACCACCATATCGCCTACTTGAATCGCATTTCTTTGTTCCGCCAGTGCTTTTTCTCTTTTTTGTGTAGGACGGAAGGATAAGAAATACATAATCACAACCAAAGCAACACAATACACAATGACCAATGTAATGCCATTCATGTTGCCAAACAAACCGCCTGAAGTTGACTGAACCCCTTGTTCTGCTCCACTGCCGCCATCAGCGGTCAATTTCGTACTTACATCCAGCAAAAAAATGCCTAAGCTGTTCATGTTCCATTCTCTCCTAACTAAAATAATCTCTTGGTTTGAAATACACTTCCTTTTTCAAACACATTGGTAATATTATATCCAACTTTTTTCAACACGTCAAGACTATTACTTTTCGTTTGTTGCAAATGCTTCCAGCTTTTCTTTTTTATACTGTGTAAAACGATCTTCGTCCAAAGCTTGTCTGATTTCCTCCATCATGGTATTAAAGAAATGCAGATTATGCAGCACACATAAACGCATTGCCAACATTTCTTTTGCCTTGAACAAATGCCGAATATAGGCTCTGGAATATCTTTGACAAGCCGGGCACTGGCATGTGCTGTCAATTGGACTTTCGTCTAATTCATACTTGGCATTCATCAAATTGATTTTTCCTTGATTGGTATAAACATGTGCATGTCTACCATTGCGCGAAGGCAAGACACAATCAAAAAAGTCAACGCCTCTTTCCACTGCCTCTAAAATATTTTCGGGTGTTCCTACCCCCATCAAATACGTAGGTTTTTCTTTGGGCAAATAGGGTATCACTTCTTCCAATATACGATACATTTCCGCATGGGTTTCTCCCACAGCCAAACCGCCAATCGCATATCCATCTAAATCCATTTCTGTAATTCGTTTTGCATGCTCGATACGAATATCTTCATACGTTGCGCCTTGATTGATGCCAAACAACATTTGCTGTTTGTTGATGGTATCATCTAATGCATTTAAGCGTGCCATTTCTGTTTTGCAACGTTGTAGCCATCGCGTTGTACGTGCCACAGACTGCTCTACATAAGCGCGTTCTGCTGGTATACCAATACATTCATCAAATGCCATTGCAATCGTAGAAGCCAGATTAGACTGTATCTGCATACTTTCTTCTGGACCCATGAAAATTTTTCTGCCATCTACATGAGAACGAAAATGTACGCCTTCTTCTGTAATCTTGCGTAATGTAGTCAAAGAAAATACTTGAAATCCGCCAGAATCTGTTAAAATGGGTTTATCCCACACCATAAATTTATGCAGACCACCCAGCTTTTTGATAATCTGATCCCCTGGGCGAACATGCAAATGATAGGTATTGGATAATTCGACTTGACATTTTACTCTTTCCAAATCCTCTGTCGACAAAGCACCCTTGATTGCAGCAATCGTACCCACATTCATAAACACAGGCGTTTGTATGGTGCCATGTGGTGTATGAAAAACAGCTCTTTTTGCTCTGCCACAAGTTTTTAATACTTGATACATATTGTTCCTCATTTCTATTTCGTATTTTTTATCTGTATTATCATATCTTTTTTTTTGTAGAAATTCAAGACAACACAGGGAAAATCCCCAAAGTTCTTGACAGTTTGCCACACTGTGCCGTATCATTAACGCAGCAAGTAGAATATAGAATCACAATCAAGAATGGAGAATAGAAATGTCAATCAATTTAATTGCTACTACGACATTTGGATTAGAAGCCGTTGTCAAAAGAGAATGTCAAGCATTGGGATTCCAAAATATCAAAACATATGACGGCAAAGTAGAATTTACTGGAACAGAAGCAGACATTGTCAAAGCAAATTTATGGCTGCGTTGCGCAGGACGTGTTTGGATCAAAATGGGAACTTTTCGCGCTGTTACATTTACAGAACTATTTGACCAGACCAAAGCATTGCCTTGGGCAGACTGGATTCCAGAAGACGGGAAATTTACTGTTGTAGGAAAATCAGTAAAATCTACATTATTTAGTGTATCCGACTGTCAAGCAATTGTCAAAAAGGCTGTCGTAGAAAAATTGAAACAAACATATCATACAGATTGGTTTGATGAAACTGGTGCTTCCTATACCATTCAAGTCGGAATTTTAAAAGATGTTGTAACATTGGCGATTGATACCAGTGGTTCTGGTTTGCACATGCGAGGCTATCGCGCCAATGCATTAGATGCGCCTTTGAAAGAAACATTGGCTTCTGCCATGATACAATTAAGCTTTTGGAGAAAAGACCGTATTTTGTTAGATCCTTTCTGCGGTTCTGGTACCATTCCTATTGAAGCTGCCATGTTAGCGCGTAATATTGCGCCTGGGATTCACCGCAAATTTGCCAGTGAAGAATGGGAACGTATCGGCTCTGATTTATGGAAACAGGCACGCAAAGAAGCCTATCAAGCCATTGATTATACCGCTATGCCGCAAATCTACGGCAGTGACATTGATCCAGCCGCAATTGCATTAGCAAAAGAAAATGCTGAGAAAGCTGGTGTAGACGATTGTATTACATTTTCTGTAAAACCTTGTCAAGAAGTCACACTGCCTGGAAAATACGGTGTTTTGATTACCAATCCACCTTATGGGGAACGTTTGGGAGAATTGAAAGAAGTAGAAAATATGTATCGTGCTTTGGGTGGCATTATGAAAACCGACAACACTTGGTCTACCTATCTCATTACTTCTATGGAATACTTTGAAACCTTGTTTGGACGCAAAGCAGACCGCAAGCGTAAACTTTTTAATGGTCGCATCAAAACCGACTATTATCAATTTGAAGGTCCGAGACCACCCAAAACACCAAAAGATTGAACATTTTATATTCATTACGTTTCAGACAAACAGAAAAGCATGTTATCTATATCGAAAAGATAACATGCTTCAGCCTGTAAAAAAACTACATTTTTTACTTTTTTCAAGAACGCGGAAGGGCTTGGGAAACGAAGCGTTTCCC
>CALWSU010000031.1 GCA_944384295.1 uncultured Lachnospiraceae bacterium | reverse complement strand
AGATAATATTTACTTTTCAAAGTTCAACGCCAGCGTCTGCTGACCATAATCACTCAGGATTCCGAGAGATCATTATTCTACCAATACCTGCATCATATTATTTGCAAAATTTTCTGCTTTTTGTTGAATATCAGCAACTTCCAAAATACTAGATGGATTATTCGCAGTTTCTAGCATAGCAAAATGTGGTGGCAAACGAAATGTTTTATTCATACTTAAAGCACTAATCACTTGCTCTGCCACTATATTACCACCACTATAACCAGACACAACCAAAGCAAAAATATTTTTTTCATAAAACTGATTTTTCCGAAATAGCGCAGTCAAACGATTGATAAAAGCTGTAATATTTGCACTTAATGCATCATTATAATTGGGACAAAGCAAAACCAATGCATCACAAGAAGAAACAGCAGGGTAAACTTGTTCTACAATTACACCACCGTAATAACAACTTGATTTTTCACTAAAATGCATACACATTTTATACGGACAACCTGCACAATCCTGAATCGTACCATTTCGTAATGAAATTTCTGTAATATCGCAATTGGACAAATGTTGTTTGACCATATCCCAAAGCATAGCTGTATTTGATGTTGCATGATTGCTTGCATGCAACACCAAAATATTACTGTGTTTTTTTGGATTTGGCTGAAATTCCAACAATTGTGCTACCATTCTTTGTACTGCGGCTTGATATGCACCTATATTATCTAAGGAAAGATTCATTGCCTGTATATTAAAGTTTTGTAAAGAGCCAGTACCTTCTACCATCGCGCGACCAGGAAACGCACAACCGCAAAAATTCGCTGTAAACATCAGTTCTCGTGCAATTGATTTTGTATACAACTCGCTTTCTCCATCTACCAAAATACTTCCTACACACCCTTGCAATAAATCTGTATGAGTACGCATATATTGCAAAAAACGACAATATTCCAAGTTAATACCAGAAATTCCTAATGGGATTGCAAACAAAATTCGTTTTCCTTCCAAGTCATGCAATTGTTCCAATTGTGTAATCATTTGGCAGGAATATGCAGAACGAACCTGTGCCAATATCGTTTCTAAGCGTTTGGTACGTTGTTCATTTTGACATTGTGGATAAATGATGGTTAATTCAGTATTCATTGTAATGCCTCCAATCCATCAAAGGCATTTTGGATTCGTGCAAATAAAGCGGCAGGCAAGGGAAGTTGTTCTATCTCTACTGCCATTTGTGTTCTACTTTTACTTCCCATATATACGCCATTGATAAAATTAGAGCTATAATGCCATGCACCTCTTAATGTAAGTAAAATAGAAATTGCAGCAGAGGAAATCGCAGGAGCAACATATGGCTTAAATCCAAGTTCACGCATGCGCAAATTTGCTTCTATTGCAAGTTTCGTCAATTCTCTTGCGCGCACATCATCATAATTTGCAATACTATTTGCAATCACTAAATCCTGACCATGTGGACCAAATGCACGACCTTCTGTTAAAAAATCAGCGAAACGCGCATCTTTTTTTGCATAATACGCAGCACGTGCATTCATAACGCCCAAACCATAGCCCTGAACTTGTTCAGGACGTAAGCCTTTGGCATCAAAAACAACAGATTCATTTTGATTGCTTGCTAAGAACGCAGCATAACACAAAGGATCAACTGGATCAGAGACAACAGCAAAAATCCCCTGAAATTGTTTCTCTCGTGCTTTTTTAGCAAAAGAAGATATAATGCCTTTATTTGCTTCATATTGCACCATACGCACATCTTGCACTTCTGATCCAACAGGTGGAATCCCTTTGGAAGCACAAAATACGAACATATCACAGTCAAAAAGTGTTTCTTCTGTTAAAATTTCAATTTTGGGCAAAATATCATATTCCCATGGAAAAGCCGCTTGATTTAATTCTGTTTCCCAACGTGCACAAACCGCAGGATTTACATCATAGATCCCTAAAGTATGGATACAGTCGCTTCCCATCAGTTGCAATGCAGTCAAAACAGTACTACCCACATCACCCAAAGCCAAAATATGCACTCTTTTTTTGGTTGTGGATTGTTTTTGTATCATATGACACCAATCTTCTTTTGTGCGCCATGCAGTATTTGCCAATAATACGGAACCTTTTTGTAAAGCAGACTGTATGGTATCATAAGTTTTATTTTGCATTTGTTTTGCGACCGTTTCTAAGTGGTTTGTATCTAACCAGCCCAAACATTCATTTTCCGCCAGCATAGCAGGGTGGGTGAGGGCAGTCAAACCTTTATTATGTTGCGGATCACGATTGACGAAAAAAATGGTATGGGAACCACATTGTACAGATTCCATGATAATACCTCCCTTATTTCTTATTTGACGAGTTCTTGTAACCGAATCAATTGTTCTATATCATTTTCCAGATAAACGGAAGCAGCCAAATGATAATCATATCCAATACAGCCGCCATGGTCTGGTACACGAGGCCATATAATTACTTCATTTAATCTGCCTAATGTCAAATTACGTTCATATAATGCCTGATATTCTTCTTCTAATACTTTCAAAATAGCGTGTGCATTTTGCAGACAAACCATAGATAGATTGTATATGCTCTGCTTGCTTGCGCCGCGCATGAATCCTGGCATAACATAGGGCAAAATCAAATTGATACCATTCAGGAAATTTCCCCTTCGATCCATATCTGTTTCTACACCATCGCCTCCAATAAACGGATACATAGATGTTTCTACAAACCAAATACGCATAGAAGGAATGAAGTAAGCACTTTCTACTGTCCTATTTTGTATTTCCATTAAATCTCGACCACGACCAGAAAGCACACCAACAATCAAACGGTCAATTTCCAAATTTTCTTCTTTAAAAAGATGGTCCAATTCACGAATACGATACCCCTTATGTAATAAATCATCTACCAAGATAGCAGGGCGACGGAAAGATTTTATGGTACGCACTTGTGAACGTAAGGGCAAATATTCAGGGAACTCCGCAATACGGAAGGAGCGTATCTGGGAGTCAAATATTTTTTCTGTATGCAGCACTTTTGTCACTGTATTTGGAATGACAATCCCTTTTAATATTTTGCCAAATGGTACACACATCTTTTCCCCTAACGTGCGTACTGGCAAAGCCTCTTTCGGCATGTGGTTTGCTGCTGTAATCAATTCAATCAAACGATTATACATAATCCCAGCATTAAAAGAAAGTACCAATTCACCAGGATAAAGCTGTGTCAATGCACGCTGAAAATTACTATGTGCTTGATCCAACACCTGTAAAACTCGCGGATTTGTATTAAATGGCTCTTTAATCGCAGTTTGTACATTGTTATATAATACGACTGGATTTTTCATATCCACGACATATAATTCTCTTTCTGGCATTTTTGTAGAAATTGGCAAAAATCCTTGACGCTCTAAAATATCAAAATGTTTTGAAATTGGCAGTCCTGTTACAGGGCTAAAGATTGCATATGTATAATCTTCACTCAAACATTGCGCCAGTGTTTCTGTAAATAGAATTTGTTCCAAATCTGCAATTTTAGATTCATTCCAAATATAACAAGCCGTCAACAATACAATTTTTCCTGAGGTATGTGCGCGAATATAACTTGCTGTCATCATATCCTGAAATTCGCTGAATAATTCTGTAGTCGGCAAATGCCGGTATAACATAATGCCATCTGGGCGTGCCTTTCCTGTTTCATGATAGATTACAGTTGCTTGACAACCTTTTTTCTCTACTTCTGCAAGTAGTACATGCATCTGTGCAGCAGGAACGGCAGCTTTTTTCACAATTTGACGCAATTGTCTTAATTTCGTTTCATGCTGAATCTCAACTGATTTTACTTGGAGCAAACGTTTGTATTGTGGTTCTCTTAAATATAATCCTTTTTCGTAAATGTAATTTTGTGCCACAGGGTCAATTAAATTTGAGATATCACGATTATGGTCAATATTTTCTCTAATACGAGTAGAACTAATATCCTCAAAATGCATAGGCAATTTCAATTCCACCACTGTATTTTGAATCATATCATAAGATACTTTTTCTTGTTGTTTTCCACTTTGATTCGTTTCACGCAAGAAAATAACATGTGGAAATGTCAAAATAGAATTTTCTTCCGGTTCCATTTTATACGACGAAGCATTTCGCACTACATCGCTGCCAGCAACCATATAAACTTCTTTATTGGGGAACATTTCCCGCAAATGTTTCAAATCGGTAGGATTTGCGATATTGATTGGTGTATCTTCTGGGAATAGATATATATTCTCCTCATTTGCTACCGACATATGCAAAATACGACGTCTTTCCATATGGGGCTGTGCTTTCTTTGACCATGAAAATTCATCTAATGCCAAATAAACAGTAAACCCTAAATCACGTATCTCACAAGCAATTTCTTGATGTCCCAATGTAAAAGGATCGAATGTACCAGGGAAAAAAGCAATTTTTTCGGGCTCTTGAAATTGAAACTCTTTCTTTTCAAACACATAGCTACTAATAAAACGATAGATAAAATTCCAACCTGTAGTTTGATTGAAGAATGTCAATTCGGAAGTATCATCATCATCGATCAAAAGCAGCATTTTTTTGCTCATAAATCCAAAGATACCTTTTTTTGCTGACATGGACAAAATATCTTGACCAAATAATTCATGCCCAACTACCCAAAATGCTTCTCTTTTTACATTTTCCTGATAATTGGCAAAACCATTCAAAATCATACCCATAATTTTTTTGCGTCGTTCCTCAAAAACATTAGAATATTCTGGGAACCGTTTATGATAGGTATCATAATATTGCAGCATAACACCAACTGTATCTAATGCAACACTTGCAATACGATCATTGGTACTATTTTGCAGCCGCTCTAAGTCTTTGATAAATTCGTTTAACTCTCTTGGGTGCAGATACAATGCAAACTGACCTAAATATTGCGGAATATATTTTGAAAATTCAAATTCCCCAATTTCCAATCCTTTTGTCAATTCGATTGCAACTTCATTCCGTTGTGCCCAAGAAAGCAAAGATGCTAATTTGACAAGTGTTTCTCCAGCGTAATGACGTACAGAAACCTGCTCACTGACTTTTAATAAATTAGATAGATGGGTAGCAACATGCAATTTTGGCATCTCTACGCCACGCTGAATACGGTCAAATAGCAAATTGATATTGATAATCTTGATTTTCCAAGGTGTGGCTGCCTTCAAATTATCTAAGAAAATATCAGATACTACGCGACTTTCTTGGAAAATATAGTTTTCAGAAACACCACGAATTTTTCTGCCAAAGCCATACAGTGCGCCAATTTGATATAACAAATATTGTAGACTCACTTCACCATCTACAGGGCTATGTTCCACAATCTCTTGTACCATAGCAAGACAAGCTTCGTCTTTGGAAAATATAGTTGCCATATCTCTCAGATTGAGCAATACCGTTGCACGTATTTCCAAAGAATCAGAAGCGGCATATTGCTGCATAAAATTCATGAGCAAAACACATTGATCCTGTTCCAATAGTTCTGATGGAATAGAAGAAATCGTATCTAATAATATAAAAGCAATTTCATTGGACCAATTTGTTTCCTGATAATATGCCAATAAAGATATGATATATTTTTTTTGATTTTCTTTTTTGCAGTTTTGCAACAAAGAAATAACAACACGTTTTAAGCCATATCCCAACCATCTTCTATGTCGATCAATCAATTTATGGTCTGGTACAATAATCATATCCAGATACTTTTTCCAAAGTAAAAAACTATCCGTATCATCTAATACAATATTTACATTTTGCGGTAATTCTTTGCCATATTCAATATCATAATGCGCTAAAATATCGCCTAAAAGATCAGCCGCTTGTCGACGAATATCGCCTTCTCTATGGAACATCAATTCATACAAAAAATTGGCTGCCATTTGTTTTTGACGTTGATTCATATAAGTAAAATATTCCGCAAAAATATTCAAATAGGCGCGAGAATCCTTCCAATCTCTTGTACTGCGTGCTTTTTCCAAAATATCCCCAAATGTCATTTCTCGGCTTAGTTTATGCATCAAGCGGATATTGTGGTCAATGGCAATATGTCGAATTTCATTGACTGTTTCATTAATCGTCAAAAGTGCCGGTTTCTTATGTACCATTGGAGTCAGTTCTTCGCTGGTTAAATCCACATTGACACCAAGGTCTTTCATATAATTTTCAAAATCTTGTAGTCTGGAATAAACATGACGATAGCGATTTTCTTTTGCCGCATCTACATTATCTAATTTATTGAGTATGACTTCAAAAGAAGATTCCAGACTATAAAAACCCATGATTTCTTTTCCATTTTCGTCATATCCATTATTTTTGACACGAAAATCGGCATAAATCAAAATCAGTGACTCGATTGGTAAATTTTCCAATTCTAAATCCCATGTGGAATGGTTTGCTGCCACATGACCAATAGAAGGTAATGCATTATTTTTACACCAAACATCTGTATAATAATAATGCAAATAGGGGATACGTCGCACTTCATTTTCACGACAACCATATTTTCCTATGTCATGTCCCGCAGCAGCCCCCGAAATCAAGGGCAAATCTACTGGTATTTTCACTTTATGCAGTTGACGCGCAATATGCATAGAAATGTAATGCACCCCTGCAACATGTGCCAACATATCAAAAGGCATGACTTCTCGTCCAATGCGCATCAATTCATAAATATATTGTGCTTCAAAGCAATCCAAAAAACGTTGATATTCTTCCTCATAAGGGCTACCACTGCATTCAGAGGAAGTGGCAAATGAAAAATTACGAATACGTGAAAATGGTAACACTTCGCACTCTTTTTTTATAAAAAAGCGCAGGCATTCTAAATAAAAAAATACGCCTTTTCCATATTCTCCAGACAAGCAAATATCATCACGGTCTGGATAAATATTTCGTATCAAATATTGGTAAATATAGGTAAGCCATGGTTCAGTTGGTTTCCCATCACAAATTTGCTCCATTGTAGTTTGACACATATCTAATACAGCAGAACAGGAAACCTCACCATTGGCTTGAAAAATATTGGGAATCGCCTCCATCCATTGCATTCTGTCCATTGCAGATTGTATATCTTTTTTACGTAAATTACTTTTTTGCAAAAAAGATTTTGTAAAAAGTGTTTGTGTTAAGTCTTTATAAAGTAATTGTACTTGTTTTTTTTGCATGATACACCGCCTTTTTCCATTCTATTCTTATTGTATCACCAGCTATACGCAGAAAGCAATTACTTCCCATTGTTTTAAAATGTAAATTATTTTTATTAAAAAAATACATGTATATTTTTATCTTATTGTCAAAAAAATAAAAAATATAAAAATATTTTATTATTTTATTTTTTATTACCATTTCAAAAATGCGATAAATAAAGTATTTTTCTTATTTTTATAAAATAAAATTTATAAATCTATTCAATAATTCTATTTGACTTATCATAAAATCATTGATATATTTAATAAATAAGAAATATTTTTTATCAGATGGATAGTATAAAATACAAATGTCTTTCTATTTTTAAATTCACGAAAGGGTGATTGCATTGCTTACTTACAACAACAAGAAAAATCTCCTGGAATTACTAAAATATCAATATAGCTTACAAGATGTAGAAGAACCCAATCTATATCGTGATAATTTTAGTTATGATGAAGTACCAAAAGTCACTTTTAACTATCGACTGGTACCAATGAACTGTCCAGATAATATTTGGATTACAGATACCACTTTTCGAGATGGGCAGCAATCACGCGCCCCATATACTGTCAATCAAATTGTAACATTATATGAAATGTTGCATCGATTGAGTGGACCAAAAGGAAAAATAAGACAATGTGAATTTTTCTTATATAGCGAAAACGATCGAAAAGCAATTCGTGCTTGTCAAGAGCTTGGATTTGAATTTCCTGAAATCACAGGTTGGATTCGTGCAACAAAAGAAGATTTCCAATTGGTCAAAGATATGAATTTAAAAGAATGCGGCATCTTAACCAGTTGTTCAGATTATCATATCTTTAAGAAATTACATAAAACCAGAAAACAAGCCATGGAAGGATATTTAGAAATTGTTCGCGCTGCATTGGATATGGGAATTCGTCCACGTTGTCACTTTGAAGATGTGACACGTGCAGATTTTTACGGATTTGTTGTACCATTTGCGCAAGAACTGCATCATTTGATGGAAGAATATCAAATCCCAATTAAAATTCGTTTCTGCGACACAATGGGCTATGGTGTACCTTATCCTGGCGCAACACTACCTCGCAGTGTGCCTGGTATCATTTATGGCATCAACCACTTTGGTCAATTCCCAAGTGAGTTGATTGAATGGCATGGGCATAATGATTTTTACAAAGCAGTTGTAAATGCAACCACTGCTTGGTTATATGGTGCATCCTCTGTCAATTGCTCTTTGCTTGGTATTGGAGAAAGAACTGGCAATACACCATTGGAAGCAATGGTAATGGAATATGCACAAATGCGTGGTACATTAGATGGCATGGACACTACTGTCATTACAGAAATCGCAGAATATTACGAAAAAGAATTGGGCTATAAAGTGCCAGAAAGAACACCTTATGTGGGAGCAGATTTTAATGTAACACGTGCAGGGATTCATGCAGATGGTGTTGCAAAAGATGAAGAAATCTACAATATCTTTAATACCGCTAAAATTCTCAATCGTCCTTTGGGTGTAGAAATCAATAAAAACTCAGGCTTAGCAGGTATCGCATATTGGTTGAATCATAATCTAAAATTAAAAGAGGAAGAAAAAATCAATAAAAATGACACAGAAGCTATGATATTAAAAGAATGGGTAGATAAACAATACGAAAATGGACGTGTTTCCTATATTAGTAAAGAAGAATTGTCTGAAGCGGTGCGCACATTGACACCACATCTTGCCGATAGATTACCAGAATAAAAAAATAAAAAAAGAGGAGGATTTTCACAACATGAATATTACAGAAAAACTTATAAAATCTCACTTAGTTAGTGGAGAAATGGTACCAGGAAAAGAAATTGCCATTAAAATCGACCAGACATTGACACAAGATTCTACTGGTACTATGGCTTATCTGCAATTTGAAGCAATGGGAATCCCTAGAGTCAAAACAGAAAAATCTGTTGCATATATCGACCATAACACATTGCAAACAGGTTTTGAAAATGCAGATGACCATAAATACATACAAACAGTCACCAAAAAACATGGTATCTACTTCTCAAAACCAGGGAATGGGATTTGTCATCAAGTACACTTAGAACGTTTTGGCAAACCAGGCAAAACTTTATTAGGTTCTGACAGCCATACACCAACTGGCGGCGGCATTGGTATGTTAGCAATTGGAGCCGGTGGTTTAGACGTTGCGGTAGCGATGGGCGGCGGCGCATATTATTTGGCAATGCCTCAAGTATGCCGTGTTGTACTGACCGGAAAACTCAGTCCTTGGGTAACTGCAAAAGATGTCATTTTAGAAGTACTGCGCAGATTAACTGTAAAGGGTGGCGTAGGCAAAGTTATGGAATATGCTGGCGAAGGTGTCAAAACATTAAGCGTACCACAAAGAGCAACCATCACCAATATGGGTGCTGAACTAGGTGCAACCACTTCTGTTTTCCCTAGCGATGAAGTAACAAAAGCATTCTTGCGTGCGCAAGGCAGGGAAGAAGATTGGGTAGAACTCAAAGCAGATGATGATGCAGTATATGATGAAGAAATCACAATTGCTTTAGACGAGATTGAACCATTGGTAGCATGTCCACACAGTCCTGATAATATTAAAAAAGTCAGTGAATTGAAAGATTTAGCGGTTGACCAAGTAGCTATTGGTAGCTGTACCAATTCTTCCTATGTTGATATGATGACGGTAGCTGCTTTATTGAAAGGCAAAACGGTTGATCCCAATGTCAGTCTTGTGATTGCACCAGGTTCCAAACAAGTTATGAATATGTTAGCAGCAAATGGTGCCTTGGCAGATATCATTTCCGCAGGTGCGCGTATTTTGGAATGCGGTTGTGGTCCTTGTATTGGTATGGGACAGGCTCCTGCTACCAATGCAGTATCTTTACGTACGGTAAACAGAAACTTTGAAGGTAGAAGCGGTACAAAATCAGCACAAGTATATATTGTAAGCCCTGAAACTGCTGTTGCAAGTGCATTAAGTGGTAAACTGACAGATCCACACACATTAGGGGAAGCACCTGTGATTGAAATGCCAGAACATTTCCTTGTAAATGACAATCTTGTGATTCCTCCTGCACCAGAAGGAGAATGTGTCAAAGTTGTTAGAGGTCCCAATATTCAGCCATTCCCCAAAAACACAAAGGTACCAAAAGAAATCAAAGGAGAAGCTTTGATTAAAGTAGAGGATAATATTACAACAGACCATATTATGCCATCTAACGCAAAATTGCTTCCTTTCCGTTCAAATGTACCTTATTTGGCAGACTACTGCTTGACACCATGTGATCCTGATTTCCCTGCCAGAGCAAAAAAAGCAGGCGGCGGATTTATCATTGCTGGACAAAACTATGGACAAGGCAGCAGCAGAGAACATGCAGCATTAGCACCTTTGCAGTTAGGGGTAAAAGGTGTCATTGCAAAATCATTCGCACGCATTCATATGGCGAATTTAATCAATAATGGTATTTTGCCTTTGGTATTTGTGAATGAATGGGATTATGATAATATCAAATTAGGTGATGAATTTGTTATCAAATATGCCGCTGACCAGATTGCAGGTGCTGCACAAGGACAATCCGTACAAGTTACCAATTTAAGAACAGGGGACGAAATTCCCACACGCCTGAATATTTCTGAACGACAAAGAGATATTTTATTGGCTGGCGGTTTACTCAATTATACAAAAGAATCTGCGAAATGAAAGCATGAAAGGAGAAAATACAATGTCATATACAGTTACTTTGATTCCAGGCGATGGCAGTGGTCCAGAAGTCATCGCTGCTGCAAAACGTGTTGTGGAAGCAACCGGTGTACCGATTGTATGGGAACAGGCAGAAGCAGGCGCAGCTATGATTGAAGCATGTGGTACACCTTTGCCAGAAGAAACTATCGCTTCTATTCGTAAAAACAAAGTCGCACTCAAAGGACCTGTTACAACACCTGTCGGAACCGGATTTCGCAGCGTCAATGTAGAAATGAGAAAACGTTTTGATTTATATGCTAACGTACGCCCGGCAAAGACATATCCTGGTGTGATTTCCAGATATGAAAATATTGATTTGGTTGTTGTACGTGAAAATACAGAAGATTTATATGCTGGTATTGAACATATGGTAGGGGAAGATGCAGCCGAAAGCATTAAACTCATTACACGAAAAGGCTGTGAACGCATCATCCGTTATGCTTTTGAATTTGCCGTAAGAGAGGGCAGAAAAAAAGTAACCGCTGTACATAAAGCAAATATCATGAAGTGCACCGATGGTATGTTTTTAAATATTGCAAGAGAAATTGCAAAAGAATATCCCCAAATCGAATTTAATGATAGCATTGTAGATGCTATGTGTATGCGTTTGGTGATGCATCCAGAAGATTATGATGTCTTGGTATGCCCCAATTTATATGGCGACATTGTATCTGATTTATGTGCCGGTTTAGTTGGTGGTCTTGGTTTAACACCAAGCGCAAATATTGGTGTAGATGGTGCTATCTTTGAACCCATTCATGGCTCTGCACCAGATATTGCAGGACAGCATAAAATCAATCCAACCGCAGCAATTTTATCTGCGTCAATGATGTTAGCGCATCTCGGAGAGGCAAAAGCGGCTGCAAGTATCGAAAAAGCAATTATCAAAGTGATTGGAGAAGGGAAAATACTCACACAAGATATGGGAGGAAGCGCTTCTACAGAAGCATTTACAGATGCAGTGATTGCTGCATTGGCATAAAAACCAAGAAGCTGTATACAGAGAAAACAAATCTGTATACAGCTTCTTTTTTTGTTCAGACGGGTATCATGAGAAGAGTATTGCTACATGGTCAATCAGAAAAAGATATGTTTTCTGATGTTTCTATTTCCGTCTTTTGCGTATATCAACGCTTGAAGCAAATGGCGAACACAAGTCCAGCCACCAATACCACGAAACTACCGCCGATCAAAAGGGGTGCAGTATTTGAATTGGGAACAATGCTATTTGTCTGCGGAGATGTTCGCTGTGTTGGTCTTGTATCTGCAACATCTGGATGGGAAGTATCTGCATTAGATTGTTCTGCATTTTCTGTATTGTCTGTATTTGTTTCTACAGATTCCGCAGAAGAACCTTGAGAGGTGTTAGATGTTGCAATATCATTTGGTGGAACATCTTTCTGCCATTGTGTAGCAGAAGGTTCTCCACTTGCTTCCGTTGTTTGTTGTGTTGTATCATTTTCCGACATTTCTGGAGATATGTTTCTAGGCTGGTTACCACCGCGCATATTTCCCATATTTCCCATAGAACCCATAGCTTCTATAGAAACTGTAGAGGCATCAATCCATGTATCTGTCGATTCTTGTTGTGCTGTTTCTGTAGAAGGAATGGTACCATCTAATTGTCCACGAATACTTTCTGCACGTAATAAACAAAATTCTTTTAAATTTTCTACACCAATCAAAAATTCATCATACGTACAGAATTTTGTCGGATCTTTTTCCACATATGGTGCAATCATAGCAACCGTTTCTTCCAACATTGTTTCAAAATATCCACTTTCAAAATAAGAAGCAATGAACTCGGAAAAATAGGTATGATATTGTTCTGTATATGTTTCATCTGCAAAAATCCATGCCAACATAGGGCGTTCTTCTACGCTCAAACCAGATACAGGCGTATCAATCGGATAGTTGACAAGACTCGTTGCGTCTGTTTGGGATTGGAATCCGCCAAATGCTAAATTATAATCCCATGGCAACATAGACAACATACCATCGTCTTCATATAGATAATAATTGTGTACAATAGAACCTGTATAACTATCAAAATTACATACAAAGTTGTGTACAACAAAATATCGCATCACATCATCTACATGAACAACTTCTTCTATATTTTCATTTGCGCTGAGTTGTTTTAATGATTCAATCAAACGATCTTTATCTGCATCTGTCACACTTGTTTTTGCATTATCAAAAATACGAGAATAACTATCATAAGAATCATCAATATATTTGAGCAAAACGTCATCACTGCTCATAGACATACCGCCGCCCATACGTCCACCGCCTTCTGCATCTTCCATAAAATGTGGACGATTTGCAAAAGAGGGTATAGTATCTGTCGCATCTGTTGTATCAGAAATATCGGAAGCCGTCTGCGTAGATGCACTGAAATCAGAATTTGCTTGCTGTGTATCTTCTTGTGAAAACTCCGTTTCTGTTTCGGAGTTATCCATGGATGCATTATTTATTGGCATATTTTGCATGTCTGGCATATCCGGCATATTTGCCATATCAGGCATTGCAGGCATTGCAGGCATATCTTGCATATCAAACATTTGACCATTGCCACGACCACCGCCCATTTCTGTGGTGTCTGGCTTATATAATTCGCCATAATCGGAACCATAATTGCGTTCTAAGAAGCTTTCTTCAATACCTTCTACTGCGAGATACAGACCCCAATCTTCACCATTGACTGTAATATATACGAAACTACATAATGGGGCAGGGACACCAAAAGCACGCATCATTTCATAACATAAATAGTCTTTCAGATATGTGTTGTCTTGTATGATATTATTTAAGCTGATTTTGTCCAAGCCATGATAATTCGTCACGTCATCATAACAATCAAATTCTATCTTAAAACTATATCTATCATTTCCATATGCTGCAACATTACGCAAAGAAGTATTCCCTTTTGCACGTATTCCAACATGATAAAAAGATTCTCCATCAATCTCTACAGTACATTCATTATATTCTTCATTTTCGCAAGTTTCCAAGAAAGCATCCCAGTCGTCCATAACAATATTGATGGTGTGTACAGAACTTGTATCAAACAACAGATTTTCATATTCTGATGTATTATTTTCTGCTGTCTGCAAACCAAATTTTTCTCCATTGACAAAACATGCAGTAAGAATGAGTGTAAACAGCAAAACCACACAGCAAATCAAATCAATCCGTTTGTGTGTGAGCATCTGCCCACCTCCTTAACTCATATAATCTCCATTATAACTTACCAAAACAGCATGATGGATTCCGTTCATTTCAGATAAAATATTGATAAAATCTGTATTATCATCTTTCAGACGAATTTCAAAATTCAATTCAATTTCATTTTGCTGTACCGTTTTACTTTTGATTGTACAACGATGTGCTTGTTTTTGTAAAAAAGATGTTGCCTGTAATTCTGCATCATGAGAATCACAATGAATCACAACGATATAAGGATGTGTATAGGTTTTTCGATTGACAAACACCAACAATATCACACCGATACAAACACTGCCTACTACGGCAAGCGGTACCATACCGGCTGCCAAAACGATACCAACGGCGATAGACCAGAATAAAAACGCAATATCCAAAGGTTCTTTAATGGCAGTACGAAAACGAACAATAGATAACGCACCAACCATACCCAAAGAAAGTACAACGTTTGATGTTACCGCTAAAATTACAACTGTTGTAATCATAGTCAACGCAATGAGGGTAACACCAAAATTTGAAGAATACATGACACCAGAAAATGTCTTTTTATAAATATAAAATATAAATAAACCCAAGCCAAAGGAAAGTACCAAAGCCAAAACCATATCAAAAACACTGATTGAGGTTACATTTTCCAAAAAACTGGATTTGAAAATATCTTGAAATGTAGTCATATTGTCGCTCCTTTATGAAAAAATTTTTACATGTGGTTTAGCCATAAATTCGACAAACAGCGTATTTTGAAAAAGCGCTTGTATGTCTACCAGGCAACTGCACCACATCCCGAATGATAGAAGGCAAAAATTCATCCCATTTTACTTCTAAAATCACTGGTGCAGAATCAGCTGGAATGGTAATACAATCGGGATTCAAAAAATCAACACATCTTAGACCAGTACGAATATCATAATCTAAAGTAACACGCACATTGCCAGCTGGATATACATACGGTTCTCGTGTATAGTCTACAATGGTTTTCGGTCGCAAGCCTTGAAACATCATTTTCAAATATAATTCCTCTAATAGTTTTTTGCCACTTTGTACCATGAAATCATATTCTCCATCTAAAATCATTTGTGTTTGTTCTTTTGTAAGTGCAATACTTTCTTTGCGACACAATCCATTTTGTTTGCTTTTTTTCTCCAAACGGATTAAGGTATCATCCAGATTATACATACGAATCCGAAATTTTTCTCTGATATTGATACCATCTAATTTTTCTCGTAATGCTTTATCTTCCAGATTATCGAAATACAAACTACGAATCATGTATTGACCATTTTTGGCATGGGCATCGGTATATGTGACTGCACGTAAGCGTTGACGCAATGTCAAAAGGTCCACATGATTGATTTCATGTTTCCATTCATGTCGTGCTTGCATGGTAAAATCTCCTTTCTATTTTTTCTTTACATAGATTTTACAAAAGCAACCTTAGACTTAACTTAGAAATAACAAAACAAAAAAATAAAAAACCTACTCAAAAAGAGTAGGTCAAAAAACAATCATGGGAAATTGATAGTAAATATAATTTGATTTGGTTCTTTTATCTGTGCATGTATGGTACCATGATGTGCTTGTACAATCGCATATGCAATAGATAATCCAATACCATATCCGCCACTTTTTTGGGTTCGTGCACAATCCGCACGATAAAAGCGATCAAATAATCGAGAGGTATCCATTTCTTCTAATGTTTCACATGTATTCGATTGTTGTAAACAAATGCCATTTTCATTTTGCGATAAAACTATAAAAATTGTACCTTCTGTATTGGTGTATTTTATGGCATTATCTAATAAAACGGAAAACAATTGAGAAAGATATTCTGCATTCCCCATCAATTTTATGTCTGGCTGTATTTCAGTATGGATTTGAATGTTTCGTAATTGCGCTGGTGCATAAAAGGAATCTATCGTTTGTTGTAACAATTGGCTGATAGACAGTTCTTGTTTTGTCATTTGTAAACTATCTGTTTCGTCCATTTTGGCAAGAAGCAACAATTGCTGCATCAAACCGTTTAAACGTATCGTTTGCGTGCGTATATTCTGGCTCCATTTACTTTCTCCTTGATACAGTTCTAAGGCTTCTGTATTAGAAAGTATGATGGAAAGTGGCGTTTTGATTTCATGTCCTGCATTTGTGACAAATTGTTTTTGTTTTTCAAAATTTATGGCAATCGGACGAATGGTTCGTTTGGAAAGTACAACCACAAGCAAAAGCATACCACACCAACAAAGAAATCCCACTCCAATTGAAAGTACAACGATACGCAAAAAACCAGTAATTTGTGGTGTAATTTGCAAAAAAATTGCAGTATATCCAGCTGGTGTCGGTGTAATACAATACTTATATTCATCTACTTTTCCATAAAATGACTTTTTTTCTAATGCACTTGCAGCATAAGATTCTGCTTCTGCCTGTGATATCGCTGCAATATGAGAAACATCACTATGTAGTATTGTACCTCTGGTATCAAATACTACACTAAAATAACGAGCGGAAAGTGCGTTGTCTTCACTGATATGTGGGCGAAATAAACCTTCCAAACCTTCACGCGGCAACATAGGGCGAGGAGGCATCTCTTTGTTCTCAGTTTTTTCATATAACATCATCAATAAACGGTCTGTTTGGTCTTCCATACTATAATAATTGATGATATTGATTGCACCCAACAATACCAACAATAAAATTGTAATGGCTAACATTGCAGTTTTGATAAATTTTTTTTGCAGCATTGCAATCATTTTACCACCTCCAATGTGTATCCGACACCACGCTTGGCACGAATCTCTACATTGGCTTGTAACGCTTGCAGACGTTTCCGCAAATATGAAATATATACCCACACAATCCCTATTTCCGCTTCTGTGTCATATCCCCAAACTTTGACAAGCAGATCTTCTGTAGAAAGATATTGTCCTTGATGTAACATCAAAACTTCCATTAGTTGATATTCTAATTTGGGCAATGTAAAACTATGATGGTTACTAGAAAGTTCATAGCTTTGCATATTCAAAGAAAGGTTGCCACATTGTAAAATATCTGGGGTGTATTCTTCTTTTCGACGCAACATTGCACGTACACGTGCCAAAAGTTCTCCCATAACAAATGGCTTTGGCAAGTAATCATCTGCCCCTAAATCCAATCCTTGTATCCTATCTTGTACATCTGCTTTTGCAGAAAGCAACAAAATAGGTGTACGATTGCCTTCTCGACGCAATTGTGTCAATACTTCCAAACCATTCTTTTTTGGCATCATAATGTCTAATATAATACCATCATATTGTGTCATATGTGCATATGCCAATGCATCTTCTCCATCATATACAGCATCTACCAAATAATGGTGGAAAGTTAAAATATCTACCACTGCTTCAGACAATGCCAATTCATCTTCTGCATATAATAACTTCAACCTCAGTCACCTCTATGTCATCGCAACAGATTTCAACAGATTTTGAAAGCAATTATACCAGCATTTCCAAAACACCGCAATGTCTTTATCAAAAAAACAGCCTATCCCTAAACGAGTAGGGAAGGGCTGTCACAAAGGATTACAATATAATACAAATCAAACCACCACTGCCTTCATTGACAATTTTTTGCAAGGTTTCTTGTAGTTTCATTTGTGCATCTTCTGGCATACGATAAATTTTATTTTGCATACCATCATTGACCATAGAGCTTAAAGTTCTGCCAAAAATATTCAAATCCCAAATTTTTTCCGGATCGGATTCATAGTCTGCAATCAAATTACGGATAAATTCATGCGACTGTTCTTCATTCCCGATGATAGGGGAAACTTCCGTTTCCACATCTGCACGAATCAAATGAATCGATTCTCCCTTTGCACGCAATTTGATGCCATAACGATTTCCTTGCTTGAATACTTCTGGTTTTTCTAATGTAATTTCATCAAAAGATGGGGCAACGATACCATATCCTTTTCGTTTGACATCACCAAGCGCAGAAGAAATTTTGTCATATTCTTTTTTGATAGAGGAGAGCAGTTTGATGGTTTCTACCAAAGAATAATCATTTTCGATAGGTAAATCTACGGTTTCACTTAAAACTTGATAAAACAAACCATCTTGAAATTTTAATGCCACATCTGCTGCACCTTCACCAGGTAAAATATGGTCAGTATAGGCTTTTTCCAAATGTTCATTTTCTGTAAGCTGATTGACCGCAGAAGAAACATCTTCTAATCGTTCTGTATGCTGCATTACAGATTTTAAGGAATTTATCATATCTTGTTTCAACCAATGATCATCTGACAACGTTTCCACCCACCCAGGAAAATAAAAACGCATTTCTTTGAGTGGAAAACGGAAAAGTAGTTTTTCCAAAATCATACGAATGTCTTCTGCTTTCAGTTGCGCAACATTGACCGGAAGCACAGGTACATCATATTGCTGCTGCATTTCTTCTTGCAAACGTTTGGTTTCTTCTGCATAAGGTCTTGCAGTATTCAATAATACGATAAATGGCTTTCCCAATTCCTTCAGTTCTGAAATCACACGCTCTTCGGCTTGTAAATAATTTTCTCGGTCCAGTTCTGTCACACTGCCATCTGTAGTCACAACAACACCGATAGTAGAATGGTCTGTAATAACTTTTTTTGTACCAGCTTCAGCTGCTTGTGCAAAAGGCATGGCTTCTTCTGACCAAGGCGTATACACCATACGAGGCAATTCGCCGTCCATATGTCCTTCTGCTTCTGGCACCAAATAACCAACACAATCAATCATACGTACACGAAAATCTGTATTTTCACCTAATGAAAGCGGCACTGCTTCATTGGGTACAAATTTTGGTTCGGTTGTCATAATTGTACGTCCTGATGCAGATTGTGGCAATTCATCTTTGGTACGTTCTCGCGTATATGTATTTTCTATATTGGGTAATACCAATAAATCCATAAACCGCTTGATAAATGTTGATTTTCCGGTACGAACGGGACCCACTACACCAATATAAATATCACCGTTTGTACGTGCAGCAATGTCTTGATAAATGGAATAAGTTTGTTCCATGCTTTAACCTCCTGTCATATCGTATCCATACAATGTAATGTATGGTACAAAATAGAGGAATAGAACAAAAAAGCCTCATAAAAAGCTGAAACGCACAGCATGTTATGAGGCAATTAACATTATAATTCCATTTGTCCAGGAATTTGATTATTTTGTTTATCTTTTTCTTGTATAAAATGTCCTGCTGTTGGGATTTTTTGTGTACGATAATATTCTAAATCATCAGTAACAAAACCAGACGCAGGTATAACTTGCGTTACCATACTGTTTTTCTTTAATGTAAACAGCTGTACGCCAGCAGCATTTTTTGTAGTAGTAGATGGCAACAAACTGGTATGCAATACAGTTGCTTTATCATAATTACGCAATAATACAAAATCTGTATCTTCTTCTAATTTTTGCATAAAAATCAAAGGGGAACGTGATGCATACGCATTTACTAATTTTCTACGGTTTGTTTTCGTTGCATAAGCAGATAACTGTACTTTGACACCTTTGCCATTTTCAAAGAAAAATACCAAAAATCCGCTATAATCCACTGTAGTAGTCATATAAATAATTTTCTCTTCTGCATCCATACCTAATAAATTCTGCAAATATTCACCCATAGCACTGGCTTTGGTATCTGCAATATCACTGATATGCATTTTATATACATTACATTGATTGGAGAAAAACAAAATATCACTACGATTGGTTGTTTCAATCTCTTGTAAAATCGTATCTTCTTCCTTTAATTTTTGGTCTGCGGCAAAACGCAAAGAAATGAGAGGAATTTTCTTAAAATAATTTTGTTTTGTCAAGAATAAGCGTACACCATAATCCTCAATAAAATCTTCTTTTGTTGGTGTAGCAATTTCTTCTTCCTGTACAATTTCTGTCAAACGTGGTTTGCCGTATTTTTTTGCAACGGATTTTAATTGTCGGCATATCAAATTTCTAATTTTTGTTTCATTTTCTAAAATAGAACGATATTCCGCAATTTCTTTTTCTAATATCTGCATTTCTGCAGTGCGTTTGAGAATATATTCTTTATTGATATTGCGCAGTTTCATTTCACCAATATATTCCGCTTGCACTTCATCAATCGAAAAACCAGCCATCAAATTTGGCACAACCATTTTTTCTTGTTCTGTATTACGTATGATTGCAATTGCTTTATCAATATCCAATAATATTTCCGCTAAACCTTGCAAAAGATGATATTTTTCAGATTTCTTTTCAATATCAAACGTAAGTTGGCGACGTATTGCATGGATACGAAAAGTGGTCCAATGCTCTAAAATCCCACCAATCCCTAACGTCATGGGGTGTCCATCTATCAAAACATTAAAATTGCAGCTAAAACTATCGGCTAATGGTGTAAGCGCATATAGTTTGTGCATCAATAAATCTGGATTCGTACCTTTTTTTACATCAATGGTGATTTTCAAACCATTCAAATCTGTTTCATCTCTGACATCTGTAATATCACGTATTTTACCAGATTTCACCAATGAAATAATTTTATCAATAATAGATTCTATATTGGTGGTGTAGGGGATTTCAAAAATCTCAATACAATGTTGTTTTTCATCAAAACGATATTTTGCACGTAACTTTAAGCTGCCACGACCTGTACTATAAATCTGCTCTAATTCTTTGCGATTATATATGAGCTGCCCTCCAGTGGAAAAATCTGGCGCCGGCAAAACATCACATAAAGAAATTGTATGGTCTTTGATATAGGCAGCAGTGGCTTCGCATAACTCGGCTAAATTGAAACTGCAAATAGAACTTGCCATACCCACTGCAATCCCAATATTTGGATTGGCCAATATATTGGGGAAGGTGGTAGGCAGTAAAACAGGCTCCTGCATAGAACCATCATAATTATCTACAAAATCTACTGTATTTTTCTCGATATCTGCAAATACTTCCTGACAAATATCTGCAAGTTTCACTTCAGTATAACGAGAAGCAGCATATGCCATATCACGAGAATATTGTTTCCCAAAATTCCCTTTTGAGTCGACAAATGGTGTCAGCAAAGCACCATTACCTTCTGTCAAACGAACCAATGTTTCATATATTGCAGCATCACCATGTGGATTTAATTTCATAGTCTGTCCGACCACATTAGTCGATTTGGTACGATCTCCACGCAAAAGTCCCATATGATACATGGTATACAATAATTTTCTATGAGATGGTTTAAAACCATCTATTTCTGGTATCGCACGTGACACAATGACACTCATGGCGTAGGGCATATAGTTTTGTTCTAATGTTTGTGTAATCGGCTGTTCTTGTATAAAATTTTCTTTCTGTTGTGTCGGAGTTTGTTTTTTTCTTGCCATGTTGTCACGTCCTTTAACTGATATCTGTCATATCCAGATATTTATATCCTTCTTGTGCAATAAATGCTTTTCGACCTGCCAAATTTTCTCCAAGAAGCAATTCAAAAATTGCTTGTGTACGTTCTACTTCATCTGGTGTTACCAAAATCAATCGGCGTGTTTCGGGATTCATCGTCGTTTCCCACATCATTTCTGGCTGGTTTTCCCCAAGACCTTTGGAACGATTGATTTTTGTTTTTCCTTTTAGCTTATTGAGTATTGATGTTTTTTCTGCATCAGAATAAGCAAAATAGGTATTCTTTCCATTCACAATCTCATATAATGGCGATTCCGCAATATAGACTTTTTTTTCTGCAATGAGGGTAGGTACCAAACGATACAACATTGTCAAAAGCAAAGTACGTATTTGAAATCCGTCTACATCCGCATCTGTACATAATATGATTTTGCTCCAACGCAATTGTTGAATGTCAAAGGAATTGAGATTACTATTATGTTTAGATTTGATTTCTACACCACAACCCAATACTTTTAGTAAATCCGTAATAATATCATTGTTAAAAATTTTATTGTAATCTGCCTTTAAGCAGTTTAAAATTTTACCACGTATGGGAATAATCGCTTGAAATTCAGCATCTCTACCTTGTTTACAAGAACCAAGTGCAGAGTCACCTTCCACAATATACAATTCTCTGCGTGTAATATCTTTGGTACGACAATTTACAAATTTTTCTACACGATTGTTCATATCCAAAGAACCTGTCAGTTTTTTACGAATGGAAACGCGTGTTTTCTCAGCAGTTTCACGGCTACGTTTATTCGCCAATACTTGATTTGCGATTTTATCCGCATCCATTTTATTTTCAATAAAATAAATTTCTAATTGTTCGCGGAAAAAATCTGTCATAGCTTCTTGTATAAATTTATTGGTAATGGCTTTTTTGGTCTGATTTTCGTAACTTGTAATAGTAGAAAAAGAGTTGATAACCAATACCAAACTATCTTCTATATCAGAAAATACAATTTTCTTTTCATCTTTTTTATAAAGGTTATTATTTTTCAAATACTTATCAATTGCAGAAACAAATGCACTTTTGACAGCTTTATCTGGTGCGCCTCCATATTCTAAAAAACTGGAATTATGGTAATATTCTAATAAATTGATTTGATTATTGAAACAAAAGGCTGTTTCAAATTTTAATTTATATTCTGGTTTATCCTCACGATCACGTCCGCGAGTTTCTGCTTGCAAATAATGTACTTCTGTCAACGATGTATTTTGTGTCAATTCTGCCAAATAATCTCGAATTCCATTTTCATAAAAATAGGTATATGTTTCTCCACTTTCTTCATCAAACAACTCAAATGTCAATCCAGCATTTACAATTGCCTGACGACGTAATATATCTTGAAAATAAGAAAGGGGAATTGCGATATCTGTAAAAACATCTCGATCTGGTAACCATCGTATTTGTGTACCTGTATCCGATTGAGATGTTTTTTCTTTCATTAAGCCACCAATATTTTCTCCCTTTTCAAAATGCAAATCATAACGCATACCATCTCGATAAATAATTGCATCCATATAAGCAGAAGCATATTGTGTCGCACAAGTCCCAAGACCATTTAAACCAAGGCTAAATTCATAATTTTCACCGCTGTTGTTTTGATATTTCCCACCGGCATATAATTCACAGAATACCAGTTCCCAATTATACCGTTCTTCTTTTGCATTATAATCGACTGGAATCCCACGACCATGGTCTTTTACTAAAATAGAATGGTCTTGATAACGAACCACTTCTATTTTGGTACCAAATCCTTCTCTGGCTTCATCAATGGAATTAGATAAAATTTCAAAAACGGCATGTTCACAGCCTTCTAAACCATCAGAGCCAAATATGACACCAGGACGCAGCCGTACACGATCTGCTCCTTTTAAAGAAGTAATGCTTTCATTATTATAATTTGTATTCGGATTATTTTGCATGTTGACACCTGCTTTGACTTCTAAAATTTCTAAAACTTCTTATAATATTCTTTACTTTACAGGTATTTGAAAGAAGTGTCAAGAGGAAATATGAGAAAATATGTTCGTTTTTATAAAGAAAATGATGATATTTGTGAAAAAGGATTGATTTTTTGACAAAGTGTTGATATAATATTCAGGCAAGTTTTGTTTTTTGAAAAGACATTCGAAATCGAGGCAGTGAATTTCGTCCCCGATGCCAGAAAGTCAGGAAACATCAGGCTTT
>CALWSU010000030.1 GCA_944384295.1 uncultured Lachnospiraceae bacterium | reverse complement strand
TGAACCAGGAGGGATTCGAACCCCCGACCCACGGCTTAGAAGGCCGTTGCTCTATCCAGCTGAGCTACTGATTCACGCACTTAATTCGGCAAGAAGTATTATGCCATAAAATAATATATTCGTCAATAGTTTTTTGAAAAAATTTCAAAAATTTTTTCAAACCATTTCAAAAACAATTTTCAGGGTGTCGACTTTCGCGACACCCTCAAATAAATCTATATATTTTAGATTATGCAAATGCCGCAGAATCATCTGCTTTTGCCAAAGAAAAAAGACCATGTAATCTTTCTTCACTGGCTGTGATTCCAACATCATACGAACTTTTGAAAAAACTTTTTTCCCATACAATAGAATCTCCTGTATGTGGCTCTATCGTTATTTTTTGGTCTTCCACATATAATGTTGCAGGATAATCAGAAGCATTATAGAAATATGCTTTTCCATATGGTTGAGAACGATTGAGTTTTATCACTACTTGAAAATTCGTTTTACTTGTCAGTTCGTAATTACTATAATCATAAGATTTTTGAAATTTTCTATCTTCTATATTGTTTTGTTCCCATTCAGCAGTCACATTTGCATCTTTTTGTGTGGACATATTTTCTGCAAACGTAGGTATAGCAAGTATCATAGAGGTTATCACAGCGAAAGAAATCAAAAATAATTTTTTCATAAAAAACACCTCGCAAAATCCTGATACAATCTGGCACAGATACAATCTGACACAGATACAATCTGACACAGATACAATCTGACACAGATACAATCTGACACAATATAAATTATAGATTCATATATTGAAAGTATCATGGTATCTTGGACGTGTTAAGCACTGTCTTATTCTCCCTATCTTACGCTACCTCAATATGTTTGCAAACGATGGAACGGGTCTTTGGGGTGATACGCCATAATTGCCCCTTCAATACGACCATTTTCCGTAATTGTCAAAATTCCAAAAGTAGGCGTTTTACTTCCTCTTGGCATAGAAATACTGCCCGGATTGAACAGCATCACACGACCTGTGTCATCACAAACCGGTCTATGGGTATGCCCAAACAATACCACATCTGCGCCTTGTTCTTCTGCCCAATATGCAATATTGTCATACTTAAAATATACTTGTTGTTTGTGTCCATGCGTCATCAGCAGTTTTTTGCCACAAACGGAAAGCATTTTTTTGGAAGGTGTTTCCCAAGAATAATCATTGTTTCCCAATACATAGTGAAATGGCAAAGCAGAAAATTCTTCCTGTAATGTCATAGCATCTAAATCATGGTCACCTAAATGCAGCACCATATCCATCTGACTGCCAATGCGCCGCAGCACTTCTCTTGCTGGTTCCAAATAATGATGGGTATCACTCATCACCAATAACTTCATGGCTCATAGCTCCTTTTGCAATAAATCTTTCATTTTGCGCAAAGCCTTGCCTCTGTGGCTGATTGCGTTCTTTTCTTCTGGTAATAATTCTGCCATATATTTTTTGCGTTCTGGCAGATAAAAAATCGGGTCATAGCCAAAGCCATTTGTGCCTTTGCTTTCCCAGCCAATGATACCCTCGATTGTATCATAACTAATCAACTGTCTGCCATCTGGGAATGCAGCCGCGATACAACTTACAAAGCGTGCCGTGCGTTTGTCCTCTGGTACATCTTTGAGTTTTTCCAAAATTGCTTTGCATTTTTCGGAATATGGTGTATCTTCTCCCAGAAAACGTGCGGAATATACCCCTGGTGCTTTATCCAAATAATCAATCTCTAAACCAGAATCATCTGCCAATGTAATTTTTTGACTAATTTGCATAATCTGTGTTGCTTTTTTCATGGCATTGGCTTCAAATGTTGTACCATCCTCTACCACGTCTATTGTAATACCTGCTTCTTCCATAGATACCACTTGTACGGGCATATCTGCTAATATCGCATTGATTTCTTTGATTTTGCCTTTATTCTTTGTTGCAAAAATAATGGTTTCCATCTTTCTCATCGCCTCCTGTGCTTTATTATAAAGCCATTATAAAAATTTGAACACCCCTTCTTTTTTCTCGCTAAACCAAAAGTATTTTGCAAAACTGGTAAAAATCAGAAATTATGCACAAAAAAGCAGTTCTCAGATTGTCCTAAGAACTGCCTTATGTAGCCTTTGTAGTTGTTTAACGCAAGCTATATTGATTCATCACTTCAATAATGGCTTTGCCAATGGCTTTTGCTGCCGTTTCTTGTCCAGAAACACTAGAAATTTTTTGCGCATCTTGTGCATTGGAAATAAAACAGGTTTCTATCAAAATTGCTGGTACATTCGTAGAATTGAGAATCAAAAGATTTTTCCCATCTTTTACACCTCGATTGACCGTACCAAATTCTGTCGGTAAGTATTTCTGCACTGCCTGTGCTGCCTGTAAACTGGTTAAGTTGCCATCGCCGTCGTTGCTATGTGCAGTAGCCCATGTTTCTGTACCGCTTGCAGAAGCTGCCGCAGAATTCATATGGATGGATACCATCAAGTCTGCAATATCATTTGCTGTTGCCGCACGGCTTGGGTTCGTTGGGTAAGTATCGCCATCTCTTGTCATGTAAACCTTAATATCAGAATTTGCATTCAAATATTCTCTTACTTTCAATGCAATAGTCAAATTCATATTCTTTTCTGTAATGCCATTTCCACTTGCGCCTGGGTCACTTCCGCCATGTCCTGGATCTAACAGCAATACTTTATCATATACTTGTTGTGGATTGCATACCGCAATTTCGTAAGCATCGCCCACATCTTTGATAGTATAAGCATTGATTGCATTTTGATTGAAACGAATATATGTATTGCCATTGCGGTTGCCGATTTCTACCGACTGCAAACGACTTCCATTGACTTGGTAAGTACCATAACCATATGCCGCAGAATAATCCCCTAGTAATACCATTTCATAATATCCATCTAAGTACGCATCTGTATGCTGAATACTTTGTATCGGTATCGGATTTGTTTTTTGCAAACGCAATACACTAGTAGAACTGTTATAGGAAATACCTTTCAAAGTAGAACCTTGTACCGAAACGGTAATTTTATTTCCGCTTTCCTGCCATGTACTTGTTGCTGTATCTGCTGTTTCTACTACAATACGATATACACCGCCATCCATCCAACCAGTGCGGATTTCATTGACCTGTGGTAAAGCACTGCTGTCTACAGTAGCAGGTATATTGCCTACTGTTACACCAGACAAATCAATCACCACACGATTTGGATTCGATAATGTGCTAATGTTTGCACCCATAGACTGATCCGCAGTAATCGTGATGGTATCTGTATTGCCATTATGTGCAGTCGTTACACTTTGTACATTTGGTTTTTGGAACGTGATTGTCAATTTGGTATGTTCGCTGTTTTCCTGTATGTTATATGTGCGTTTACCAGTTAAATCAAATACAACCCGTGTATATGTTTCGCCATTGGTTGCCGTATGTTCCGCAGTACGAATGGCTGTCACAAAAGCGGCATTGGTTGCCTTGATTGTTTCTGCCAAACCATTTTTTGCGCCATAAAAGTCAATGACCAATTTATCATCACTCACATACACTTCTTCATATCGGTCATATGCTTCTTTGGACACAATCGAAAATACAGGGTCAGCTGAAACAGATGCTGGTACATTCAATTGACTTAAGGTAGTATCTGTTTTTTGGGGTGTTTGCGGTTCTTCTGGTTTTGTTTCTGGTTCTGGTTTTGTTTCTTCCTCTTTTTCTGATGTTTCTCCGCCTGTTGTTGGCGTAGTAATATAAACACTACGTGTCGGATCGTCCCATTTTACTTCTAAATCCATTGCTGTAGCAAATGCACGCAACGGCAGCATGGTTCTATCGTTAATAATCAAAGGAGCAACGTCCATAATAAACGGTTCGCCATTTTTATACCCTGTTTTGCTACCAATTTCAAACACAATCGTATACGTATCATTCACTGCGTATACTTGCTGTGCTTCTTCATTCCATGTAACCGTACAGCCAAGTTCTTGACTGATGCCACGCATTGGCATCATTGTTCTGCCATTGATGCTGACAGTAGGCATATTGGGGTCTTGATATGCTCCGCCGTCTAAATATACATGAATTTCGCTTGCATTATATGCGTGGTGTGCGCCATTATAAAATAAATCCATTTCCACACGTGCCGCCCATGCGGTTGTAGTATGCAAAAGCCCAACGGTCAAAAAAATTGGCATCAGGCGTATCATACGTTTTCTCATTGCTTCACGACTCCTTCTCCATCAAAAATATCATAAGCCCAAACAGGAAGCAGTGTAAAAAACAAAACGATAGCATATACAAATCAAACTAGCAGATTTTCACCGAAACTGTTTCCTATGACTTACTTTATAAACCAGTATATCAGCTTTTGTCGAATTGAAAAGAGAAAAGTTCCATTTGCAATGAAATTTTAACATTCTGGCATATACAAATTTTCGTGGGAAAACCGCCATTTCTTGCGCATATTGCCTATAGCAGAAATCAAAATAGAAAATCGAAATAGAAAAAGCTGGATTTGTCATCCATTACGAAAACAATTCCAGCTTTTTATTTTGCATTATTATTTTGAAGCAGACACATTGGTATCATTGGATACTGTCTGCTCTTTTTCTCCTCTGCCTTCTGCATATTCCCAAAAAGCTTTTAATTTGCGGTACACGCGCCCGTGTACAGTATTGGGTGGATAATTTCCATTACGGTTGCGTTTGCCTGCCGGTTTGCCCATCAACAAAGCAATCCCTTCATCAATGGTAGAAATGGGATAGATATGGAACACACCGTCCTTGACTGCTTCGACAACTTCTTCTTTGAGTACCAAATCACGTATATTAGAAACCGGTATGATGACACCCTGTTTTCCTGTTAATCCACGTTTTTTACACAAGTCAAAGAAACCTTCAATTTTTTGTGTCACGCCGCCAATTGCCTGTATTTCTCCTTTTTGGTTGACAGAGCCAGTCACTGCCAAATCTTGACGGATTGGGAGTTCTGCCAAAGACGACAGTATGCAATACAATTCTGTACTAGATGCACTGTCCCCATCTATGCCATTATAATTTTGTTCAAAGCAAACCCTACAAGAAAGAGAAAGTGGGAATTTTTGCGCATATGTTTGCCCCAAATATCCAGATATGATTTGTACGCCTTTGTCGTGTGTCTGACCACTCAAACGTGCCTCTTTTTCAATATTGACAATACCAGACTTTCCGACATATGTGGTTGCTGTGATGCGAGAAGGATTACCGAATGCATACGCGCCCATATCCAACACTGCCAAGCCGTTAATCTGCCCGATTTCGCTTCCGTCTACATCAATCATAATCACATTATCATCTAACATTTCATCTAGTTTTTCTTCATAGAGCCGCAAACGGTCTTCTTTTTCGGCAATTGTTTTTTTGATATGTGCCGCAGAAACCACTTCTGCGCCATCTAATTTTGCCCACACTGCCGCTTCGCCTAAAATTTCCGCCAGATGATTGAAGCGTGTCGAGAGTTTGTTTTGTCGTTCTGCCACACGAGAAGAATATTCCACAATCGCACAAACAGCACTCACATCAAACTCCATCGTCTTTTCGCGTTCTACAAAGCCTTTGATGAATTGCGCGATTTTTTCCATATTTTCATGAGAACGCGGCATTTCATAGTCAAAGTCCGCTTTGATTTTGAAAAATTTATCAAATTCCTCATCGTATGCACTTAACATCTCATAATAATAATTGCTGCCAATCATAATGATTTTTAAATTAGCGGGAATGGGTTCCGGCTTCAATGTTGGCGCAACAACTGCGCCCAACTGTTCCCGCAATGCGTCCATATTGATTTCTTTTGTTTTAATCACACGCCGTACAGCATCCCAAGCTTGTGGAGCAGAAAGAATATCCTGCGCCTGTACAATCAAATATCCACCATTTGCCTTATGGAATAAACCGCCTTTGATTTTCATAAAATCTGTGGTCAAATTCCCAAATTCATTGTCATATTCCACTTCCCCGACTAGATTGTAATAAGTGGGATTAAAATTGACAATCACAGGTGCGCCTTTTGTTTCGCTATTATCTGCAATCAGATTGACTTTATATTTTAATGTCACATCTTCTGGTTGTTTTTTAGAAAGCATAGGCAACAAAGATGCCAAGCTCTCCTCACTGTCGTCCTCATCGTCAATAAATTCACTGATATTTTCCAGTGCATCTTCTTGCACAGCATTCAAATAGGCAACGACTTTTTCATATTCTTGATATTTTTCCTGTACCGCTGCAATATGGTGACCGATGGCGAACATACCCACTTTATAGTCCAATTGCTCTACACATTGTCTGGATTCGCGGTCAATCTCACGAATATCACGCATCAAAGCTGCCGCTTTTTCCTGCACGATTTCCGATTTTTTTTCAATGGCATCTTTGACATCTTCTGGTAATGCATCATATGCTTCTTCGTCTATGGTATTGCCATCTACCACAGGCATAAAATAAATACCAGAATTGGTGGATTTCACTTGAAAATCATGCGCCGCTGCTGCTTCGCTCATTTCGTCCATCAATTGATCGCGTTTTCCATCAAAAGAACGCAGTAGCTGTGTTTTTTTCTTTTCATAATCCTCTGTACGAAATGCCTTTTGCAGTTCTGTTTTCAAAATCTGTACCAATTCGCTCATATCATCACGAAATTGTTTTCCAATGCCTGCCGCAAAACATAAAGCCATAGGGCTGCGTGGATTCTGGAAATTATATACATAACACCAGTCCATAGGGACTGGCTCTGTTGCTGCCAAACGTTCTGCGCTTGCTTTGGCATATGTGGTTTTGCCTGTGCCAGACGGACCAGACATATAAATGTTATATCCTTTGATTTTGACATGCAGACCAAAATCAAATGCTTTGACGGCTCTTTCCTGTCCAATGATACCATCTAATGCTTGCAGCTGCGCAGTTGTTTCAAACGAAAATTCGTCTGGTGTACAACTGCGTTTCAGCTCTGTATAAGAAAGTTCTCTTTGCATTGCCTTTGCCTCCTTATCCCTTACGTTGGTGTATCCTATCCATATATTGCATGATATAAAAGGTGCCGATGGTTCCCCTTTTCACCGACACCTCTCTTTTCTTGCTGCTATTACTACTATTGCTGCTATACTGACCATTTATCGTTTACGATTCGCCTTCATAGAACGGCAAATATTTCCACATAATCACTGCATCTTCATGCGTATCTGGATAATAATTTTTCCGCAATCCTTCTGCGCGGTATCCATGTTTATGGTATAAATGCTGTGCCGCAGCGTTGCTGATACGCACTTCCAGCGTAATACCAATCATTTCTTTTTCCATAGCGACTTCTTCCAGCTTTGCCATCAAGGCATCGCCGATTCCTTGTTTGCGGTATTCCTTTAAAACGGCAACATTTGTGATATGCCCTTCTGTAATGACATGCCACATACCCGCATAACCAACCACTTTGCCATCTAAAACGGCTACATAATATATCGCAAGATTATTTTCATTGATTTCTTTTTCAAAATCCCTACGTGTCCATGGTATGGAAAAAGAGGCTTCCTCTACCTGCACGACACCATCCACATGTGCCTGTGTCATCGGTAAAATCTCAACCATGTATCTCTGCCTCCTCTTTTTGCAAACGTGCTTCTCGTTCTCGTTCTGCTTGTGACTTACGCAGATAGATGAGTTCCAAGTTTTCTCCCTTTGTCACATTTCCTTGCTTTGCCATCTCCTGCGCACAAACCGCAACAGACGCTGCTCTTTGCAATGCGCAATGCGCTGGGGCAAAATGAAAAGCAGCATATTCCTGTAAACGTTTTTGATGCACTGCCACACCATCTCCCAAAAATAATACTGTTTTTTGATAGGATAAGGCTTGTGTGATGATTTCGTCTATACTTTCTGCCATATATGGTGTCAAAGTGTGCAGCTTTTCCTCCTGCCACTCATAAAAACAAGCGTATACCTGCTGTCTTCTTGCGTCCATAATCGGGCATACAACTGCGTCTGTCATAAACACATTATATGCCAATGCATCTAATGTGGGAACGCAAATCAAAGGCTTGTCCAATCCCAAACAAAGCCCCTTTGCCGTAGCTGCACCAATGCGCAGTCCCGTAAAGGAACCGGGACCCACCGCACAAGCAATATAATCCAATTGTGTTTTATCTGTAGCAGTCTGTTCGCACAGTTGTGCAATCATAGGCAGTATGGTTTGGCTATGCGTCAATTTATCATTTTGGGAAAATTCACCAATCAATTTTCCATCTTGTACAATCGCAACGCTTGCGGTTTGTCCTGATGTATCCAGTGCCAAAATTTTCATGCTTTTCCCTCCTGCCGTACAGTGATTTTGCGGTAGTTTTCTCCTTTTGCAAAATCTTTTTCTATGGTAATCCAGCAGGCATCTGATGGAATCAAATCAGAAAACAATTCCGCCCATTCCACCAAACAAACGCCCTGACCGAAAAAATATTCTTCATACCCTATGTCGTCCAATTCTTCTTCACTGCCCAGACGATATACGTCAAAATGATAAAAAGGCAATCTACCATCTTGATATTCATTGACAATGGTAAATGTGGGACTGGTGACGTGCTCCTGCACGCCCAGCCCCTCTGCAAAGCCTTTTGTCCATACCGTTTTTCCCACGCCCAAATCTCCCGACAGGCAAAAAATCTGACCTGGCTTTGCATATTCTGCCATTTCTCTGCCTATTGCTGCCGTTTCTTGTGGGCAATTGGTTTCCCATACTTTTTCCATGCTTTTTCCCTTTCATTGTGCCGCATATGCCGCTATGCGTACATCACATACATTACATACATCACGTACATCATATATCAAAATGCGTAAATCGCTGTGACTCCACTATCCAACTGTGTTGTATTTTCTCCATCGTAATAATACAAATCACCCACACCTGTGGTAAAGTCATATTGTTTCATATATGCCATTTTGCCGTTATATTTATATTGTGTATTGGATACTTCTGTATCGATTTGTTTTTCTGTACCATCTTCCCATACAAACAATGTACCATTTCCAGTCGTTTCGTCAACATCTGTCAGATAATATACAGCTGTTTTGTCTGGTGCAAAATGTACACCTGCCACCTGTTCGATTTCAGTCGGTTCGCCACTGTTCCAAATGCCCAATGTGCCAACGCCATTTTCATAATCTTTATAATATCCAACTGTATCGCTATCACCTAAGAAATGTGCTGTTTCAACATTTTGCATTTCAAATAGCACTTCTCCGCCAACTTTTGCAACTTTCAATACTTTTGCACCTGTTGTCAAATCTGTGTCATAATAAATGACTTTTGTACCATCTTGGGAAAGTACAATTTCATCTGCTACCACAGAAGTACCTTCCAATTGCCAACTGCCGCCGCTGCCATTGACCAAAACAGCATTGGGTGTTGCATAATACAAGCCATAATAATAGCTGTATTCCGCTGTTTCTAAGGAGTCCAGCACAGAAATCGGTATTTTTTGTACTTCAGATGACACATAGCACACTGCAAATGGACGGTCATTATCCACCGCAACAGTTGCAATTGCATTTTCAGCCACTTGTGTTAACTTATCATTGCTGTATATAAATACATTTTGCAATATTGGCTCAATGCCTTCTCCTGCTTGCATCGCTGCACGAATTTCGTCACGCGCTTGTTTTTCAGTATATGCTTCTCCATCTGCTTCTGTCAAAGCTGCATCACTTTCTGCCAAATCGTCTTCAATAAATGTACTATATGGTACATTTTCTTCACCCTTGCTCATCAACAAAACATCTTTTCCATTTGGCATCACTTCCAAATAAGTGATGTTATCTTGTATCTTGACAGGGTCTTTGCCAAAACTATATTCATATGCCGCATAGGTTGCTGCTGCGCTTTCGTCTTCTGTCTGCATCAAGCCGGCATAATAGATTTTATTGCTTTCTGAGGACATCATAGCAATTGCAACATTCGATTCCAGCAAAATTGCCTCTGCATTGGGCTTTGCTTCTTGTGCATATAATGCCAATGCAGTGCTGTCCTCATTTTCCAATTTACAATACATGACAAAACTGCCGTCACTGCTAATGGCATATGTGCTGCCATCTGCAAAAACTGCATCATCTAACAAATAAGATTCTTGCCCATCAAATAAATACAATTCTACTTGATATTCATCATCTGCTTTTGGTTTTGTATAGATGATTTGTTCTCCATTTGCAGTAATCATATAATCTGCCGCGCCTTCTGTCACCAATACATCAGCGCCGCCATTTTTCATATCTTTGTAATATAAATCAAATGTATTTTCTGCGGTCACATTGGTACTGTAATATAACGCATTGCCATCTTCGCTGAACAAAGTACCCCAAGCAGAATAATAGCTGTTGTACTGTCCACCAGAAGAAATGCCTTCTGCTACCAATGCAGGCTCATTTACTAAATCATATACATATAAATTATTATCCTTGGCATATGCAACACCTGTATCCGCATGGCTTTCGCCCACTTTGCCGCCTGCGGTGTACCAACAAAATGCCAGCACTGCCACAAAAGCAACCAAACCAATCAAAATACCTGCAATCGAGCCGCCTTTGCCTTGTGCAGGCGCCTGTGGCTTTTCTGGTATCGTTTCTTGTTCCTTTTGTTCTACTTCTTCTACGATTTCTTTTGTTGGTGTTGCTTCTTGTTTTGATGTTTCTTCCTGTTCGGAAAGGGTCATATCTTTCTTTTCTTCGTCCATATTTCAGGAACCTCCTTAATGATTAAAAATATCTTTTTTTGACAGTCCATGCAAATTTACAAAACCAAAAACATACCCAAACTGTCCACTCCGAAAAATGCTTCTTATGATTCCTATTTTGTTTTGCCCGATATACTTCTGGAGATATGGCATGTTTTTTTCTAGTGCTTTTGCCCAAACGACGAAAAGCAGTAAAAAGCGCAAATACTGACTTGATCCCTTTATATGCCCAAAGTCCTCTTTTTGCTGTTACCTTCCATGTATCCAGATATGGAATCATATCAATTACCCCTCCTGTTACTTACATTTTGTGCCAAATTGCACACAGCATAGCCCTCCCATATAGCGGCATTTGCCTTTTTATTATATCATACACATACCTACCTGACAACCAAAGCACAAGCAAAATAGGCTACACTGCTTTGTTTTACAAAGGTTTGCCCTACTTTTTCTGTGCAAGTTGTTTGTTTTTTCTGGAAAAAAATTCTAATCCTCAAATTTGTTAACAAATTATTAACTAGTTTGAATTTTTCATGAAATTCTCATTTACAAACCCATATTTTTCTAGTATACTACGAAAGGATTCCACATGATTTGAAGGTTGATACAACAACCCATTGATAATATACAATCATACATTCATAAATTTAAAAAATATTGAGAAAGGTGCGTTTGTTCTTATGGCAAAAAGAAAGCAGGGCAATTCTGGCAACCGCCCGCAAACTACAAAAAGATATTCTAAACACAAAAATTTGAGCAGCCAAATGCCACAGAATCAAACTACAAAAGAAGAAAGTAAAAACATAGAAACCATCGAAGATACTGCTGAAATCACAAGAGAAATCACAGAAACAGTACAAGTCGATACCACAGAAGAAAATACAGAAAAAGAATGTACAGTTTCTGACACAGACTATGTAGAAATACAAGAAGTGAAACGTTATGACTTGATTCCTGCCCCCTCTTGTGTATTACAGCCAACAAAAGCAGAGCAAGCAGAGCAAACAGAACAACATGACAAGCAACTGCCTGCAACACAAACACACAAACATTTTTTAACCTTGCATTTGTCCCATAAAGGCGGTCAGAAAACATTCCGTTTCAAACCACTGCATGTAGCGGCAGCAGGTGTAGCAGTTGCTGTAGCATTGGGCTATGGTGTGCATACCACAGTTTCCTATCATCAAGCACAGAAACAGTTAGCAGAATCTCAATCTCAGTTGGAACAAGAAAAGCAGCAAAATCAGACTTTGAACGAAAGAACTGAGCAGCTGGAAAATGAAAATGAGCAATACATGCAAAATATAGAACAAATCCAGCAAAAGGCAACTGATTTAGAAAATAAAATGACAGAATTAGATGCACAAAAACAAGAACTCACAGACCAGCTCAATACATTGGCTGCATCTGATACTGCATCTGCGGATACTTGCTTGTCCATATTAGAAAATGGTACACAAACCGAAAAGAGCTTTACTACCATTGTCACAACAGCATATAACAAACCGGAAGCACTCTCTGCACAATTGGACAAAATGGATATTTTATTAGACCAAACCAGTGCCGAATTTATTTCCGTCGCATCTGATTTGACCTATACTTTAGGACAGCAAACCAGTACCCCTGCTGGCTGGCCGACACAAGGCTATGTATCCACAGAATTCAATCCAGATGGTGATCCCAGCGTAAGCGATGGACGCACACATAAAGGCGTAGATATTGCTACCAATCATCAAATGATTCCTATTACTGCAACAGCTTCTGGCACTGTTGTAGAATCCGGTTTCAGCAGTGGCGGGTATGGATATTGTGTGAAAATTGACCATGGAAATGGCTTTACTACATTATATGCACACAACTCTGAAAACTTAGTAGAAGTTGGCGATACTGTAACCAAAGGACAAGTCATTGCAATTTCTGGTTCTACTGGCATGTCTACAGGAATTCACTGCCATTATGAAATCCAACTCAATGGCGTTTATCAGGACCCTAGAGATTATATGTAATCTCTCATAAAAATATGCTTTTTTCAGACATAAGAAAAAATTCTTATGTCTGTTTTTTGCGTTTTGCGAGCAGCAGTACAAAACCTTGTCTATCCTCTGCTGTTTGTGATATAATATAAATAATGGTCTGCGCAGAAAACAAACTTTTTTACAGTGCGTAGACAAAAATTTTAGACTATTTTTGCAATGGATACAAAATTTGAAATATATGGAGGAAACCAAATGAGTAAACCTATCGTAGCTGTGGTAGGACGTCCCAATGTTGGAAAATCTACCCTGTTTAACCGTTTGGCGGGAGAGCGCATTTCCATTGTGCAGGATACGCCTGGTGTTACACGTGACCGCATTTATACCGATGTAGAATGGCTGAATCATTCTTTTACATTGATTGATACCGGCGGTATGGAAATTGGTTCAGAAGAAATCATACAAAAACAAATTTTACAACAAGCAGAAATCGCAATTGAAACTGCCGATGTTATATTATTTGTGACTGATGTAAAAGCTGGTGTCACGGATGATGATAGACAGGTCGCAAACCGTTTGCGTCGTACCAAAAAACCTGTTGTATTGGCTGTCAACAAAGTGGATAGTGTCAAACGTGATACTATGAATGTCTATGAATTTTATGAGCTTGCCATCGGTGACCCCATGCCCATTTCTGCTGGGCAGGCATTAGGATTGGGCGATATGTTGGATGCATTGGTGTCACATTTCCCAGAACAAGATGACAATGCAGAAGATGATACTGCTATCAAAGTCGCAATTATTGGAAAACCCAATGTCGGGAAATCTTCTTTGATTAACAAAATACTAGGAGAAGATCGTTTGATTGTCAGCAACATTCCTGGCACCACACGTGACGCCATAGATACTCCCATCGAAGTAGATGGACAAAAATATATCTTCATTGATACGGCTGGTATGCGACGCAAAAGCAAAATCAAAGAAGAAATTGAACGTTTCAGTATCATACGTGCAGTTGCGGCAGTAGAACGTTGTGATGTTGCCATTCTTGTCATTGATGCCAATGAGGGTATCACTGACCAAGATACCAAAATCGCAGGGATTGCCCACGAACGCGGAAAAGCTGCCATCATTGCAGTAAACAAATGGGATTCCATCGAAAAAGATGATAAAACCATGAATAAATATCTCAAAGACATTGGCAACGAATTGGCATATATGCCATATGCTCCACGTGTTTTTATCTCCGCACTGACAGGACAGCGTATCCCACGTATGTTGGAATTGATTCGTACTGTAAATGAAAATCATGCATTGCGTATCAGCACAGGTGTATTAAATGAAGTTTTGATTGAAGCCACCGCAATGCAGCAGCCCCCTGCGGATAAAGGGCGTCAGCTTCGTTTGTACTATATGACACAGGTTTCTGTGAAGCCGCCAACATTTGTTATTTTCGTCAATGAACGGGAATTATTCCATTTTTCATACCGCAGATATATTGAAAATCAACTGCGAGAAGCTTTTGGATTTGTAGGAACACCAATCCATTTTATAGTTCGAGAAAAAGGGGATAAAGATTGATTATGTATAGACTGATTTGTCTGCTGATTGGATATGCCATAGGGTGTATCCAAACAGCATTTATCATTGGCAAAATTTGTAAAACAGATTTAAGTAAAAAAGGCAGCGGAAATCTTGGCACAACCAATGCTTTAAGAGTATTGGGCTTCAAAGCAGGATTGATTACATTTCTTTGTGACATACTCAAAGGTGTCGTAAGTTTTATTGTTGCACAGTTGCTTTTTCCTGATATGGGTATTTTCGCGGGTATCTATGCTTGTGCTGGTACCATTTTGGGACACGATTTTCCATTTTACCTGCATTTCAAAGGCGGAAAAGGCATAGCCGCTACCATTGGTATGGTATTTTGCATTGGCTTTACACAATCTCTGCCCCTGCTTTTGATTTCCTTTGTCATTGGAATTGCAGCTGTGGCAGCATCCAAATATATTTCACTTGGGTCTATGCTGTTTTCGATTTCCATACCTATCTGTAGTTTTGTATTTGGTCTGCCATTAGAAGTTTCTATACTGACCAGCGCATTGGCAATTCTTGCTTTATGGCAGCATCGCGCAAATATCGGCAGATTGTTAGCAGGAAATGAAAACAAATTTTCCTTCACGAAAAAAGTTTCTTAAAATCAATTGGCAATACACCAACTCATAAAGGGGGAGTTTCTATGAAGAAAATTGCAGTGATTGGTTCTGGCAGCTGGGGCACTGCGCTTGCCATCATATTGACAAAATACGGGCATGAAGTCAAAATGTGGGCACGAAGTCAAAGCGCTGTAGAGGAAATCAATCAAAAACATACCATACATAAATATCTGCCAGGTGTGATACTGCCAGACACATTGACAGCAACCACAGACCGCGCAGCTGCCTTAGAAGGTGCGGAAATTGTGATTTCTGCGGTTCCTTCACGTGCAGTACGTCAAACGATGATGGATTTTGCTCCCTATTTTTTACCTCATATGGTGATTGTCAATGTTGCAAAAGGGTTAGAAGATGGCAGTTTGTTGCGTCTTTCACAAGTCATCAAAGAATGTGTACCACAATGTGAAGTATGTGTACTATCTGGACCAAGCCATGCGGAAGAAGTAGCGCGAGAAATTCCTACCACTTGCTTGATTGCTTCTGAAAATGAAGAAGTTGCAAAAATGGTACAATCTGAGTTCATGAATCCTCGTTTTCGCATTTATACAAACACAGATATGATTGGTGTAGAAATGGGTGCGGCATTAAAGAATATTATTGCGCTTGCCGCTGGGATCAATGATGGTCTTGGATTTGGTGACAACAGCAAAGCCGCATTAATGACACGTGGCATTGCAGAAATGAAACGACTGGGGATTGCTATGGGTGGTAAAGCGGAAACCTTTGCTGGTCTTTCTGGTATTGGAGATTTGATTGTAACTTGTACCAGTATGCACTCTCGAAACCGTCGTGCAGGGATTTTATTGGGTCAAGGCAAAAGTTTGCAAGAAACATTAGATGAAGTACAAATGGTTGTTGAGGGCGTGAATACCGTACAAGCTGCTTGTCATCTCGCAGATAAATATCATGTCGATCTTCCTATCACACGCGCCATCAATGATGTATTGTTCCATGGAAAAAATGTAGAAACTGCTGTTTTGGAATTGATGACACGTGACAGCAAACCTGAATGAATACATATATAAAACATAAAAGAGCGTTTCTGTATTCCACAGAAACGCTCTTTTTCACATGATATTGATTTTCCAAATTTACTGCTCCATTTGTTTTCCTAAAAAACCTGCTGCTGTTTGTGCCAATTTACCTTCCACTTCTCCCATTTTCTGTTCTTTAGAAAGAAATACAATGGCACCCATAGCGTCACCTTCTGCAATAATAGGTGCTACCAATTGATATGGGTACTCGCTTTCTTCATCATCATATAATACAGGCACAAAATTACTATCCCCTGCCTGTGCAGAAAATGTAGCACGTTTATTGATGCATTCCTCCATTTCAGGGCTAATACGTTTTTCCAAAAATTCTTTTTTTGCGCCGCCAGAAACAGCAATGATACGATCTTTATCAATGATACATGTCACATGTCCAGCTGTTTGCGCCAAGCTTTCCGCATATTCTTTTGCAAATGCTCCCAATTCGCCAATAGGAGAATATTTTTTGAGTATAATTTCTCCTTCTCTATCTGTGAAAATTTCCAAAGGGTCGCCGTCACTGATAACATTGACATCATAGACCTTGTCCTTCCGGTTGCGCACCTGATGGACAATACGGCTTGTTGCGATATCTATGATGCCGCAGTTAAAATTTACGGCGTTTTCTCCTTTTGGCTCATGCAGTACAAAGACGCCTTCTGTGTTGAGTATAGCTTCTATATCCGCCTTTAATTTGATTTCGATGCGGTTTTCATATACCGTAATGCGGTCTATAAGGAAATCCAGATCGACTTTATCCAGTTTTTCTTTTTGCAAAATCTCATCGAACACATCCAACGCCGTTTTTGTGATACGGTTAATCCGAATCATATTGTTTTTCTTATTTTCATTTAATTCCGCTTGTGCTTTCAAAGCACTGATTTTTTCCTCCAGTTCCGCCTCCATTTCGTCATACGTTTCTTCCAATATGGCTTCTTTTTCTGGATGCTTCATGATGTCCCGTATACGCTGACGCTTGGTTGCTTTTAATTCCGCAAGGGCATCGTCTATCTGTTTCTGGATATTGGAAGCTGTTTCCTCATTGGTCTGTACTGCCGCTTTTTCCGCTTGCAAAGATGCGTTCAGTCGTTCCAAAATCCCTTCTGAATTTTCTTTGATTTTCAAAATATATTCTTTTAAGATACCGTCCAGCAGATCCACACGGATATGATGGCTGGTACACCCTCTCCGCCCTCGCTTGTGATATGTTCCACAGAGATAAGCAGGTTTCAGATCGTTTCGGCTCATGGAAAACATGGGGCTGCCGCAGTCACCACAGTAGAGAAACCCAGAATACACATTGTCATATTTTTTGATTCCTCTGTAATTGGAACGTGTTCTTTGCTTGCGCTGTTCCTGCGCCATAGCAAAGATTCGTTTTTCTATAATGGGTTCGTGGTGGTCTTCAAAGACAATATGATCTAATTCATCTTTTTTGATTTCGGGACCATTGATACGTTTTCTGGTATATTTTCCTTGCCGCAATGTACCAATATAGAAATCATTTTCCAAAATGCCTTGTATGGTAACAATGCTCCATTCTTTTCTGGCTTTTATCTTTGTTTCTTCTCCGGCTGCTTCTCGCCGCATTTTCTCCTGCATACGAGGCGTAGGAATTTTCTGATCTGTGAGATGATTTGCTATTTTTTTATAACCCCAGCCTTCCACGTAGAGAGAAAATATCATCTGTACCACTTGTGCTGCTGGTGGGTCTATGGCAATGGTCATATTTTTTGTGTTGGTTATAATATAGCCATAGGGTACAGCACAAATCCATTTGCCGTCATTCTGCCGTCGGTCAATGACAGATTTCACTTTTTTGCTGGTATCAGTAACAGGCATTTCGTTCATCATAAAGCGAAACTGTATTACCGTCCAGTCATCAAAGGTAGGGAAATCCACATTGTCCCCAATGGAGATAATCCTTACCCCATTGTCCCTTAAGTCCTCCAGTTCTACCAGACCACGGCTGTTTCGTCTGGAAAATCTGGAAAAATCTTTGACTATAAGGATATCATATTTATGTCCCATGAGCAGAGGACGCATTTTTTGATAACCTTCTCGTTTTTCAAATGTATAACCAGAACGATCTCTATCTTCATAAAATGTTAATGTACTGCCTGGAAATTTCTGTTTTACATAGTCCTCAATAATGGCTTTTTGGTTTTCTATGGAAGTATTGTCCCTGTCCAGTTCCTCGTCTACCGAGATACGACAATACCCCGCAATATCATATGTTTCTATCAATGTTATCACCTCTTTTTCTCTTTGGCATCAGTATATCACGCCTTTTCATACACTTGTATCAGAAAATATTGGGTAAAAAGCCGCCCTACTATTTTTTCGGACGGCTTATTTTTTTCGTATCACAAAACTTTTTTATTGTTCCATATGATAATTATGCAGTAATAACCCTTCTGTCATAGAAAACAAATCCTGATTCCCAGAAATAAAAATAATATTTTGATATTTTTTATTTCTGTCCTTTGTTTCCTGACTTTCTAATTCATGTGGCAAACAATCCTTTTCTTGTTCCGTCATCCAAACCGTTCTTCTTTTTGTTTTTTCATTCAGATTGATTTTCAAATAAGCAACCCCTCCTTTACTTTTTCCTAGTTTTTCCAAGGAAAGCGTTCTTTATGCAAATTTACCACCTCATATCTTCTTGTTGATTTTCTTCCTCACTAGAAAGTTTCTGTCCCTGTGCCAATTTTTTCAGTGCTTCTTTTCGTTTCAGCTTCCGGTCATTCTGTGCAATGGTTCTGCCATTTTCCGGCGGCAACAAGCTTTGTTCTACGTGATACCCCAGCCGTACCATCTCAGAAAAGAATGTTTCCGCCTGCATCAACCAGCCTTCTTTTGGCTCTGGTGTCAGTGGAATAAATCCTGTCGCTTGCCGATAGGCGAATATTTTTTCCATATTTTCTTTCAGATACGTGTCATCATAGAGCTTATTGTCACGGCACTTTTTTCCATTGGGACAGGTATAGGTAATATATTTTCGGCTGTCACTCCATGCTACTGCATAGCCTTCATAATTCATATTCTGGATAAAAGTTTCTTTGCTGGTGCTATATGCCAAGGCTTCTTCAATGGCTTTTATGAGTTGAAACTTCCAGCTTTGCTGTCGTATTGCCGCTTGATATTCTTTCGTTTTCATATATTTTTGATTTGGTTGACGCACATAATGCTCTAAAATTTCTTGCCCATGCGCAGTACAGATTTCATCATTTACCTTTCTGTGCTGCTCCAAATCAGCATGGTTTTGGTGCAGCTTTTTTCCTGTCTGGAAGCTGACAGCATTCACAATAAAGTGATTATGGAGATGCTCTGTATTGCAATGCGTTGCCACCAGTACCTCATACTCTGGGAACTGCCGCTTTGCAAATTCCAAACCAATCTCATGGACTTCTGCTGGTGTAATATTCGCGTCCGCAGGAAAGGACTGCACAAATTGATAAAACTGTCTGCCGTCTGTTTTTTTGAACTGCCGTTTTGTAGTCATCATTTCTACAAAGGCAGTGTAGGCAGTACAGTTGATGCCAGTCACCAGATTTCTTTCTCCGTCAACCGTTTTTCTTGGGTTCATGACATATTCCATTGCTCCATGCAAAGCACCAACCGTCTGCTTTCGATTGCGTACTGCTGTAAAAATACTCATGAAATCCTCTTTGCCAAATCACAAATTTCCACATAAATATCTGCGACTTGTTCCGTAAAATTTTGAAAATCTATTGTTCTGATTTTTCCTTGATGTGCAAGAATGGTCAACTGATTTATGTTATTGCCAATGGCTTTCAGTTCCCTTATGATTTCTGGCAATCCCTCTATCACAACAATTTCTCTCTCCAAAGCCATATCAATCATAAATTCCGCCATAGGCTTCTGTACTTTCTCTGCTTTTTTTCTGATTTTCTCTTTTTCCTGTTTTGTCATACGCAAATTAAAGCGTTCTGTTTTCATACTCTCACCTTCTTTTTTTATTACGGGGCATGGGGCAGCGCCCCGAACTTTTGCGCGGCGTACAGCCTAGCGCTATGCTTGCCCCTCCCTTGGGGAGGGATTTTTCCCTAGAAATTCAGTGTGTTCCAAAAAAAACGGTTTGTTGCCCCAAATCTCCATTTTTTCTCTATGGCGCAATCATACCAGAAATTTGATTCCTCGCCACACACGGGCAAACACAGCCCCAAACCGCTGCCACAGGGTCAGCAGGGTCACTATTTTTCGGATGCTTGGGTACCTATTTCTACTGTCCCTACTGTCCCTGTTTCCTCCTCTATACGAAAAACTTTAATATACCTTGTGCCATTACTTTTGCGGCTTTGAAAGGAAAATCCAAGTTTTTTCAATTCATAGCGGTTTTGGTCCAGACGTTTTAACAGGGTCTGTGGCAAAACATTCACGTAGTAACTGTCCCTCAAAAGTTCCGCGAATTCTGTGGGCGGCGCTTCAAAAAACAAACGTCCTTCCATCAGCTGGGTAATCTTTTCCGGTAGAAGATCCTTTTCTTTTTCTTCTATGCTGTCTTCCGTCAATTCCCATATTTGATTTTCTGTTCTTCTTAAAGAAATTTCCCGATACGCAATATCTCTGCCGATACACGAGAGCAGGGCTTTACCACTGCCGCGTTTGTCTTCTACCAAAGTGAAACAGGAATCCGCTGCTCCTTGTATGCCAACGGTGCCAGAGATACGTTGAAACACATCTCCTGTTTCATCTTTACGCAAATGATGCACCAACAAAATAGCAATCTGATATTTTTTCGTCAGTTCTTTCAGACCTACCATGTCTTTATAGTCTGCTGCATAACCATACTCAAAAACATTGGAGCGAATCATCTGCAACGTATCAATGACTACAAGCACCGTATGTGGATAGGCATGCAGAAATTTTTCTATTTCTTCTTCCAAACCATTTCCCAACAGTGGATAAGAAAAAGAAAAATGAATGTTTTCCGGCGCATCGTCCCCTAATAAAATGATGCGATCCTGCAAACGGTTTTCATGGTCTTCCAATGCTAAATATAAAACCTCTCCTTGTTTTACTGGCATTCCCCAGATAGGCTCCCCTTTGGCAATCTGAAGACAAAACCAAAGTACCATCCATGACTTTCCAACCTTTGGTGCGCCTGCCAAGATATGCAGTCCCTTTCCCAAAAAATCCTCAATGATAAATTCCGCTGGAGTTACGATTTTTTCCATCAATGTTTTTCCGTCTATATATTGCACCGTATGAATATTGTCCATATGTACCACTTCCTTTTCTGATTGAAATTGATATTGCAATCGGGTACACTCAATGTAACAAAGATAAAATTACACTACAATAGTTTTCCCTTGGAATGGGTAAATCCCAAAAATCAATCGGATACAGAAGGAGGACAAGAAAATGTTTGAAGTCAAATCTTTAGCGGAAAAATATGATTTTCCTGATTTATTTACGGTTCGGTTTACCAAAGAAAAAGTATATATCGGCGATACTGCTTATCCCATTGGGCAGTTATCTGTAGATATGTTAAATATATCAAAAGAATCTATGCACCAGCTGAAAAATCTTTCAGATACCTTCGCCAAAGCAATCGACCAAAAATTCTTTTCACCAAAAGAAGAGAAAACAAAAGATATGGTCATAGAGGTACAAGACACATGGAATGAACTCATCGCTTTCGCACAAGAATTTCCTGTCATCAAAGATTTACAGATACCACAGGAACGACTGCAACAAATTCTTGTAACCACCTATGATGAATTTCATGAGAAATGTCATGATGCTATACAGGAATGCGCCATATATTGTGATATGTTCGCCGAACTTGCTTTTGGCTGGATTAGAATGGTAAATGACATTGCCACATTTCTTTCCTATGCATCCGCTTTTGTAAATCTCTTTTTGGAACGGCTGAAATATCATAATCCAGAAGCCTATGCGTCGGCTTATTATGATTTTATGACCAACCGACAGGTACAGTTGGAAATAGAAAAAACAATTCCTCATGGGCTTCCTTTGATTTCCCAAACTCATGAGGTAGGTTTGGAATTTGTAACCATGACAGAAAAAGATACTTCCCAATCTTTCTGTATTGCGGAACGCTTTGTATTTAGTAATCTGTTTTCTTTTTTGCAGGTTGATCTTTCCAGAGGACTTATGATTGGACACGCACCAAAGAAATGCAAAAACTGCGGGAAATATTTTCTTTTGGAAAACGGATATCATGTCAGCTACTGCACAAATATCGCTCCCAACGAAACCGAGCGCACTTGCCGACAGATCGGCGCACATAAAAAATCTGCCGCACAGACAAAAACACCTGCACAGGCAGAATATCAAAAATTATATAATCGCTTGAAGACCAGAAAAAACAGAAAGAAAATTTCTGTGGAAGAATGGAATCAAACAGTTGCTTGGGCACAGGAAATGAAGGACAAAGCAGAACGTGGAGAAATTAGTGAGTGGGAGTTGAAGGAGATGTTTGAAAAGGTTTAAAAAACTGCATCTTTATAATTATAATCACTACTCTATTGTTCAAACGTGTTTACACACAACAGGAAACGATTTCACATATAATATCCGTTTGAAATAACATTTTATCCGCGGAAAAAATGTAATTATTTTCTTTTTTTCGTTGTAATTTTTGTTATATTTCGGTATACTATCTTTATATCACAACAAGGAGGTGTTTTCATGTATCGAACCGCCATCGAAAAACTATACCAATGGAAAGAAAGCAAGCATCGAAAGCCCTTAATCATTGAAGGAGCCAGGCAGGTGGGCAAAACATGGCTCATGAAAGAATTTGGCAGCAACGCCTATGCTGATACTGTATATATCAACTTTGACTCTAATTCCATTATGACAGAACTTTTTGCTTCCGACTTGAATACTGAGCGGCTGATTATGGGCATGGAACTGTATGCAGGCAGAAAAATTGACCCGAACAACACCCTTTTGATTTTTGATGAAGTGCAGGAAGTACCCAGAGCATTATCTTCTCTAAAATATTTCTACGAAAATGCACCACAATACCATATTGTCTGCGCTGGTTCTCTGTTGGGAATTGCTCTGCATGGTGGTACTTCTTTTCCTGTAGGCAAAGTGGATTTTCTTCATCTGTATCCTTTATCTTTCAAAGAATTCTTAATAGCAACAGAAGGAGAACAGTTTGCTAAACTTCTGGAACAGCAAGATTTTTCCATGATTACCCCTTTCAAGCAAAAATATATTGACGCTTTGAAGCAATATTATTTCGTAGGTGGTATGCCAGAAGCTGTGCAGAGTTTCGCAGAAGAAAAAGACTTTAATGAAGTACGCAACATTCAAAAACGAATTTTAGCAGCTTACGAGCAGGATTTTTCCAAACACGCACCCATTGAGATTGTGCCAAAAATCCGCATGGTATGGAACAGTATCCCTTCTCAGCTTGCCAAAGAAAATAAAAAATTTCTCTACGGGCTTGTTCGGGAGGGCGGACGGGCAAAAGATTTTGAAACAGCTATTATGTGGCTTTGTGACTGCGGGCTGATCCATAAAATCGGTCGCATCAACGCCGCAGGCATTCCTCTGAAAGCCTATGAAGACTTGAAAGCCTTTAAACTATTTCTAGTCGATGTAGGGCTTCTAGGCTGCATGACTGGTCTGCGCCAGCGTACTCTACTGGAAGGCAATGATTTATTTGTGGAATTCAAAGGTGCTCTAACAGAGCAGTATGTCTGCCAACAATTAAAAACCATAGAGGACTTAGGTATTTATTACTACACCAATGACCGCGGCTCCTGTGAAGTAGATTTTGTTATAGACAACGGAGAACAAATTATTCCGATAGAAGTCAAAGCAGAAATCAACTTAAAAGCCAAGAGCCTGAAAACATACTGTGAAAAATTTCATCCAGAATTAGCTATTCGTACTTCCATGGCTGACTATAAAAAAGAGGATTGGCTCATCAATTTGCCATTGTATACGGTAGAGGAATTTTGTAAATTAACGTAAATGTAAAAAAACAATTCCAGAATTTCTCTGACTCTGTTTTATCGGCAAAAAGAGACCTCCGTGACAGCCAACTGTTCTTTTATAAAAACAGACGATCCATGCTACCCCGCCTTTAACGGAATTCATTTCCGACGAAGAAAAGCCGAAGTTTCAAGGCTTTTAGCCGATGGAATGCCGCACCCCGAAAGAGACGGGGGCAGCGAAGCTGACTTT
>CALWSU010000029.1 GCA_944384295.1 uncultured Lachnospiraceae bacterium | reverse complement strand
CGGTCGATGGTACTTGGTGGGAAGCTGCCTGGGAGAGTAGATGGTCGCCGGAATCCAGTAAAAAAAGAACTTCAAACATAGTTTGAAGTTCTTTTTTATATCTTAATAACGATCCCATAAAGCTGTTTCACAAACAATTACTTTTTTCAATTGTGCATCCCATTCCATACGAAATATTTGGAAAAAGTCGATTGCATCACGCAACATAATATAAGTTTTGCCATCTAACGCCATATTTCTAATCTCTGTAGCTTGTCCATGATATAGGATTTGATTGTTCTGCATGATAAGTTCTTTAGAAGTTCCATATGTTTTGGAAAAAATAGAATTCCAATCGTCTAAAGATAAATATAAATAACCATTTGTATGAATCCAAGCATTTTCAAAAAAATGCAGTTTTCCATGTAATATCATTCCAAGTTTTGTGATGTTGTTTGTATCAAAAGGATAATAATCATGATATATCGTATGTGTTTCAAATGCTGGCTGCAAAATAGAGAATAAGTACTCTAATTCTGTATCAGAAATAGTAAATTCCATTGCTTGATTACCAGAAGGAAATTGCGCAATTGATACTTTGCCAGAGGAATAAATTGCTATATCTTTCGTTTCCTGACCTGCATTTTCTAAAAAAATGCGATACCTAAAAGGTGCTACTGGTTGCAATTTTCTTTCTTCGGTGGTTGTTGGTACTACACTTTGTAGACTGAGAGAATTGAGCGTAAGTAGGATTTCATTTTTCTCAAATTCATCTGTAATATGAACAAAATTTCCATATTCTTGAATGCGAATGAAATCTACGTCAAAGTTTGGATTTGTGTCTGGATGGATTGAAACGCTTTTTGTTTGGTTTTCTAATGTAAAATTGCTGGTATCTGCTGCATATATCGTAGTACTGAAAATAAAGATACATAGGAAAGATAAGATTTTTTTCATAGTAAATTACCTCCTTTTCAGAATAAAGAGAATCACTTTTATAATGTATATTTCAAGTATATCGTGGACTTTTATGAGAAACAATTCCAAGAATTGACAAAAATATAGGAAACATTTTATCTATATTGTTGATGATACAAGCAGGAATTTTTTTTAAGACTTGTATTCAAGGAATAAATGTAATATCATATATACAGAACAAATGTTTTTTTATATAGGATAATATGTTCTAAAAAAATAAAAAAGAAAGGTATGTTTCCATGAAAAAATTACGTAGCTTTATAGTAACTTTAGTCGTACTGATATCTGTATTTACAGGGTATTCTATCAAAAATGCAGATTTTCCTTCAAGTATTTTTACTTGGTTGCAGTTGGAAAGTACAGAAACACAGCTTGGAAATTCTGGCTCGGTTGATTTAGAAAATATACCGCAATATGACGGGCAGCCTTACATAGTAGTCAATGATAATGTGCCATATTTTTCTGATGCTGAATTGAGTACATCTTCTTTTGAACAATACAGCGATTTGGATAGCTTGGGACGGTGCGGTGCTGCAATGGCATCTGTCGGACAAGATATTATGCCAACAGAAGAACGCGGCAGTATTGGACAAGTCAAACCGACAGGCTGGCAAACGGTAAAGTATGATTGTGTAGATGGCAAATATTTGTACAATCGTTGTCACTTAATTGGTTATCAATTAACCGCTGAAAATGCCAATAAGAAAAATCTGATTACAGGCACCAGATATTTAAATATAGAAGGTATGTTGCCATTTGAAAATATGGTTGCGGATTATGTCAAAGAAACAAACAATCATGTCATGTATAGAGCAACCCCTATTTTTTCTGGGAATAATCTTTTGGCAGATGGTGTTTTGTTGGAAGGATATTCTGTGGAAGATAAAGGTGCTGGCGTTATGTTTTGTGTATTTGCCTATAATGTGCAACCAGGCGTTACCATAGATTATGCGACAGGGGAGAGTAAACTGGCAAGTTAATATAGTGAATCAATTTGTATGTAAAAAACCAGAACCATTTACTTTTGTAAATGGTTCTGATTTTTTATGATGTTTTGCGTTGCAGAATTTTTTTGATTATCCATATTGCAAGATAGAGGATAATATAAACAATACTTCCGCCTATCATATAAAGATAGCGTTGACGCAAAGCAGCGGTATATGTTTCAGCGGTTTGTTCTGGTTCTATGGTAATATAGGTATCATCTTCTGAAATGGATAGAACCCTGCGCGTTATTTCGCCTTCATGATACAAAATTTCGGCAGTTTCTTTCGTAGAACCACCTTCTATGCTCCATTTGTAACCGGTTCCATCTGTAGCTTGATAATAAACCATATACACAGTTTTTGTAGGATGTAAACGCTTATTCCGACCTGTTGCGTGATTTTCCACTTGCACTGGCAAAATATCATAAGGAGTAAAACTATGTATCCCCATATCTGCGTAGTTAGATGCTGAAGGAACGGAGATAAAACCAGAGATGCCAAGATACAAAAATGCTGTTGCTAAAATGAAAAGCAAAAGCCCGATGATAAAACCAATCGTTTTGGACATGTGCCCACCTCCTATGATACATCATGATGATAAGTAGTATATCATAGAAAAGAAACCAATGACAATTTGGTACAAATATGCATGATATATGAGATATATGAATTGTGTCTATAGAAAAAAAGTGCTATAATGATGCAAATGAAAAGAAGTCAAAGGAGTACAAGAATGGATCACAAAAAATCGCTGCAATTACAAGCATATGAATATATTAAAAATATGGTGTTAGAAGGGAAAATGCAACAAAATGAAATTTATTCAGAAACAAAAATTGCCAAAGAGTTGGGTATTTCTCGAACACCTGTCAGAGATGCGATCCAATATCTTTCTCAGGAACGATATATTGATATTTTGCCAAATAAAGGATTTCGCTTGCATACAATGAAAATGCAAGATGTGATTGATACAAAACAAATCCGTACCGCAATTGAAGGGTATTGCGCACGTCAAATTGCAAAAGCCAATTTACAAAAAGATACAGAAGCAGTATTTTCGATATTGCAAAATTGTTTGGAGAAACAAAAACAAGCAGTACAACAAGAATCCATTCAACTTTTTTTTGATGCCGATATACTATTTCATGTTACCATTATTGAGTATGTCAATAATCAGGAATTGACGCATCTGTTTCATTCTTATATGTATCGTATGCGTAATTTTGCGTTACATTCTTTAAGCTGTCCAGGACGTATGGAAAAAGCATATGAGGAGCATGTCAAAATATTTGAAAATATGAAATGTGGCGATGCGATACAGACTTACGAAAGTGTGGTATGGCATATGGAAAGCCCACGCGATATCAGTATTGATGATACCATCTCATAAGAATCAAACGAACATAGGAGCTGTTACACAAAACGATTTTGTGTAAGGCTCTTTTTTTTCTGTACAAGCATTTGTAGAAAGATATATTTTTATTGATTCTGTGCGATAGCGCAAAGGAATGTAAAATAGGTCAGCAATATTCATAGGAATATCACATACCATTTATCAGTTTTGATTGTATGATTTTTTTAGATAGGGGCATATTGCTGAATTTGAATGTATAATTTTGGAAAATATATAGAAAAAAATTATGGGGATTGACCGGTATACCGGTATACCATATAATGTACGTATCAAGAAACACTTTGTTTATTTTATTGTCTAGAAACGTATTTTATAACAAATATAAAAAGGAGTTGTTGTATCATGAAAGCAGGTTTTATCGGTTTAGGGATTATGGGGAAACCTATGGCAAAAAATTTATTAAAAGCAGGCTGTGAATTATATGTCAATGACCTCAATCAAGAAGCAGTAGCAGAATTGGTTGCTGCTGGCGCAAAAGAAGGTACATACGAAACCATTGGTAAAGAATGTGACATTGTGTTGCTGATACTGCCGAATGGTACCATTGTACAAAATGTGTTATTTGGAGAAAATGGCTTAGCTGGTTATTTGAAACCCAATACAGTGGTATGTGATATGAGTTCTGTGACACCAACAGAATCTATCACTTGTGCAGAAAAATTGGCTGCAATGCAGATTGGTTTTGTAGATTCTCCTGTCAGTGGTGGGGAACCGAAAGCAATTGATGGCACACTGGCATTTATGGCAGGCGGGGAAGAAAAAGATTTCAACAGATTGAAACCATACTTTGATATTATGGGTGGTTCTGCGTTGTTGATTGGAAAAAGCGGCAGCGGTTCTGTCACAAAATTGACAAATCAGGTGATTGTAAATTTGACAATTGCAGCCGTTTCTGAAGCATTTGTATTGTGCAGCAAGGCAGGTGCTGACCCTGAAAAAGTATATCAGGCAATTCGTGGTGGTTTGGCAGGCAGTGTCATTTTAGATGCGAAAGTACCTATGATGATCGAACGCAACTTCAAACCAGGTGGAAAAATTTCTATCAACCATAAAGATATTAAAAATGTTATGGCAACCGCACATGAAATTGATGTTCCTATGCCTTTGACAAGCCAATTGTTTGAAATCATGCAATACCTGAAAGTAACAGGTCACTTTAACGATGACCATGCAGGCATTGTACAATATTTTGAACATTTGGCAGGCGTGGAAGTAAAAAAAGTCAGTGAATGAGGGGGAACAATAATGAAATATGGTTGCGGAACCACAATGCAGAATTACCATATCTTAGAGGAACTGGGATTTGATTATATTGAATTACCAGGCAATCAGATTGCTGCAATGTCGGAAGAAGAATTTTTGCAAGTGCAAAAAACAATAGAACAAGGAAAGGTAAAATGCTGCGGCTTTAACGCAGCATTGCCACCCGAAATTGTTTTGACTGGCGATGGTTACGATTTAGAAAAAGCAAAAGAATATGCACAAAAACTTTGTCAACGTGGGAAAGCCCTGAAAATTGGTGCCATTGGCATTGGTTCGCCAAAATCCAGACGGTTTCAAAAAGGCGATAATTTAGACCGTGCATGGATGGAAACAAATGCTTTTTTATGCATGTTTGCGGATGTAGCCGCAGAATATGGCATCACAATCATGTATGAATCTTTGAATCATACAGAAAGTGCGTTTGGACTGAAAATAAGAGAAGGCGCAGACTTGATTCAAAAAATCAATAAGCCAAATCTAAAGATTGTATTTGATATTTATCATATGTTTATGGAAAACGAAACTGTGGAAGATTTGCAGTATGCGTTGCCATATGTCTATCATATCCATATCGCAGAACGTGTAGGCGAAGAAAGAAGATATCCTTCCGAAAAACTTTATGATTACTATAAAACACTTTTGACACCAGTTGTCAAATCTGGTTATACAGGCGCTATTTGCACAGAGGCATTTGATGGAGATGTACGAGAAGGTGCAGAAAGATCTATTTTGTTATTGAAAAAAATTGTAGCAGAAATCGAACAGGAGGGATAATATGACAGACAATCTGATTTTAGGCTGTGTTGCAGATGACTTTACGGGTGCAAGTGATGCCGCGTCTTTTCTGATGAGCAAAGGTTTGAAAACGATTTTGTTTAACGGAAAGCCTACAGGAGATATTCCCAAATGTCAAGCTGTAGTCATTGCACTCAAAAGCAGAACACAAGAAACAAAAAGTGCTGTGGCGGACACAATAGAAGCTTTTCAATGGTTGAAAGAACATGGCGCACAACATCTGTATTTCAAATATTGCTCCACATTTGACTCCACCAAAGAGGGGAACATTGGTCCCGTAGTAGATGCAATGTTAGAAACATTTGACGAGAAATATACCATTCTTTGTCCTGCGTTGCCAGTGAATAAAAGAACCGTTTCCAAAGGTATTTTATATGTAGATGGAGTGCCTTTGCACGAAACACATATGAAAAATCACCCCTTAACACCTATGTGGGAATCAGAGATTGCAAAATTGATGGAACCACAAGGCAAATATCAAACCTTAAACATTGACCAAACATTGTTGGCACAGGATACAGAAAGCATAAAAGCCATTATTCGTGAGTTTGGCGCAGAGAAAGCACATTTTTATATTGTGCCGGATTATACTTGTGATGCGGATGGTACCAAGATTGCGGAAGTTTTCGGAGACTTAACTGTTTTAACTGGCGGCTCTGGTATTCTGGCTCCTTTGGCAGAACGTTATTTGGCAAACGCAGAGAAACAAGATATTGCGCCATTATGTACCAATGTCACAGGCAAAGGCATTGTATTAGCAGGTAGCTGTTCCAAAGCAACTTTGGAACAAATCGCGGATTTCCAGCAAAAAGGATACCCTTCTTATAAAATTGACCCTTTGGAAGTGTTGCAAGGAAAAGAAAATTTAGAAAACATCTGGAATTTTGTGAAACAACATGCAGACCAAGAAGTGCTTTTGTATAGCTCTGATAGTGCAGACCATGTTTTGGAAATTCAAAAAGCTGGGAAAGATAAAATTGCTGCATTATTGGAAGGCTTGACAGCAGATTTAGCAGCACGTGCAGTAGAAAATGGCTATACCCGCATTATTGTAGCTGGTGGGGAAACATCAAGCGCCGTAGCAAAAAAATTAGGCTACCATAGCTTTGAAATTGGAGAAAGCATTGCGCCAGGTGTACCCGTAATGTCACCACTTTCTAATGAAAAGATTCGTGTTGTATTGAAATCTGGCAACTTTGGACAACAAGATTTCTTTGCACGTGCATTACAAATGACAAGGAAGTGAGAACGATGGAAAATAATTTAAAAACAGCAGTTTGGATTGCACATAGTCTGTTTGAAAGAGGCAAAGCAACTGGTTCCTCTGCAAATATGAGTTTTAAAGAGAAGGATCATATATATATCACAGGCAGCGGCACATGCTTTGGCACATTAAAAGAAGAAGATTTTTCTGTTCTCGCATTAGATGGTACATGGGTTTCTGGTCCAAAACCAAGCAAAGAATTTCCACTGCATCGTATGATGTATGAAAAAAGTGAAGAAATTCAGGCTGTGATTCATACCCATAGTTTTTATGCGACGCTTTGGTCTTGTATGGAACATGAAAATAAAACAGACTGTATTCCAGAATATACGCCATATTTGAAAATGAAACTGGGTACAGTGGGGCTTGTGCCTTATGGCAAACCAGGTTCGGAAGCATTGTTTGCAGCATTTGAAAAATGTGTAGCAAAAAGTGATGGTTTCCTTTTGGCAAATCATGGTCCTGTTGTTGGCGGAAAAAATTTGCTAGATGCTTTTTATTGCTTAGAAGAACTGGAAGAAAGTGCAAGACTTGCTTGCAAAATCGAAGGCAGTCAACGGCAGCCAGTTTTTCGTAAAATAACAGAATAAGTATATCAAGTATATCAGAATAGGTTTATGTGTGCGTTTCAAGATAAAACTAACAAAAATTAACAAAATAAATTGGTAAAATAAACAGTTTTGTGTTTTTTTGTTCTTTTTTGTTGACTTCTTTCTGGATATGCAGGTATAATACAAACAAAAATAAACAAATTCAAACATTTTTTGTTTGATATATCGTATATAGAAAGGAGATTATGTATGCCGCAATGTGTAGTAATTGCAGATGATTTGACAGGTGGAAATGCCACGGGCGTGCTTTTGAAAAAGATGAATTATACCGCATATACGATTCTCAATGCACAAAGCCTAGAATCGAATATGTTATCCGATTGTGATTGTGTGATTTATCCTACCGATAGTAGAGGCATTTCGCCAGAAGACGCTTATGCACGTGTTTATCAAGTCTGTGACCAATTAAAAGGAGACGATGTCAAAGTCTATGCCAATCGCATCGACAGCACACTTCGTGGAAATTTGGGCAGTGAAACAGATGCAATGTTGGATTGTTTGGGAGAAGATTATGTTGCCATCGTTGCACCTTGTTTCCCTGCTTCTGGTCGTGTGGTGATTGGTGGATATATGTTGGTCAATGGTTTGCCGTTGCATAAAACGGATATTGCCATCGATCCCAAAACACCAGTCAAAAAATCGGAAGTAGAGGTTTTGTTTGCCGAACAAAGCAAATATAAAACAGCTTCTATTTTGATGAAGGATTTGATGCATGGCAAACATTATCTTGCAGATTTGATGAATCAGCATGTTGCAAATGGCTGCCGCATCTTGGTTGTGGACTGTGTGACGCAGGAAGACTTGGATTTGATTGCCGATGCAGTGATTACAAGTAAGTTAAAAGTAGTTGCTGTAGATCCGGGCGTATTCACTGCGACACTTTCCAGAAAATTGATTGTGCCTTTAGAGAAAAAACAGAAAAACCGCATTTTGGCAGTTGTGGGCAGTGTGCATCCGAGTGCAAAGGTACAAATGGAAGAACTTTGGCTTTCACAAAGAATCCATAATGTATTTGTGCAGACGAAAGCGCTTTTGCAAGATGAAAAAAGCAGAGAAATGGAAATCGACAGAGTTGTCACAGAGATTCTGGCAGAATGTAAATTGAATGTAGTTTCTACAGTAACAGGGGACGGCATTTATCCCGAAAATAGAATTGATTTTCAGCCATATATGGAGCAATATCAATGTTCTATGGACGATGTAACAGAAATGATCAATTCTGCTTTTGCGGAAATCACCTATCGTATCTTTCAGGCGGAACCGGAATTCAAAGGGCTGTATACCAGCGGCGGTGATGTGACAGTCGCAGTATGCAGAAGATTCCAAACAGCAGGGCTGTCTTTGATGGATGAAGTACTTCCTTTGGCTGCATATGGACAATTCTTCAAGGGCGAATTTGAAGGTATCCATTTTGTCACAAAAGGCGGCAGTCAAGGAAACAGCGATGCCATCAATCGTTGCATTACATATCTGAAAGAAAAACTTTATATTTAATCTAGTAAACAAAAAAGAACATAGCGATATAAAAGAATATAAAACACAAAATGAGTTAGGGAGGAATGATTATCATGCGTAAACCACTGATTGCAGTACCTATGGGCGATCCAGCAGGTGTGGGTCCAGAAATTGTAGCAAAAGCAATTGCATCAAAAGAAGTAACAGATATTGCCGATTGTGTCATCATTGGCGATCAACAAGTGATGGAGAATGCCATTCGCATTGTGGGTGAAAATCTAAAAATCCATACCATTACAGACCCAGCAGAAGGCGATTATCAACCAGGCATACTCAATTTGATTGATTTGCATAATGTAGACATGGATGCATTTGCATTTGGTAAAGTCAATGGTATGTGCGGCAAAGCGGCATTTGGCTATATTGAAAAAAGTATTGCATTGGCAAATGATGGTAAAGTAGATGCTGTATCTACCACACCAATCAACAAAGAATCCTTGCGCGCAGGTGGCGTTGATTTTATCGGACATACAGAAATTTTTGGCGCATTGACCCATACCGATGACCCTCTGACTATGTTTGAAACAAATGGTATGCGCGTATTCTTTTTGACACGTCACGTTTCTTTGCGTCAAATGCTGGATATGATTACAAAGGAAAGAATCAAGGATTATGTAAAACGTTGTTTGTTGGCGCTGGAAAAATTGGGTGTCAAAGAAGGTACCATGGCGATTGCAGGCTTGAATCCACACAGCGGAGAACATGGTCTGTTTGGCTGGGAAGAAGTGAACGAAATCATTCCGGCAGTCGAAGAACTACAGGCAGAAGGGTATCCGGTCGTTGGTCCGATTGGCGCGGATTCTGTTTTCCATCAAGCAGCGATTGGAAAATATAACAGTGTATTGTCTTTGTATCATGACCAAGGACACATCGCAACCAAAACATTGGATTTTGAAAAAACAATCGCAATCACAAATGGTATGCCCATTTTGCGTACCTCTGTAGATCATGGTACTGCCTTTGATATTGCGGGTACAGGCAAAGTGAGCGCAGTCAGCATGATTGAAGCAATACGATTGGCAGCAAAATATGCACCAAATTTCACAAAATAAAAAATAGAACAATCTAAAAAATACAAAAATAAGGGATAAGGGAGGTTTGTATTATGATCGGAGGATTAAGTGGCGACCGTATGCTGTTAGGGCTTGCCATTGGTATTATCGTATTGATCTTTTTGGTACTGAAAACAAAAGTACAGGCGTTTCTTGCTTTGATTATCTGTACCATCATCGTAGGTGTTGTAGGTGGTATGCCTTTGACCAATATCACATTGGAAGATGGGAAAACCTTCGGTATTATCAACTCGATTACAAGCGGGTTTGGCGGAACGCTTGGCAGTATTGGTATCATCATAGGTTTTGGTGTTATGATGGGGCAGATTTTTGAAGTCACGGGTGCTGCCAAACGAATGGCGTTTACGTTCCTAAAACTTTTTGGGAAAAAACGAGAAGAAGAAGCTTTGGCATTGACTGGTTTCTTGGTATCCATTCCCATTTTCTGTGACTCTGGCTTTGTGGTACTTTCTCCCATTGCAAAAGCAATTTCAAAAGCGACCAAAAAATCTGTCATTGGTTTAGGGGTTGCGCTTGCATCTGGTTTGGTTATCACACACTCTTTGGTACCTCCAACACCCGGACCTCTGGGCGTATGCGGTATTTTTGGCGTAGACGTAGGGAAATTTATTTTAATGACAATTGTATTGGGGATTCCGATGGCAATTGCATGTATCGCATATGCAAGATTGTACTTAAGTAAAAAATATTATCAAATTCCTGATGAAAACGGCGAATTTGTGGCGATGCCTTATCAAGAACCCGATTATCAGAATGCGTTTGCAATGGACGAAGAAGGTCTGCCAAGCACATTGGCTGCATTTATGCCTTTGATTGTACCCATTGTTCTGATTTTGATTAACACAGTAGCAACAGCTTTGGGTATGACCAGTGGCATTATGGAAGTTTTGATTTTCTTAGGTCAGCCTATCGTAGCAGTTGGTTTAGGTTTGTTGGTTGCAATCTTTGGTTTAGGCAGAAATCTGGATAGACATACTGCTTTGTCTGAAATGGAAAAAGGTATGATGTCTGCTGGTATCATTATGCTGGTAACCGGTGGCGGCGGTGCTTTGGGACAAATCATCAAAGATTCTGGTCTGGGTACATATATTGCAGAAGGTCTTTCTCAAACAGCAATCCCCATTATCATTTTACCGCTGATCATTTCTACATTGATGCGTTTTATTCAAGGTTCTGGTACAGTTGCAATGACAACAGCAGCAAGTATTTCTGCACCAATCATCATTGCTTCTGGTGTTAGCCCTCTGTTAGGTAGTATCGCTTGTTGTGTAGGTTCCTTGTTCTTTGGATATTTCAATGACAGCTATTTCTGGGTGGTAAACAGAACATTAGGCGTTACCGAAGCAAAAGACCAGTTGACAACTTGGTCTGTGACTTCTACAATCGCTTGGGCAGTTGGTGTGGTAGAAGTTCTGGTATTGAGTATTTTCATGTAATGCATTACAATATCACTAGAGGTGATGTGTAATGTTGGCAGCAGAAAGACAAGCACGGATACTGGAATTGGTAAAAATACAGGGCAGTGTAGCAGTGGAAACATTGGCACAACAGCTAAATGTCAGCCCCATGACCATTCGCAGAGATTTGATGAAGTTACAAAGCGATAATCAATTGGAACGGTGTCACGGCGGTGCTGTGGCAAAAATGGAAGAAAATTATATCGAAAAAAGCTTTAGCCATAAAGAAGAAAAAATACAACTGGCAATGGCTTGCAAACCATTGGTATCTACAGGGGATACGGTTTATCTCGATGCAGGCACAACAACATATGAGATTGCAAAAGTCATTTGTACCATACCGGATATTATGGTTGTGACAAATGATTTGGAAATTGCTTTGATGTTGAATAAAACAGATGTAGAACTTTTCCTTTGTGGTGGTGCTGTGCAAAAATCGACTGGTAGTATGTCAGGATATTATGCAACAGAAATGCTGCAAAACTTTCATTTTGACATAGGTTTTTTTGGTGCAGCAAATATCAATGAAGAATTTGAAGTGATGACACCAACTATTGAAAAAGCTTTTTTGAAACGATTGGCAGTCAACCGATGTCAAAAATCATATTTGGTTGTAGACCAATCGAAATTTTACAGACAAGGTGTAGCTAAAATCAATCAGCTGAATGATTATACAGCAATTATTACAAATTATGTATTTACCCCCCCACAAAAAGAAAAATTAAAACAAATGCAAATCCATATCCAACCAATCAAGTGATAGCTTCCCAGTGATTGGAGAATCACAAAATATATAGGATATGGAAACAGTATCAGAAACCGATTTACAAAAGTTAGGTCAAAGAATCTAATATTTGTGAATCGGTTTTTTTATGCAGAAGTGATGATGGAATAATTTTTTGTATCAAATGAAATATGTTTCAGTTTGTTAGACAACAGAATCTGAAATACAAACCAATGCGTTAGGGAAACAAAATCTCTTGTATCCCGATTTGTACCATATTTACCCAAAAAACAGGATAGATGGTATAAAAATGTTTGTTCGTTTGTCTGGAGCGTATATTGGTTTTATTTTTTTGGAAAAATAATTTTTATCGTTGTTATTGCCTAAAAAATGAAAAAATATTCCATGAAATATTGACAGAATATAATGAATTAGTGTACCATACAGTAAAAGTGCATTGTGCATAGTGCGTCATATATCATGCGTTATCTATAATGCTGCATCTATGATGCGCAAATTGTAGCCGTATTCAAATAGCAATCTTTTAAACTTTGTTGTAAAAGCGATAAAACCAGATATTATTTTTTTATTGGAAGAAATTTCAGATCAATCGAGCGCATGTCAAACAAAGAAAAATATCTTGTTTTTATGATTGCATACGATGTTACAAAAAGAAGGATAGGGAAAGAATGACATGAAAGGAGTGTCTATATCGAGTTTGAGCAATTGGTTGAGAAATAGAAAAGAGGAGCATTTAGGTAGCATTTAGGAAGGGAGAATATGTAATGAATCATCTAAAAGGCAGAGATATTTTATCTGTTGGTTTGACTATATTTGCAATATTTTTTGGGGCTGGTAATCTGATTTTCCCGCCTTATTTGGGAAGAATGACAGGCGGTGAATGGTTTTTAGGATTCTTTTTCTTTTTCATTGTAGACGTTGGCGTGTCTATGTTGGCGATTTTTTCAACAATCCGAAGCGGCGATCTTTCTATGACGGGTATTCCCAGCAGGCTAGGCAAGAGAGCAGCAACCATTGTTGCAATTATCATTGCCACTTGTTTGGCACCTTGTTTATGTGTACCAAGAACGGCAGCAACCACTTTTGAAATGGGTTTGGCACAAATGTTTCCTAATTTGAGCATTTGGGTATTTAGTTTTATCTTTTTTGCAATTGTTTGCTTTTTGACCATTCGACCTTCTCATATTGTGGATATTGTAGGGAATTACTTAACACCCATTCTGGTACTGTGTATCATTGTGTTGTTAATTCTGGGTGTGGTAGATCCGATTGGTCCGATTGCTTCTGAATCCACGGTAGTGACCATCAAAGAAGGGATTGTCAATGGTTATCAAACCATGGACCCTTTGGGCATCGGTTTGATTATTGTTGCAATCATGGGCGCGGTAACCGAAAAGGGCTATACCACAAAAGAAGTACAAGGTCGTTTGTTGGCAAGATCAGCTCTGATTGCAGGGATTTTATTATTTATCGTGTATGGCGGATTGACATATTTAGGTGCAACTGTATCCAATGGCGGTTTTGAAGATTACAATCAGGCACAGCTTGTTGTTGCATTGACACAAGAATTATTGGGTACATGGGGTGTCATTCTGTTGGCAGTCATTGTACTGTTTGCATGTTTGACTACAGCCATCGGTTTGACATCTGGTTTTGCAGGCACATTGGAAAAATTAACTGGCGGCAAGTGCAAATATAAAGTAACGGTTGTGGTTATGTCCATTTTTTCCTTTATTGTGTCTAATGCTGGTATTTCTACGATTATCAGCGTAGCAGCGCCGATTTTGTCTGTCATTTTCCCTTGCTTCATCACCATGTCCGTGTTGATGTTTTTTGGAAAATATATACAAAATGATAATATCATACGCTTCGCAACTGCTTTTGCATTTATCATTAGCTTGTCTGAAGTGTTGTCTGGTTTTGGTCTGCCACTCACATATACACAATATTTGCCATTAGCTGCTTATCAATGTGGTTGGATTGTACCAGCAATCGTTGGCGGCATCATCGGAAAATTTGTTCCATGTAAGAAAAGTGCGGTATCCTAAAGTATCTTTTTGCTTGGGATAAGTGCCAAAGGCAACATAAGAAAAAATAATTTACAGATTGACAAATTTATAAATTTACAAATTTACAAAAGAGAATGGAGGCTGAACGATGTATAATCAGTATAGTTATCGTTTGGGGAGTGAAACATCAGGAATTCGTGAGATATTTGAATATGGCTTACAACAGGCGGCAATCGTTGGCAAAGAAAATGTATTTGATTTTTCTTTAGGCAATCCCAGTATCCCTGCTCCAACATCTGTCAATGCCGCAATCATGGATATGATACAAAATGAAGATAGCTTATTGATTCATGGTTATAGCAGCGCACCGGGATTTCTAGATGCAAGAAATGCTGTCGCAAAAGAATTGGCAGAACGCACAGGAACCAATATTCAAGGTACAGATCTATATTTCACTTGTGGGGCGGCACCTGCCTTGGTATCGGTATGCAAAGCACTGCATATCGACCAGCATACAGAAATTTTAGGGATTGCGCCATTTTTCCCGGAATATCGTCCTTTTGTGGAAAGTACAGGCAGTCGGTTTGCGTATGTTCCGGCTGATACAAAAGATTTTCAGATTGATTTGAAAACTTTAGAATCTATGATTCACGAACATACACAAGCGGTCATCATCAATTCCCCGAATAATCCTTCTGGTGTGGTATTTCGTAAAGAAACCTTGGAACAGGTGGCGGCAATTTTGACTAAAAAAAGTGCAGAATTTGGCAAGCCAATCTATTTGATTTCAGACGAACCGTATCGCGAATTGGTGTATGATGGCATAGAAGTGCCTTGGGTGCCATCGATTTACAAAGATACTATAGTATGTTATTCCTATTCAAAATCCCTGTCTTTGCCCGGAGAACGTATGGGGTATATCTATATTCCTTCCGATATGACAGATGCAAAAGAGGTATTCGCAGCAGTGGCAGGGGCATCGCGTGTGATGGGACATGTTTGTTCGCCTACCTTGATACAGCGTGTTGTGGCACGTTGTGCATATGAAAAACCAGATTTAGAAGCATATGACAACAATCGTAAATTGTTGTATCATGGTTTGAAAAAAATTGGGTATGAATGTGCCTATCCCGATGGTGCTTTTTATCTCTTTGTGAAAGCACCTGGCGGCGATGCTGTGGCTTTTTCTGAAAAATGCAAGCAAAAAAATTTGCTGGTGGTTCCTTCTGATGATTTTGGTGTAAAAGGTTATTTCCGTTTGTGTTATTGTGTCGCAAAAGAAACGATTGAAAAATCCTTGCCGATTTTTGAAGAAGTATTTTCAAGCTGATGATGTTTCCTATCTTGTGCCATGCAGTTCGTAAGGCGCAGAAGCAACACGCAAAAAGTGATAAGGAATGAGTGTGGAACAATGAATATATATGAAGAATATCAAAAGAAATTGGTGACTGCGCAAGAAGCGGTAAAGCTGGTAAAAAATGGGGATTGGGTGGATTATAGCAAATGCTGTTCTTTTCCAGAGGATTTAGATGCTGCATTGGCGGCGCGAAAAGACGAATTAAAAGACGTAAATGTCAGAAATGCCATCAGTATGAAACCCATTCAAGTCGTAGAACAAGACCCAGAACAGAAAGCCTTTACCTATAATTTGTGGCATTGTTCTGGAATTGATAGAAAATATATCGACCAGGGAAGGGCGTTTTTTTCCCCTATGATTTTTCGCAATTGTGGCTCTTATTATCAAAGAGGTTTTGCAGCGGTCAATGTGGCTATGATTACGGTATCGCCTATGGATCGACATGGTTATTTCAGTTTTGGTCTGACCAATAGTTGTACACAGGAAATCTTAGATGCTGCCGAACATATCATTTTGGAAGTCAATCCCCATATGCCTGTAGTATTTGGCATGGAATGCGATCATATCCATATTTCTGAAGTGGATTATGTCGTAGAAAGTGATAAGAAACTCGGTATCGCGCCCAGTGGGACAGCAACGCAAATAGATAAAAAAATTGCGGAAAATATATTCCCTTATTTGTATGATGGCATCACATTGCAGCTTGGCATTGGAGGTATGCCCAATATATTGGGGGAATTGATTGCGGATTCTGATTTGAAAGATATTGGCATGCATACAGAGTTAATGAGCGATGGTTATTTGAAACTATATCAGTCTGGTAAAATCACAAATAAGAAAAAACGTCTGCATCGTGGAAAAGGCGTGTTTTCTATTTGCACTGGCTCGACAGAACTTTATGAATTTTTAGATCATAATATTGATATTTTGTCGGCGCCTATGCGATATGTCAATGATCCAGAAGTGATTCGACAATTGGACCATTTTGTTTCTATCAATGGCTGTATTTCCATGGATTTGTATGGTCAGATTTGTTCTGAAACATCAGGCACAAGGCATATCAGCGGTACTGGAGGACAACTGGATTTTGTAACAGGTGCATATGCGGCAGAACATGGACAGGCATTTCTTGCAATGCCTTCGACTTTTGTGGATAAACAAGGGAAAATACATTCTCGTATTTTGGCAAAGTATACAGATGGTGATATTATTACAACACCCAGAACACAAGCGCCTACCATCGTTACAGAATTTGGCACAGCACAGTTATCTGGTTTGACGACATGGCAAAGAGCAGAAGCTATCATTTCGATTGCACACCCTGATTTTCGTGATGATTTGATACAAGCCGCAGAAAAACAAAAAATTTGGCGTAAATCCAATCAAAGATAGGGCAAGACAATGAAACAAACAGCCTAAATGCATATTGCAATATGGTTGTATGCCAAAAAGCTGAGGAAATTTGCTTTGATGCAATTTCCCCAGCTTTTTTGTGATTCAGGAAAGAAAAAATAGGATTTTATCCTTTCTGTCCTGTTGTATTTGTTTGTGAAGCGGCATTTAATTTTTTCTTTCTTCGATAACGAACAAAGAAATAAATCAGTAAATAAATGGCTGTACCAATATTGGTTAGCAAAAATATTTGGCATAAGTCCCAAAACATGGAAAAATCAAACATACTTCTTGCTTCATAAGCGATTCCAATAACAATAATCAATGAAATCACAAATGAAATCCCAGGCAAAATCAATCCCGCCCATCGCTGTTTCATTCGGCTGAGAAATACTTCTAAAACCAAAGTTCCGACCCATAGCAGAAACATCACAAACATTATTGCTAACATAACAAATAATAAAACCAATACTGACATAAATCCCATTTCTTTTCGCCCCTTTCTCGCTTTTCCATGCTGTGATATATTTATTTATGAGTGAGTTTCTGCCTTTCTGGTTCCTATTTTGGAATCATAAATCAAAACAGAAACGTATGGAAAAATTTTCATACGTTTCTGTAAAGGGGTATCACAACATATCGTATTTGCAGTCTGCAATTTGACAGATATATTTAAGTTATTCTTCTTCTAATTTTAACACAGACATAAAGGCTTGTTGTGGTACTTCTACACTACCAATTTGACGCATACGCTTTTTACCTTCTTTTTGTTTTTCCAATAATTTTTTCTTACGGGAAATATCGCCACCATAACATTTTGCTAAAACGTCTTTGCGCATTGCGCTGATGGTTTCACGCGCAATGATTTTACTACCGATTGCAGCTTGGATTGGAATTTCAAATAAATGTCTTGGAATCTCTTTTTTCAGTTTTTCACACATTTTTCTGCCGCGTTCTACAGCGGAAGCTTTATGCACAATAAAGGAAAGTGCGTCAACAGGTTCTCGATTGACCAAAATATCTAATTTTACCAATTCGCTTTCTTTATAACCAATCAGACTATAATCAAAAGAAGCATAGCCACGGCTTCTGGACTTCAATACATCAAAGAAATCATAGATGATTTCATTCAATGGCATTTCATAGACCAACATCGCGCGCGATGCGTCTAAATATTCCATGCTGATATAGTCGCCGCGTCTTTGCTGACATAATTCCATGATAGGACCGATATAATCTTTGGGCAGCATGATTTCCGCTTTTACAATGGGTTCTTCCATTTTCAGAATACGAGCGGGGTCGGGCATATTGCTGGGATTGGATAAATCGAACTGTGTGCCGTCTGTCAAATATACTTTATAAATAACACTAGGTGCAGTTGTGACCAAATCTAAGTTATATTCACGTTCCAAACGTTCCTGTATAATCTCCAAATGTAGCAATCCCAAGAAGCCGCAACGGAACCCAAAACCTAATGCAATAGATGTTTCTGGTTCAAAAAACAAAGAAGCATCATTCAACTGTAATTTTTCTAAAGCATCTCTCAAATCAGGATATTTTGCGCCATCTACGGGGAAAATACCACAATATACCATAGGATTTACTTTTTTGTAGCCGGGCAATGCTTCGGCGGTAGGTCTTGCCGCTTCTGTGACAGTATCCCCAACACGTGTATCGGCTACATTCTTGATGCTTGCGGTAAAATAACCTACCATACCAGCGGAAAGTTCATCCGCAGGCAAAAAACGTCCCGGACCGAAAATACCAACTTCTACAACATCAAATTCTTTTCCAGTTGCCATCATTTTGACTTTGCTTCCTTTTCGTATCGTGCCGTCAAATACACGCATCAATACAATGACGCCGCGATAGGGGTCATATACACTGTCAAAAATCAGCGCTTTTAAGGGCGCGTCTGCGTCCCCAGTGGGTGCGGGAATATCTGTGATGATACGTTCCAATACTTCTTCGATATTGACGCCATTTTTTGCAGAAATTTCTGGCGCATCTTCTGCTGGAATGCCTATAATATCTTCGATTTCTTGTTTTGCCCATTGTGGATTGGCACTAGGCAAATCAATTTTATTGATGACAGGCAAAATTTCCAAATTATTATCTAATGCCAAATATACATTGGCTAATGTCTGCGCTTCAATGCCTTGCGCAGCGTCTACAATTAAAATTGCGCCTTCACAGGCAGCCAAAGAACGGGAAACTTCGTAATTAAAGTCGACATGTCCCGGTGTGTCAATCAGATTGAACATATATTCTTCGCCGTTTTGTGCGCGATAAATCAATCTTACGGCTTGGGATTTGATGGTGATGCCGCGTTCTCGTTCCAAATCCATGTTATCCAGCACTTGTTCCTGCATTTCACGGTCGGTCAATAGCCCTGTTTTCTGAATCAAACGGTCTGCTAACGTAGATTTCCCATGGTCGATATGGGCAACAATACAAAAGTTTCTAATGTGACTTTGTTTTTCATTGGACATAGATGTCCCTCCTACATGATTATTTTATGACATATATGGAAATACATTTTTGTTTTTCCAATTCCATGACAAAGTATACCATATCAAAAGCCGTAAAGTCAAAACAAAACCTGCTCAAAACCTTATGATGTGATGCTTGATTTGTGATGGATGTTTGCTGTATAATGAAAAAAACATAGTTTCGTGTCACAGGAAAATAGATAGAAATGAGATGATGAGATTGAAATTATCAGAATTATGGAAACAAGACGGTTATTTTTTATCTTTTGAAGTATTTCCGCCAAAAACCGACACAGCCTTTGATAGTGTCAAAACTGCGGTTGCAAAAATTGCGGCATTGGAACCTTCTTTTGTCAGTGTGACATATGGCGCAGGCGGTGGAACCAGTCAATATACTTTGGATATTGCAAAAAGCATTCAGCAATTACATAATGTGCCGACTTTGGCGCATTTGACTTGTGTATCTTCTACCAAAGAAACGGTACATGAAAGAATCGAGGCAATGCGGGCGGCAGGCATTGAGAATGTCATGGCACTGCGTGGGGATTTGACACCCGAATTGGAACAATCCGACCGCAGTCAATGGGCATATCGTTATGCGGTGGATTTGATTCATGAATTGAAGGAATATCAGGATGATTTTTGCATTGGCGGCGCATGTTATCCAGAGATTCACCCCGAAAGCCAAAATCAAAAAGAAGATATACAGCACTTAAAAGAAAAAGTAGACGCGGGCTGCGAATTTTTGACAACCCAGATGTTTTTTGACAATAATCTGCTTTATAATTTCTTATACAAAATTCGTGAGGCAGGCATTACCGTGCCGGTCATTCCTGGTATTATGCCGATTACAAACGCCAAACAGTTGGAAAGAGCATTAAAGTTGTCCGGTTCTTTTATTCCACAGCGTTTCAAAGCCTTGGTAGATACTTTTGGCTATCATACACAAGCCATGACACAAGCGGGCATTGCCTATGCCACAGACCAGATTATAGATTTGTATGCAAATGGCATCAAAAATGTACATGTATATTCTATGAATAAGCCGGAAGTTGCACAAAAAATCAAAGAAAATATATCTCATATTTTAGGAGTCAAGTAAATGGTATATGTCAAAGAATATGATGCACCTTTGGTAGAACAAGCAGAGATTTTACGCTATGCAAGATGTAAAGAATCCGCGTCTGAATTGATTGCACAGATGCAGACTTGTCTTTCGGAAGTATGGAACCATTTGCAGTATAAAGTATGTTATATACGACTGCCCATACAAAAAGAAAATGAAATGTTAAATCTCAGTTTTGCGAAAACAGATTCAAAAGCGTTAACAAAAAATTTAGAAGGGTGTACAGAAATTATTTTGTTTGCTGCAACGATTGGACTGGGGATAGACCGTTTTATCACACGATATAGCAAATTGTCCCCATCCAAAGCACTTTGGCTGCAAGCCATTGGTACAGAAAGAATAGAGGCATTATGCGACACATTTTGTGCGGATATGGCAAAACAACTGCAAACAGAAGGGAAAAAATTGCATACCAGATTTAGCCCGGGATATGGCGATTTAGCGTTGACGTTGCAGAAAGATGTGTTTCGTGTGTTGGATTGTCCAAGAAAAATAGGCGTTTCTTTGAATGAAAGTTTGTTGATGTCACCTTCCAAATCCGTAACAGCAATTATGGGGATTTCGCAATCATGTATCACAAAGGAAATGTCAAAACCATTCTGTCAAAACTGTAACCAAGTCGATTGTACTTACAGAAAGTGAGGAAATGAGGAAATGAGGAAATGAGGAATATATTGGAGTATATGAAAGACCATATCATCTATTTAGATGGGGGTATGGGTACGCTTTTGCAAGCACAAGGTTTGCAACCCGGTGAATTGCCGGAACGATGGAATATCACACATGCAGAAGCCATCATTTCCATTCATCAGCAATACTTTGATGCAGGTACCCATGTTGTCAATACCAACACATTTGGTGCGAATGGATTGAAATTTTCGCAAGACGAATTGGACGAAATTATATGCGCTGCGATTGCAAATGCCAAAGAAGCACGAAAACGCAGCCAAACAAAACATGAAAAATTCATTGCGTTGGATATTGGACCCACAGGACGGCTTTTAAAACCTTATGGTGATTTTGATTTTGAAGAAGCGGTAGCTACTTTTGCGCAGATTGTAAAAATTGGCGTCAAATATGGTGCCGATTTGATTATGATTGAAACCATGAATGATAGCTATGAAACAAAAGCGGCTTTATTGGCAGCCAAGGAAAACAGCGATTTGCCTGTTTTTGTATCCAATGCGTATAGTGCAGATGGAAAGCTGATGACAGGCGCTTCCCCAGCGGCTATGGTTGCCATGCTGGAAGGTATGCGCGCAGATGCGATTGGTGTGAATTGTTCTTTGGGTCCCAAAGCATTGGCAGGGGTTGTGGAAGAATATTTGCAGTATGCTTCCATTCCAGTCTTGATGAAGCCAAATGCAGGGTTGCCGCAGGAAATCAATGGGAAAACCGTATTTGATGTACTGCCCGATGAGTTTTCTCAAGATGTCACGGCTTTGATAGAAAAAGGCGTGCGCATTGCGGGCGGCTGCTGTGGTACGACGCCTGCATATATTTCTGCATTGGTAGAAGCATCGAAACATATCATACCAAAACCCATTACGCAAAAAAATATCACTTGTATTTCTTCGTATACCCATGCAGTACAGTTTGGCAAATCTCCTATCTTGATTGGGGAACGCATCAATCCAACCGGTAAAAAACGGTTTCAACAAGCATTGCGGGAACATGATATAGATTATATTTTGACAGAAGGGATACAACAGCAAGAACGCGGGGTGCAGGTATTAGATGTCAATGTCGGGTTGCCCGAGATTGATGAATGCGCATTGCTGCAAGAAACAGTTTGCGAATTGCAAGCCATTATCGACCTTCCACTGCAAATTGATACTTCTGATGCAGCGGCTATGGAAGCCGCATTGCGCAGATATAATGGGAAAGCAATGATTAATTCCGTCAATGGCAAAGAGGAAAATATGAAAGCGATTTTTCCTTTGGTACAAAAATACGGCGGTTTGGTGGTTGCGTTGACATTAGACGAAAATGGAATCCCAGAAACTGCCGCTGGACGTGTCAAAATTGCAGAAAAGATTTTGCAGACGGCACAGTCTTACGGGATTGATAAAAAAGACATCATTTTCGATACACTGGCAATGACAGTCAGTGCAGACGCTATGGCGGCACATGCTACATTAGATGCTTTGGCAGAAATCAAAACACGCTTAGGCTGTCATACTTCATTGGGCGTTTCCAATATTTCGTTTGGCTTGCCCAATCGAGATGCGTTAAATGGCACATTTTTTGCAATTGCGTTAAGTCGTGGGCTTTCTGCTGCGATTATGAATCCATACGCAACAGATATGATGAAAACATATTATACCTATCGTGCGTTATTGGGTATGGACGAAAATTTCCAAGAATATATTCCCTTTGTACAACAATTGGCGCAAACCACGCATATGGTACAAAATCCATCTGTCAACCAGCCCGTCAACGCATCACAAACCGATGCCGCGCAAACGAGTTCTCAATTGCAAAAAGCAATTATCAAAGGCTTGAAAGAACAAGCGGGGGAATTGACTGCACAATTATTACAAACACAAGAACCATTGCAGATTGTGCAGGCAGAAATCATTCCCGCATTGGATATTGTGGGACAAGGGTTTGAGGCAAAAACCGTTTATTTGCCACAATTATTGATGAGCGCAGAAGCCGCAAAATCTGCGTTTGAGAAAATAAAATCCGCAATGGCAACAGCACCCGAGCAATCGGCGGATAAATGCAAGATTGTCATTGCAACCGTACAAGGCGATATTCATGACATTGGAAAAAATATTGTCAAACTATTATTAGAAAATTATGGTTTTGCTGTGACCGATTTGGGAAAAGATGTCGCACCAGAAACCATTGTAGAAACAACTTGTGCATTGCATGCGCCTTTGGTCGGATTGAGCGCATTGATGACGACCACCGTACCAGCTATGGAAGAAACCATACGCCAATTGCGCATTGCAGCGCCTTGGTGCAAAGTGATGGTCGGAGGTGCGGTATTGACACAAGCGTATGCAGACCGCATCGGTGCCGATCATTATGCAAAAGACGCCATGGAATCCGTACGTTATGCAGATGAAATTTCGGCGGCATTACATGCATCCATGCAATGATAAAAAATGAATTTGTATTTTGTAAAACGAGCAGTCATACTATTTTTGGCTGCTCGTTTCGTTGTTCCAAGCTGCATCGATTGGGCTGTACGATGCTTGCTGCATATTTTGAACTGCCAGCAAGAAATGCTTTGCCGCTTTGGAAAACACTTGATTTTTTTTCCATACAAAACTGGTTTTTGGTCGGATTTCCAAGGACAAAGGACGAAAACAAAGCTGACTTTCGCCTGTGATATTGATGATATGGTCAAAACAAATGGCATATCCTATGCCTTCTTCTACCATAAGGGAACCATTGAACAATAAAGTATATGTGCCAACGATTGCAAGCTGACTTTTTTCACAGCCAAAAAGTTCTGCCAATTTATGGTCATAAAAAAATTGTCTGGAAACGATAAGCGGTTGACCATATAAATCTGCTGGTTGTATGACTTCTTTCTGTGCCAAAGGGTCATCTTTTCGCATCATAACACCAAAACAATCCACAGACGGCAATGTCAGACAGTCATATCGTGTCGCATCAATTTCGCCAAATAATAAAGCAAAATCAATCAAACCATGTTCTAAATCTTCTAGGACCGCTGTTTTGTCGCCGCTGATGATATGCAGGCGGATTTGAGGATATTTTTTGCGTAGGTTTTGTATGGTTTGTATGAGAGGGCGTACACATTGGCTTTCCCCAGCACCTATGTAAATTTCACCGGATATATTTGTGTCGGAGGCTGTGATTTCATTTTGTGTTTTTTGCATCAATTCTATGATTTCTTCTGCACGTTTGCGCAGTATCAGACCCTCTTCGGTCAATGTGATATTGCGATTGCTGCGGATAAACAACGTTTTCCCCAATTCCTGCTCCAATTCTTGTAATTGACGAGAAAGTGTTGGTTGTGACAGATGCAGCAAACGTGCCGCACCAGAAATGCTTTTTGCTTTTGTAACAGCCAAAAAATATTGTAAAACACGAAGTTCCATCTTTTTCACACTCTTTTCTTTTTTTTCAGTATAACATGCTATACTCAAAAAGCATAGCTAAGTATTTTATATAAGTATTTGTTTTTAGAAAATCATCTGCGTATAATGAAAGAAAGATACTTGCGAAGAAAAGGAAATCAATTTTTCAGAAAATATAAAATATAAAATGAATCTGTTACTTTAACATGAAAATAAAAATACAGAAATGATGTTTGAAAATACAAGTGAAAAAATGCCACA
>CALWSU010000028.1 GCA_944384295.1 uncultured Lachnospiraceae bacterium | reverse complement strand
GCTTCGCAAAGTCAGCTTCGCTGCCCCCGTCTCTTTCGGGGTGCGGCATTCCATCGGCTAAAAAGCCTTGAAACTTCTGCTTTTCCTCGTCGGAAATAAATTCCGACTGCGGATTCCAGTTGGGAAATGACACACCGCAAAGAAGTGCGGACAGCCATTTATGGCTGGCGTTTGCGCAGCAAACGTGTTGACCATCGTTTCCCAAACCCTTCCGCGTGCTTGAAAAAGTATAAAATCTAGTTTTTTGACAGTCTGAGTAAAAAATATTTTTTTTACAGTCTATATTTGTGTCGTATGACACAGATTTTCGGCTTTTTGATTGCAGATGTATTTTGTTATTCCTGTGTTATTCCTGCGCGAGATTTTGGTGTGCCAGATGATGGCGCTTCATTGCAAGGAAGGTTTCCTCACTGATGATATGTTCCATACGGCAAGCATCTTCCAATGCAGTTTCTTGAGATACACCAATCCGCATCAATGCTTGCGAGAGGATACAATGACGCTCATAGGTGGCAGCGGCGATTGCGCGTCCCGTATCGGTCAGGCGGATATGGGTTTTTTCTTCTATGGTCACATATCCGGCAGCGCGTAATTTTTTGATGGCATTGCTGATGCTGGGTTTGCTAAAGCCCAATTCTGTCGCAATGTCTATCGCGCGTACATAGTTATTTTTCTGTTCTAATATCAAAATGGTTTCTAAATAATTTTCCATAGATTCATTGGTTTTCATATATCAATACTCCTTTCCACTGTTTCAGGGATAGTATGGTGGGGCTATTTGGGACCAACTTGCACAATTTTAACAAAAAATTTATGTATATGATTCAGAGAAATAAACAATATTATAACATAATTTCTAGTAAAGCGGTAGCCGATATCTGTCATATGACAATTTGTTGCATATTTTTGCAGGTATCCCTTGACTTTTGCGCAAAAATATTGCATCATATAAATAGGTATATTATTGCAGTGCAGTAAAATACCAATTTGCTTTTCTATTGGAAAAGCGGTCTTTTCATCTCTTTTCGTCATTGTTCCTCCGTACAAAAAAACGTCCCCCCAATCCCGTTTTTTTGTATTACAATGACAATCCAAACGGAAAGCCAACGCCCCCCCAATTTGCGTTGGCTTTCTTTTTTTCTATGATTGTTTGCAGAAAGAAGGGGTAAAAATTGCATTTGGATGAAGTGACTTGGGAACCTGCGTACTATGCGCAATTTCAGAAATGGCTTCTGGAACAGGCAGAACCAGAATATCAAAAATTTAATGAATCTTTATTGTCTACGACATTACCTACGATTGGATTGCGCTTGCCATTATTGCGTAAAATGGCAAAGGAAATCGCAAAAGGGGAGAAAGAAGCTTTTTTGAAAGTTTGTGGTACACAATATCATGAGGAAAGAATGTTGTATGGTATGGTAGCCTGTTATTTGCCATATGAAACATTTTTAGCGCATAGCGATTGTATGGCAGAAAAATATATCGAAAATTGGGCAATTTGTGATACCTTTGCGACATCGCTCAAACGTGTGCTGCGCAAACATAAAACAGAATATTTTGCGTATCTTACCAAATATTTGAAAAGTTCCAATCCTTGGGCGGTGCGTTTGGGATTGGTCGTTATGCTGGCGCAGTATTTAGAAGAAGATACCATTACAGAGGTACTGGCACGTACTACGTCGGTGCAGTCAGAGGCATATTATGTCCGTATGGCACAGGCTTGGCTTTTGGCAACGGCATGGGCAAAATTTCCGAAAGAAACAGATTTCTGTTTGCATCAGGCATGTTTGGACGAATGGACAGCACGTAAATTTGTACAAAAAGCAAAAGAGTCCCGCAGAGTTTTGCCAGAACAGAAAGCTTATTTAAAAACGTGGTTGGATACAACGTATGCGCAAAATATAAAAAATTGAGTCAGCACATTCTTTTTTTGTGTAGACTATGGTATCATAAAAAGATATCACTGCAAAGGAGGGGAGCGTATGGAAGAAATCCATTTGACAGGCGAAGTGGAAAGCATCATTTATGAAAATCGAGAAAATGGCTATACTGTATTTTCGCTGGAAACCAATGAGGATACAGTGACTTGTGTGGGGATTGTGCCACAATTGCACCAAGGCGAAAGTCTGGAAATCACAGGACATTGGAGTATCCATGCGCTTTATGGCAAACAGATACAAATTACATCTTTCGCAAAATCTATGCCAACAACCATTGCAGGCATTGAAAAATATTTAGCATCTGGCTTAATCAAAGGCATTGGCAAAAAAACAGCACAGAAGATTGTACAGAAATTTGGAGAAGCCACTTTTTATGTCATAGAAGAAAAACCGGAACTTTTGACAGAAATCAAAGGTTTGACCTATGAAAAAGCGCAGCGTATTTCTGATATTTTTTGTGAGCAGCATGAATTGCGGCGCGCGATGATGTTTTTGCAAGAATTTGAAGTTTCGCCCGCCTATGCCATGAAGATTTATAAAAAGTATAAAGGACGTACATTCGATATTGTCAAAAACAATCCCTATCGTTTGGTAGATGATATTTGGGGAATTGGATTTCGTATGGCGGATAAAATGGCGGCGAATGGTGGTTTGGCAGCAGATGACCCAAACCGTGTCAAGGCAGGTCTGAAATATTTGCTCAATGCGGCAGCAAATAATGGGCATTGTTTTTTGCCAAAAGAAGAACTTTGCAAACAAGCCGCAAATTTGCTGCAATTGCACCCTGACTATATTGAAAATGCCATACGAGAATTGCAGGTAGGCAGTGAGATTTGGCAGGAACGTATCCATGGTGTCGATAGCGTATATTTGAATCTCTATTATTATGCGGAAATGGCAGTCACCAAACGTCTTTTGGAATTGGCGGAGGAGTACGAAAGCGCCAATATGGAAGGGGTAGCAAATGCCATTGTGCGTATGGAACAGCGCACAGGTGTTGTTTTGGCAGAGGAACAGCGCGCCGCTGTATTGGAAGCGATGAGCCGTGGGCTTTTGATTATTACAGGCGGTCCTGGTACAGGGAAAACGACTACCATCAATACCATATTACAGCTTTTGCAGGAAGAAGATTGCGAAGTGGTATTGGCAGCACCCACAGGACGCGCGGCAAAACGTATGACAGAAGCGACAGGCGTGGAAGCACAAACCATACACCGATTGTTGGAGACTTCTTTTTTGGGCGAGGATAGCCGCAGGCAAACATTTGAGCGAAACGAAGAAAACCCCATTGATGCAGATGTGATTATCATAGACGAAACTTCTATGGTAGACCTTTTGCTGATGCATGCTTTGCTGCGTGCGGTTGCAAGTGGTACACGTATGATTTTTGTAGGGGATGTAGACCAGCTTCCATCTGTAGGCGCAGGCAATGTGTTGAAAGATATGATTCATAGTGAAAGATTGCCGGTGGTGCGTTTGCAGCATGTATTCCGTCAGGCGCAGGAAAGCGCTATCATTCGGAATGCCCACCGTATCAATGGCGGAGAATTGCCTTTGCTCAATGAAGAAGGTACAGATTTTTTCTTTTTGCGTCGTACATTTGGAGAAGATGCAGTACATGCCATACAAGAATTGGTAGCAAGCCGTTTGCCAAAATTTACAGGCTGTGATGGTTTGCAGGATATGCAGATTTTGACGCCAACGCGTAAAGGCGTATTGGGTGTACAAAACCTCAATACAGTACTACAACAAACACTAAATCCCCCGGATGGCAAAAAACAAGAAAAAGAATATCGTCAAATCATATTTCGAGAAGGCGACAAAGTCATGCAGATTAAAAATAATTATAATATGGCTTGGCGCATGTATGGAGCAGGCGGGAAACGCAAAGATGAGGGCGTTGGTATTTTCAATGGAGATGCTGGCATTTTGCAAAGTATAGACGAAACCAGAGAAGTCATACAGGTTGCGTTTGATGATGGAAAAATCGTGGAATATGATTTTTCACAAATGGACGAATTAGAGTTGGCATATGCCATTACGATTCATAAATCACAAGGCAGTGAATATCCTGTTGTGATTATACCGGTGCATAGCGGACCGCCTATGCTCATGACACGCAATTTATTATATACCGCCATTACAAGAGCAAAACAGCTTGTTGTATTGGTGGGGACAAAAGAAATGATTGCCGCTATGGTGCATAATGATAGAGAAGTAACCCGCAATACCGGATTAGCGCAGCGATTGCGAAATCTTTATGATTTTATGCAGGAGGTGGACGCACAAGCATGATTGCGAAAAAAGATTGGAAAGAAGGTATACTACGTTTTTTCTTTCCGCCACATTGTGCCATTTGTGGCGCTGTATTGCCGTGGGGCGAACAAAATAAGATATTATGCGAAGCTTGCGCGGCACATACGCCATTTTTGTCTGGTGAACGTTGCAGAATGTGCGGCAGGGAAATAGACAATGATGTATTATGTCAACGTTGTCGTTATGCAGATTTTGCCTTTTGTGCAGGTGCAGCGGTGTTTTCTTATGCGATCATGCGGCAGGCAATTGCTTGGCTCAAGTTTCAAGGCTATCGCAATGATGCCAAAGCAATCGGCGTTTTGATGGCGCAATATTTGCAACAACAGTATCCCGATTGGGTGGAGTGGACAGACGCAATTGCAGTGGTTCCGCTGCACCCTAATAAACGCAAATGGCGCGGATTTAATCAAGTTTCTTGTTTATGTGAAGTTTTGAGCAAAGAAACCAATTTACCAATTTGGGACAATGTTTTGATTCGACAGGTCGATACCATACCACAAAATCAATTATCACAAAAGCAAAGACGAGAAAATTTAAGACATGTATTTGCTGTTTCACAAACGTATGATGTGACCGACAAACATATTTTGTTGGTAGACGACATTTTTACGACAGGTACCACATTGCAAGAATGTAGTCGCACATTATTGCGTGCGGGTGCGGCAGAAGTACGTGTATTTTGTTTGGCAGTTGTGTCAAAGTGTGAAAAAACGCAAGAAATACCAGACAAAAAACGCCAAAACTTGGGCGATTTCATGAAACTGGAAAAATGAATCGTTTCCCTTTGTCAAGTATAGAAAAAAAGAGTATAATTTTATACCGAAGTGCAATAGTAAACAAAAGAAAGATAAGAGTTATGAGCATAGGGAGAATGAAAAAATTATGGTGAGGATAGGATTTGATAACGAAAAATATTTACAGATGCAGTCCGCACGCATCAAAGAGCGTATCGCACAGTTTGGGGGCAAATTGTATCTGGAATTTGGCGGCAAATTATTTGACGACTATCATGCATCTCGTGTTTTGCCGGGGTTCAAACCAGATAGTAAAATCAATATGCTGGTACAGGTCAAAGAAGATGTTGAAATCGTTTTAGTCATCAATGCCGGCGATATTGAAAAAAACAAAGTACGTGGTGATTTGGGCATCACATATGATATGGACGTATTGCGCTTGATTGATGCTTTTCGTGGATATGGATTGTATGTCGGCAGTGTCGTACTGACACAGTTCGGCGGACAAGAAAGCGCATTGGCATATGAACGCAAATTAGAAAATTTGGGCTTAAAAGTATATCGTCATTATACCATACAAGGCTATCCCAGCAATCTGCCTTTGATTGTGAGTGAAGATGGCTTTGGAAAAAATGATTATATCGAAACACAGCGTTCTTTGGTCGTTGTGACAGCACCCGGACCAGGAAGCGGAAAAATGGCAGTTTGTCTTTCTCAATTGTATCATGAAAATAAACGTGGTATCAAAGCAGGATATGCCAAGTTTGAAACCTTCCCCATTTGGAATGTTGCACTGCGTCATCCTGTCAATTTGGCATATGAAGCGGCAACTGTCGACTTAAACGATATGAATATGATTGACCCATTCCATTTGGAAGCATATGGCGAAACGACTGTAAATTACAATCGTGATATTGAAGTTTTCCCTGTACTCAATGCTATGTTTGAGCAGATTTTTGGCGAATCACCTTATAAATCCCCTACGGATATGGGGGTCAATATGGTAGGAAATTGCATCATAGATGATGAAGCAGTCAAAGAAGCCTCCCGCAATGAAATCATACGTCGTTACTATAAAGCCTTGTGTGAACAGCGAAAAGGCAATGGCGGCGAAGAAGGCATTTACAAACTGGAATTGTTGATGCAGCAGGCAGGAACCGGCATAGATTGTAGACCTGTGGCAGCCGCAGCTTTGCAACGCGCAGAAGAAACAGGCGCTCCAGCCGCAGCCATTGAGTTGCCAGATGGACAAATTGTCACTGGGAAGACAAGCTCTTTATTAGGTGCATCTTCTGCGATGCTTCTGAATGCTTTGAAACAATTGGCAGGCATTGACCATGATGAAAAATTGATTTCCCCTACCATTATTGAACCAATTCAGCATTTGAAAGTAGCAAATCTGGGCAATCATAATCCTAGACTGCATACCGATGAAGTATTGATTGCATTGTGTATCTGTGCGGCAACAGATCCACAGGCAGAGCTTGCGATGCGTCAATTGGAAAAACTCAAATGTTGTGAAGTACATTCTTCTGTTATACTGTCTGCGGTAGATGAAAATGTATTTGGTAAACTGGGTGTCAATCTGACTTGTGAGCCTGTATATCAAACAAAAAAATTATTCCATGGCTAATCCATAGAGAAACAATATAAAAAAATAAACACAATAAACACAATAAACACAATAAAAAAGACTGTATGCCCCAAACATCGAGGCATACAGTCCTTTTTTTATTTCCCAATCAGCATTTTTGCCAATTCATAATCCTGTCTTGCAACATAAATCTTATATTCTACACAACGACTCAAATCCATGCCAATGGAGCTGTCACGCCTGCCGCCCAAAGGGGAGGGTGAGGCAAGATTTTTGGTATCCACAATATAATTAATGTTGTTGTTTTTCAAAATATCACGTACACGTGCCTGTTCTTCCATATCATATGTGATGCAGACTTCTTTGCGATTGAATACACTAATCATAAAAACCCCTCCTTTTGCAATAGCGTGATTGCTCGTGCATAATCCTGTTTGGATACATAAAATTGATAACGCATCTCTTGATTGAGCAAAGATGTGGGATCGGCAACCGGAAAGAATCCACCGATATCCTGTGGATAGCGCACGCTGACGCTGTGTGTAATGTTGTTTTGTGTCAGCAGTTGCCGCAATGCGCTTTGTGCTTCCAAGGAAGAAACGCAAATCAATTCTGTTTGATGCAAGGACAAAATACCGTACCTCCTGCTACAAGATAATTTATGATATAATTGATATTTTTATTATAGCATAGGTAGATTTGTTTTGCAATTTTTCTATCCATACGTTTGTTTATGCAAGTAAATGTAAAAGCCGTGTGATGCCAATACCAAGAAAAATCACACCAGATAATAAACAATAGCGATGTTCAGGAATTTGGCAGCGCATAGATACCCCATGCCCAATCCAGCCGCCTATGGTCAGAAAACAAGTTTGTGTCAGTGCTGCCCACAGTGGCAGCCAAACCACGTATAATGCCGCTGCGCCGGCACTGATACCAACACCACAGGCGTCGGCGGAAAGTACCAAGCCCAAAAGAAGGGCTTCTTTTGGTTCTAAAGATGCAGAAGCATCTTTGTCACAACGAGAAGGTGTACGCAGGAAAGATAATGCGGATACTGTTGTATCAGATGTGTCTTTTTGAGAAGATGCCGCATCGGAGCGCAGACCTTGTATACATAACCAACAGCCAAACCCAAGTAAAAAAATAGTAGCAAGATATTGTGCCATATGAAACGGCAGTAGCTTTGCCAAAAATGTACCTGCCTGTAAAAAAAGATATAACAACATTGCGGTTTCCAAAGCCAGAAGCAAACGAGAAAGCAATGGAAAGCGAATTTGACGCAAACCATAAGACAGCCCAACGCCTAAAGCATCTAAACTGATGGAAAGCGCAAGCAGGAAAGAAAGCAGCATAAAAAAATCACCCCCTGTGATATGGTATGCAATGGTCATGATTTTGACAGTAGGTGCATAGTATATAAGGACAACAATAGAAAAAACAGAAAGCAAATCCCAATCAGGACAAGCTTTCGGAAGGAAACGGGTGAGTATATGGATTGGTGGAGTTTAGATCCAAAAGAAACGGCGAAAGTGTTGCAGACAGAAATACAAAGTGGGCTTTCGCAAAAAGAAGCTCAAAGAAGGCTTGCAGAAGAAGGCGAAAATACGCTTGCGCAGGAAGGCGGTAAGACAAGCCTCATACGGCGTTTTTTTGCCCAGTTCAATGATTTTATGATACTGCTTTTGTTGGGAGCAGCTATCGTTTCGGCAGTGGTGTCTTATCTGAATGGAGAAAGGGATTTTTGGGACGCTGGTATGATATTAGGGATTGTCGCACTCAATGCGGCATTGGGTGTATTCCAGGAAAACAAAGCCGAAAAGGCATTGGAAGCCTTGCAACGTATGGCGGCACCGCATGCACATGTTTTGCGTGATGGTGTGGTACGAGAAATACCAGTTGCATCTGTGGTACGCGGCGATATATTGTTATTAGAAGCAGGGGATTATATCTGTGCAGATGGGCGTGTGATAGAAAGTAAGTCTATGAAAACGGAAGAAAGTGCTATCACAGGCGAAGCATTGCCAGTAGAAAAAATAGCAGATACCTGCTATCCGCCCCAAACGCCTTTGGGCGATAGGAAAAATATGGTCATATCGGGCGGTTATGTATTGTATGGGAAAGGACGTGTATTGGTGACAGCGACAGGCATGGATACCGAAATGGGACGGATTGCGGCAATGCTTTCCCATACGGAACCTGTCAGCACACCTTTACAGAAAAAATTGGAACATACAGGCAAACAACTTGGGATTGCGGCTTTGGCAATTTGTGCGCTGATATTTTGCATGGGGATTTTACAGCAAAAACCACCTTTTACTATGTTTATGACAGCAATCAGTCTAGCAGTTGCCGCAATTCCAGAAGGGCTGCCTGCCATTGTGACCATTGTGCTTGCCATTGGGACACAGCGTATGTCTGCAAAACATACCATTGTACGCCGTTTGCCAGCAGTGGAAACGTTAGGCGGTGCGCAAGTCATATGCTCTGATAAAACTGGCACATTGACACAAAATAAAATGCAGATGGTATGTTTGGCGGATTACGGCACACAAGAAACAAAATCAGAAGCCATACGAGAAATGGCATCTTATTGCTTTGCGTTGTGCAATGATTGCAATGTTAGCGATGGACAATTACAAGGGGAACCGACAGAGCAGGCTTTGGCAGAAGGTGCGGCAAGCATGGGGATTGATTTTGCCGCGCTGCGCAAAGAAATGCCACGTGTAGGGGAAATTCCTTTTTCTTCAGAACGCAAACGTATGACTACGCTACATAAAACAGCGGAAGGCTGGCTTTCTGTCACAAAAGGCGCACCTGAGGTATTGTTGGAGAGATGCAGCTATTGTTTAGACGGAGCAGGACAGGCAGTATGGGACGAAAGAAGAAAAAGTCAAGCACGTATGACAAATGGCGAAATGGCAGGACGTGCCTTACGTGTGGTAGCGGTGGCGTTTCGCCAGTGGGAACAAAAACCGCCTGTACAAGAAGATATTTTAGAAAATAATCTTGTGTTTGTGGGTATGGCAGGTATGGTAGACCCACCCAGACCAGAAGCCAAAGAAGCAGTACGTCTTTGCAAGCAAGCAGGTATCCGTCCTGTTATGATTACAGGCGACCATGTATTGACAGCGCAAGCCATTGCAAAAGAACTTGGTATTTATGAAAATGGGGATACTGCTATCAATGGTACAGAATTGTCGCATATGAGCGATACAGAATTGACAGAGGCTGTCAAAAATTGTACTGTCTTTGCACGTGTTGCGCCAGAACATAAAGTTAAAATCGTACAAGCGTATCAAAAAAATGGAAATGTCGTTGCTATGACAGGCGATGGTACCAATGACGCACCGGCGTTGCAGGCGGCAGACATTGGTTGTGCCATGGGCAAAAGCGGTACAGAAGTTGCAAAAGGTGCCGCAGATTTGATTTTGACAGATGACAATTTTGCTACCATTGTAGCGGCGGTGAAAGAAGGCAGGGGGATTTATGACAATATACGAAAAGCGGTACACTTTTTGCTTTCCAGTAATATTGGCGAAATTGTGACTATCTTTGTGGCGATGTTGTTGGGCTGGGCTGCACCTTTATTGCCGATACAGCTTTTGTGGGTGAATTTGGTAACAGATTCTTTGCCTGCGGTGGCATTGGGTATGGAACCGGTGGAACCAGATGTCATGCAGCGCAATCCACGCAGCAGCCGCGGTGGCTTGTTCGCAGATGGCATGGGACTGCAAATTTTATTAGAAGGGCTTATGATTGGTATGTTGGCATTGTTGGCGTTTGGGATAGGATATGTTTATTTTGATACGCCACAAGATACAGCCATTGGACGCACGATGGCATTTGGTGTGCTGTCTTTGTCACAATTGGTACATGCCTTTAATATGCGTTCACAACATTCTTTGAGTCAAGTGAAATTATCGGAAAATCGGTGGTTGTGGGCAGCATTTGCAGTAGGTTTGCTGTTGCAATTGGGCGTTATGGTATTTGCGCCTTTGGCGCAGTTGTTCCGTGTTGCGCCTTTAGATATAACGCAATGGCTGATTGTCTTTGCTTTGGCTCTGGCGCCATTGCCATTGGTAGAATTGGAAAAAATGCTTAGAAATTTGAGAAAAGCAAAGTGTGATGCTTCTGTTGGAACCGTTTAAAAATTTTAAAATTGACTTGATAGAAAAAAACTGCTTTTTGGGTTGTGGATATCTGTCCACACCAAAGCAGTTTTTTTGTTGCAGAAAAACGAAATATGCAAAATGTCTATGGACTATGCACAAAATATGTAAAAGAAGCGCAAAAAACGGATGACAGATAGAAATGTTATCCACATTTCCACAAAATAGACTGTGGAAAAACGAAAATTTTATGGGGACAAACAATAGTGGATTGTGGAAAACTCTGTGGAAATGTGGATATCAAAGAAAAAATGTAAAATTGCAAAAAAAAACATGTGGACAAATAAAATATGCAAAAAACAGGAAAATATTGCATGAGAATCCATTCTTAGGAATCACGCGGCAAGTATCGGAAAGAAAAGCGTACGTATCCATAAAAAATGCTTTGCACATGCTGGCTTTCGTGCTATAATCTGAATGTTAAAGAGAAATCGCCCGAATAAAATATTGATAAATAAAACAGAAATAAACAGAAATAAAACAGAACAGATTAGACCGTATTGTAGAAACAAAAAGGCGATCAGAAAGAAAACCGTATCATGTGGTTTTGGAATGAAAATTTTGGAAGGATGAATCATACTTATGGATAAATTGATTGTGCAGGGACGCAGACGTCTGGTAGGAGAAGTGACCATCAGCGGAGCCAAAAACGCGGCGGTGGCAGTGATTCCGGCGGCGATTATGGCGGACAGCCCAAGCGTACTGGAAAATTTGCCTGCGATTGAAGATGTCAGAAGTCTTTGTCATACGATCGAAAAATTGGGAGGACATTGTTCTTTTCAAGATGCACATACATTACATATTGACTGTAGCAACGGTACCGCGCATCATGCGACGTTTGAAGAAGTACAGAAAATCCGTGCGTCTTATTATTTTTTAGGCGCTATGTTGGCACGTTATAAAAAAGCAGAAGTGGCAATGCCTGGCGGCTGTAATTTTGGCGTACGTCCGATAGACTTGCATTTAAAAGGTTTTCGTGCTTTGGGTGCTATAGTGGAAGAAAGCAACGGCATGGTGCGTGCTTATGCAGACCGCTTGATAGGAACTTCTATCTATATGGACCAAGTCAGTGTAGGTGCAACCATCAATATCATGTTGGCGGCATCTATGGCAGAAGGTATCACAACGATTGAAAATGCAGCAAAAGAGCCGCATGTGGTGGATTTGGCAAACTATTTGAATATGATGGGCGCAAATATCAAAGGCGCAGGCACAGACGTGATTCGTATTCGTGGTGTGGAAAAATTGCATGGTGCGCAATATACCATCATTCCTGACCAAATTGAAGCAGGTACTTATATGATTGCGGCAGCCATTACAAGTGGAGATGTTTTGGTAAAAAATATCATTCCCAAACATATGGATTCTTTGACCGCAAAATTGGACGAAATGAATGTCACGATAGAAGAACATGATGATTCTATCCGTATAACAGCAAATCGTCCTTTGCATTGCGCAAATGTCAAAACAATGAGTTATCCCGGATTTCCAACAGATTTACAGCCCCAGATTGCAGCACTTTTGAGTGTATGCGAAGGGACAAGCGTCATTACAGAAAATGTATGGGACAACCGTTATCAATATATAGATGAATTGCGTAAATTAGGGGCGCAAGTTGTGATTGATGGCAGAAAAGCACATATCGAAGGTGTGCCATATTTCCATGGGGCAAAAGTGAGCGCAACCGATTTGCGTGCAGGCGCGGCGATGATATTGGCGGCATTGGCAGCAGAAGGGACTACAGAAATTGATGGCGTGAAATATATCGACCGTGGCTATGAGGACGTAGAAAATAAATTCAATGCGTTGGGTGCAGACATTACTAGAATAACAATATAAATCAAGATACAAACAATTGAAACAGTACAGACACACAGAAAGGAGGATGCGGCAGTGGAATTTTGCACCATAGGAAGTGGTAGTAGCGGAAACAGCATATATGTGGGGACGAAACACACCCGCATCCTGATTGATGCTGGTCTAAGTGGAAAACGAATCACACAAGGCTTGGCGGAATTAGGCATTTCTGGAGAGCAGATTGACGCGCTTTTTATTACACATGAGCATAAAGACCATATCAAAGGGGCGGGGATATTTTCCCGTCGTTTTGATGTGCCAATCTATGCAACGATGCAGACATGGGAAGCCATGAAAAATGATTTGGGTAAGATTGCGCCACACAATCAATGTTTTGTCTATGAAGACGAAAATTGTGTCATCAACGATATTTGTGTACGTCCTTTTGCTATACCACATGATGCGGTACAGCCGGTAGGCTACAATATATTTGCAGGACAGAATAAGGTCAGTATTGCAACCGATTTGGGGCATGTGACAGATACCATACGCGAAAGTATTACGGATAGCGATATTTTGTTGTTGGAAGCCAATCATGATGAGCAGATGCTCAAAAATGGCAGTTATCCTTGGCATTTGAAACAGCGTATACTAGGCGAAAATGGGCATATCTCCAATCATACGGCTGGTAATTTATTGGCAGAAATCATGTCAGGCAAAATGAAATATATTTTTTTGGGTCATTTAAGCGAAGAAAATAATCACCCACATTTGGCGTATGAAACAGTAGCTGAGATTTTGCAAAATAGCAAAATTCAATTGGGTGGTGCGTTAAAAATGGATATGGCAGCGCGTTTTTCCAATGGCGCAAAAGTTACAATTTGAGGAGGCAGCCCAAAATGCGTATCACGATTGTTTGTGTCGGAAAATTAAAGGAACGTTATTGGCAAGATGCCATTGCAGAATATAGCAAACGCTTGCAGCGGTACCATAAATTAGAAATCATAGAACTGCCAGACGAAAAAGCGCCGGAAAATCTGAGCGCAGCGCAGGAAACAGAAATCAAGCGCAAAGAAGGTGAGCGTATTTGTCGCGCGATTGCGGAGCATGCCTATGTGGTCGCTTTGGCGATACAAGGCAAACCATTGACTTCGGAACAGTTGGCAGCGCATATGGCGAAAAAAGCGGTAGATGGTGTTAGTCATATGGTTTTTGTGATTGGGGGGTCTTTGGGCTTATCAGAGGAAGTCATGCAACGGGCGGATTTTGCTTTGAGCTTTTCCGCAATGACTTTTCCGCATCAAATGATGCGTGTGATTTTATTGGAGCAGATTTATCGCGCAGAGAAAATCAATCGAAAAGAACCTTATCATAAATAATATTTCTTGAAACAGAGAGAAAAACAGAAAAATAACAAAATAAAAACAGCATCATGCTTGGATAGTATGGTGTTGTTTTTTTGTTGGCAAAGCCCCGGGAACCCGTCGGTCGCAGGATAATAAAAAAAGAGATACATTTTCGTATCTCTCCTTGCTAAAATTGCGGAGACAGGATTTGAACCTGCGACCTCCGGGTTATGAGCCCGACGAGCTACCGGACTGCTCTACTCCGCGTCATTATAGTAAATCATATCATACATATAGGGAATTGTCAATACAATTTTTTCGATAAACGAGATTTTCACTAAATCCCATCACGATACATCGTTTCCATACGCGTTTTGGCATCTTTCCAATCGGGCATCCATTCGGCAAGTAAGGCATAAAACGCTTGATTGTGGTTTGGGTAGCGAAAATGCGCCAATTCATGATAAATCACTTCTCGAATGCAAAATAAATCTGTTTTGATTAACTGTAAATTCAGTCGGATTACTTTTTGTTGTATATTGCAACTGCCCCAAATACTACGCATATTTCTAATTTTTAAAATCGGATAAGGGATGCCGTAAGGGGCAACAAAAGGATAAACGTCCTCCAATACTTGCAAAAAGATACGTTTTGCTTTATGTTGCAACCATGTCAAATATTCTTTACGCATACCTTCTTGTGTTTTCTGTAGTGTGGTCATATGTAAGGTATCGCCATATGTGGTGATATGTTTGGGTCCTTCGGAAAGATGCAGTGTATATGCTTTGCCGAGCAGATACAATGTTTTGCCGTCATATAATTGGCGTGATGGTAGGCTTTGTTTGCGTTGTTCGATTTCTGCAAGATGTTGGAATATCCAATCTGCGCGAGAACGTACAAAATCATCAATCACAGAAAATGCGGCATGTTTGGGAGCAGATACCACGACATTTCCTTGTGCTGTGATGCGTAGATTGATATATTTGACATCTTTATAACTGAGTTGATATTCTATAACAATTCCTTCATATGGGATAGAATGCAGCTGCATAAAAGCCCCTCCTTCCGCGTATATTTCAAAATCTAACTTTATTGTATAAATTTTGTGACGGAAAGTCCATATCTCACAAGATTCGATTTTGCATAAGTTTTGTCAAAAAAAGACTTCTATTGTCGATTTTATTACAATAGAAGTCTTTCGATTTTTGGATTTAAGATTTTAAGAAAGATTCTCCAACTTGGTATACATCACCAGCACCAATTGTCATCACTAAATCACCAGATTGACAATGTGCACGCAGATAAGATTCTATAGCGGCAAAATCGCCTACATAACGTGCAGATTTTCCGGTTTCAGCAATGCGTGCGGCAAGCTGTGCCGCGGAAATGGTATCGTCAAATGCTTCTCTGGCGGCAAAAATATCCGCAACGATAATTTCGTCTGCATCTGCAAATGCAGTTCCAAATTCATCAAATAAAAACTTGGTGCGAGAATAGGTATGTGGTTGGAATACACACCAGATTTTTTGATGTGCGACATTTTGCGCGGCTGCCAAAGCGGCTTTGATTTCTGTCGGGTGATGCGCATAGTCATCAATGACCGTAATGCCATTTTGTTTGCCTTTGATTTGGAAACGACGGTCGGTCCCTGTGTAATGCCATAAGCCTTGTTTGCAGTCTTGTGGTGAAATGCCAAAGAAGGCACAAGCGGCGATTGCTGCCAAAGCATTTGTAATGTTGTGCTCTCCAGGGATATGCAGTTGGATTTGTGCAAAAAATTCGCCATTATGATATGCATCAAAGCTGTTTTTTCCATCTGGCGTATGCACAATATTTTTTGCGCACCAATTGCTGTTTTCCTGCAAACCGAATGTTTCAATATGACATGTAATGTTTTCTGTAAGCGTAGAAAGTTCTTGTATACTGTCATGAATTACCAACAGCCCATCGTCTGGGATACGCTGCGCGAAAGCATGAAAAGAACGACGGATATTTTCTAACGTTTTGAAATAATCCAAATGGTCGCTTTCTACATTGAGTATCACGCCAACTTTTGGGGAAAATTGCAAAAAACTATCAAAATATTCGCAAGCTTCCGCAACGAAATATGGCGAATGTCCAATTTTCAGGTTGCTTTGAATGGTGGGCAAAATGCCGCCTACGGTAATGGTAGGGTCTGTATTGGCTGCCAGTAAAATTTCAGATGCCATAGATGTAGTGGTCGTTTTGCCATGTGTGCCCGCTACAGCAATGGAATTTGGATAATTCTGCATAATTTTGCCCAAAAGATGCGCGCGGTCTGTAATGGGTATCTTTTTTTGTTTTGCTGCTTGCAGTTCTGGGTTGTCGTCGTGTATGGCGGCGGTATATACCACCAATGTAATATCATCTGTGATATTTTCCGCACGATGTCCAAAATTGATATGAATGCTATGTTTTTGCAATCGCTGTGTCACTGGGCTTTGTTTGACGTCTGTACCAGATACACGCAACCCTCTATCCACTAAAATCTCGGCAAGACCGGACATGCTGATGCCGCCAATGCCAATAAAATAAATATGTTCTTGTTTTTGTGTCATACGCTACCGCCCCTACTTGTCAAATTGTACAGATTCTATCTGTGTTTTGGTTACCATTATAGTATACACTTAAGAGAATGGCAATTCTACCCCTTTGTGTTTCTATATTTTCTACATATTTTTTCATATCCTATGAAAAAAATATGGATATTTGGAAATTGGTGGTAGGAATCTATAAATTTTTATTAGCTAATTATAATGAAAAATCATGCAAAAATATAGTTTCTTTTGTAAAGATGATATGATATAATAGCACTGTATTCGTGTATATACATAGAAGCATAGCGTGTTTGGCAATGGCTGTTTTGGAATTTGTTGAGAGAGAAAGGGCGCATTTGCTGTATGATTGCAGTATAACAAAGATGTGCAAAGAGAGTTTGATGGTATTGGAAATCAGATTCCAACAGTACTTGCAGGAATCAAGCCATGTGGTTGCAATACACGATTGCAGCAAAATAAGCAAGGGGTTGGTAATATGCGTAAAAAAGAGATGATCGCAATGCTATTAGCAGGCGGACAAGGCAGCCGTCTGGGGATTCTCACACGGAAAGTAGCGAAACCTGCTGTCACTTATGGCGGACGGTTCCGTATCATTGACTTTCCACTTAGTAACTGTATCAATTCTGGCGTGGATACCGTAGGTGTTTTGACACAGTATCAGCCGCTGCGCCTCAATCAGCACATCGGCATCGGTATTCCGTGGGACTTGGACAAAAAAAATGGCGGGGTAACCATTCTGGCGCCACATGTCAAAGGTGGAGATTCTGGGGAATGGTTTATGGGAACCGCAAATGCTATTTATCAAAATATTGATTTTATTGATAGCAATAATCCAGAATATGTTTTGATTTTGTCAGGGGACCATATTTATAAAATGGATTATTCCCAAATGCTGCGTTTCCACAAAGAAAAAGGCGCTGCGGCTACCATTGCCGTTTTGGAAGTGCCTATGGAAGAAGCAAGCCGTTTTGGTATCATGAATACAGAAGCAGACGACAAAATCTATGAGTTTGAAGAAAAACCCGAAAATCCAAAGAGCAATCTGGCTTCTATGGGGATTTATATTTTCACATGGAGCAGACTGCGGGAAGCGTTGATCGAGGACAATGCCATTCATGCTGACAGTGATTTTGGGAAACATATCATTCCCAAAATGCTGGAAGAAGGTCAGGTTCTCTATGCCTACCGTTTCCGTGGATATTGGAAAGACGTTGGCACAATTGAATCCTATTGGGAATCCAATATGGAATTGATCAAAGCACTGCCAGATTTCAATTTGTATGAAGATTTCTGGAAAATCTACACCAACAGCGACCATCAGCCGCCGCAATACACAGCGCCGGGTGCAGTGGTCAAAGAATCTTTGGTGTCAGATGGTGCTGAAATTTACGGCGAAGTACGTCATAGTATCTTAGGACCAGAAGTTGTGGTCAAAGCTGGTGCAGTCGTAAAAGATTCTATTATTATGGGCGGCACCGTGATTGGCGAAGGCACTGTGATCGACCGTTGTATTTTAGATGAAAACTGCCAGATTGGCAGCGGGGTGCAAATGGGTGTCGGCGAGAATATCCCGAACGAAACAAAACCCAATATTTATAATACGGGTATTACCGTTGTGGGTGCAAATACAAATGTACCAGACAATGTTGTGATTGGGAAAAACTGTGTGCTGTACGGAGAAACAACAGCACAAGATTATCCTGATGGCACAATCCAAAGCGGTAAATCTGTGATTCGGGAGGGGATTAAATGAAAGCAATCGGAATTATATTGGCAGGCGGTAACAATGACGGGCGTCTTGGTGCGTTGACAGATCATCGTGCATCTGCGGCATTGCCTGTAGGGAGCTGCTATCGTGCCATTGACTTTACATTGAGCAATATGAGCAATAGCGGAATTGGCAAAGTGGCTGTTTTGACACAGTACAATTCTCGTTCTCTGCGTGACCACCTTACTTCTTCCAAGTGGTGGGACTTTGGCAGAAAACAAGGCGGATTGTTCGTATTTACACCATATACCAGCAATACTGGCAATGATTGGTTCCGTGGTACAGCGGATTCCATTTACCAAAATATGACATATTTGCTGCGTAGCAATGAAGAATATGTTATCATCACTTCTGGTGATTCCATTTATAAAATGGATTATCGTGATGTATTGCAGTATCACATTGACAAAGGTGCAGATGTGACTGTCGTTTATCAAAATATGGAAGGTAAAGACTTGTCTTTGTTTGGAATTATGCAGATGGACGAAAATAAACGTCTGTTAGGCTTTGAAGAAAAACCAGAACAAGCACAAACCAATTCTGCTTCTTTGGGTATTTATATCATTTCCAGAAAGCTTTTGATTTCTTTATTGCAAGAAGTGGTACCACAGGGCGGATATGGTCTGGTAAAAGATATTATCATTCCTTATAAAGAAAAACTCAACATTTATGGATATGAATATCAAGGATATTGGAATACGATTGCAACTGGCATTAGCGGCTATTTTACAACCAATATGGATTTCTTGAAAAAAGAAGTGCGTGACATTTTTGTCAACCAGTATCCTTATATTGAAACGAAGCCAAAAGATGAACCACCCGCAAAATATAACTATGGTGCGGAAGTGACAGATTCTATTGTAGGCAGTGGCACAATCTTTAATGGGAAAGTAGAACATTGTGTTGTTTTCCGTAAAGTATATGTAGATGAAGGCGCATCTGTACGCAATTCCATTTTGATGGAAGGCACAAGAATCGGGAAAAATTGTGTGATAGAAAATGCAATTTTAGATAAAGAAGTAGAAATTTCCGATGGGCAAACAGTAATCGGAAAATCTATGGAAGAACCCATTATTTTGAAAAAGGGCACAAAATTATAATAATTATGTAAAAATAACAAAAGGGCAAAGTGATTCCACAAGGAGCACTTTGCTCTTTTTTCTTCTCTTTTGGTATTTGGTATGGAAGTATGGGTTTTGTATACAGCATTTTGGTGAAACGGTATATTGCTTTTTTGCTGTAAAAATGAGAAAATAACGAAAGCATAAGCCGGTAGAAACTACCGAAAGGAGATAGAGATATGGAAAATTTGAAGGCGATTATATTGGCAGCGGGGGAAGGCACTCGCATGAAATCGAAAAAATCAAAAGTGTTGCATGAAATCATGCGCAAACCCATGTTGGGTTATGTCATTGATACAGCAAAGGCTTGCGGTGCAGAGAGCGTGTGTGTGGTAGTGGGACATCAAGCAGAGCAGGTACAGCAAGCCATACAGGAACAAGATATATGCTTCGCGCTTCAGACAGAACGCAAAGGAACTGGACATGCAGTCAAAATGGCAGCGGACTTTATTGAGGCACAAAAAGATATTTTGATATTATATGGTGACACGCCTTTGATTACAGCAGAAACATTGCAAGCCGTTTTGGAAGCGCACCACGCAGCAAAAAACAGTGTGACTGTAGTTTCTGCAATGGTAGATGATGCAACCGGATATGGACGTATCATAAGAGATGCAGCAGGCAATTTTATCAAAAGCGTAGAACATAAAGACGCAACAGAAACCGAACGTGCTGTCAAAGAAATCAATACAGGGATTTATGTATTCCAAGGTGCGGCATTACAAAGCGCATTGGGAAGATTACAAAATAACAATGCGCAAGGGGAATATTATTTACCCGATTGTTTGGAAATTTTATTGCAAGATGGCGAACGTGTCGGCGCATATATTGCGGCGGATGAAACAGAATTTTTTGGCGTAAATTCTCGTGTGCAGTTGGCAGAAGCAGCAGACATTCTCAAAAAACGCATCAATCGCAAACATATGGAAAATGGTGTGACATTGGTAGACCCTGCCAATACATATATTGGCGCAGATGTTGTGATTGGTCAGGATACTGTAATTTTGCCTGGATGTGTGATAGAAGGCAAAACAGTCATTGGTGCAGATTGTGAAATCGGTCCCAATTCCAGATTGACAGATATGCAGATTGGCGATGGTGTGCAGTTCCAAAGTTCTACTGCATTGGAATCTTCTATCGGAAACAACACAACCGTAGGACCTTTTGCTTATATCCGTCCCAACTGTCATATTGGCGAACGTGTCAAGGTGGGCGATTTTGTCGAAGTCAAAAATTCAAACATTGGAAATGGTACAAAAATTCCGCACCTCTCTTATGTGGGTGATACTGATGCAGGCGAAAAAATCAATTTCGGTTGTGGCAGCATTATGGTAAATTATGATGGAGAAAAGAAACATCGTACTACCATACACGATGGTGTATTTGTAGGGTGTAATGTCAATTTGGTGGCTCCTGTGACCATAGGAGAAAATTCCTATATTGCGGCAGGCTCTACCATCACAAGAGATGTCGAAGGCAATGTATTGGCTGTGGCACGTGCAAGACAAAGCATCATTCAGGGTTGGAAGGAAAAAAGAATACAAACCAAGAAAAGTGAATCATAAAACGCAGTAGGTACAAAATAGAAATATGTGTATCTGTTTCTGTGCAAAACAACGGCTTGGAAGTCTGAACAAAGACATCTGTTTCCTCTCAAAGATATAAAAATGGAAAGTTGTATTTTGTATGGAAAAAATGCCGAAAAATGTCGTATACAGTTGAAATTCAAACCAGAACAGTGTAACATATAATTAACATGTAACGAGAAAGAAATACATGTGTAGACAAATCATAAAAATCATAAAACCGACCAAAAACACAATAGGGGGATGCAAACATGATTTATTCAATCGGCAGCAATATCAAAGTATTTGCTTGCAATTCCAATCGTGCTTTGGCGCAGTCCATCGCGGAAAAGCTTGGACTGACATTAGGCGATGCAGAAGTCGAAAAATTTAGTGATGGTGAGATTTCCGTAAAAATTAACGAAACAATCCGTGGTGCAGATGTGTTTATCATACAGTCTACATCTTATCCGGTAAACGATAATTTAATGGAATTGTTGATTATGATTGATGCAATGAAACGTGCGTCAGCCGGCAGAATCACCGCTGTGATTCCTTATTATGGATATGCCAGACAGGATAGAAAAGCAAGAGCAAGAGACCCCATCAGTGCGAAATTGGTAGCCAATATTTTAACAAGTGCTGGTGCAAACCGTGTATTGACCATGGATCTGCACTGTGCACAGATTCAGGGCTTCTTTGATATTCCAGTGGACAACCTGGTAGGCAGCCCATTGCTGACTGGTTTCTATGAAAGAAAATATGGCGATGAGTTACAGAACTTTGTTGCAGTTTCTCCCGACCTGGGCAGTGTAACCAGAACAAGAACTTTTGCAGAAAGACTGAATATACCCATTGCAATTATTGATAAACGTAGACCAAAAGCAAATGTCAGCGAAATCATGAATATCATTGGTGACGTAAAAGGCAAAAAAGTGATTCTGGTAGACGATATGATTGATACAGCTGGTACTATTACAAATGCTGCCAATGCACTCAAAGAAAGAGGCGCGATTGAAGTAGATGCATGTTGTACCCATGCGGTATTGAGTGGTCCCGCAATCAAACGTATTGAAGAATCCGCAATCACAGAATTGTTGGTATTAGATACCATTGCATTGCCTGAAGAAAAGAGAATCCGCAAAATTACAATTGAATCTGTAGATACCTTGTTTGCAAATGCAATCAAGAGCATTCATGAAGGCATTTCTATTTCTCGTTTGTTCGATTGATGGTTTGTATCAAAGTATAATACGCATTTTGAAAGCACAGAATTTCTATCTTAGAAATTCTGTGCTTTTTGACTGCAAAAAACTAGATTTTATCATTTTTCAAGCGCGCAGAAGGGTTTGGGAAACAAAGTGTTTCCCAACTGGAATCCGCAGTCGGAATTCATTTCCGACGAGGAAAAGCAGGAGTTTCAAGGATTTTTATCCGATGGAACTCCTGCTTTATACTTCTGTCTACTCGTCAAAGGCTTGAATGAAATGAGCCTTTGACGACAGGGTGTCGATTGTTTCTACACCCTGAAAGCACGGAATTTCTATCTTAGAAATTCTGTGCTTTTTAGATTTTTTGATTTTCATAAAAATACGATTTTACAGTATCTAGAAGCAAGAAAAAACATCATGTTTCTATATATAAACAAGTTGTTTTCTGATAGAAATAAGGTGTTTTTCTTGGAAAACATCAACAAAAAAATAGTACACAAAAAAATAGAATTGTACTTTATAGAAACCATGCGCTTTTTTGTTTACGATAGAAAAAAGGAATGGGCAAAACTTACAATTTTCTGGAAAGTCGGTTGACAAAATAGGTAAAATAGATTATATTGTTAAAAGTAAGACAAACAGGTATAGCAAATATTTCTAGCTGCTTGGAATTACATATCCTGTTTGCTATCTATTTTCTACTACTAACCAACATTTTAGGAGGAATTTAGAAATGAAAATTGCATTTTTTGACACAAAATCCTACTGGAGAGACTCTTTTGGTCCTATGGCAAAAGAATATGGCTATGAAATCACATTCTTTGATGAAAGATTGACACCCGCAACTGCAAAATTGGCTGCTGGTCATGATGCAACTTGCTCTTTTGTAAATGACGAAGTACCTGCTGAAGTAATCCGCGAACTGAAAGATTTGGGTATCAAAGTTCTGTTACTGCGTTGTGCAGGTTTTGACAGTGTAGATTTGGCAGTAGCAAAAGAATGTGGTCTGCCTGTTCTGAGAGTACCTGCATATTCTCCTGAATCTGTTGCAGAACAAGGTGCTGCATTATTGATGGCAATTAACAGAAAATGCCACCTGTCCTATGAAAGAACCACAAAATTCAACTTTGACATTGCTGGTCTGACAGGTATCGCTCTGGTTGGCAAAACTGCTGGTATCATTGGTACTGGTAAAATCGGTCAGTGCATGATCAATATTCTGAAAGGCTTCGGCATGGACATCATTGCATATGATGCATTCCCTAACCCTAATCTGGGTCTGGAATATGTAAGCTTGGACGAACTGTATGCACGTTCTGACGTAATTTCCATTCACTGCCCTCTGATGCCTGAAACAAGACATATGATTGACAAAGACGCAATCGCAAAAATGAAAGATGGCGTTATCTTCATCAACGTAGCACGTGGTGCTTTGGTAGATTCCGAAGCTCTGGCAGATGCAGTAGAAGCTGGCAAATTCCGTGGCGTAGGTATGGACGTTTGCGAAAAAGAACATGAATACTTCTTCGAAGACAGAAGCAGCTGGACAGAACATGATGCTACATTAGCAAGATTGCTGGCTAGCGACAAAGTTCTGGTTTCTGGTCACCAAGCATTCTTAACAGTAGAAGCTCTGGATTCTATGGCAAAAACAACTCTGGACAACGCAAAAGCTTTCTTAGCTGGCGAACCTCTGGTAAACGAAGTAAAATAATTGTAACAAAAATGTTCTTTCTGTATAGAGAAAGAGCATATCAGAAAGGCTGTCGATATTTTCGACAGCCTTCGCTTTCAGATTGAAAAATTAGGGATTTTTTTTCAAAAAATATGCAATTTTGTAATATGGAATATCAAACCCCATCGCTTCCAATTTACGCGCGATTTTGCGTGGACCTTCACCCATAGCGTGTTGTTCTTGTATAAATTGCGCAGTTTGCGCAGAAATTTTATGAATCGGTGTATTTGGCTGTGGTGTGGTGACAGGTGGTTCCACCTGTTCTGTAGATTCAAAAGGAATATGTTCCATACCAACGACTGTAGTGATTTCTGTTTTTTCGCCAATGTCCTCAATCAAGGGCGAGGAGGCATCTATACTATAATTGATGACATCACGCATTTGACGAATATTACGAGGATATACGGCGTTGAGTATGGCATGTTTGGCTTCAGGCGTGAATATTACATGATAACGGATATGACGTGCCTCCCATACTGCATTTTCATATCGTTGTACAAAATGACGAAAGAGATTTTCTTTTTCGGTCAAAGAGCGTTCTCGCAAAGCGGGCAAATGCATTTCATATTGTCCAAGACGTTGGTACAGTTCAGGCAGTAACACTTCATGCAAGTTTTTGGTAGAAGCAGCAATAACAATAACGTTGATTTCGATTTCGCGCGTATCTCCAATTCGTCGGATTTTGCCGGATTCTATGGCTTTGAGCAAAAGGCTTTGATAGTTTTCTATGGTATGGGCTTCGTCTAAAAATAAAATGCCGCCATTTGCTTGTTCAAATAGTCCTTTTTTCTTTTTGGAGCCTGTATATGCGCCTTCTACGGAACCGAAAATCTCCATTGCTGCAATATCTGGATTTGTAAACTGCGCACAGTTGATTTCAATAAAAGGCGCATTTTGTCCGATGACACCAATTTGTTTGGCGTAGGTATAAATGAGATTGGCAAGCATGGTTTTCCCGGTGCCGCTTTCGCCAGTGATGATGGAATGACGTGGACCACCCAAAGAACCAACAATTTTTTTTGCTTGTTTGAAAATGTCATGCATGGTGCCCATATGTACGACATGCTGAAAATCTGCCTCTGGTTTGGACAGACTCACTTGCATTTCCAAATGTTTGATTTTATTATTCAGTTGTTCGATTTCTTGTATATCCTGAAAGATAGAGTATGCACCCATAAATGTACCATCTATAAAAATGGGATAAGAATTGACAACATATTTATTAGGTGGCACAAGATGTATTTTTTTATCCAAAATAGGACGATGGTTTTCTAAAACAGCTAGAAGTACGGCTACGGGATAAAATTCAGATATATGCCGCCCTACCATATCTTCGCGTTTATGGTGTACATAGTTGGCAGAAATATCATTGACATAAACCAATATGCCTTGTGCATCTACAACATTGATGCCGCTGTTGGCATGATTGAGTACTTCATGTACAATCTGCGAGGAAAAAAACATTTCTTTGGTAAATCGCATGTGCAAAACTCCTGTTCTAATGTTAGAATTAAGTGTTACAATGTAGAATATTATAAATATTCTAACACATTTTCTAACAAAAATCGAGCGATTTTTTGCAGAAAGTACGGAAATATGCAGTTCAATTTGTTTGGCACGTTTTATGCTTATATAAGTAATTGTTAGAATAATAACAAAATTTTTTATTGCCGATATTTAAGGAGGAAACAAATTATGGAATTTGGCTATTCAAAAGAACAAGTACTGTTGAAAGAACTGTACAAAAAGTTCGCTG